>JALOBN010000051.1 GCA_023228245.1 Candidatus Pacearchaeota archaeon
CGATTGAGAGATTGATGCGCCAATGGTCTAGCCGATGACCTTTGTACTTTTGCGTCATGTAATCTTAATGGGCAGGCGTCCCGGCCTGCCCTGATGGAGGTTCGTCCCTTGGTTGGGCAATATATCGAATACGGTTCTGTGGAGGCTCTTTCACCTCCTTTTTGAGTTCATCCTAAGATGACTGTGAGCATGAAGCTGCCGCGCTTCTTTGGCAGCGTCATGAAGTTGATGCCGGATTGTACCTCCGACATTCACAACTCAGCCGTAGCGTCATAGCTTGTGACTATTATTCGTAGATTCGAAAACATTTTAGGCAATACAAATTATAATTGTGGTCCATCTCCAGCTCGCCGCCACATGGGCAGGCATCGAGCCGCAAGAGCTTGCCGCCTTCTGTGTAGATGCTGATTTCAGGATGATTGTTTCTGGGATCAGAATATTCTTTCGCGAGCCTTCCCTGGCCGCGAATTATCTGAGGAGGTCTCCAGTCCCAGGAAGAGCGAGTGAATTTGCGGCCATTCAGAACGACGCGATCATTTTCCTCTGTGACCATGCTTCTAATATCTATTTCCTGGCCGACCATGACGCCGCCGTCCCAGATTCGCATGAATGCCTTGTCTTTCTGCAGGGCTTTCATTTCGGCGTCGCTGTAGTTTTCCATCTCCTCAATATAGTGTATCCTGGAAAAAATAATATTATGAGATTTTAGACTGTTCACTTGCACCGCACCAGCACACATGCCCTACCTCCTTGGATGACCGATTCTGTTTCAATCCTTTTCGCTTCTTCCAGCCTCTTCACCGCTGCCTGGACCTTTCCGATGGTCCAGGGCCACCGGCTCATCTCTTCCGCGGCCTTCTGACGGAGCTGATAGAGATTGAGTCCAGGATTGGCCCGGACCAGGGTGAGGACCTGCGTGTCGGTGAAGTTCATGGTGCGCCTCGCCATTCGAGCCCCGACTCTGGATTTGCGGCCAGCGAGTCGCACACATCTTTTTGGCTCATGCCTTCCTCTCCATTGTGGCAATCCTGCCTTCCCAGCGTTTCTGCTCCTTTTGGGCCAGGATAATCTCGCCCTTTGCCCGGCTGATCATGACTCCCAGGGATTGCTCCAGCCGCTGCCAGTAGAGGAGATGGCCGTTGGCTTCGGCGAGTTCCTTCTCCTGCTTGGCGTTCATATATCTGCCCCCTGCTGAATTAGCATTCTACGTACTCGATCTACTCCGTAGTAGTATCCTTCCTGGCATAGCTCATCTGAGATCTGGCCAGGAGTCTTTCCCTGCTTGTGGAGATTCCATACTTTTTCGTTGAGCGCATATCTGCTGATGAACTTCGGTTCCGGGTTCTCTTCCGGTGTTCCGCGCGGATTTGCGCGCGCTGCGTCCTGGGCTCCCTCAGCGCCGGGAAGGCTCTGTGGCTTGGCCGCATCCGGTTGGGCGGGAGATACGTTTTGCGGTGCGGATGTACGTTTTTCTACGTTCTGCGCCTTTTCTCGCTTCCTTTTCTCGCTCGTATGGCGAGCTGTGACATCATCCAGCGTACAGGTGATGCCCTTTGCTAGTAGAGCCTCATGGATCTCTCTGTAGATCTTGCCCTCTGCCCTGAGCCGCAGGATGAATTCATCCTCGCTGTGGGGGATCTTCGGGCCGTTGATGTGGCCCAATTGCTTCGTCGTGAGGTCTCGCTTATCTTCCTGAATTTCTTGAACCATTCGGGAATTCCGAGTAGTTGCCTCTTCGCAATTGGCGGGCAATCCGTCCGGGGCCGGCGCCGGAGCGGTAGGCAAAATATCTGTCTCATTTTCCTTGCTTTTGCCGTCCTCTGCCGTGGCGGCAACCATTTCGTTGGGGTCAGCGATATGGTCACTGCTATTGATTGTTTCGTCTCGGTGCATCTTACCCAGATGCCGTAAGACTCGACACCCTTCTCTCACCGTGCCGAGAATTATGGGCTCTTGCGGTTTCGGCGAGACGGTTTCTTCGCGCTGGACATTTCTCGCTAGGTTGATTTTCTCTTGTACCTCGGGAGGCGTCTTGTAGGTCCCGGCCTGGATCGCCTCACCTGATAGAGCTGCGTAGCCTTCCCGCTGCATCTCAGCGTCCTTGGCGGCCCTCTTCACGTCGTCATAGCGATTCCTGGCAGCGTCCGGTGAGATGACATTTCCCAGCCGGCGCATGATCTCTCGGTAGCTCATGGGCGGCTCGCATGAGTCCCGGAGCTGGACGATCTGCTCTGTGAGGGCCTGTGAGTCTGCCTTTCCGAGACGACGATTCATGCCCTCTATGGTTTTGCCCTCGGCTAGCTCTGCGATCTCCTTGATCCTGGCATCGATGGCCGGGATGAGGTCCTTGCATCGCAGTGGGATCATGCCGCCAGGGAAGATCGCCCCATAGACGGCATCCTGGAGGGATTTGGCTGATATCATTATAGTATCTCCTTTTGGCAGGTGCATTCTCCGGCCTGCCAATTGCATATGCAGAAATCGCTATCTCGTTGTGGATCGGTGCAGAGAATTGCCGAGATTGGACTGACTATATTCTCAGTCTCCAGCCGCATGAATCTGCATGATATTGCTGTCATCAGCACCCCGCCGCCGCTTCTATGCGGTCGTCTTCTCGCTCTTTTTGTGTTACTCGAATGACTTCGATTAGATTAGTGAGCTGCTTGTCAGAGAGCTGCGAAAGGCTCTCTGTGATCTGCTCGAAAAGAAAATCTTGTGTGGTGCTCATACCTCACCCTCCGGCAGAGCCTCAAAATATCCGTCTGCACCCGAATCCTGGAGTTCCATGATTTCTGGATCGGCCTCGCTTTTCGGGACCCATTTTGCGGCGACGCATTCGGACATATTCAGCGAGCCGCATGGTGCTATGTCGTCAGTCCCACAACCACACTCCTCGCCAGGATTTACCAGCCCGTTTGCGCCCAATTCAGCCAGCTTGGCTTTCAGCATGACTTCGACTGTGGTGCTCATGCCGTTGCCTCCGCTTTCGCTTTCGTGCTCGCTCTTGGCGTGGCTTTGTTGAGCCTAGCCAGCCTCAGAAGTGCATCTTTCTCGTTGAGAGCCCAGACAAAATAGTTCGTCTCCTCTGAAGAGCTGTCCTGGATACCTTCTGCGTCAGCCGGCGGCCAGGTCAGCCGGACCTCGGCGGGCAGTTGCGGCTCGCCTCCGATGACGGAGACGTGGATGTGATAGGGTTGTAGGCCCGCATTGATTTGCTCGGCGTAGGGATTCGCATCCTTGCTGATGATCTCGGCCTCTGGATCGAGCTGCCGGACGATGGCCAGGATCTTGTTTGCCAGAGCGATGTCCGTGTACGGTCCGGACCAGTCCGGTCCCAGCTCTGTGGCGATTACGTGCATTTGCATCTTTGAACCTCCATTTTCTCAAGTTGCATTGCCACCGCAACTTAACGCTCTGAAATTGCGGCCCGTTGCAACTTGTCTGTTGTTTATATACTATTCATTATATTCTTACTCTTACTCAAATTAAGACGATACAATTTTAGGCAGTATTTGGGACAGATTTTAGCCCGCCATGCCTTTGTGAACGTTCATGAACGCCCGCGCTGCCTATGGCCCTTGGTCTTTAGTTGCGGTAGCATTACAACTTGGGACGCTCAACCAAAAGCCATGTAGTCTTATTTAATTTCTTTTTACAATATTCTCCTGGATACATTTTTATTAGGGTGCGCAACGCTCGATTGAGTTGCCACTTGTCGATTACAAGATATGATCGTAAAAGCTCAAAGCGGACTGCCCGGCCCTCGATCAGTTTCATTGTTCTTTTGTCGAGGAACTTGCCAGGCGTGCCGTTTTCGGCTAGGTACTCTTTGATTTTCTTGGCCCGTGTCTGGTTCGTCTCTGAATTTTCCGGCTTGTCTTTCTCCTCGATGGCTGTGATCCGCCTGCAGGCATCCTGGATAATGGTCCTCGACATTTCTCGGACATCATAGATCTCGATGCCGAGCCCCTCGTTCTTCTTTCGCAGGTCCTCAATTGCCTTGGCCTGCTTGGCTGTGAGTCGTTCCAGGTCCTCGACTCGCTTGCCCAGAGCGCCCAGAATCTTGGTGTAGGCCTCAACTTCCTCTGGCCTGATGATAGCGCCGTGCGGTTGGCTCGCTGCTGGATGTGGCTCTGTGGCGAGGTCCTGTAGCCGCTCGATCTGCTCGGCCTGGCGGCTGCATAGATCCTCCAGCTCGGCTTCCCTCGAGGGAGACGGGCCGAGTTCTGAGGCAGGCACGAAGCCAGAGGCAGCGGCCATCAATCCCGTCCTTGGAAGCCGAATCTCGGCTGCTCTGCAAGCTTCCGGCTGAAGACATGATTGGGCATGCAGATCCGGCAGGCGTACCAGGACTTGCCGGTGCCGGATTCATTGCCCAAAAACTCGCATGGAGAGCCGCAAGCAGGGCAGGTGGGCAGGCTCATGTCCGGCCCCTGTGCCTATAGTTTCGGTGTACTCGAGGATGCCTGCCCACCAGATCCACATGGAAGGGCGGCCAGGGTCGGACGACGCGCTCGCGTGGCGGGCGGACGATGCGGATCATTCGCCCCTCCACTTCTTTGCCTGCCATCCTTCTGGCGGCTTGAACTGCTCCATGGCCTTCAGCTCTGTGCCATCAGAGAATGACGGGCAGCCTTCCCGGACATCCTTGAGCGCGCAGAAGCAGCGCACCTTCAGCTTGCCACCTATGCTCTGGATGGGGCCGCACCGGTTGATGCATTCCTGGCAGCGATTCGGACATGGTAGCGCGGTTTGCGGGGCGGAGAAGGTGGTGAGGGTGGTCTGTGCCTTCATCGCTGCATCTCCTCGGGAAACTCTTGCCTGAGTGGTTCGTTTTTTGGCGGGAAATTGAGCGGCCCACCGACTACATGCAGGAGATTGTCTTTCAGGAAAACGGGAATGTCTCTCAGGTCGCAGGCTTTGCAGATGTCTGCAACCCACTCGGCGTTCGGTGCCAGCTTTCCCGGCCCGCTCTGCGCCCCGACAATGACCCACTCAATCCCGGCTAGATCTAGCTCCACTTGGCCGTGCAGTGGCTCAAACGAGACGAAATTGTGCGGCCAAGAACCAGAGATCAGGGAGCCTATGCGCCACAAATCAGCCTGACACGTCACAGAGACGCCAAACCAAAGATTCGCGGGCATTGGGCCGATCATCCCGCCCAGGACCACCTGCATCCTGTCTGGCCGCTTTGTCAGCACCATGAATGTGTGACTTGGCAGATCCCTCACGGCATCTACTATGGCCCAAACCCATGCCCTATCAACCCCATGGCTGAACCAATCGCCCATTGAGTCCAAGAATATCCTTTTGCCACGGCCTTTTAGCCCCGTTAGTTTTGCTAGCTTGTCGAAATGGAATGTGGGCCGGAATGGGTCGTCTACAGGATATCCGGCCCGGCCTTTCAGGCGTTTTGCGAACCTCTCTGCATAGCAGAATTGGCAACCGTTCCGACAGCCTGTGATTGGATTGATGGTGCGGTCGCACCAGCCTATGGGGTTGCTCATGGCATCCACCGCCCCATGCCGCTATTCATGCAGAGTTCCATGCCTTCTGAGAGATAATGCTCTTCGACACAAAACCAACCCGACTCCGATATCTCGATCTCGATTCGCCGGACTGGTTTTCCGGTATAATAACAAGCAGGGCGCATCAGACCGCCTCGCAGACTGCTGTTTTTTCAGCCGCAATCCTGACAACCTCAGCGGCAGTCAGCGCATAGTCGCTGCACCGTTCCGGGTCGCATTGTGACTGCGCCAATCGCTCGCAGAAGCGGGAGTTGATGCAGCTCATGGGGGTCCCTCCCTGAAAGCCTCTATTGCCTGCTCGATCGTCGGATGCCGCTCGAATAGAGATCCTTCTCGTTCGCGTTTCCATATCGCAATCTTCACTCGATTGGGGCCGCCCTGCTCGATCTGCGCTCGAATGCATTTTTCATGAGCAAGCAGCACAAGCCGGGTCAGATCGTCGAAATCGAATGTGGCCACCGATCCTATGTGACTCATTGACCAGCCGTCGCCATATGGCTGTATTTTCGAGGGAAAATGATGCTCTCCCCGGTACCAATCAGCGAAGAATGCAGTCGCTTCTTCCTTCGAGAGTTTCATGGCATCCTCCTGACCAGATCTTCCGCGTCTGGTATCTCGCCGCGCCTGGCATTCTCTGTGAGAATCCAGCCAATGCAGGGCACTTTTTGCTTGGAGCCAAGAATGTCGGCCTCTCGGGCAGGATGCTCCAGAACTCCGGCTGCGGCCATGTTCCGCAAAAGCCGTCTGGCGGTGTCTTGGCTGACATGCTGCGTCATGGCCACGAGCTGCACGGTGAGGATGGTGGCTGGATCTTCCTCGAATAGATCCAGGGTGCCCCGGATGGTGCAGCAGTCTTCTGCTCGTTGGTGGTCGGACATCACTCACTCACCTCTCGCAGATCTTCCGGTCCTAGATCCCAAGAATTATCTCTGGCTCGCTGGTAGGGTTGGATAGTAGCCTCGAAGCGCACCCGGTCGTCTGGCATAGGGAGAGGAAGCCGCCACTCCTGAAACCTGATCCAGAGATGTGATAGATATCCTGCCGGGGTGTCGACATTTCGCAAGAGCACATGGCCGCGCGGGCTGATGCGCTCGAAGGTTCCCGCGATGCGGACACGCCTGCCTCTGAGGCTGGCGAGAGTCTTGCCTTTTGCCCGGTCGGTTGCAGGGTTCATACTCCGTTCGCCCCCGTGGCATTGATCACCCATGTGGAATTGTTGCCCTGGAAGAGCGTGGCGTTCAGGTGCTCGCCCCAGAAGGTGAGGTTGTGCACGCCCTGGCCGGTCGAGCTGCCGGTGATTTGCAGTGTCATGGCGTGGCCGGTCGGTAGCAGCAGGACCAATGAGACAATGCTGAATCCGATCGCCAGAACAGCCAGCCAGAGGTACAGCGGATCGAGCCTCATGCAGATCCCTCGATCGGCACTCTGGCGGCCTGCTCTTGCTGCCACAGGCTTTCGGCCTGGCGGAGAGCGAGTAATGCGGTGCGGGTCATTGGCTCGTCACTCCCACGCGCCACAGACCGGCCACGTGGCCGATGATGACGCTTTTGCCCCGGAGGCTCGTTAGTTGCGGGAGGAGAGCCTCATCGACCAGATATTCCATATGGGAAACTCTGGCCCGGATCAGCCCGTCGCCAACCGGCTCGACCTCTCCCATGATGCCCCAATAGGAGTGATTGTTTGGGAGGATTTCGGGTTGCTCCGCCGCAATCTCTGCATGGTTCGCAGGAAAAGCATTAATAGAAGCGCATTCAGCATTCATTGAGATCGCGCCCCCACTTGTGGGGCGTGGTCCGCCTTTCCCCTTATCGCGTCCTTTCCCGTTTTGGTCAGCTCGACCAGGGAGACGTTTTTCTGAGTGCGATCGACCTTGATGAGCTTCTTTGCTTCCAGCGCCCTCAGTCGATCGTAGAGGGTGCGCTCAGCTACCGGACGCCCGGCAAGTCTCTTTCCTAAAACAGATTTTACCGCAGCCGCCTGGGGCTGACACGGATTCTCGCTGCAATATTTCAGCAGCTCAACATCAATTACATCTAACATTTTGCCCTTCCCGAGCCAGGGAAAAGGCCGCATAGTTCGCAGGCTTCGCAACGTCCGCAAAGCTTATCTGCTAGCGAATCCTACAACTATGCAGCCTGGGTTGATCCTCGTTGCCTTGGAAACATTGAGGGGTCTGCCCCGGCTCTTATACTGATTTTTACAGTCTATCTACAACATCTCTTATTTATGCCTTCGTAACTCTTTTGTTTGCGTATGTCATATAGTAGCGCTCGCGGTATTTAAATCTTTGGTTGGTTGTTTGGTTGGTTGTGTGGCTGGCAAGTATTATATAGTGGAGCAGACATTTACAGAGATATGGATTGGCGCGATGTGCTGAAACTAATCGGAAAAAAAGAGCCGCTAATTGCGCGTGTTCGTACTATTGACAAGCAAGGCAGAATGCATTGGGGAGTGGATTACGGTCGAAAGAGGGGATTTGCAATCTTCTTCGAACTCACTGAAGATGAATTAAAACAATTAGAAGAACGGTTGGGAGGGAAAAATTAGGATCGCCCCCCATAAAATCCACCCATCCACCAGAAAATCATAGGCCAAGCTAGGCCGCTCTTTTCCGAAGTAGATTATAAGACATAAACCGATAGCGGCGAGGATCGGAGACAATGTGAATATGAATATATCAATTATTGCCAAGAGCATCAGCGTTCGCGACCTGCCAAGGATCACCGGAATAGTTCGTACACCGTTGACAGTGTCGCCTTTTATGTCGCGCATGTCGCAGAGTATGGTGTCAATCACCATCACCAGGAGCACCAGCACGTAGAGCCACCACGCGCCGCCCACCAGGCCCGCGCGGCAGATGGCCGTTGAGCTGGCAACAATCAGGGTCTTCATGCCCAGGATGTCTTTGGGCCGGATCCCACGAATTCTCGTCGTGTAGGCTGCCCCCGCCAGGCCCACCACCAGAACACAGGGCAGCTTCGAAGCGTCCCACCAGGCCACGATAATTATGGCGAGGAGATAGGCCGGGGCGGCAAGCTTCTTGACAGGATATTTTGCCAGCCAGGCCCGGCCGGGGTTGTTCATGAGGTCCTCTGCAGAGCCGCCTGCGTGGTCTGCGGCGTAAACTGCCCAGGTAACCAGGCCGAGGATAATGGAGGCGGTCGGGTCATAGGGTTGACCGGCCAACTGGCTAAGCAGCACGATCCAGAAGACCGACATGAGGGAGATCCACAGGGCGGAGACTGATAGGAATCGGAAGAGCCTTACGGCTGAAAGTGATAGGTTCATTTAAAATAGCTCCTGGGAAGTTGAAACTAAAACGAAAAATTACGCTAAACTATTAATACAATACATTAAAGTTTAGGGGCCTTTTTGTTCGAGCATACGAGCTACTAACTAAAAAATGATGGTTCAATTTCCTTTTTGCAGTCCCATTCGTTGTCGTTCAACCAATTCAAACATCGGTTTAATATTGAGAGGTATTTCGCACTCGATAATTTGCTTATCCGATTTAATTTTATTGACTGTATACTGATGTGCGAATGACCTTGTTATCGATGTTATGCCCGAAAAATCAATCATTATTTTTGGTGCGCTAAGGCTATTTATATATTCAAATAAATCATCTGCGCTATGCCTAAACGCCAGATTACTTGAGAATCTCTGTTGAAGGGATAACATAAATTCATTCGATGTAGCCATAGATCTCGACCTCCTTTCTTTGGAGGGGCACATGTATGCTTATCAGCGTCCCATGGTATATATCTTCTTCGTCGAGGTCGAAAGTAAACGTTCCACTCAGATTATTTGCGCCTAATCCAGCCCCTCTTGATACGATTAAGCAGGTTCCATTCATACCTGCTGTTAGTAGTCTTATTGAAGTGCGTAAGCCGCAACCCCTCTCTTTATCTTTTTTTGTAGATATTCCTGCTAAAGCATAGTCCAACGCGACTTTATCGCTCCCTATCAGAATCCCATTGTCCTCATATGACTGAGGTATAGATATACCATTGTCCACTATACAGAACTCCAAAAATCCCAACTTCGGGTACTTTTGAGCCGTTATATATGCAGTCGAAAATTGCGAATGTTGGTATATATTATCTACTAACTCACCGATAAAGTACTGAAGTGCATTAGTACCACCGCAAGCGGAAGCGTAGGAGTTAAGCCTATCGAGTTCAGCCCCTGACCCTGTCTTTGGAATCTCTATGATTGGGAGATAGCTCCATCCTTTACCAGTGTTTTTGTTCCTGGTAATTATGTCAAAATAATTAGAAACCTTTTTATCTCCGGGGGGAATTAGGGCAATGCCTTTGTTTTGTTTTATAAAAACACCTAATAGAAGAAGAAGCGTTGGATAAAACCATTTTATGGCAGAGAGGTCTAATTTTCTCGTTGCTAGCGCTTTGGATCTCAGTTGTGTAAATTCCAAATAATCGTTTGCTAGACTTCTCAGTTCAACCACTTATTTACTCCCTCGCTATGCCCTTGCAGTACGACTTCTTGGCATACTCACCCCCCTAAGTTAAAATTATCGCTTATTTAGAATATAGTATAAAAATATTAATCAACTAAAAGTTAAAAGCTTTTCACGGGCCGGGATTGTTTCAGATAGTGCTCGAACAGCTCTTTGCCCCATCTCACCGCTTCCGGCCCTTCGCAGATCAGATCTTGTTGAGGATCATAGGAGCCATCTGGCTGGAAGAGTGCCAGAGATGCCAGCTCGTCGGTCACGGTGAAGGCTACTTTCGCATCTTTGATTTCATAAAGGGAGAAACTGTTGTATGCTAGCGCCGCCTTTAGGGCATCCGGCTCTATTTGCTCGATCACCCAACGCGTGAGGATTAGCTCCACTGTGGCACCATTTGTTAAGAGGGTTATTATCATCTCTGCGTAACCGGGCTCAATAACACCCGATATGCCGCGCATCTCCTTTGCTCTGTAGACGGCCTCGATGAATGCCTTTGGCTCTTCATAGGGGAGTCGGGCGCGTCCCTAATACACTGCCCGCCGGAGAGCATGCCGAGGCAGACCTGTAAACCGTCTGGTATCCCTTCAAGGCTGTGTGTCGCCCAAAATTGCTCGTACTCCTCAAGCGCCGCCAGGGTTCCTGCAGCAGATTCTAGAAGCTTGACTTTTATAGAGCCTGTGTTTGTTAATTGATAAACTGAATTGTTGTGTTTCCCCCGGACCTCTACTGCATGGTCCTCGACGAGGGCCCGCAGTGATTGTGATATTGTCGTGTCAGGAATTGAGAGCGCTCGCGTCAACTCGGGAAGTGTCTGGGGATTGCTTTTGAGTGCGAATAATATCTTCGCCCTTGTGCCCGATCCAGTGAGATGTTTGAGTTGCACCATTCCCTGGTCGTCATATTGGAGCATTTGAATCGTCCCCTTTCTGCATCATTTTCTTGATGCACACTGGACCGTATCCCGTCTTCATTGCCTTTTCGCTCCGTAATTTCCTATGGCATCTCCGGCAGTACCGGCTGAGCGGTGCCTCGCCCACGCCGGACTCTTGGATGATTTCTGACATTTAGGCCGCCTCCAGCTTCTGCCGCCATTCTTTTCGGCAGATTTCGCAGAGATATATACCTACAGGTATGCCCCCCACGTCGTCCTCGCCGATGATCTTGCTCCGGCCATTGCAAACCGGACAGGGCCGCGCGCCCTTGAGATCCGGCGCTATGACCGGCAGGGCTTCATCTATGCCCCGGTTGAGCCATTCCAGGAGGAGAGATCCTGTTCCTGGTGTGGGCTGAAACTCAATGCTCTGGAACATGCCGGTATTGTCCTTGTCGGCCCAGGCTCGTGCCCGGTCGAGGTACAGGACAAGAAGGAACTCATACTCCAGGCCGTCTCGCTGTATTGGAGCCAGACCTACTTTTTTGGGAACCTGCTTGCCTTTCTCGTTTGTCTCGAAGGCGTAGGCCTGTTTGGTCCTAGTAGTGGCTATGATATGCATCTGAGAGGCCATGATGCGCTCGATTAGCTTGTTCTGCTTGCGGCCAATTGTGTCCCAATTCAAGAAGCCTTTTCCGGGGTCCTGGGCATCCATGCGGCTCTTCTGATCGAGAAGGCCGCCAGCGCCCGCCCATGCATGACTGAGAGAGTCAATGATGAGCACCGTGAAGCCTGCCTTTTCGGCTGCGTCAATGACATCGATGTACTTTTCTGATTCGTAGGGCTCTGCGATCGCTGCCACCTGATAGGGGCCGATTCGGAAGTCCTTGACTCCGGGGACTTCAGAGCCTATGTAGAGCTCTCCTCTTCCGTGCTCTGTATCAGCAAAAGCGATCTTAGACCAGTCCGGCTCCAGACCGGAGGCGATTGTCAGGGCGGACATGGTTTTTCCGCTGCCGGACGGGCCTGTGAGCATCATCTTTAGCTTCTGCTTGCGGCGTTGGGCCGGTGCGAATTTTACTCCGGCCATGATTACGGCTCCTCCGCGATTGCGGCGTCTATTCTCACGCTATCGTATGGCCCGATGCTCACTATATTTGATGAGTAGATGAAGCTCCCATCGTCAAGCGTGATTCCTTCTCTCTCTATTGAGGTGATGAGTGCTTCCGTGAGGAGGGTCCCCCGGATCTTGCCGCGGTAAATCGGTGCGGTTTTGCAGAGCACGATTACAGCCCGATTGAGAAGATGGGTTGGTGCAGCCATGCCTATAGCTCCTTCGCGATCGTCGCCTGTGGCCGATCTTCCTCTTGCAGCAGTATGCCTGGGATGCTACGCTTCATCTTGAGCAGCGCCTTGGCGTAAGCCTCGAAGCCCTCCCGGTCCAGCACCAGGAACCCCTGGTTCTCCTTGAGTGCCCACGCCTTCGCGGCTGTTTCGTCGTATGACAGGCTCTTGGTGATCCGGATTCCCACGCCCTGGGCTGGCTTCTTCTCGCCTGTCTGGTGATAAGCTTCCAGGGTGAGCTTGCGGAGTTCTGCCTCAGCCTGGCTGCAGTCGCTCTGTGCCTTGCATTTGGCCGCGATCAGTTCCTTGTGCCGCAGGTTGAATTCGCACAGGAGATTGTGATACTCCTGGGTCCTGGACTCCATGGCGGCCCGGGTCTCCCGGACCTTTGCGACCTGTGCATTCAATCCTATCTGCAGATTGTTGATGTGGTCCGGGAGGGATAGGCCGGGCCGCTCTTTCCCATCGAAGAGAGTGGCGCCCATCAGGCCACCGCCTTGCGCTCTACGAAATCCGCCCCGCATGATTGGCAGTGGAACTCGAATTTATGCCCTGGCAGACTGTTGTATCTCCAGAGGGACTCTTTTTCTTGGCATGACGGGCAGACCGGTATCTCCTCGAATGCCTCGCAGCTCCGGCAGACCGGGCCGGTAGTGACTGGCCTACCACCTAGGCTCGGCCTGGTGAAGTGCTCGCCTGGTTGGATTGTGGCGTCACATTTCTTGCAGGCGAGCGGGGCCAATGCTGCATAGATCTGGCAGCCATTTGTGGCCTTCCCGGCCTTCTTGGATTGGGGCTTGGTCATCTTCATGCCACCGCCTTTCCATGTGCCTGCATCCAGGCTCGCGAGTCCGCTATGGTCTCGGAGATCTGCTCCTGGCTGAACGTCTGCTGGTTGAAGTAGCAGCAGTTCCTGCATTGCTTGATTCCGTGGCTGTACTCTGCTGGTAGAGTCTTCTGGCCGCAGACCGGGCAGGGCACCATTGCGGTTACGTGCATCGATCCACCCAGGCCTTTCATGGCAGCTCGGATTCTGACGGTGCGGTCCGCTTCTGGTATTGCTTCGATAGCGGCATCCAGGCGGGCTTTTACTGTGATTTTCTTGGGGTATTTCATACTAGTAGCTAGTACCACATGCTATATCAATCTAATCCTAATTTATGGTATGAATAGGATAAGACAGGAATATTTATATTTATGAAGGCCGCAATAGGATTGTATGCGCGAATATCCCACGATAATGGAAGTGGATGAGAGGGGACGGATGTTAATGCCTCTCGCCATGAGAAAGGCGCTTGGTATTGAAAATAAAAGAGCGCTGATAGAAATACGAGTGACGGTTGTGAATGTGGAAAAGGAAGAAAGCGTGAACCCTAGCCCGGCCAACGCCTCTGAGTTCCTTCCCGCATTAGCTTGAGACAAATCTGGAGAAATTTGAATGTCTCAGCCAGATAATACTAACCTAGCTTCGGCTATTAACCTTGCGGACGTTGCGGCGCACCCCGGCGACCTTACGCAGCCAGGCTCGTGAACTCCATTTTGGACAGTCGGGATAAGGCCATTGTACTGCTCTATCTGAAGACCGGCATGACCCTACCACAGAGAGGCTGGATCGGAGGTTCTCGCCGCACTGCTGCCGCCACTGGTTTTCCACCCACCTCTACCGGGCCGGGATGGAGGAGCGATATATCGCCTGGCTGCGAGGGGATGCGCCTCGCGGCAGCATGGCGCCTTATATCCACATCTCGCCCGATGATGTGAGAAGAAGTTATCTTGCTCATATCCCCCGGCTCGGGATTTGATGGAGCCACCCCCAAGTTATCCGTTTATGGCGATATCTATATATACTAGCGCCACCCTATAGGGTATTGCTGAGATGTGAGGTTGAGACAAAATGGCAAGCGACGAAATGATACAAGTCCTGAGAAATCATGGGGTATTTGCGTATGGGCAGGAAAGCGATATCGAGAGCATGGCAGAAGAGTGGGAGGATTATGATTTCTCGCCACGTGGCGCAGATGAATGGCTCTCGGCTGGCTGCTTCCGGGCAGCAGATGCCAGAGATCTCGCAAATGCGGGGATCTCTCCCGAGGACGCGGGAAAGAATTACGACCCGGATAGCAATCCAGGAATCTCGATTGGATACGCGGTGGCCAATGGCGATATGACGATCGATGAGGTGAAGATGTTGGTCGAGGAGGTGGCCTAGGATGGTCGACCTCTCGACGATGAATGCCATTTTTATGGCATTCGGCGCAAAAATCGGCGTCGTGCGGGTTATCTACGCAGACGACGGCGATCTGTTCGTAGATACGTCCGGCGGGACGTACGCAATTGAATTCGAGAAGGTGGCTTGAGATGGACCTCTCTCTTTTCGCCACCGCAGGCCAGCTCCAGCAATGGGCAGATGAAGAGCTGGATTCCGCCCTGGCGGAAATCCAAAAGCAGCCCCTGACAACCCTCGATGCCATCGAGGAAGCCCTGGCGGGCAAGGTGGATAGCTGGACATATCATCCTGCCTGGCCGGAAGGCTGGGCAACATCGGAGGAGGATTGCGCTCACCTGATGGCGTGGGAGCCAGTTGAATGCAGAATCCATTCGCGTGGCCGGAATGGTTCGCCCACTATGGCGGGAGTGACGCTGCGCGTACTCTTCCCGCGATGCACCGAAGCAGGAAAATGCCCATGTGGAGCGGCATGCCGGGAGGTGCCCTGAGCCATGCCCTCCGTCTGGGAGGCTCACGTCAGCCTCGATCAGGAGACCTGGGCCTGGCATCGCCACAATCCCGGCCAACTGTCGCGGCTGGCGAAAGAAGCGATCTGCCGGGAGATCGCCATGGACTCTCTGCCGGACGGCCTGAGAGACGATGCCCTTGAGGCCGCCACTGCTGAGTTCTTTGCCGCTTGGCTGCTTCAGGGCGACTATGCCGTCGTCGGCCTAGAATTGGCCCGCCACAAGGCCACGGAGGAGCAGATGCTGCAGGATGCCGACTGGCTGCATGTGTCGGCTGACAGGCTCCTGGCCACGCTCCAGGAGCTATTCGACCTGGAGCTGGAGACGCAACTGCGAAAGCAGGCGGTGCTGCGAGCTGCGAGAAAAGGAGATGTGGTATGAAAATAGAAATAGAATTTCGTGAAGGCTGCTCACTGGAGATAGCCCATATCGGCACCAGTGAGCAGATAGCGATGCAGATCGCTCTCGATCGAGCTTTCCGAAGTGCCGCCGATGTCGGTCAGCAGCTCCGAGAGGCTGTTTATCGGATCGGCGAAGCGGCAGCCGAAGCGGGAAGGCAATTTGCGGCCTTCCTGAAAACACAGGAAGGCAATTAGTGGAAATGTGTGGAGTGGGAAAATGAAACTAATACTATCGATATTGGCGGCGCTGCTTCTGGTAGCGCCAGGAATTGGCATGACAGACACCCAGGCAGCATATCTGCAGGGTTTCCATGACGGCTTGGAGATGATGAATTTGTACCGCGCGGATGTCCCTGCCTATAACATCGAGGCATCGGCATTCAATGCATCCCTATCGGCCAACCTGAATGAGTCCGAGGCCGCCGCCTTCATGCTGCCCCTGGCGGCGGAGAGGGTTGCCCCGGTGCCGGACCTGTTCAATTCCAGTGTGCCGATCGAGGAGCTGAGGAAGGCATGAAGGCCTTCTTTTTCTTGGTCTGCCTGGCGCTCATCACCACGGCAGTGGCCTATACTCCGGAACAGCAGGCCATGTACGACGGAACCCGGCTATCCTGGAAGATGGCCACGGCCTACGCCACCCAGGATGTCGCCGCCTTCAATGCACTGGCCGATCAATGGAATGCCTGGGTGCAGACCAACTTCGGCCAGGATCCGAGCATGATCATGGCAAA
>JALOBN010000012.1 GCA_023228245.1 Candidatus Pacearchaeota archaeon
CCGATTAGAGCCCGTGCCTGCTGCCGCTCTGTCCATCCTTACTGTGTTCGTGTCGATGTACTCTACGATTTGAACGAAGTAATAAAAGCCAGGAACATACAACAAACAGACATTGCCTACCATTTGAGGAGTAAATCCGCCTGTGGCCGACGTGACTACTGGATTAGCCGATATCGTCGCAACATCCGAAAGAGTCAGTTGAGGAAGTGGTTGCTGGCTATAATCCACCGACACTCCCGGATCAAGGTCGGCGAATCCGCCGCCCGCCAGTGAGGAACCAGTAGTGCGAACTTCCCAAATTGTTGCTGCATTGATAGCCATAGCTCAATCCATCGTCAGAATCGAAGTGCCGGAAGGAACAACGATCTTCACATTAACCTCTATCGCTACTGGGGCAATCTCCTGCGATCCCAATATGGTTCCACCGCTCTCTGCCGTGAACAGCGCTACGTAGGACACAGTGCCTTGGTCCTCGGTAGCTTTTGGAAAGATAATGGGATTATTGTTTGTCGCCACACTGCCGGTTACTGTCATGGGACCCACAAGCTGCCGCACATATCCTCCGATCACCGGCTCGGTGATCCCCGCCCCATCCTCGCCGGGGTCTGTTGAGGAGAGGGCCAGGTACATTGTCGGGTATCTCGCAACAATGTCCTGGAGTGTGGTATTCTCCATATTATTGCTGAAAGACATTATCGCCTGCGCTCCTTGGTATTCAGGATAATGGCCCGCCCCTTTGCGTTTTGCATGGCCGAATATGCTTGATCCATGCTATCCACATAGATGATTGTGACATCTCCGCCGGAGCCTTGGTTCATAGCCTCCTCGTGAGGAACCACCGCGCCGGCTTGGCTGGGCTTGAAGATCTCCGGGCCGTTCTCGCCCATCCATACCGGACGATCCACGGGCGGCCATCCACCTCCCGCCTTGCCGGGCACGCCCGCTCCTGCCCCGGAAAGCCCGAGTCCTTGCATCAGCGGAGCCATAATTAACTTATTGGTCAGCATTCGAGTCAGGTCCGCCAGCACGCTATCTACAAAGCCGCTGAAATCTACCTTACCCTTGGTAACAAAGTCCGTTACCATGTCACTCATGCCACTAAACACGTTGCCCACAGCATCCTGCATCTGCTCCGCGTCGTTAGTGGCTTTGAGCCACACCTCCGTCAACCCCCGCTTCAGCCCGGTTCCGTAGTCCGTCGCCCCCTCTGTGGACTTGAGCCACAATTGAGCCGAGGCCCGCTGATACTGCTCAATACTTTTCAGGCCGTCCACATACGCTTGATTGTTCGCCGCAGCATTGTCGTCCGTGGCTCGAATCAGTTCCCGCGTAGCGTCCCTCAATGTCTGCAGTTTGACCTCTGCCTCCCCCATCAGCTTATTATGCTCTTGCTGGCTAATCTGGCCCTCAAGCAATTGCCGAGTGTAAAGCTCTTGAGCCTCCGTGACCTGATTCGTGAACCCCTCAACAGCCTCCAGCCGGCTCATATAATCATCCAGCGGGCGCTGGAGGCTGGCAAACCATGTCTGCTGTTCGATAGTGGGCTGCCAGCCCGAGGCCAGTTCTTCGGGAGCCTTTTGGGACTTAGCCCGGAGGGCATCGAGCGCCGCCTGCTCGTGCGGGCCGATCTTTCTTGCTCCGGGGAGGGGGAGATTACCCAGGGCGGCGGTATCTCCCGCCGCCATTGCGGCTCGTCGCATGGCCCAAAACCGCTCGACCTCCGGGGACAGACCAGACACAGTGTTTGGGTTCCTGATACCAAACTCCATTGCCGACACGCGGGCCGGAGTCATTTGGGAAGAGACCTTAATCAGTTCAAACAACGTTTTCCAGCCACTAAGCCACTGGCTCGTCTTGTCCACCACTGCTTGGATCGGAATGCCCAGAGAGACAAGATTGTCATGCACTCGTCCTATGACAACCGAAATCTCGTCCCAATGACTAATCAGCGCCACAGTGGCGACAGCCGCTCCGGCAATCGCCGCGGCTATCCAGCCGCCAGGACTCACCAGCAATAGGGCCTTCAGTGCCGTGAACCGCAGCACCAGCGTCAACAGCCCCGCCCCCACGCCGGCGATAATCGGACCAATCACGTTCATGCTTCGGGCGGCACTCTGCATTAACGCCGCCAAGCTACGGGTAACTCCCAATGCCTGGTCAGATTGTCCGACATACTTCAAAACAGAGGATGCCAAGACGCCCACCCCCTCGCTCAGTGTCGGGATTCTCTTGGCGAAACGATCCTCAAGCTCTTGGCGAGCCTCCTCAAAGGCACGGATCATCACCTGAGTGGTGACCTTGCTCTGAAACGCCAAGTATCGCAACTCACCCCTCGTGACCCCCATGCTTTTTGCCAGTACATCAGCGACCACCGGCAACTGCTCCATGACGGATCGCAACTCGTCGCCACGAAGAGCGCCGGCCGACATGCCTTGGGACAACTGAATCATGCCCCAGTCCGCCTCGCGAGCCGTGACTCCAGACAGGGCGATTGCCTGCCGAAGAGATTTGGTGAACCCAATCAGCCGTTCTTGCTCGATGCCCAGATGCTTCGTGTTGATCGCCGTTCTGGCATACATCTCTACGTTCGACGCAAGACCAGATCGAGTGTCCAAGGAGATGTCGTACATCGCCTGCATGGCCCGATTCAGTTGCCACTGATTGGTCGTCACCACACGCAGCCGGTTCAGCATGATTGCATAGGTGTCCGCGAGCCTGAGCGTCTGGTATAAGGTCGCGGTGGAGATGTAGCCGCCCAGCAGGGCTTTTAGTTGGCGAACCTCATCGGAGACGCCCTTAACGCTGGCACGCGCGGCCGGCCCTCCTTTGGCCGAAATATTAACCGCAACCTGATATGTCACTGAACTCGCCATTAGACCACCTGTCGCGTACCTACGTTGGTCATCGCCCGCTGAAGGGCCAAGTCAATAAAGCCGGCCGGGGCCTGCCGCGACGATCCGTTATTCAGGTCCAGGATGTACGGGGTTGAGTTGACCAGCCAAATATCCCCCTCGCCCGAGCGGACTATGCCCTCTCTGCCCAGGCGGAATCGCCGAATCGTCGCGGTAGCCTGCCGGATAGCCCTTGCGGATGCCTCTGCGGCGTTGGCCATTCGGTCGGCGGAGGCGAGGCCGTCAATCACCACAGTCGGCGGATGCCCCAGCGAGGCTACCCAGCTACCCATCGCGCGGCCGGTCTTTACGGGCGTTGCGATGATCTCCTCCCCGGCAATGGCAAGACCGATGTTCTGAACCAAGCCCTCGATTTCGCCCATCAGGACTTTCTCAAGCTCGCCAATATCCCGAACCACATAATCGGCCATGCTGCTATTATAGGACCTTCCTCGCCAAATGTCAAGGCTTTTTCGGGGCGGTCTTGGTCAGATAGACCTTATCCATTTCGCGGATAAAATATTCGAGGTCTTCGAGGTCAAGGTCCCACGCCTCCGCGTAGTCCCGCATAGCGGTCCAACGGATAGGGCCGGCCCCCCAGCCTATTTCCCGCTCGTTGCTTAAATCAAGGAAGGCCGTGAACCATATCTCATTGCCGAGAAACAGGCTGGGGGCATTAGCAATGCGATCCGGCAGCTTGCACCGCCGCAACATGCATTCTTGGACGATTCTGCGTTCTGCTTGGCCCAAGTCCACATAATAGGCCAAGCAGTCGGTCAGTTTCCCGCATCACCCTCGCGGATCGCGCGTCGGTAGTTGGTGAAGTCATCCGCGGCACTTTTCAGGGCCACGAATAGGTCCGGCTGCGCCCGGAACAGCTTCACAGCATTCTCAACCGAAAATGCCAGAGGGGGATAGCTCGCGGACTCGTCATACTGCGACTGATCGATAATCAGGTCGCCCTCGTCAACGCCGCGCCAATCCTTGACTACAGTCTCAGCGTAGGTGCGATGAACAATCTCGGTCGCAACCTCATCGGAGACCGCCTCAAGCTGGATCGCCCGCCGATGCGGACGGGAATTCCGCTCAAGAGCCTTGGTGAAGGCTTTGTTGCCGCCCCCAGCACGCGCCAACAGAAAAACCGCGTCTCCAATGGTGACCTCGATTCCATTCACTTCCGCCAATCGATCCGTGTTAAAGAGCTTGTGAATAGACGACATCTTTACTCCAATACAGCAGTTTGTCGTAGCTGCGAAAAAAGTGGCAGGGCCGGCCGATCATTCGGAAGCATCCTTGCACCGGCCCCGCATGAATCCGCGGCTTACATCGCCGCCGCGGGCAGGTAATCCCAAAAAATAAAAAGCAAAGTATGGTTCAGGTTTGCGTGGACCGTGGCCCCGGTCTCGGCCATGTGACTCAGTGCCAGTTTCGCCGGAGAGTCCTTCTCGACATTCACCCGCCCGTCAGCCAGGTGCAGCAGGGGCACGTCTACTGAGATGCCGGTGTTGTTCTTGAACAGGTGCAGGTCCAAAGTGACATCCTCGTAGTCATGGACAGCCTGCACCGCGGCAACGTCTGTGAAGAATGCAGTAAGGCTTCCGCTAACCTCGAATGTGCCAACAGTAGCGCCGAACGCCCCCACCACACCAACGGCCTTCTCGGCCTTGATGTTGTTCTTCACCGTCAGCGCCAGGTCAGACACGAACGCAAACAACGAGGTCGGAGCCTCATTCGTGTCGCTTACCACAGCGAGGTTGATTCTGGCGACATTCGAGCTTGTGTTGAAGGCATCCTCTGCCGTCAAGTCGGGACGACTGCCGGCTTTCTCTCCGGTAGTCGAATCGTTGTGCTCCACGTCCATCGCAACAAAGCCAATGTCGATGGTCGCCTTATCGGCCGTCGGAATAGTCAGAGTTAGCTCATCGGCGTACGCGCCAATCAGGTACTCGTACTGAATATCCTCCGGGGAAGAGTCGTCCGGCGCGCCCAGGGAACGCTCGATCTGGTATGTGCGAGTCTTGATGTCGGCCCCGGTCTCGTTTTTCAGAACACGGCCAAAGAAAATCCGGATGGTCTTGTCCTCGCCGGCGTCCACTTCAAAAGTAGCTGGAGTCTTGTCGAAGACAATTGCGTTGGCAGCAATCGAACGAACGCGGCACAGGCCCGCGTTGGCCGCCTTGGCAAACTGTGTGACCGCAGCGTCTCCGCCGATCCAGATGTATTCGCCAGGCACGAGTCCAAGCTCAGTCAAGTCCTTCACAGAAGTTGCCAAGACAGGCAGGTCCCCACTCACGACAATGGAGGCATCACCAGAGGCGAACTGGAATCCGACCTTGACGAGCTTGGCCGTTGCCGGAGGATCTGCCTCGGTCGTTAGATTCTCCGCGACAGTGAGCAATCCGGCGGCGGCCACGGTCACCAGCTTGAGCCCATTGTTGGCTACCACACCGAAATTGGAGGCCAACACCAAATCCCCGGCGTCAAAGCTGTCCAGCCCGGCGGCGGCCGCGTACTGCTCGTTGTCGCCGTCCACGCCGGTAATGCCGCTCGTCTTCTCCGTCTTGGACCGGAGGTCGGCAAACATGAATCCTTGAAGGAGGTTCTGAAGGCCAACCTGAACCAGATCGTGATTCATCTTGCCGCCAACCTCGATTCCTGTCCGCGTGCCCTTGCGCCGCTGGCGGTCGGAGGTGATTGGGGACCGGCTAACCGTAGACACGTTTGCGCCGAAGTCAGTGATCGTATTGGGCTCCAACGGATGCCACGTTTCGTCCCCGCTCACGACGCCAGGCGTGTCCTCTTCCGCAAACCGAACCTCAACGATGTTGCTGTCAATCTTGCTAACGAGGGCCATATCAGCCTCCCACTAAATCATACTCGAAATGGGCTGTCATATTGCTCTGAAACCACGGGCCGGACAATCCAATCTCCCGCGTGTATACGTCATGGAACACAACACCTCCCGGCGTTGCCGCCCCCCGAAAAGCAGCCTCCATCGCTTTCGTGTGCTCATCATTGCTTTCGAGGCCGTCGCCGGCCGGGCTGAATATTTGCACGAACACAATACCGCTTTGTGTGTGCCGCCCCCGAGGCCCCAGACTCCTTCGGCTCCCGGTGTTGTGTTGCACCGTCGCACGAACCCAGGCGGACGTGGCGGGAGGGGGTGTCCTCGAATCGTCATAGATCGCCGTCAGGCTATTGGCCGTCGCCACGCCCTGCACCAAGGCAAGCATTTCGTCACGGGCCTGTTCACGATCTGCAATCATACCAACATCTTACCTTCTAAGGTGCAGCCTGTAAAGCAAAATCTCCTCGCCGGGGGCGATTTTATCGGCCCCCACTATCTTCCATACCTCAGTGCCGTCTATCAGCAACTCATAGCCATCAGCGGCGGTGTCGCCGGCACAGAAGGCATACTGGTCCCCTCGCCTCACAATTTCCCCGTCTATTTCGTTAACTTTGAACTTAACAAAGACGGCCTTGACCTGAAGTTGGTCCTCGTCTTCGTCCGGGTCCTTGTGGCCCCGCCACGGCTTGGTCTCATCCTTAGCGGCCCCAAACTTACTCAAGGTACAGGACCGGCCCTCAGACTCAATCAGCGCCTTGATCCAAGCAACATCACTCATCCCCGCGCGATCTCCCCTCGGCTACTGGCAACCAATTCCGACCGGCGCATCATTCGATCCGCCAGCGGGTAGGTTGGCCACTGATAGTGCCCTCCGCCGCCCATAAAGACGATTCGCTTGGACACAGCCCCCCCAACTGATTTACTGATCTCCTTCACCTTGAGGCGGCTGTCGTCCACAGTTGGCGAAGGCATAAGGTCGGCGGACAGCGCGGCACGAGAATACTCAGCACACGCCTGCTGAAACGCGAGGGGAAATCCGGATACCCAATAGCCGGCTGAGTTGATGACGCCCTGTCGAGGACATTCTGTGGACTGATCCTCGGCATATTTCAACCCGGCGTAGGTCCATCGTGTGTCCATGAAGTCGGTCGCCTTGACGATAGCGACTTGAATGGCCGCATCCAGGGCCGTGAGCGTGTAGCCCCGATCCTCGCAATACTGCCGAAAGAACGCCACAGAAATATAGGCGTTCGCGTCGGCGGTTGGCACGTCTGGGTCTTGGACTACGAACTGAGCGGCCATTTCTTGAGGACCCCAACAATCTCTTCTTTGGTCAGCCGATAGTTGCCTGTCACGAGTGCTACCGCCGCCACGGTCGGATGCTCTCCATCGTCATCCGTGACCCATTCCTCGCGAGGCGTCTGTTGAATGGCGTCAAGCAGCTTCAACTCCTCCTCTGTCGGCGTCGGCTTGGCCAGCAGGTCACCGTCTATGGCGACCTCATAACACCTTCGGTAGTAGTCGGCGATCAGTTGGCAGGATCGAGGGTCGCCCACGATCTCCAGGCGACCCCCGACAAACTGCCGACCGTTCAAGAGGACTGTCTTGCCCGCAAACGGGCCGGTCAAGGTCAGGATCATGGCTTACAACGCTCTCTTCTGGTACGCGCCAGCGATATTCGGCACGTCATTGGCGTTCAGGACGACCGTCAACGCGGCGGCGGCCACACCCTCGTCGGTAATGTCACCGACGAAGCTCGGAATCGGAACGTCGTAGCCTCCCCACGTCACCGGAGGCAGAAACTCGACCGTCACGATATGGTCGCCGAGGCCGTCCGCTATGCTCGAAATCGTCAGAATGTTCGTGTTGGTGTCGTACGCGGCGTTGTCACAGCCAATGTCCGCAGCAATCAAGGCCGCGGCCATCGCCGTCCCGATGGTATCCACCGTGGCCGCGGCAGCGCCGGTGACCGTCACATCACCCACGACTGCGAGGGTCGTCGGGTCCACGATGACGACTCGCAACCGCCAGTCAGCAAAATTCGTGCCGGCGGCAATCTGCGTCACGGTCGCTGCAGCCCAGGCGGCGTCGCTGTCGCCCGTGCGGTACGCCTTGGCCAGCGCCTTGGCGTCCGTGGCGTCTTCGGCCCACACAACCAGTACATTCACACGATCCTCAATGGGACCGGCATTCGTGGCCGGCAACTCAACCAGATACGGCTCCGAAGGCATCTGCTACTCCTTACTCAAGCCCGCCCGCATTCGGGCGGGGCCATTAAAAGACTCAATGAGTCGGTTATTCCTTGTTCTTGGCTTGGACGTTGATGTTCGGGATCGGGTTGTCCGTGACCATCAACACAGTCAGGGCCGCGGCAGCCTCACCGCCATCGGTGATCGTGCTGACAAAGCCCGGAATCGCGATTTCAGTCGCCAGCGGCGGGTAGATGCTAACCTCCACCGTCGCGTTGCCGATTCCATCAGCAATCGCGGCCACAGTCAGAGTAGACGTGCCTGCGTCCCACGACGGGGTCAACGCCGCGCCGCCGGCAGCCTCCAGAGCCGTCACCATGTCGCCCGCCATGTCTGCCAAGGTATCGCTGCCAGCGCCGGTGACAGTCACGTCGTAAAGCTCCTCCCCGGCCGCACTGGTGACAGTGACGTTCATGGTCCAATCTTCCATGTCCGTCCCGCCAACCAATTCGGTCGCGGTAGCATTCGTCCAGAGGGCGTCATAGTCCGCTCCAGACAACGCCTGAGCCATCGCCAGCGCATCGGCGGCAGACCCGGCCGAGATGACCAGCGTGTCAATGCCGTTGGCACGAGGAATCAGCACCGAAGCCGGCACGACGAGCTTGTAGACCTTGTTCTGCACGTCGAGAGTCCCCTCGAATTCCTCCAAGTCGCCGAACGTAGTCCCGTCGCGCACATCGGCCACGGCGGGCACGGCGAACGTGCCGGTGAATTCGGCGGTATCGCCATATTCCACGCCGGCCTCCACGTCGCCCACCGCCGGAACGGCAAACGTGCCGGTGAATTCGGCGGCCGCGCCAAATTCCACGCCGGCCTCCACGTCGCCCACCGCCGGAACGGCAAACGTGCCGGTGAATTCGGCGGTATCGCCATATTCCACGCCGGCCTCCACGTCGCCCACCGCGGGCACGGCGAACGTGCCGACCGCGTCATCTACGGCAACGCCTGCCTCTACATCGGCAGCCGCGGGAACGGCGCAGGTGCCTTCCGATGCATCACCCCCTGTGCCATAATCCACCCCGTCACGTACATCCGTCACGGCGGGAGCCACCAGAGAGTCAGTCACTACCGGGATACTCTGAGCAGGGACCAAGGCTGCCGTCAAAACAGCGCCGGCGATTCCTTCGTCCACGATCGCGCCAACAAACCCAGGGATTGCGATGTCGGGGTCGGGCCAAGTCGCGGGCGGCATGACGGTGACGTAAACCTTGTGATCGCCAATATTGTCGGCAATCTCGGCGATGGTCAGGTTCGGCGTGGCGTAGGACGGTGTCAAGGCAGCGCCTCCGGCCGCCTCCAGCAACACCACCACAGCATCGGCCAGATCATCGAGCGTGTCCGCGGCCTCTCCAACGGCAGTCACATTATAGACCTCTACGTCCAACGGCGTATCGACCTTGACATTCAGCCGCCAGCCCTCCATGTCCGCGCCAGCCGCGGCAGTCAGTTCCGTCACTACGGCCGTGTCCCAATCGGTATTCGTGTCGCCAACAATGGCGGCCTTGGCTGTTGCCTTGGCATCCGCCTCTTCCTCGGCGACAACGACTGCCATCTTGAGGCCGGCGCGCAAAAGAAAATGCTTTGCAGCCATGATTACTCCTCGAAAATGCTGTCACAAGAATCAGAGGGCGGTGAGGACCGCCCTCTGATTGTTGAACTCGATTAGTCGCGGATACCGTCAGCGGAGGCCACGCCAAGCTGGCTGAACAGCGCCAGACCACAATACCACTTGACGCGCCAGATGCGCTCGTCCTTGGTCTGGTGGACGCCGACCTGCTCGACCTCAAGGCCATAAGCATTCCTCGCGGTGAGGCCAGTCAGGCCGACCTTCCGGGAACCATCATCGATGCAGCCGGCGAAGATAGTCGTGCAGTTGGCGTATCCGCCCTTCGTCTGGTTGGTGGGGATGTAGTCATTGCGGAAGATCGGGACACCTTCGTAAGCAATCACACGAGCCCCGTTCGGCATCTCCATGACCTCATTGACGCCAGCACCGCCAAGAGCCCTAAGAAGAGCCTTGTAGGCGCGAATGGTTCTGGCAGGCATGAGCATGTAGTCCACCTGCCCGTCCTTGCTCACAACCAAATGCATCAACGTGTCCAGCACGCCGAAGCTCAGGTTCATGCCGGTAGCGCCGGTGGGAACCTTCTGGGCCGAGGGCACCAGCCCAAGCAGGCCCAGGAATTCGTTGCCCGCGCCCGTTCCGTTGATGAGCATGTCCTGATACTTACGGCTCGCGGTCTTCGTCTTGGACGCAATCTGCTGGGCAGTCTGGTTCGTCTCGCCGCTCTGAGTGGCCTGAACGAGGCCGTTGACCTCAGCGTCTCCGAGGATCGAGGTCAGAACAGACGTGACGCTGGTGAAGGTCGTCGCGTTCTTGGCCGTGATCGTATCACCAACACCTGCGACCTGGACATCGCCGAGGACATCCTCACGATTGTAGGTCAGGCCGTTGCCGTCGATGGAATCAAAGGGAAGGATGTTGTAGAACGGATTCACGGTGATGACATTCTCAATCAGGCCGGAAACCAATTCATCCTGACAGAGCTTTGCAGCTTCCACGAAAGTGATGGATGCCATGAGGCGATCTCCTTAAAAGAAAAAACACGACAATCAATTCACCGATGTCTCAGGCACATTCACCATCGCGGTTTCGGCGGGATCGCCCCATTGCCCGTGCCACAACGTCAACATCATGCTACCAGAAACGTCCGATAAAGTCAAGACAATTCCGCGAACTATCCCAACTTCTTGAGGCCGGACGCAATCTTATCGACGGAGGTCTTGGGGGCCGCGCCAGGCCGCTGCACCTGTCGATTCGGCTGAGCAGTGCCGCCGCCAACCGGAGCCTTGGACGGGACAAGGACCTTAAACTTATCTTGGGACAGCAATTCTTCGACGTGCTCCCCAACACCCATTTCTGCGCCCGCCGTCTTCTGAGAATACCGAACGGTCTTTCCATCCGCCTCGACTACCACCGGCTTGAGCTTGCCATTGGAGTCGGATACGACACGCACATTCGGCATGATAAACGGACGTAGAAGGTCGGAATCAACGCCCTTCTCAGACGCCACTCGGTTGATCTCCGCCCCCACAAGTTGCTCGTGCAACTGAGCAGTCAGTCCCGCAATGGCCTTGTCCTTCTCGCCCAGAGCGCCGGCATGGACCTGGGCCATTTCGTGCTTGACGCGCTCAATGGCCGCGCCAGCCTCACTGCCCTTGGCGCTCAAGTCGGCGATGGTCTGCTTGATCTTGTCTGCAATCGCCTGGGGCGTGTCGCCGTAGTCCTTCAGGACGGACAGGTCCGGGACAGTATTGCGAAGCTGGTCCGCCTCTTTTCGCGAGGCTGAGAGCGCGCCCCCGAGGCCGGTGATCGCCGCGATAGCGCTGGACACGCCGGCATCGTCGCTGCGAATCTCGTAGCCGCTGTTGTCCGCCTTAGGACGATACAGCCCCCGAAGATTCTCCGGCACGCCCGTCAGGTCCTTCACTTCTTTGTTTTTCAGCAGATCGAACATTTGTCTCTTGCTCCTTTTTCAGGGCCGCCTCATTGGCGGCATAATCAAAATCGTTCGGCAACTTGCCGTTCTGTTGCAATACCTTCAAGTAGGTCACGCGAGCCAAGTCTCCGCGTTCCCGTGCGCCATTCAGCATCAAAATATCGTTGGCATCAAGCGAACCAAAGTCGGTTGGAATCTCAACCCGACCCCTGACCTCAATCCCCAGCCACTTTCCCATGAAATACAAAGCATAGGCCAGGACATCGTTGAATCGGGCCACGGCATCCTGGAGTGGTGACGCAGCTTCGGCCGAGTCAAGGACGCGAGCGGATGCCGTCTCTCGACTCGGGCGGGCCTTCATAAACTCGGCCCCATAGCTTTTCATCCTCGCCTCCAGGTCGTCCAAATCTTGCTTACCGGCCTGAATCGCGGCCCCGCTATGCTCCACATAGTACCACTTGCCGCCGGGGTCCGCCGTGGTCAGCGCCCGATAGGGGCCAATGACATTCTTGCCGCCCGTCTCGTCCTCGTCTACCCCCGCGCCCGCAAGGATGGGGAACCGCGACACGGTTAGCACCGAAATCTGGTCCGAAGTGGACTGCCAGTGACGAATGTTCAGGTGAGCTTGGTCATCGAGGCACGGCTTGCCCTCCATAAGACCCGTACGATCCGCATAGTATGTCACCAGCGGAATCTCATCAATATCCATATCCCATGTATCGACTACCACCCATTTGGTCTCCTTTCGATTGGCACTAACCTCCACCACCTGCTGCTGCCAGAGCGTAACTTGGACACGAACAACCTCCTGTCCGTTTTCCAGAACCCTAACCACCCTGTCCAGCACCCGATACTGGGTCACAGAAACCTCTTCCCAGCCGTCCAGCATTGTCACTGATTCCAGGATGCGGACATGGGTTAAGACCTCTTTATTGTTGATCCGCTCCGCCGCCATAAAGGTCACGTTTTCCGGATCGATCTTGACGAAGTAAGGACGAACTCCCTCCCGGTCATCGTCCGCGGCCGTGCGCCCGGCCGGATCGATCCGGGGGAAGTCTATCAGCACATGGCAGAACGCCTTTGCCACACCCTCACGAAACCACTTCCGAGCAAAAATCCACAGATCATTGCCCTGGAGGTCAACATCTTCCATCAGCGGCTTCAGTTCAGGAGAAAAATCATCTGAATACCGCATCTTGTTCTGAAACGGCTTTCCCACCCAGGTTCTCAGAGTCAGATCGACCATGTTGAACAGAATCGATCCATTCAACCGCTCCTCATACCGGGGGTCGCTCTCGGCCTCGTGCTTGGGCAGATACGTCTCACGCGCCTCGCGCAGAGAGTCCGTTCCTTCGAGGACGGTCTGAATTCTCACCCACTTTGGCAGCATCCGCTTGTAAGCAGACGACACTGTAGTTACGTCCGAAGCCATGTCACCAACTCCTTGAGAGGAATGATTTACGCACCCACCGGCACCGATACCGGGTCTCATCTGCGATATGGTCTTCCATGTCGCTATTAACGTCATCAGGATCATTGTCTTTTCGAGACAGAGGAGGCAGCGTGCGCCGGAACTGCTCGCACCGCTGACACACAAACATGCCGGGCTCTTCCCGACAGCCATCCTGTGGAATCGACGCCTTCAGCAACTTGCGAATCTGCTCCCACCCCTGCTTACGCGATCCACCGCTCTTGTCCACAGCATCCCAATAAATCCCCTTGGCTGCCATATCGCCGGCCACGGACTTCTTGCCATCATACTTGGCAAAAATAGCCGAGTCGGCAGGTCCCTTTTTGATGCGGCCCCACAAACCCATCTCCTGCTCGCGCTCTTTGATCCCCAGGGCGATGTCTCCGGCCGGCATCCGAATGCCCTCATTATCTTCGCCTGTGAATCCATACCATTCGGCGAATCGAATAATGTCGCCCTTCTTTTCGCCAATCAAGCGGTCGCCGAGACGAATAGGGTCCCCGTTGGACACTGCCCACCAGCCCACGGAGAATGGCTTGGCCTGCCCGTGGTCATAGGCGCGATTCAAGAACCAGCCAGATTTCTCCAATACTGCATACGGTATGTCCGGAATAACATGAACCCTGTCAGACCAAAGGTCGTCAAACATGCCGCCGGCCGTTATATTCCAGTCATCATCAACCCAGGCGGCCCGCTGCGCCGCGTTGGCGGCCGACGCCGAGACTGTAACGAGGTAATCCGGCTGAGCGTACAGCATAATCTTGTTTTCCGCCAGCCGGCTACGAACAGCACATCGTGGCTGTTCTTTTTCCCCGTCCTTGTTAACTGAATCCGCAATCACAGGACCTATCAGTCGATCCGGAAGAATAGGAAGCCTCCACCTCCTTTTGATCCAATTGTGCCCAGGGCCGTAAGCGTTGGTGGTGGCGCGGTAGTGAAGCGGTATACCAGCGACAGAGGATCGATGACACGCCATCATCGCAAGATAGTTCGTCGGGGTCGGCCACGTTACCAACTCCTCGAAAGCGATCCACGGGTAGGCGTGCCCGATGTAATCCAAGTAGTCGCCCTCGCGGAGGATGTGTCTGAAATACAGAGTCTCGCCCGTGGGCCATTGCCACAGCATTTTCTGGACATTAAAACTACTATTAGGCCAGATTTGCTTGAACCACAATCTTGCTTTTTGTGTCACGTCGGACAGTTCCGGGAATGTGCGCCGAAAGATGATCCCGCGCCACTCGGGACCGTAACCTTTACCGACGAATTGAGCAAAGTCCATGAGCAGGGCGTCCGTTTTTCCGCCGCCGCGGTTGCCTTCCAGCAAAACCTCCCGGATTGGGCACTGAAGGAACGCCTGCTGCGAGCCGGGCTGCGGAAACCACGTAGACAGCCGGCCGTCCACGCGAGCGCGAAGGCGATCATCGACTACTACCCACTCTACCTTCGCCATCAGGGCACGATCTCCCTAAATTCCGAAACAGGCAACATCCCCGTCAAACCAGCTTCCGCAATAACCACAATACCGACTACTTGGCCCTCGCGCAGGACCGGGCCGCCAGAAGTCCCTTTCCAGCAATGCGCATCAATCAGAACCATGCCGGTAGCGCGGCCATAGCCGTAATCCGCGTCCACGCCTACCTTGACGACATCGCCGGGCAACTGGGCATTGAAGTTGCCTCGGCCGCCTGGTGTGCCAATCACAAGGACCCTCTCCCCCGCCACGACAGGTGCCGGGGACAGGGTCAGCGGGGGCACGTCGAAGGGACGGTCCACGTAGAGACGACTGGCATCCCTCTTTGCCTCTTCCTCACGAACGACCATATAAACCTGGCCGTCCTGCGTCTCTACCCAGACTATCGGCTTGCCCTCGGATACGTGACGAGCAGTGATGACGCTGTTCGCGTCCACGACAAAACCCGATCCATGACCTCCGACATAGTTCACCATCACGCAGGAGGCGGAAGGGTCTACTGCAGGCCGGGCGACTCTCCTACCACACGACATGCCCGTAAGCATCAAGGCCGCGGTCACGGCCAACGCGAAGGCGCAAGACCTATGACTCGACATATCCAATCTCCCCTCGATTCATCGCCGCCAAGAAACCATCAAACCCCTGCTCGGCGGTCATCGCCACACGATCCGGGTCCACCAAGTCCCCATATTTGCCTCGCAAATGCTCGGCGCACGCCCCGGCGGCTGCGGTCACAGCGCGCCTATCGCACGCCACTTCCGCCGTCGCCAACAGCCCCTTCCGGGTCTGGCTTCGGAGAACCACTCTCACTCGGTTGTTCGGGCGAGGCTCCAACTGTAGCTGATAAGGTTTGGTTGTCCTCGGCTGGCCCGTCGGTTCCAGAATTGTTTGTGTTTCCGCCATAAACTTTTTCCCAATCTTGAACGGTTAGGGGCGTATTCACGACAAGGACGCCCGCCTTTACATTGACATCCTCCGTGATATGCTCCCGGTATTCCGGAATGTGCCTCCGGGCCAGTAGAACGAGCAGCCGGTCAGAATATACCCGCTTGTGCCCGCACTTCGTGCCCTCATAAAACACGGGCTCTTTCGTCCCCTTTATGGCACGACGATAGATTTCCGCCTCGATCTCCTCAGAAATCCACTCCCGGTAGAAGGCCAGCGCCTCGGCCTCCCTCTCGGCCAGTTCCGCATTCTTCTTGCGGTAGGCCCAGAGGGAATGCGGCTCAAGAAGTGCCAGTTCTGCGGAGCGCCGTTTCTTCCCGCACAAAGCAAGCTGAGTAATATAAACATCGAGCTTGTCCTCGGTGATCGGCGGTGATAGCGGCATGGGCTTGGTCAAGTCCACTACGATTCGAGGCTTATCGTCCGTCACGATACCTCCGCAACCAATACGGCCCGTCGCACACCGTCTTCTTGCACCGTAAGCAAATGTTTGCCCACAGATAACGTAACATCGACAAAGAATATGCCCGGCTCGCCCCGCACCGGCCTGGGCGCAAGGGCTTTTGGGGAGCCCGCACGGCAGAGGAATACGGAGACGACGGCTGTCGGGTCTTTGGCGACATAGAAGATCCTGTTTCTTCCGGGCGCATAGTGCCGATAGGCATACACAGCCTACCCGATCATCGGCGGACTTTCCAGAGCATCAATCTTGTTCTCAAGCAGAGCCAAGGTCGCCTGAATGGCGGTGACACCGACGTTGATAGAGGTCACGTCCCCTGCCACGGCCGCCAAGCCAGAATCCACCCCGGTCACGGCCACCTGAAGAGCGCCTATTGCATCATTCACGGCCGCCACAGCAACAGCCACGTCCGCCACAACGTCCGCAATCCCGTGGCCGTCCCACTCCGGCTTGCCGAAATGCTTGGTGCCACTGCCTCCGTGGTTGTCGGAAATCTCCACAAACCAGCCGGGACCGTCGGCCACGAACGACTTGTGGTATCGGCCGGTTCCGCCCACTTCCTCGGCCGCGCCCGACTGCCCCGCATCCAGCGTCTTGTCCGGCTTGAACACGTCCACATGCACCGCTCGTCCCGAGCCGGCCGCACCAGCCTGATACATCACTTCAAACGTCTTGGCCACGCCCCGATCTCCACAAAGGATTCTCAGCTAACTTCAGTTCATACCAACAGTATAGCGTCCTATAATAAAAAGTCAAGAAGAAAACAAAGGCCCCGCGAAGCAGGGCCTTATTGTCACAAAAGAAGATCGCTGTTTCTGACCGGCTTAGGCGGCCTTGCGAGGTCGCCCCCGGCCAAACGCCTTCTTGCCGAATCGCGCGACCCAGGCGTCCAAGGCGTCGGGGGTGCGTCCCTTCAGGCAAACCCCACCACGGCCCCTGGCTTCCCAGTTCCGCACCGTCTGGGCGGTCACATTGATCTTGTGCTTCTTTGCGAGATACTCCAGTGCATCTTTCATAGTGCCCTCAACTTAAATCGTACTTGTTCACCGCGGGCATTCCCCGCACGTTCGTTGTCCTTTACTACTGAAACGCTCGCACGATCCGCTCCCACATGCGCTTTTGCCAGTCGGTTCGGGCCTTGCCACAGCATTTCTTGTATTTGTGCCCACTTCCGCAAGGACACTTTGCGTTACGTTTCGGTTCAGGTTCCGTTAGTCCTCCAAAAATACTTCCAAAACATAGCAGCGATCACGACATTCACTGCAATATATTTCCGGAAAAGCGAGCGACCTACCATGTGCATCGTCCCCGATGGTGCTCTGGATGACAATGGTCTCGCCCCTTTGTATCATCTTACGCCCGTGCGTAGGACACTCAATCAACACCTGCTTTACTATCATAGTCCCTTCATCCTTTCTTTTGTGGCAAAATACTCTCTCAGGCAGTTCCCGCACTGCCGACACTTTATGCTGCCGCCAAGACCCTCCCCGCACGAATACACCAGCGGATTCTTGCGGTAGGCGTGCATGATCGAGGCCCAGGTCTCGCCATCGACCGCCCAATAGGTGTTGGTGGTCCGGCGGCGGGCTACCCATCCGGGCGCTGCCTCGTCACACGGCGTCCCGCAGCGAATCGTCTTGATGCGGGGCTCCTGGTGGTAGGCCATGAAAGTCAGCACGACCGGGACATCTTGCTTGGTCCAGTGGTCGATGGCTTGGTGGGCCAAGACCCCGTTAGTCGGACTGACGAGAAGGCGGACAAACATGAGATTCCTTGGAGGAGCCCCGCGGCGGGAATCGGGGCTCAAGTAACAATCCTCGATCCGATAGAACCGCTCGTCGCACATGCGACCGGGGTTGATTGTCAGGACGACCGGGGCCTGCGCAAACTCCTCGGTTACGTCACCCATGCCATGCCATGACCGACCGATGCACGCCGGGAAGTCCAAGTTCGGGATCGCCGTGTTGTAGAATTTATGGCGATAGCATTCCGTGGCGGCCAGCACCACGTCCTTCTCCACGTTGCTGTCGTTCCCGTCATTGACACGGACCACTTGGCCCAGGGCGGCCACTCTCACCGGATCGGGCATGCTGGGCAGGTTATCGGCCAGTGGTTCCAGGTACGAGCGCCCGTTCTGGAAAAAGCACTCTGGGCATTTGTTCGGACAGTGCCCCTTCTGGGGGATGCAGCAGACAATGCCGCTGCCTTTGGTCTTGGGATTCTCGATATACGGCATCTTACTTATCCTCCAATAGCGGCCATCGCGGCACACAACGCACTTTTCTGGCACAGAGTCCTTGCCATCTCCTGGCACACAAAATCCTGCGACTGCCGGAAGGCTCTGTCCAACGCGACTGTTCCTTCGATGATCGGGGCACGGGGAGCGGCCCACAGGCCGAGGCCGATGCCCACGATCCCTGAGATGAATTGGCGTCGATTCATACTGGTTTACCTGATATGCAGATCAACCAAGGCCCTACGCTCGTCCGTGGCCGCCTGCCTGGGGCTTAGGAAAACCGTGAGTGTCTTGGGCAATGCGCTAACAGTCATGTTGTTCCCTTCTCAGTCATTTACCCCCAACATACCAAATTAAGGGGAACGTGTCAAGGGAAATCTTTGGCTATAGTGGACACATTCTGGGGTGGGATGGCAAATATATTCTTGACCCTTTTTTGAGAATTTTTGTTTTTATTTCACGGGATTTGGGCTGAGGGACGGAGGGCCGTGGGGAGGGGGGCCGGATTATCGGACCCCGGCCTGGGGGGAGCGTGGGGTCCGATAATGTTGTGAGTTATCGGCCCGTCCGATAACCAAGGAAGGTCCGCTATTGTGCGTTATGCTCGATTGGTTATAGGACCCTGTCAGGTAGCAGGGTCCTGGGGCCGAGGGTCCTATATTCAACAAAACATAACTGGCGTTATCGGACGTAGGCGGTGGGCGCACGAAAAAGCCCGCTGGGCGGAGGTTCCCGCCAGCGGGCTTGCGTGTGTGGAGGCTTGTCGGTCAATCCGCGGGAGGCAATTCGTCCGTGATTAAGGACAGATTGCCGTGGTCGGATTTCTGCCACACGTTAGGCCAAAATCGCTGGCGGTCCATATGCGTCTGGATAGCCAGCATGGCATCGTCAAAGGTATCGAATGCCCCAAAAGACCCCAAAGACCCTCCTCCGACAATGCTTACTTGCGTCCGAGCGCCCAGCGCGCCGCAATCGGACAGGATGTAGTCCCCCTCCTCAGGCTCAGGCTCAGGCTCAGGCTCAGGCTCAGGCTCAGGCTCAGGCTCAGGCTCAGGCTCAGGCTCAGGCTCAGGCTCAGGCTCAGGAGTCTGGACATCCACGCGCACACGGTCCAGCATGGCACAGAACGTCTCTTGGTCAACACGCTTGCTCTTGTCGTCGTCGATCATATTCAAGTGCCTGCCCGTGGTCTTCGACCACTTGTTCTCGGAAATCACGGTATGCCCCTTGACGGCAAAGGCAATGACGGTCTCGTACGAGAACCACAGAGAAACGGTTCCGATGGTCACACGATTGAAATTCGGAGCCAAGGTCTTGTGTGCTACGTTCTGCATGGCAGGTCTCCTCAGAGTCTTTGGTTTCAGGAAGGACGGGCTGGCGCACGGTCCAGCCCGCAGGGAAATGGCTCAATCGGTCTCTTCGTCCGTGAATTCGCACCACGTATCGAAAAAGGTTTCTACGTCGTCTACGGAATCAATGGTTTCGTAGTCCGTGCAATCCAGATAGCCGGAGGCCGAAAGTCTGGCATAATAGCCCGTCCGGCGCTCCGTGATTCGTTCCTCAGGGTCTCGGAGGTCTCGGCAATCGGCCGGCAACAACCGAGACTCTCCGCCCCTGTTCTCGACAATGACGTAAGGTCCATATTCCAGAGAAGGCGACATAAACTCCTCCGTGATACGTGCCGACAATTCGTCCCATTTTGCCTCAATCTTTACTGACTTGCGTCCCATTGTCAATCCTCCATAGAACGGTTATCCCATGCCCACGCATGGCACGGGGATAACCGTTCGACGGCTATTCCCGTACGTGTTGGGCGTGTTTGGCGTGTTCGTCGAAGTCGGACGTGACTGCCCCGAACGTGATGAGATGGTCCCGCAAGTCGTCCAATTCCTCCTGCTCTATGGCACCAATAGAATCGGAATCCCAGTCTGATGCAATCACCCAAATCCCCCCCGATTTCAGGGACTCCATGCGCCAGGTCCGTCCCCCGTCATTGGAGTACTTGACGACGGCTACCGCATAGATTCCGTAGTACATGCTTAGTTCTCCGCGATTGTATGCCTCCATGCGGGCATAGTCCTGTCGAACCGAATCAGGATTTCCCGTTTCGTCGCCCGACATTGCGGCAACAAAGTATCGGTGTTCGTGGCTCCCGACGGGACCTTCCTCCGCACGGTCAATGACGCGCCCGGACTCTCGCTCGTCGTCCGTTACATGGCTTGTGTACTTGCCCAATTCGGACAGGTCGGGGCAACAATCAGTCTCATGGTGAATGACGATATGGTCGATTTTGATGGTCATTGGTCGAATCCTCAGCAAAAAACCCACAAGTACGTTATGACGGTCAACACCCAGATTTCACGGCTCATCGCAAAGCCTCCGCCAGGCTTGCCTCCTGCGCCCGTGCGGCATGGTCAAACGTCTGAATGCTGGACCGCAAGGCCATGCCTCCCAGAATCATCAATCCGACGAAGACGATGGTGACGAATGCGATTTTCATAATTGCCTCCGAAATATGGTTCACCCCACACATAGAGTATACAACATATTTCGTCGGAAGGCAAGACCTTCTAAAGAATCTTGGCGATTTCTACGCCGATCCTTTGAACCTCAGGAATCCAGCCTATGCCATGCCCGATATGAGCCTCCGCAATGGCGAGACCCAGCAGCATGGCATCGTCCCCCGCACAATCGCCAGGATTTCGGCGATTCCGTCCGTAGTAGTGGGCCGCGGCCCGTAAACGGGAATCCTCCGGTTTCCCCACCAATCCTCTGCCTACCGCAAGGCGATAAGCCTTGTCCACGGCCCACAAGACCGAGATAGTCCCTCGCGATGTCATGCCGGGACACCAAACCAAAGTAGCCCCCAGGACGAACGTAGGCCAATCCCATGCCAGAACCCCCGGTACGACGGCACGCGACCACACTTGCGCGCCCACCTTGCGGGCGCGCTGAATAGCGCGTCGTCCGTTCGTTTCCAACGTCCAGCCTCCCTCAACAAGTTTGATGGCGTACACGTGTTCGGTCATCACGTACTCCTCAATAGGCACAATTGCCAGGATACCGGCGTCTGGGTGACGCCGGACACCTGGTTATTGTGCTATGCGTCGCGTGTGGCGCAGGAAGGTGACTTTTCGCCCATCGGCGGATAGGGTGTACTTCCGCTTGTCGTCGCCTGCGTACGGCATATGTCGCAGGACGTAGCCATCATCGCCAACGTGTGTGATGTCACCCTTGCCGTATGACCAGTTAATTGCGTCCAAAGTGCTGCGGAGTTGCCTGCGTGTGTCCATCGTGTGTTCTCCTCATTAAGTACAATTGCCGGGATAGCCGTGCTAACACCTAAATTATACCATATCCCCAGCAAACAATGTCAAAAATCCTTGACGCACAACAGAAATTGTTGTATGCTTTATCCAGACGCAAAGACCATCCCCGCGGGAGGTCCGATAATGTGCGCCTGGCGCGGGAGGTCCGATAATGTGCGCCTGGCGCGGGAGGTCCGATAATGTGCGCCCGCTCAGTTATGGGACCGTCCGATAACCGAGTCCGCGCCGAAGGTCCGATAATCCTCGGCGGCCGCGGGAGGTCCCATAACCGGAGACCCGCGACCCATCCCACGACCCGCGACCCATCCCACGACCCGCGACCCGCGACCCGCGACCCATCCCACGACCCGCGACCCATCCCACGACCCGCGATTCAGCAACCCACGACCTTTGGGGAGTTTTGGGCGGGCGGGGGCCTGCTGAATGCCCAGGGGGCGGCCGCCCGTCGGCCAATATTAAAACACCTGTTTTAAACGCTTGTTTTAATGTTGGTAATTTTTGAAACGGCTGTTTTAAACGCTTGTTTTAATCTATTCTTGGCATCTGCTAACCTCTTATCTCCCAAGGACTTACGTTCAACTCTTCTCCTTACCATTCTCTCTTCTATTAGTTAGTAAATTATATTGTATTACATATCATAAGTAGTATAAAAACGAAAGACAACATAAAGATGAATCAATACCGTTTATACGCTAATAAATACGTTTTTACAGACTTTTGTGTGTGCGCGCTTGACCATCGTTTTTCGGCCCTGGCGCTATCAAAAAACGCGATTCTGCGCAATGTGTTGTTATTTGCGGAAATAATGCTTGACTAAGAGCCGTGCAACTGTTACCCTGTCTGTGTGTTAGGCATATATCGTCAATTAACTGGAGATTGAGGCGATGTCAGAATTCGACCAGCTTGGTTCTGGGTCCTCTGCGGTGTTACAGTGTGTCCGCTGTGGTAAAGACATGATCCCCACACACTCCGACGAACGCTTTTGTTCCGTCGCGTGTGCGGAAGCCCACGTCACCCCCGACCTGATTGCCCAAATGCCCCTCTGGGCTTCGTGGGCCAATCGTCAGTGTATTTGTGGCGAGACCTTTACGGCCGTGTTCGCCGGCCAGACCGCCTGCTGCGAAGACCACCTGGGCTTGAAGCGGTGCGAGGCTTGCGGCCAACCGTTCCGGCCGAATCACCACCTGTCCAGATATTGCCCGGCCTGTCGAGATCGCCCCCGGACGGCTCAGGAGCGGAACGTCACCTGTCGGACCTGTGGCCAGCCGTTCTCTACCACAGACGGCCGGGAGCATTACTGCCCGGCCTGTCGAGATCGCCCCCGGACGGCTCAGGAGCGGAACGTCACCTGTCGGACCTGTGGCCAGCCGTTCTCCACCACAGACGGCCGGGAGCATTACTGCCCGGCCTGTCGATGCCTCAAGGCCAGCAAGCCCGTCAAACCTCTGATCCGCCGTTGTCTGACCTGTTGCCGGCCTTTTGAGGTCATTCACGGCGCGCTACAGGTCCATTGTTGCCAGACGTGCGCCTGGCCGGACGCCTGGAATGCCACCGCCCCGGCGGCCGATCCGCCGGAACCAAAATAATCTTGCAAATATGCCAAAATACTCTTGACTGCCTCTAACATATAGTGTATACTATGTGAAATGGAGGTCAAGATTATGGCTTATCAGAAGAGACACATCTACACGGCCGTCGAATCGCTAATGGGCGATATTCACGACGCCCAGACGGAGCTTCGATGTGCGATCCGCGACGACATGCCGCCGTGGTACATCGTCCAGTGTCGCGAGCGACTGGCCGCCCTGGGCACCTATCCGCTGCTGGAGGCGTACACCGCCGCCCGGAAGTCAATCTTGCGGGCGCAAGCCGCGGAACGGCTGGCCGCCCGGCACCTGAGGCAAGGCCGGACGGAAAAGGCCATGCGGTGGGCGCAGCGGTGGGAGGACCTGAAAGCCGCGGCCAAAGCCGCGACCGCCGCCCTCCCGAACGTGACCGAATGACCGAGACATTCCGCACAAGGGCATGAACAAGGAGATCGAACCACGGCCCGCGACGCCATCGCCAAGGCGAAAGGAGAATGACATGAGTATGGAACCCGCGATATTCGACTTGATGAAAGACAAGCCCGCACTTGATGTCCCGACTTTGAATTGGGTGTGGGATAGCCTTTGGAGGCGCAGACAAAGCAACTTTCAGAAGAACGAGGAACAGCGAATTAGGGCCAGAGAAGACGACGCGCTAATGGTAATCGTAGAATCTGAGGCCCGCGCCGCTATCGCCAAGGCCGGGGGCTAATCAGCCAATAGAGGCATGAACTGAGAATCGGCAGCCGCGGCCGGCGATTCCTGGCCGCTTGTGGAGAAAAAGACAATGGCGGTATCTGAGGATCGATTCATGGTGACGACGTATCGGGGTTTGGCGGTTCGGGAGTTGACCGAGGCCGACGTGGACAAGCCGTTCCAGCGGCACCACACAGCATTTCTCGGCTGGGGCCTTGTCAGCAAGAGCGATGTGGGCAAGGTCCTGCTGGTGGAGGATGGCCATATCGCCCGAATGGAATCCGCGGAACAGCGCGACGCGCGCCGGGAAAACCCCGCCCGGTATCGGATCAATTGGATGGGAAATCGTTGGCTCTGAAAAAATATTGTTGCGTCTGCCCGGAGTATGGTGTATACTTTAGACAGACGGACAATAGAGGGTGTTCTTATGAGAGACAAAACAGAATTCATCGGCAAGTCGTGGACCCTGGAGATCAAGAGCCAGCACCTATACGTCACGAACGCCAAGAGCGGCGCGACGATGAGCACGACGGACTTGAATTATCCGCAACCAAGCAGCGGCAAGGTGAGTACGTGGTACGTGCCGGCGTATGTCCTTCGCCAGTTGAGGGACCTGGCCGCCCGCGCCGAGCGGGAGGTGGAGAATCAGAAGCCCGCGGTCATCCCGCCCCCGCCCCCGCACGCTGTACCCGCGACCATACCCACCATTCTGCACGCCTATTCCATCGACGTGACAGAAGCCCAAGGCCGGGCGGCCTACGACAAGCTCCGGGATGACCTGCACGCCCTGGGCCTTAGCAAGGGCGGCGCGAGCTTGACCTACAGCCGTTTCGCGAATGCTATTCTGCCTTTGGACGGGCGGGAGATCCTCCTGGAAACGCAATGGGTGTTTTGTGACCAGTGGAACACGGCGGCGACCACGGGTTCCGAGACGGGCCTGCGGGTTTTCGACTGGGCAGAGATGTCTGGTACGACCATCAAGTGGGGCTATTGGCTGGAGCCGAAGGACGAAACCCGGAACGCCCGCGCCGTCCGGCACGTCTGCGGATACTGTGGCCATCAAGAAGACATCCTGACCGAGGTTCCGCCGGAGGGGGTGTGGTGCCAAACTTGCTTAGGTAGTGAGTACCTGAGAGAGACTGAGTTGTCTCTTCTCCGCCTGTTGCCCGTGGGGCAGGATCGGATCAAGAGCGGCACGATCAACGCGACCGTTCCCGGCTGGTTGGTGGAGCACTACCTCGCGACTCAGCGGACGGCCCGGTGCCGCCGGCTGGCGGCCAGCAAGGTCGCCAAGCTCGCGAATCTGCAGCAAGGTATTGAGAACGCCCAGACGGAATATGACGCCTTCCAATGGCTGATTGCCCGCGACATCGACTTCGATAACGTGATTTTCTACGATCACTCAGGCACGTTCTGTTTCGGCTGGCGCGAGCCGCTGAGCCGCGAGGAGGCCGAAAAGATCGAGGCCGTCCTAAAGGACGTGGCCGGCGGCGGGCGGGACGTGTTCGCGTACAAGTACGAATTCAAGACCTGCTGAGGAGATAATCCGATGTTGATAGCGACAACCACCAAAGACATCAATCGCGATGGACAGGTCCTGCCGGCGGGTACGAAAGTGGCTGTGAGGTGGGCGATAACGGCTTTGCGGTGGCGGATTTCCCCGCTGCCCGGCGCGCCGTGGCCGGAGGGCTTTGTGGAGGCACAAGGAGAGTGTTGTTGGGTGGATGCGGACGCGGTGACGGATGTTCGGGAAGGTGGGCAGGAGGTGCCGGCGGGCTCTGCGATTGTGGAGCGGATTCACGACGATGCAGACCACATCCTGGGCAGCGCGGCGACGAGCATTCCTTCTTGACGGTCACTAAGCTGGCCCCGGACGCACTGGATCACACTACTCGCGGCTGGGCGGAATGGGATGCTACGGAGTCGAATCTCCTCCTTCTTCAGCAAGCCGTGTCGGCTCTGGAGGGAGGGCCGGGTGAACAAGCAGACCGCGCCGAATTGATCCGCGCTCTGGAGAAGGTCTACGTGGAACTGGGCCGCTATAGCCGATGGCGAGTCTCCACTTTGCGGCTGGACATCGTCCGCACCGCCCTGCGGAATTCCGGAGTTGTTCTGTAGACAAAGGAGCCAGACATGATTTCCTGTACTCATTGTGAGATGCTTTTTGAACCCACGGACGGCCGCAACACGGTCTGCCCGGCGTGCCGGCCCGGACGCGAGAGGGTCTTCGGGCCGACAGAGTGCGGCGGTTGCGGGCGGTCATTCACGCCCACGGACGGCCGACAAAGATACTGTTCGGATTGCGCCAAGTTGCCCATCGCTCAGCGGAAGAACCAGATGCGGCGGTGCCCGACGTGTGGCACGGTGTTCATGCCCACGCACGGATCGCAACAGTTACACTGCCGCCGGGAATGCGCCTGGCCGGACGAATGGGATGGATTCCAGCCCCGGCGGGAGCCGTGGCCCAAAGTTTCCTAAAATACTCTTGACCGCCGCCCGAATATGTTGTATAATTTGGGTGTAAGCTGAGGAGGTTTGAAAGTGATGATAACAGAAGCTCGATTTGTGCAAGCGATCCAGGACGGGGAAGCGGCTCTGCGGAAGCACCCCGAAAAGCGGCGGGCCTTGGTCTATCCGGATGGGTTCGTTCCTAACGCCTACGGCTGGCCGGCCCCCGGCACGCGGATAGTGGTGACGCGACAAGCCGATGGGACGTTCGCCCATCGCTCGGAGACGTATGATCGAAAGCGTTCGTATGGCAGGGGATCGTATATTACATTGTGGAGGTCCTGATGTCAGAGGTCAGTCTTTCGATTCACGGAGTCAAGGGTATTCACACGGAGGTTCATCCGCTGGAGGTCGATACCTCCATTGGCACAGTGTTCGTCCGCAATTTGGTGGTCACGAACCGTGACGGCGAACGATTGGAGTTTACCTTGTTTGGCGAGGACGCAGCCGCCCTGGACATCCAGCATGTTACGGACGCGAGCCGTGAAAGCCGAAACCTGTCGCTGGGGATCAAAGCGGAAGAGGCGGTCAGATAAGATGGCTTCATGTTGTATCTGTCACCGATCTTTCACGAAACGATTGTTGCGGGCCGTTCAGCATTTCTATATCACGTATCGGCGGAAAGACGGTTCCGTGGCCTACAAGCATTGGTGTTCTTCCTGTGAGGCGGCCCATCCGGAGAGGATAGCCGCTATTTACCAGATGCAGGAGGCGGCTGAGAAATGTTATTCGGCGATGCTGGCGCGAAGCCGCGAGCCGGGGAGGATGTGACATGAGTGCGGACGTTGTTATGGATCGAGAATGGGCGCGTGAGTGGGCCTGTCTCGAATGCCGAAAGAACTTTGCAACCTTTCAGGGTCAAAGAGTGTTTGCAGTCCGGTGTCCCTTCTGCAAGAGCGGGGACCATTTGCGGGCGCTCTCGGCCGAGCCGTCGCCGGTGAATGACTCTGGCGCGGGCGGCAATCCCGACCTCGACCTGGGCCTGGAGCTTTTGTTGGATGCTCAAGTATGATTACATGGAAATGCAATAAATGTGGGCATGTGTTTGATTACCACGATCTGCCGGTGGATCAACTGGTCGGTTGTGGCAAGTGTCTGAGCGGCAAACTCCGGGCAATAGCCGCCAGTCCATCCCGCGTCACCGGGGTCGGCTTGGGTCCCTTGCTCGATCTGGGCCTGGCCCTTTTGATGGAGGCACAGACATGAAACAACTGTTGACGCCGATATTCCGAATTCTGGAGGATCAGGGCTTGACGTTTTCCCCCGCCCTTCAGCGCCGGCTTCGTCGGAAAGTGGCGGCTGAGTCTCTGGTTGTGGCCGATGAGCGGTCCTATCAGGTGGAGATCGGGTCGCGGCGGTATCGGTTCGGGGTGAGTGTTGCGGTGACTGTGCAGAAGCTTGAGTGATCGACAGAGGTATTTCGCGAGGACCCGCGGGTTGTCCCAATTGCGGGCAGGTAGTCAAGCCTCTTGATGGAGGCTATGTTCCTAATTTTTGGAGGAATTTTGATGGGAATGCCAGACACACAAAGAGAGCGTGCCTTGAGTGCCGTGGGGGTTGAGCGCCACTATCAGGGCCTTGTTCGCGTTCGCAACCACGAGACTCTTTCGGGTCGTGGCCTCGGCGACTGGCTCATTTTCATCGAACGCCAGTTGTTCCGGGCCAAGAACGATCTTTACAGTCTCGACCAGGAGAGGGTCCTGCATCGGTTCCGTAAGATCGCAGCATTGGCCGTTGCGGCGATGGAGACGCACGGGGTCCGAGAACGGCCCGCGTCCGATATTTCTGGGTTGGAAGATCTTCTGGCACACCGACAGGAAATTTCTCGGCCTTGACCCAGTTTTCTCTTGCCCCCGGCCTCGCTATTGTGTATAATTTAGGCATGGAAACGAACGCGGTCAAGTCATTCGTATTGTACCTGAAGGTCGAGGCTGGGCTGTCTCGTAACACGATTTCCAGTTATGTGCGGGACCTCCACAAGGCTAAGGCCGGTCCCTCCATGACCCAAGAGTCGGCCCAGGCGGCCGTGGACGCCGAGGCCAATGCTGCCAGCGCCCGCCGGCTGGCCAGCATGCTGCGGCAATTCGCCGTGTTCCACAAGCTCTCTTGGGCTGACAGGATCGACAGCCCTCGCACCCCGCGACCTGATCCCGCCGTTATGACCGAGACCGAGGTCGCCCGCGTACTGGACACGGTTCGCGAGCCTCGCGACAAGGCCCTGCTGGAGTTGCTCTACGCCACGGGCCTGCGGGCCTCTGAGGCGGCCGGCCTGCGGCTGGCAGATCTGCACGAGACCTACGTCCGAGTCCGCGGCAAGGGCAGCCGGGATCGTTTGGTGCCGGTCGGCCGGCGGGCGCTGGCGGCGATCCGCGAGTGGGTCAGGGTCCGGGCGTCGGAGCATCCCGCGACCGATTTTCTGTTCGTCACCCGAACAAACCGACCCATGAGCCGCAATGATGTTTGGGCGGTGGTGAGGCGAGCAGTCATGGCCGCCGGCCTGTCGGGCAAAGGATTTTCGACGCATACGCTGCGGCACAGTTGCGCTACGCACCTGTTGAACGGGGGCGCGGACATGCAGACGATCCAAAAAATCCTGGGGCACGAAAGCATGGCCACGACCCAGACGTACACGCACGTCACGGTCGAGCATTTGAAGGCGGTCTACCGGCGGTGTCACCAGACTACGTGAACGCCTTCAGGACGGTGGGGTTGCCGCCGAGGGCGAGGATGAGTAGCTCCTGAGTGTTGGCCTGTCGCAGCCAGCGGGGACCTCGCACGCGGCCGAAACAGGCCGCGGCCATGTCTCGTTTGACCCGCGACCCGCGACCCGCGACCAGCCTCCGAAGAATCTGGTCAAGACCCAGGTCGTCGAAATGCTCTGAATCCCGCAGGGAGAGATGGTCGCGAATCCGTCCGCCCCACAGTTCACGGAACAAAGGCTCTGGAATCTCGTAGTGGCGCGGCAGCCAGGTGTCGCCGCCGCGGGGCTTGGGAGCGGCCTCGCGGATGACCTCTTCTGTGCCGTCCGGCAGCACGCGCCACAGGAGACAGCCCCGCTGCCAATACTCACGGGTCCCGTCTTCCAGGATTCGGGCCGGCCCGTTGGTTCGATGCAACCGGCCTCTGTGGTCAACGTATTCTCTCACCTGACACTTGCTCCTGCCAAAACAATCTGGTAGGTAGTTGTGTCGGGCGGCCACTGCAGATGCTCTCCGATGGAGGCCATTGTCGCGGTCAGATTGACGCCTGCCCCCTCTGGACAGGGGATGACCCGCAGAGGACCGGAGGCAACCCCGAGGAAGCGACGAATCTCGGCCCGCAGGTTCTTGCGAGCGCTGGATTGCCAGTAGAGACAGCAATTCAGTTGGCGGAGCGTCCAGTTAGGATGATGGTAGGCCATCCGCCGCCGGTGGGCGGCCAGGTCGAAGGTGGTCCAGATGGCATATACAGGCCGACTCAGGTCCAGCATTTCGCCGATCTTTGGTCCGGGCGGACAGCCGTTTTTGCGGCCGAAGTTGGGGCAGCCGTGCCGATGTCCGGGATAGGGCCAGAGACACGGACTGCCTTTGTCCACAAAGCTGAATAGAACCGGCGTCACTTGACAGCTTGGCATAAGGTACTTCCGCACGACTAACTGAACAGAGAATACCACTCACGAAATCTTTGTAGCCTCTCGCGAGCGGAGGGCCACAGGCACTTTAGGGTGTTGCACGAGCACAACCGCTTGAGGTCATTGTGATCTCGATGTATCTCAAGCAATTGGATCAGGGTCTTGATGCTGCGCGGGCGGCTCGGTCCTCGGATTCGTTTCATGCCGTTATCCTTTAATGACGGCCAACGGCCGCAACTCGACCAGCGGCCGGACCAAGTCCGCCTGCTGGGCCATGACATCGGCGATGGGCTTGTATGCGCCGGGGGCCTCGTCCAGGGCGTCTTGGCTTCGCAAGGTGTGAATGATGCCCTGTTGGTCCAAAGCCTCCATTTCGGCGGCCAAGCTGAGTTGCTCTCTGGCGGCCTTGCGAGACATGGTGCGGCCCGCGCCGTGCGAGCAGGACATGAAACTCTCTGGGTTGCCCAGGCCCTCCACAACATAGGAGCAGGTTCCCTGCGAGCCGGGGATGATGCCGATTTTGCCTCGACGGGCGCGGGTTGCCCCTTTACGGTGGACTATGACATTTCTGGCGAAGTGGTATTCCATCGCCGCGTAGTTGTGGGCAACGTCAGTGAGTGCCTCAAATCCGGCCTGCATCCATGTCTGCAGGATCGTATTCAGGACTTTGTTCATCATCATGGCCCGATTTTTCCGGGCGAATTCGATGCACCACTGCATTTCCTGAAGGTAGAGAAGTCCCTGTGCGGAGTCTGTCGGCAGGAACGCCAGTTGGGCTGTTGGGGGCACGCTGGAGTGCCACTGGCGATTCGAGGACACAGCAACTGCGTTGTAGTGATTCGCGACTTGATAGCCCACGTTTCTGGACCCGGAATGGATCATAACCCAAATGAACCCGTCCGATCCCTTCTGGATTTCGATGAAATGGTTGCCGCCGCCCAAGGTTCCAAGTTCAAAACGGGCCGCGTCGAAACGACCCGCCACGATTGGCAGGTCGTCGCGCCGGATGGGCATGTCGCCGACGCCGGCCGGGTTGTCGCTGTGTTTCGGTCCAACAGGAATCTGCTTGCGGATGCGGGCGATGATTGCCTTCCAATCATCGGTTCGGCCGGCATAATCTTCGACCGATAGGTTTGTGCGCACGGCACACATGCCACAGCCAATGTCCACGCCTACGGCATTAGGGATCACCACGCCCGCCGTCGCGAGTACACCGCCGATGGGCATACCGAAGCCGGTGTGGCAGTCCGGCATAAGGGCGACATGGTGCCACGCGAAGGGCAGCTTGGCCAGATTGTGGGCCTGCTTCCAAGCCTCGTCCTCGATGACCTCGCACCACAACCTAATCGGCAATTCAAACAGGGTTTGGTAGACTCGCATCAGGAACTCCTCTTGATAGGAAAGAGAGTCAGTCTGAGACCCTTGACCGGGTTCTCGGAAAAAGCGGGTCGCTGGTAGCGGTCTCGCGTGCAACCCATGTACGGCATGTCTCCGTCGTAGTGGTTGTTATCGCGGCGGATTGGAAGTCCGCGCCGACAGCCGTCACACTGATTTATCTCGGCTGGATTCTCCATCTACGACATGTCTCCCTCGTCGCGGAATCCCAAAAATATCGGGAAGCGCGGTAGGTCCTTGGTTCCGTGAGGCTGATACCTGTATTTGACGATCTGATTCAAGTAGTTTGCGGGATTGGCCCAGATTTTGGCTCGCAGAGCGTCGTCAAATCCGGACCCAATGCTGAACACCCATTCTGGCTTGTGGATGTCGCAAACCACGATCGCGCCGAGCGTATTGGCGGGAATCATGCCGGCCTTGCAGGAGGATCGTTCGGTGTGCCCGGTCAAGCTGGTCGTGGCCTCGTTGGCGTTGTGCTTCTTTTCCTCGAAACCCACGATCCGGGCCTCGCTGTCCTCGAATCGCTTGATCTTCAGCAACCAGCCTTCGCGCTCAGTTGACCGCCCGCACTTGTAGGGGCTATCGGGCGTGCGGATCATTACGCCCTCGTATCCTTGGTGTAGACACAGTTCCTCGAACCGATCCAACGCCTCTTGATCCTCGATGACGACGGGCAGGACCTTGACCATGTGGGCAATCGGCGGATGCATCGCGCACAGCCGCTCCATTCGCCGCCGGTAGGACTCTTGGAGATTGTCGTGGACCCAGTCAAAGACCCAATACTCGAAATTCACGGGCGAGTCGCTTTTGGCCTTCATCACTACGCTGGTGGTGTCGCTAAAACCGGCCCCAGGCACGATAAGCTCTCCGTCGCATCCGTCCGGGAAGTCGCGTTCCAAGGTCTGACGGATGAACGGGTTCGGGATGGGCTTGAGGTTCCGCGAGACGGCCCTCCCGTCGAGGATGAGGCAACGGATGCCGTCCAGTTTCGGAGTGGCGAGCACCGGATACTTGATCTGGTCTTTGTGGCTGCACTGGGTCGCCAGCATGGGCTTGGTAATCATTGTGTCATTTCCTCCGGTTCACGAACCGCTCGACCTTCTCGTAGTTCCGCGCGATCTTGCTCAGAGTGTCCCGGTGGGCGGCCTCTTCCTCGCGGTGCTCGTCATAGAGGTCGTCATCCCGGTATCGGGCGACGGTGCTTTCGATGATCTTCGCCATGTAGGCGGGGTCCAGTGCATCCAGTTCGTAGCAACTCTCCCCGTACCTGTCTACGTAGGCAGGATACCGGGAGTCGGTTTCCTTGGCCGGATTCGGCGGCGGAGAGAACTCCTCGATCTGGTCCATGTTCAGAGCGATCCGGTTGACCTCGATGGGGCGGCCGACGAACATTCCCATGCGATCAATGATGTCCCGCGTCATGTCGATTCCACTGGGATCGTGGTCGCCCAGATGGATGATGACGGGCGTCTGCCCCGCCTGGGCGATGGACCGCAGGCGGCGGTAGCCGGCGTCGAATAGCTCGCTGGAGGACGTGTAGCCGCGGCAGGCCAGTGAGACGACCCTGAGCTTGGCCGCGACGGGCGCGATGACCCCCGCCAAGGCTTCTTTCTCGACCCAGACCTCGGGGCGATATTCTTGGCCATCCCACAGATCGATCTTGAACTGGCCGGCGCACGCGGCGATGATGTCCTCGGGGCTGTCCCACGCGGACACTGTATTCGAGGAGCGGGTCCGGTCCTCAATCGCATCCCAGTCCACCAGCCCGGCCAGCCGGCCCTCGGATATGATATGACCGAGGCGCTTGTACTCTTTCTGTTGATTGGGGACGAGGTCTCGGGCGACGAACTGATAATAGAGTTGTCTCAGAGTCAGCCGCAGCCCCTGCTTTACATATTCCTCGATGATCGCGTTCGCCTGGGCGATGACCCGCTTGCTGGAGGAATTGAATCGCTTTTTTATGAAGGCTACTCTTGGCATGTTATCTCCCAAAATAACTGTGTTCGGGATGGTAGTGCGGCCGCAAGCTCGATTCGGCTTTTGGCGTCATGGCGGCATGTCACCGCACTACGCACCCGACTACGGTCATTTACGAGTCATAGTTCGGCCCTCACAACTGAGTTTCGCTGAAGTTCTTGTCGTTAGTCAGCCTAAATTATAGCATATGAACGATTCGCGGTCAAGACCTTTTTGCAAAATTCTGCAGAAACTTAGGCCGTCTTGGCGACCGCCACAGCCTCGCGGGTATCGAGGGACTGCTTCTGGAGGTTCTGGCGAAGCTCGTCGCCGGCGGCGTCCCCCTTGGGGTGAACGTCCAAATATGCCTGAACGCCCCTAACGACCTCCAGGAATTGACGGTCTTTGTCGGTGACTTCGCCCTTCAACTCAGCCAGCGCCGTCTCCACGTCGGCTTGGGTAAAGTCGCCCGGACGCCGGCGCATGAGGCCCAGGGTCCCGGTGAAGGCCCCCACGCCCAGCAGGCCGAGGCCCATCGACAGGAGGCCCTTCTCGCCGAACAACTGCTCCTCTCGCAACTGGGCCACTTCGGCATTGGCCGCCGCCACGCCCTTGAGTTGGCGGTAGTCTAATTCATTTTTCTCCGCCATCTGCCGGATCGCCAAGGACCTGATTTCGTATGCAGAGTCCACCTTCATCTGTAGCCGAAGGGCCTTGTCCAGATTGGCGAACCCGCGGAAGTCATTGGCGTCGGCCACGCCCGCTTCGTTCACATAATGAACGGCAGCCCGGTCCACAACGGCCGGCGTCACCAATTGAGAGAGGGCCGCACAGCCCAGACCCGCGATGACCATGATTGCGGCTACCACAAGAACTGCATAATGTTTCATCAAATGCTCCTTACAATAGAACAATCTTATTTGCGTGAGTCACACGCACGCTTAGGACCAATATACTTCGGGAATCGAGGTCTCGTCGTCCCACTCCCGCGTGACCCTCAGAATCTCTTCTTGGTGCTCCGGCGGCACGGTATCCCGAGAGTAAAGACCGCCGCTGGTTTTTCTCAACTCATCCATTATTGCTCCAAAATATCGTCGCTGCCGCAGTGAGGGCAGAATTTTCCGTAGTAGCCCGTGCCGGCCTCGATTTCCAGTTCATTGGGTGATTCAAAGGGCTGTGCGCAACTGAGACAGATGTACGGAGCTTCTTCAGCCAAGGTCGCCCTCCAGTGCGGCCCTAATCGCGGCCGAGCACGCTTGCATTCGCTGGCGGATGTCGCGAACCGTGGATAGTTGCAGGTCCCTGGTCCGTGCTGCCATGACGCTCAAGAGAGAGCCGATCTCCAGAATCGCCGCACGAGTCATCATCGCCTCTTGAGCTATATCCAACTCGCGACCATGAAGTGATCCTTCGTCAAAGCGATTTTCGTCATCCACGGAATACTCTCCCGCTGCGTCGTACCATGCCGGCCCTCAGCAGCTTGCGATATTGTCGGCCAAACTCCGCTCGTGTGATCTTACGCTGGGCCAGTGCCCAACGTAAATCCTCTTCGGCTCTTGTGGTTTGGAGGGGTCGTCTTTCGCTGCCCTTGCCGCAGCCGTTTGTGTCTACAAGACTCATTCGAGGCCGGGGAATTGTATGTCCACGTCTTGCCCGGTGATTTCTTGGAAGACATCCCTTAGTAGCTCACGGGCGCGAGTAAGATGTTCTCCAGCACGATCTACGCGGCACAGGGGGCCTTCAACCTTGATTTCGCGGCCGTCCGCCAGTGTGATGAGAGCTTCGTCTGCCAAAACCATTTTGGTGCTGAGTCCTAAATAGAGAAAGATGGATCGAAAATACTTTTCGGCAAAGCCGAGTCGGCTATTACAGAGCGGACAAAGTAGTCCGCGAACGCGATTTGTCACATGGTCGTGATCTGTATGAACGTCGGCATATTCGAGGCTTTTTCGGCATATTGCACAACGGCCGTTTTGTGCATCATACATGGTCTGATGCTGTTCCGGGGTTAGTCCGTATCGTCGCTTTAGGTGTCCGGCCTTGGCGTACTTTCGATGAGCAATCGTTCGGCACTGGCGGCAGGCTCCGCCAACGCCCAGCTTGCATCGCCTGTCCTTTTGAAATTCATCCAGAGGACGTTCTCTGCCGCACCGATAGCACACCTTCATCATATCCTTATTATACATTCTGTGGACCCAAGCTGTCAAGGTACTTCTCGCAATAGAACGGAGAAATCTCAATGCTCGTGCAGGGGATGCCCAGGCGGCGGCAGACCCGATCCGTTGTGAACGTACCGCCGAACAGGTCGATGACCGAGGGATTCGGCTCACCCTCACAGGTGACCCGAATGATCCGCTCCATGAGGGCCTCCGGATGCTGGTTGGGGTGATACGCCCGTCGCTCTTTGAAGGTTCCACAGACGCGGGGGAAGTCCCAAATATCATCGGGAACCCGGCCGCGGGCCGCTGCTCGTTTGTCGTGATACTTTGTTGCTCTGGCCGAGGGCACACGAATGTTGTCCGTGGCCCACTTCGTTCCCAGCCGCGAGAACCGCAGGATCGGACGAAATCCGTTGCCGAAGTCGGTGTCTCGATGCTGGCCGAAGGTGAATCGCCACAGGAACATGCGAATGTCCAGATCACTACACAAGTCCACGTCTGGCGCACGGTTCTGCATAGTTGGCAACAGCATAGAACTGAGCGGAATGGTGTATTTGTAGTAGTGTGATAGCCAGAACGCTTTGGGGTTCTTTCGCAAGGCCCCCGCAATGACATCGACCAAGAATAAGTAGTAGTTGAGGATGGGCTGTTTGTCCGACACGCCGCCCTCGTACTTCAGGCCCAGGTTGTCTGGCGGGTCTGCGAACAGAAGGGTTGCCTTTGGTAAAGTAGGGAGGATTTTTAGACAATCTCCCTCAATTATTCTGTACTCAGTCATTGATATGTCTCCAGTTTCTACCTTGTCTTGCGTGTTGGATGCAACTACGGCTGACGCCGAATTGTATTGCTAATTGATTGCAGGAAAGTGGAGAAGAACGAATGTCTTTAACATCTTCTTCTGTCAGGACAGCTTTCCCATGTGCTTCGCCTCTTTGTGAACATACGACGATGAGTCTGTTTGTTCCGTGCTGGACAGAATCTTCGTAGTTTTCTTTTCGAGTGCCCCAGCATAGATTCTCTATTGTGTTATTGGCCGGGTTTCCGTCTAAGTGCCGACACTCTTGGTCTTTCGGCCGGGAGCCAGTAAAGGTTTCCAGAATCAGGTGGTGAACGAAACGGTCTTTGTGGCCCTCTGGCGTACAGATCGTAACATGCAGGTATCCGTCCTTGTCGGTCTTGGTCTTTAGGAATCCTCCGGGCCAAGGACGGCCGGGGCGTCCCGGCCTGCTCGGTGCAGACCAAACTTGACCATTCCGCGTAGCGAAGTATCCCCGACAACTGGGTATCGGCTGTAGTTTGGGGGGATCGCTCATATCAACTCCGGAAAGTGAACAGTCTTTCGGTCACGGGGCTGGAATTCAGGGCATTGTTTCGCGAGAACTCCAGCACGCACGCCCAGTCGCTTGGGGCGGCAAACTCACTCACGAACACATCACAACCCCCCTCCGTTGCCAGCTTCTTCGCCCAAGTCCAGAATGCGGCGGCGTCCCACCCGCTGGCGGCCTTATAAGAGGTCGTGCCTGCGTAGGGAGGATCACAATAGACAATGCTGCCTGCTGGGATTGGCATTTCTTGGTAGGGCATGGACGTAAGGCGGACACTCATCATCGAGGTCGATTGCTTGAGAATCGCCCGGCGCGTTTCGTCCACGTAGTTGCGAGGTGTGCCCTTGGCGGTATTGCCGCGGGCATAGCCCGCCCACCACTTGCCGCCCCAGGACGCGGCGAATGCCGTAAAGGCGCGCAGGGCCGGGTCTCCTAACAGGTCTTCCCGGATGCGGCGGTAGTCGTCCTCGGTGATGACGGACGGAGGCACCCAGCCCCGCTGAACAGCCCTCCACATGGCGATGAGCGACTGATTAAGGTCGTTTCCCCAGCGAGGGCCGTTGACCTTGTCGATGACGTTGCAGCCGCCGACGAATGGCTCGACATAGAGTTGGTCCGACTGACGGTCCCGCAAGACAACCTCCAGAATTCGTTTCGCCTCTTTGGCTTTTCCACCTAAATAGCGGATAAAACACCTCTCTTTTCTCGTCTTTTCCTGTTCGCGATTCGGGAAACTTGGGCGATGCTGACGCCAAAGATGTTAGCTACGTCTTGGATTGGCATACCGGCCCGCCGTAGGCATTTGATTGCTCAGGCGGTTGTTGGACGGATCATGGTCTGGATCATGGCATCCCTCCATGCCGGCCGGGCAGGGACCGACGAACGTGAGCAAGACCAATCGGTGTACCAAACAGGACCGACGACGGCCAGCTTGATCCACTAATATGACTTCCACGCGGCCCTTTGCCGTGCGCCGATCCTTGAGCCACTTTTGCCTGCGATAATTCCAAACACGGCCCTCGTCGCTCACGCCATAATTAGGAAACCCCGGTATCGGCCTTAGCATGTCTCTTTGCCCTCCAGAGAATGACTATTTCTGAACCTCCATCCGCTCCATAATCGACCTTGCACGAAATTTCCGTAGAAACCAATAACTGCCGCACTCGCGGCATTGATACACTTGCCCCTCTATCCCTTCAATCTCTATTGGCGACGGAGCCAGTCGCCCCTCGCACACCACACACCGCAATGTAGTGTCAGAATGGTTGCTGGATACTGCCATCAGAAACCTCCTGCCATGTAGTCTTGAATCCCATCAGTTCATCCCATCGCTGACGGCATTTATCCAGCGGCGGAAACACATAGGATCGGGGCCGGGCGCTTGTGGTTATTACGCCCTCGTATGTCTGCGGCCCACTCGAATAAGCGCTCTTGGGCCAGCCGACCGGGCAAGCCCGCCTCAGAAACTTTGTGATCCGCTGCAGGGTGGACCGGCCCATTGGCCAGCCCCCGTTCCGAAGAAACATGCGATAGTCCGCCAATAGTTCGTGATTGATGACCTCCGCGACCCAGGCGTCGTGGAACGGCAATAGCCGGCCCTCCTGTAGTTTGTCGTACCACCACGCCTCCTCCGGACTAAGAGACAGTTCTTTTTGGTCGTCCAGCGCCGAGGTCATGGGAACATTTGTTGCATCGAAATTGTCGATATTGTAGGTCGAGAGATAGTGCAATAGGGCCTCGTAACCTCCCTGCTTTAATTGTTCGGCCACGGCCGAGAAATAGGCTCGATCGCGCTGGTGCTCCCGGTTCACGTCTACCACAAAAAATCGTCTCGCGTCTTTGCCGGCCGGAACGACCCATTCGTTATTCGAGGCCATGATAATGTGAAGATAATTGGGGGCCGGCACGGCATTAAGATACTTTCCCTCGATGGTCAAATACGGTTCTGTCACCAGACTCTTGAGGACCCGCTCGTGTCGGGGATCGCCCGCAAAGAACGCCTCGTCAGCGAACAGCAAGAGACAGTCTTGGAGGTGCGAGTTGAAGTGCCCCACCAAATGAGTGCTGTCGCATACGCTCATATAGTGGCGGCCCAACAGCTTGCCCAGATTGTGGGCAAAGAATCCTTTGCCGACGCCCTCTGTGCCTCTCAGGACAATCGCCACGGAACCCACCTGGGCCGGCCGCTGAATCATCATCGCCATCCAGCCCAACAGGTAGGCATAGTGAGGCTCAACACCCGCACAGATGTTGTCGTGAATGTGCTTAAGGTACAGATCGCAATTGCCCTCCTTGGGCGCAAAGGCAAAGCCTTTCCACATGTTGTAGGTATTTTCTGGGGCCTCTTGGCCCGGCAAGAATGCCAGGAACTCCTTTTGCCGGCGGGCGGGATGCCCTAACCACCATTTGCCCAGGGGGACTTGCTTTGGCTTTTCGACGCCTACCGTCATAAAGCGGTTACAATATCGATCCATGAAGTCGTGAAACGATTGGTGCTCGATGGCGGCACGCTGCATGGCCGGGTCCCAAATTTCGCACAGGACGCGACACTTGCTGCCAAGGCTCTCGATGACACAGTGCTTGGCGTTAAGCTCGGATAACTCAGGGATCGAGGCCACAACCCTTGCCCGGCCTATCTGGTGCATGGCGTATCGTTCGGTGCCTCTGCCTTTGTCCAGCACGGACGCCGAGATGCCAAATCCCGGATCGGTGATTACCGAACAAATCGTGGTGTCGTCCATTCCGCCACGGACCATGCCGCAAACCGCCGAGAATAGCGCCTCGCTACGGGAAGGCCAGCGGGTCGGATTGTCTGGGTCTCGGCCCTGAACAATAAGTACCTTTAGCCACGGGGGTAGTTTCAGTGTGTTGATGTCGTCAATGCGCTGAATTGAAGCCGACGAGGGGGCAGGAGCCGCGACAGTGCCCGGAGGCTGAGTCGTGGGCAGGGCCGCAACTTGGGCAGGGGCGCACCTAAAGGCGGAGAGATCGTACGCTACGGTAGGATCAAAGTAGATCAGAGAAGTCGGACATTCCGTCCGGCCTTTCTTTCGTTTCCTCTCATTGGGGTGATTGACGGTGCCGGGCAGCCGCATGATCCGGTCCAGGTTGTGACAGTTGTCTCCGCCCAGGTCGAATTCGAGTTGGCGGTTATAGCCCGCCGCGGCGTCGGCCGTCTCAACCGTTCCCGGCAGCGCCAGTGGTGTCATCAGTTTCCAGAACGCCTGATAGCCTCCGCCGCTGAAGATGACGCATGTTGGTTTTGGCCGGAATCGCCGGAAGGTCTCAAAGATGCGAGCCTGCTCGGCCGGGATGTTCTCGCCAGCGCGGGGGTCCACGTCAACGTGCAGATATTCCATTACCGCAATGTCAGTCTTCTCGGCCTTACGATCCGCGGGCTCGCGCGAGGGGTTCACGGCAAAGTACAGGTTACAGTCCATCCTTGCCGTCAGCCATGCCGACGCACCGTCCGTGTCCAAGGTCTGGAAGCACTTGGCCTCAGGAGCGCGTGACACGTCCGGCCGTATTGCGAACAGCAACCAGTGTCCGGTGGGCCGGAACTGTTCAAGAAATTCAACCGCTGGGTGCTTCATAGACTATCAGGAAGATTCAGGTCCACCGTCATTTCCAAAAGGAGGCACAGGCCCAAGGCCAAGTCTCGGTCTGGTTTGTAGTCGAAGACCCGTTGGGTCTGGTGATCGACCACCACCCATTTTTTCGCCAGAGGCCCTGATTCAATTTGGCGAAAGCCAAATCGTTCGTTGGCGGGCATTTCAACAGACATACCGCCTCCGCAGCAGAGGAATAAATTTTTCTGGGCCGGACTCAATCCCTACCGCCAGATCGTAAAGCTCATCGCGAGTTAGGGTCTTGCCGATCTCCCCCACGTCCTCGCCCTTGAACAATAGCCACTCGCCGGTCTTGCCGACCTGGAGCATGAGCCAAATGCCGTGACGATCTGCCATTGAGCGGCGGATCGCCCAGACCCGCTGTTGTGGGGTGAAGTGATTGATCTTGACCGGGGTAGCCGCCCTCTTGGGCCAGTCTGCGATCCACTTCAACTCGACCCATCCCCCGACGTAATTGACATCCGGGGTTCCCGGATAAGCGGGATTCTCTACCGAGATTGCATCCAGCCCTGCTCGGTTAAGGGCCTGAACTGTCCTCTGCCTTGTGTGCTGCTCCATATGGATATTCTACCTTTGCCGGGGGGGGCAATGCAAGGACTATTTCATGGAATCGCCCCAGGACGATCCGATTTCGATGTCGCAAACTGAGGGCACAGTGAGTTGGGGGACGCTGTGCTCAATGATTTCCGCCATTTCCTTGGCCTGCTGGCGGCTGTAGATGGTCGTGTCAACCTCGTCGTGGACCTGAATCTGTATTGGATACCCCGCGTCCTCCAGGAGGACCATCGCCTGCTTTACCTGATCGGCGGAGGACCCTTGAATCAAGTTGTTCGGTGACTTTCGTTCATCTCCTGATCCGGGGATGACTCGGCAGTGTCGGCCGAGGATTGTAACAATATAGCCGCGCCGCTTGGCGGCATACTCCACCTTCTTGACGAACGTCTTCATCCACGGAACCATCTTGTGGAAGTTGTCCAAGAACGCCTGTCCCTCATCGCCAGCGACCTCACGCAGGACGCCCCTAATCTCCTTCATCTTGGTCCTATAGCCCAGGGTGCGGCAGAGCTTGGCTCCCCCCATAGAATACAGCAGGCCGAGGAAAACAGTCTTGCAGGTCTTGCGTCTCTTGTCGAATTCTGGATCGCCCTTGTCCAGACTTGCCAGATCGGGATAGGCCATTCGGGTCGTCATGCTGTGGAAGTCTGTGTTCGGGTCGTCCTGGTACATCTGCCACGCCACATCAGCGCCGGGACACTTGCTGATATGAGCATAATGGACCGCCATGCGGGGCTCTTGGGATGATAGGTCTACGGCAGCCCACTCTCCGCCTTCCTCGGGCACATAGGAGGATCGCCACGCCTTCCCAAGCGAGCCCTTGGAAGGCTGGTTCTGGATGTTGAAGTCGGTAGATGATAGCCGGCCGGGACCGGCTCCCACCATGTCGCCATTGTCTCGCTGTGTTCGCAGTTGGTTGAAGGTGCAGTGGACGCGGCCGTTCGTGGCGTGCCGCCGCACTTGGGCGACGAATGTGGTCCGAACCTTGTTGTACTTCTTGGCCTCAATGAGAGCCGCCCCGACGCGCGTATTTTTGTGACGACTCAAAGTAGTTGCGTCGATCTGTGGCTGTCCGGTTGCCGTTCGTCCGTAGGATAGGTGTGCCGCGTTCATTGCTTGGGCGACGAGTGTCTTCTTGTTGATGTCGTCCAAGCCCATGCGGATGCCCGTCTCGTCAAAGATGAGGTCAACGGCGGACTGCTCCCTTTGGGCACACATGGCCTCAACCCGATCCAGTTGGTCGAAGTCTACCCGCACGCCTCGCCTGCGCATTCGGACCAGCACCGGCAATACGCGGCACTCAAGGTCGTAAATCTGGTTCAGGCCCTGCTCCTCGATCTGGCGCTCTTGCCGCCGAATCAGTTGGTGCGGTAGTCGCACGTCCTGTTCGGCGTAGGCCCCCACGTATCGAGCGGGTAACCGCCAAAGGTCCTTTTTGGGGTCCAGATTATAGAGTTTGGCGACATCCCGCAGGAGCGATTCATCTTTGCCGGGCAGCCCATGCCGACCAGCAATCGCCTCCAGGCTATAGGACATCTGGTGTTCGTCCAGCAAGGGCTCTGCGACCTGTACGTCTCGATACCGCCGAGGACGGAATTCGATTCCCTCCTCGGCCAGGAAGTCAATGTCATAGGGCAGGTGCGCCCCAACGATGTCTCCCCCAAAGCAGGCCGCTTGGTCCTTGAGGTAGGCCACTACTCTGGCCGGATCAAGGTTGTCTCCCCCCTTGTGCCGCATGGGCAAATAGGCCGCCGGCCCGTCCTCAATGGCAAAAGCCACTCCCACGATGTACGCCCCCCGCCGCACCCCTGGGCCTAAGACGGTTAGTTGTTCGTCCCTTGTTTCGCAGTCGATAGAGACTCGCTTGGCGTCGGCCCAGGAGGGCAAGTCGCCCAGACGGGGGGCGGTCCAGCCGCATTCGGGGGTGAATAGCGGCGGCGTTACCTTGTCCCTGAATCGCCTCATCGCAGGTGTAGTCGCCGGGCAAACTTGGCCAGCAGTCCTTCGGTGAATTCTGATTCTGGTTCTGGTTTCGGATGCGGCGTCTCCGGGTCTCCTTCCCAATAATCCCGCTCCAGGTCATCCCGGATTTGGGGCACGGCCTTCGCAACCGCTTCTCTGGCCCAGGAGCGAACCGCCAGGGCGCAGAGGACGCGATCTGTGGCATGAGGGTTTGCCGCGAGGGGTGCCTTGATCTGGCCGAGAACTGTGGCCCGCTCTTTGTTGGTGAGCGGAGGCAGCCGGGGGGCAAACTTCTCGTCGCAACTGGCATAGAGAGTGATCTTCTGGTCAGTCAGTGAGCCGGTCGCGATGCGCATGATGCGATCATAGGCGGCCTCGACGCGAGGATTATTCATGGTAACTCCCAACGAAACAATTCGGTTTTCTTGGACATGACGGCAATCGCGACCGCTGTCAGTCGCATGGGTGTGTCGGGGCATGTGACATGTGGCAACCAATCCCGCGGCGTAAAGGCAACGATCCAAGGCGGGAACTGCTGGCCCGTGGACAGGGCCTTAACCGGCTTTTCCCAGCCCACCGTGATCTGGCGGTCCAGATCGAGGATGAGTTGTCGCGGATGTTGCTGCTCAATCTTGGAGGCGATATAATCCACGACGGCCTTTACATCGTCCGCCCGGCCCTCCCCATAGAAGGTCAGGGTCATGTGCAGGTCGGGCCGCTCCCGAAAGCGTAGCGCGGTGTAGTATTTCACAGCTAATCCACGACCTTTCTGAGCGTAGATTCTTCCACGCCTTTGTTGCAAATGCGGCCTAACCCGTCCAGGTACTGCACATAGTAGCACCACCGGCGGGACCAAATATTATAAAACCGATCTGTCACCACCGCCGCATGAGACGAGTCCGCGGCAAAGGCCACGACTTCGCCGACGGAAAAGTCGGGGCACGGGACGGGGGTCTTGTCTGCACAACCGCAGACAAACAAGACGGCCAAGACCAACAATACGTGTTTCATTCTCAGTTCCTCACTACTAAGGTTAGTTTGTCTTTTGCTCGTGTGACGGCGGTATAGAGCCATCGCATGGCGTCGGCCCTGAACACGCTGCTTTCATCCAGGACGAGAACGCTGCTCCACTCGCTGCCCTGCGATTTGTGTGCTGTAATGGCGTAGCCGTAGTCAAACTCTTCGGCCTCTTGGCGTTCCCAGAAGGACAACTGCAGTGGTTCATAGACGGGATCGGTGAAATGATGCCTCCATACAGGTATAGTGATCTCCTCGCCATTATCCTTAACAACCAGATCGATTATGTCGTCATCCCCGGCCCTTTCCACCACCTGCCAGATGGACCCGTTCAATAGGCCCGCGTCGTGATTGTTCCGCAGACAAATGACCCGATCCCCGTTTATTGGCAGTGGGTCCTCGATTTTCTTGAGGCTGCGAATACGAAAATTAGTCTGCTTGCGAGTCTTGTTCCGGCCGACGATGATCTGTTCGTAGCCCAATGCGGCGTCTGGGGTGGTGGACCCCCAAGGCACAACCATATTTCCGTCCGGCTTAGGCCGCTTGCCGTTGCGAATCTCAGTCGCAAGGCGGATGATGGGGTTCTCCGCGGCCTGTCGATGGACTTCAGTCAGCAGTACGTCGGGCGTGGCCTTAATGAAAAAGCCCGTACCGGCCACGGGCGGTAGCTGGTAAGGATCGCCCACGGCCAAGATCGGTACTTGGAAGGACAAGAGGTCATCCGCCATCCGAGTATCGACCATGCTGACTTCGTCCACGACCAGAAGGTTCGCCTTACGTAGTTCGCTGTCGGGATTGAGCGAAAACGCGGGGCGGGAAAGCTGCTTCTTTTCCTCCGCAATCCGGGCCTCCAGATCATGCATCTGCCGGCCGGGCTGATTCGGCCCAAGCTCAGCGAGCAGATCGGCAAGCTGGCCCTCAAGCTGATTCAATCGAAACCGCGACCTCTCTTTCGGCAGATAGATGAGGCTGTGAATCGTCACGGCCGGCACGCCCTTAGACCGGAGGACGTGGGCGGCTTTGCCGGTGTAGGTCGCAAATAGTACGTTATTTTCGATTAACTCTTTGATGGTGTGTGTTTTGCCGGTGCCGGCGGCTCCGAACAGCCGAAACACGGGCTGGTCGCGAGTCTCCCGCCAGCGAGCAATGGCGTCCAAGGCCAAGGACTGTTGTGATGAGATGCTCACTGCTTAACGGACCTCAGTACGTCCAGTGCGCACTCGTACGCTCGGCGGAGTTGGTTCCGGAGGTCCGTCAAGGTGTAGTTCGTGGCAAAGGCGGCATTGAATCGGAAAGCGCACGCTCCGCAGGCGAACAGCACACTGTGCCAAGAGAGTGTACTGCCTGTGACGGACTCTGCGGCCATTCGGGAACTGCTCACTGGTTGGCCGCCAATATAGTCCATGATTATTACACGCCAACCCGTCGTAGCGTGGTTCTCCAGAGTTACAGTAACGTGGCGGCGGGACTTCCACTCTATCCAGGCGGCGACCGCGGCGTCAAAAGGAAGATAGTCTGGAGGGCAGTGAAAATATTCATATGCATCCAACGCGGCCGCAAGCACTCCAGCCAAGTCGTTAGGGATGGGGCGGTTGTAGTAGAGGCAATTGTGCTGCCACGCCATTGTTGCCGTGCCGCAGGAATCTTTTATTTTCACGTTCATGCTGTCCCCTTAACATATACACAGGAGAGGGGCAGATGCCCCTCTCCCGCGCGGAGGAAGGATGAGAGAAGTGTGTGGCTTGATTAGAACGCCGGCTCGTCGTCCTCGCTCGCGTGATCGCCGGCCTGGCGCTGATCCACCTGGGCGCGTCCCGCGTTGATCTCCTCGGCCAGTTTCTTGCCGGCCTCCAGGAGGGGGTTCACCCGGCCGTCCACCACCGGAGGCAGGAGCGACTCGATGACGCCGCCCTTGGCCGGGGTGAAGACATAGTTGGCGAAGGTGCCCTTTGGGTTCTTGTCGATGGCGGTCCTGATTCGGACGACGTTCGCAAACAGCGGTGCTCGGACCTTGCAGGTGCGCAGCGCCGTGACGAGTTGCTTGTAGGGCTTGATCTTCGTGCTGGTGATCGCGATGACCGCCGGCTGAGGGTTCGTGAGGTCCTCCTCGACCGTCAGGCCGAACAGGTAGAACGTCTCGACCAAGTCGTTCTCGCCCTTCTCGGTCTGGTGCTTGTACTTGCCGAACTTGGTGGACGCGGCCTTGGCTGCCAAGACCACGGCTGAGTCCGCGGCGTGCTGGCCGACAAAACCGCCGCCGCTGTCCCGCGGGACCCATTCGGTGAAGACATGCTGAGTCGTGCAGGGAATGAACAGCAGGCCCGTGCGCCCGTCCACGACGGCCTTCGTGGCCGTGTTGTAGAGGTCGCCGGTCTTGGCTCCTTCGATGTAGTCCGGGGTGCCGGCCTGCACTTGGGGCGATAGCGCCTGGAGGGCCGCGAGGAACGGGATGAGCATGTCATCTCGGCCCGTGTTCTCGTAACCCAGGTGGGCCATGTCGCCGTAGTCGAGGGCGGCCAGATCGGCAGGTTGCTGGTTCGTCAGTTCGTTCATGGTTCTGTGATCTCCTACTTACAAAAAGGACATGTTGTGGGGTCGTGCCGCCCGGCTTTTGCGGTGTGCCGATACCAGAGGCGGCGATAACATTGGGGGCATAGCCCTTGACCCCTGTTTCCTTGCCGATGCCCACACACAGAGCACGGCAACCTAATAGGCCGATACTACATGATCTTCAACTAAAATGGACGTTCTCTTGGGCATTAGCTAATAGTCACTACGGTTCTGCGCACGATCCCGAACAGTTCTTGATTAACGTCCTTGCCCTCCTTGAGCAAATTCCGGAGTAGAGCGCCCAACGTGGCGGGGGCCACTTCCTTGTCTGTCCGCACATTCTCGAATTGTTGGGCCAAGGTCGTCAGTAGTTCCTGAACCTCAGTCTCTTGTCCTCTGTTGAAGGCTACGACCACGGTGTTCTTGATGAGGCCGCCGTGTCCGTGATCCTCCAGCCACTTCATTGCAGCAGCCTTGCGGGCCTTGCTGACGTTGTGGAAGATCTTTTCCTCGGATTTCAGCTTGGTCCCGGCCTTGGTCTTGACCTCCGTCATGCCTACTTGCTCGAATAGCTCGGGCAGGAGGTGCTCGATGATGTCCTCTTTTTGGCCGCACAGCCGCTTTAGTATCTTCTCAGTCCGCTCAATCTCGGCGTCCAACTCGGCCGCCCTCTCCGCCAGCACGGCCATCCTGCCGAGGACATCCTCTTGGTCTGGCGTCTTGAGATACGCTTCGTAGCCTGTGGTTGTCACTACTATCCTCCTCGAATACGCGGAAGACAGCGTATTCATGTGTCACTCACTACACCCAAATTCTAACAAATCCCAGACGCCGTGTCAACAAGAAAATAGAATTATTTTCAGTTGCCCGTCGCGAAGATTGCGTAGGCTGTTTTGAGCGCATCCATTTGGGCCTGCCGGTTGAATTCCGCCTGAGAGACGGGCGGGACCTTGAGCCATTCTCGGAAACTCTTGTCGAGAACCATCGACGCGACATCGAGCTTTTGCCGCAGGGCCGCCACGATCTTGACATCGAGCGTGTCATTGGCGATAATGTCGATAATATTTACCGCCGTATCGGTTCCGATCCGATGCGCCCGGTCCTCGGATTGCAGGCGTTCCTTGAGCTTGAACGAGTTGCTATAGTAAATCTCGGTTTTGGCAACCGTCAATGTGTGGCCCTCTCCCATGCTCTCCGGCGTAGCCGCGATGCCCTGGATAGAGGGGTCCTCCAGGAATCGGCGCTTGTTTTCCTCGCGGGCGTCAATCGACAGTGAACCATCCCAGCGAGTACAGATCGAGCCCAAGGCCGCACAGATTGCGTCGATGTCGGCACGGAACCTCGCCCACACGATAAACTTGTGGGGTAAGTCCGCTACGATCTCCTGGAGCAGGTCTATGCGAGGATTGTGAGAATCTACCGGCAAGAAATGGCCGCCATTGGGATTATCTGCGTCTGGGATCAATGGCAGGTAGCCGCAGGTGATTTGCTGAAGCCTCAGCATTCGAGTGATCGCCAGCGGGGCCATAATAAGCTCCCCGTCCAGCATCGTCATAAACTTGGTCTCAAGCTCGCAATAGATCGTCCGTTGTTTCGCTGTCAGATCGAATCCGCGGTAAGTGTAGACCTTGGGCGGAAGGTCGAGAACCTCCTCCTTGAGCAGCCGACTCGCCAGCGGCTCCAAAAGTCTCTTGAGAAGCTCCAGATTCTTGTAGCCCGTGAGTTGGTCAAATTTCCGCCCCTGGGCACGATTGTAGCCTTTTTCCCAGACACCGAAAAATGTTTTGAACGCCTGAAATGACCCAAGGCCGTAGGGCGTACGCTCCCAAAAGGTGGGGTCCAGGAATTTAATTTGTGAATAGACATCGAAGGGGCTATTGGTGATCGGCGTCCCGCACAGGACCCGTTTGTAGCCGGCGTACTTGCCCGACGCCAGAACAGTCCGAGTGACGGCGGCACTGGGCGTCTTGACCCGGTTCGACTCGTCACAGACGTAGAAACATTTTCGCTTGGTCAAAAACGCCTTGGCCAAAGCCTTGCCCTTTTCGGTCTTGATGCCATCATATGACATCACCAGCACGGCCAGTCCGGCGCGATAGTTCAAGACCTCTTGGGCCGCGTTCTGGGCTGTTTTTGTGCCAGCCTTGGACGTGTGGAAGGCGTGGCAGAGGAACGGCACGCCCAGGTGGGGCGGAAGCTCGTAGTTGGCCCAGTTAGAGTGAATGCCGTTCGGGGCCAGAACGAACAGGGCGTCTATATTCTTCATCTGGTATAGGCGCTCGGCCTCAGCCAAGGCCAGCCACGTCTTGCCGAGGCCCTGCTCCCAAAACACAGCGCGGATTGGGTCTGCCCCGTGGTCGAACAGTTCCTCGCTCTGGTGTTTCATTGGGGCGGTTTTCATGCGGCAATCCCCCACTGTGTTGCCATTGCGGCGGCGATGCCCGGATATGTTCGGCTGCGATCTTTCGCCCGATTTGGGTTGGACGGCCCCAGCCGATTCTGTCCGCTGGGCGTTTGATTCGCGTAGCGGATTTTCTGGATGACGTTTGTCGGTTGCAGCAGAGGCAGGCCCTTTAGCCACAAGCATGTGGCCTTGCTGGCGTCGTCCCCGAACTGCCACGGCTGGATTATTTGATCTGGCGGCCGGATTGCGGTCGAGATAATCCCTATGGGGTTCTCCAGAGCGATGCGAGGGATCGGAGCATCCAGTAGAAGTTGCACAAAGGCCAGGGCGGCTTGCTGCCGGCCATCTTGCCGTTTGGCAGCCCAGTAGCGAGCGCCGGACGCGGCCAAGTGCGTACATGGGGGGTGCGCAATCATCAAATCCCAGCCCCAGCCCCAGCCCAGCACGTCACGGACATCGCCTGTCCAATGTCGGCCGGGGTGCTCGGTCTCCAGGAGGTCGCACGACATGGCGTCATGGCCCAGAACGGCGAAGGCGTCCCGCACTCTGGCACTGAATTCGCAAGCTACGAGGACTCGCATCAGGAGATCGCCTCCTCGACAGGGTCTTGGTGCTCCCAAGAGAACCGGGGACCCGACAGCCGCCGCAGCCGGACCATCGATCGCGCCAGCAGTTCGATGGGCTGCTCCACAATGAGCTTGCCTTCAGGTGTGTTGCCGTCAAGGTCGAGCGCCAGTTCAGCGGGGTTATTGACCGCGTGCAGCAGTTCGTGGAGTAGGTCTACCTCCATGTCACAGCGCTCGCGGGAGATGGGGGTGCGGGTCTCGTACGTGGCGATTTGTATGGTCAGTTCCCGGAAGGCGAGCTTTGTCATGGAGGTCGCGAGAGCATCGATGTCTTGGCCGGGCACGAGGGAGAGCCAAATCTCCCAATCGCTGAGGCCCAGGTAAGGTCTCCACCAGTCCAGCGTCTCCGCGAGTTGTTCTGCTGTTAGAACGACAATCGACATGAGTCCTCCTATGGGTCTAATCTATGCCCAATGTTCTGCTTCGACGCCGACGGTAGCGGATAATGAGGGCGGCCCACGCCGTATTGGCCCCCACCACACCCAGGCCGCCGACGAAGCTCGTCCACTGATCCAGGGCAGGGTAGTAGTAGAGATTCCAGAATCCCCAGACAGCAAAACCAGCGACGGCCAGCAGGCTCGTGCCGCGGACCTCTTTGTCCCGAATCGCTTTGCGGCAGTGCAGGGCGATGAGGAGACCGCCAAATAGCTCGAATGTTGCGTTTACTTTATCTTGCCACACGCTACGGTCTCCTTAGCGACTCCAGGATCGTAGCCACGGCAAGCTGTAGTGTCGTGGCCCCCTCCACCCATTCTTTTCGCAAATAGGTGTGTGCCCCGGCCCCTTCCTCAGTGATCGCCAAGAGCCTCCCCTCGCACACGGAATATATCATGCCCGGATAGAAACCCGCCAGCCGGTAAAGTCGTGTCACAGTGATAGAGTCTACCGTGGCCGGGGATATATCTATCTTTGCGGAAGTTGTGCCCTCAACGATCATGGTTCATCTCTTTCGTCATAAGTCATTATTGCACCTTAAGTGGGTAAAATCCGGTGTGACCGTAGCGATTGTGGAGAAGGAACATCGCCTGCTGCGGCGGTTCCGGCTCAGCCTTGATCTGCTCACCGTATTCGTTGTAACCGATGAGGCTGCCATTGATGACGTACTTCCGGCTGAAATCGCATTGGTGCCAGTGGCCCATGATGTCCAGGTCCGCCCGGCGGGCTTTGTCCCACTGTGCAATCGCTTTATTCAGCGGAATATGCACGCCGCCCACGCCGCCCTGATACCGGATTGCGTCCCCGTGGTGACAACGTATTAGGCGGCCCAAAACCTCCAGATAGTTGAAGTATCCCCGCGGCATCTGGACCTGCACGCGATTCTCTTTTCGCCCCGCGTAGTGCCGGGCGATAAGGCTGTAGAGAATCCACTCATAGTTGGTCTGTGCTCGTCGCTTGGCCATCGGCTTTTTCGTGATCCGGCCGTGGTTTCCAACAGCCCCCACGACAAGGATGTTCTGTATCGTCCCGGAGGCAAGCAGATAGTCGATGCCTCCTGTCCAAATATCCAGGACCTCCAGCAGCGCTTCCGGCGGGGTGAGGGCATTTGTCTGCATCAGTTCATCGTGCAGGAACATGCTGGCGAAATCGCCCAGGGCGGCAATGACCATCGTCTCGATGTCGGAGTTGCCGGCATAGATTCGCAGGATGTCCGCTGCCGCCTCAAATAGGGTCTTGGCCCTGTCCTTCGCGATTGTGGGGCTGTACTCATTGAGACCGTTCATGGCGGCCTTGTCCACGACCTCGTCGGCGTGCCAGTCGGATGCTACCAAGAATGGTACGGCGGAGTGCCGCTTGTGGGAGGTCTTGAGGGCTATTGACATTGGGCAGACTTGGTCCACGATCCCGCCCATATCGCGGATGACAGATAGTTCTTGCTCCAACTGGCCAATCCGCGAGAGGGCCTCCCGGTATTGCCCCTGAGCGACTCGCGCTCGTTCGTCTGCCTGCGCCAGCTTGGCACTCGTCTCCAGGTGGGATGAGCTTCGCACATTGCTGACCGTGCCGACCGAGACGCCGACAGAGGCCGCCGCCTCTCGATTGGAGGCCCCAGATGCCAATGCTTCCTTGATTTTTTGTCGGGTGTCGTCGCTCAAAGGTCGAGTAGGCATTTCGCCTCCATCAAAAAACAGGCTTCTGCCGTGGCGGGACTCCACGCCACGAATTTGTGGTCCAGTACGTGCTCCGGAGCGTCCAGCATCCACCACACCGCGTTGTGGTTCTCTTCGTTCATGTTGTTCCGACCCTCCCACACCATCATCCACACGTCAGCAGTATGCACGTCCGCGTAGACGCTATCAAACGGAGGAAGCCCAAACCGCTCGGCCACGGCCCGCATGACCTTGGCCTCGGCCTCCTTCATCTGTGGGAACTTTCCCTTAATGGGGCTGGCGATGTCGGGGAGATAGCCTTCGCCCGCATCGTGCATGAGCCGCCATGCCGCAGGCCCAGGCATGTCCTTCCATTGGGACATGAGGGTCGAATGCTGAGCGACGGAATAGAACCTCTGGCAGTGCCCTGTATAGCGGCACTTCATGGCCAAGGCATGAGCGATGTCGAGGATGTCGATGTCGTCGGCCGTTATGTCCAGCGGCTGCACGATCCGGCCTGTGTAGGTCACAATCATTAGATCGGCTCGGCGATGAAGTGTTCCGTGTTCCGACATTAGGGATTCTCCTCAAAACACGCTTCCGGCTCGGCGGGCGACTCGCTCAAAACGCCTTTGATGTGCGTGAAGGGGGCCGCGGGAGAGGGGTATCGCCGCAGCAACTCGGCCGCAAATGCGTTCAACTCCGCCACGCCCGCCCCGCCGGGAAGTCGCGGAGGCCGGTCATCGACCCAATTGCCCATGTGCTGGCTGTCTCGCAGGACTGCCAAGGTGGTCATGGCCTTGACAATATGGTGGATGCCGCTATCCGGGTCGATCTCCTCCCCCTCCCACCACGCGAACAAATGCCGACACGCGGCGTCGAAATACACCGATCCCCGAACCCCTGCCTCTCGGTAATTGTGGGTTCCGTACTTACAGCCTCCGTCTAACATGCCGAGGCCCATTTCGAGCAGGACCCTGAGCGGGACCGTGTGCATCGGCACTTTCTGACTTCCCACCGCATCCTTCGGGTTTGTTGGCTTTGTTTCGGACATAACATATCTCCCACAAATCTTGTGCCGCCTCCAGGGCCTTGGTCAATCCCAAAGTAGCCAGCCAGCGGTTCGCGGCCATAAGGACTTCCGGTGAATGCTGGCCGGGAGGGCGTTCGCCCCTGTCTCGGCGAACCTCTTCTCCCCGCAAGACATCCAGAAGCTCTCTCGCCTTGCCGCAGTCAGACCCCCACAATTCAGCAAGTGCCTGCACGGCCTTATCGAGTTGGATTGATGTAATGAGGGGCACGTCCTACCCACACAAGGCCGCCTGTATCCCCAACCCTACCACGGCCAAGGCTGCTGCGCAGGCCAAGGCGACAATGACCCGCGTGACTACCGATCCGAACACCGTTCTGGCCGACCGCAAAAACGCCATGTCCTTTTGCATCTCCTGCGGACTACTGGGCGTAAAGCCGAGAACCGTCAGTGTTTCCTTCACTGTGTCCTTCATCATAGTTTTCAGTTGGTTCTCAGTCATAGCCAAATTCTACCATCCGTTCGCAAGGAAGTCAACGATTTTTTGTGGAATTAGCCGATTCTCACCACGGAACAATTCAAATGTTCCACGGTAATGTTATTGACTCCGGAGTGATTTCGTACGTAGAGGCTGACCTGATCGTCGGCCGCTAAGCTGACGATGACTGTGCCGCTCATGCAATCGCTGGCGTCTCCTGTATCGACAGTCCCGTGCCCGCCCCCATCGTCGGCTACCTCGCTGCCATTCACCATAGCCCCAGCCTCTAATTGACTGGCAGCGACTACTGCGTCCATAGAAACGGAATAATCAATCTTGTAGATACCGGTTTTGGCGACTTGCAAGTAATGATTACCGCCGAAGGTTGTTCCGCTGACGAGACCACTGCTGAGACCGGAGCCAATTTCGTAGGCCGTATCCGCGGCACCTACATTGACTACGATGGTGGCGTTCTTGGCGTACATGTGGCCGTAGGCTTGTGGAAAGCCGGAGTACAAAAGGTTGGTCCACTCAGTAGTGCCGTCCCCGATCTTGAATTTTCCGGTGTCGGTCTCAATGCCAATCGTCCCCGCGGCCAAGATCGGGTCAGCCCCGGTCCAGCCGGCGGCGGTATCCGCCTGGCCCGAAGCCTTCTCGTCATCCAGATAGGTCTTCAGCGCCGCATCCCATGTATCAACATTCGTCCCATTTGCCGGCCAATCTGCCATGATTATCTCCCAAATTTGTCCAAGCCGAATCCGCCACGTCCGAATCCGCCGGTCTTCCAATACTCGTTCTCAAAAATCAACACGGCGTATGCATCCGTCGCAGTCCCCGGCGCGTCGATGGTGAGAAGAACCTCGTCCGACGACGTACTGTCCGTGTGCCGTATCTCGATTATATCCGACTCCACTATCCCTGTCAAGTCGCCGGCCAGATTTCCCGCCGCAATCACCGTCTGCAGTGCTCCGCCATTCACCTTGGCCTGAAGATCTTCGTCCAGTGCCGCCGAAAGCGTAAAGGTGTAGTCGCCATCAACCGGGGCGGTCCACGGATCGCTGGTTTGGCCCGTGTCCAAGGTCCCCAAGTACGTGTCGTCCAGGAGGACGGAATCCACTGTGGCCTCATGCTCCAAGTCCTGAAGCGCCTCGTAGGTGGTGTTGTGCCGGGCGGTAACGGCGAAGGTCAGGACTGTCGGGCAGCCATCGCAGGCTCGTATGATCTTGACCAGCGACACGCCCAGGCTGGCGAGGCCGCCGTTGTACTCGCCCGTCCAAACCACATCGCCATCCTCCTTGAGTCGCAACCGATACTGCGTCCCCTCCGCCGCCGGGAACGTCGGGTCCAGCGTTTCCGCGTCCACCGCCAGTTGCGAAACCTCGTCGTAGATACGGTGATCGCGCCGGAGGAAGGTGACGGTCACGCCAGAATCAATATCGACCTCGGCCGGAGTCAGGTCGCCGTTCAGCCGCGGATTGGTAGGTGGGTAGGGCCGCAAGTCTCTGTCCTGAAGGGTGATCTCCACAGGAGTCACGTCAGCCTCATCAACCTGCGCCACAACAGTCTTTGGAATCAGTTTAACATCCACCGTACTGTTCCGGGTCAAGGCCGAAGTGCTGCCGGCCCATCCCATGAATAGCAGCCACACGTCCGCGCCCGAGGAATGGGCCGCCGGCGACGTATCACAAAGGCCGCGGTAGACTGTCAGACTCAGCCCCACGTCGGTCTCGGCGGCGGATCGAACGGCCATTAGCTCGTCATCCACCAAAATTAGCCCGCTCAGGTTGTTCCCGATGTCACTGTCAGTCGTCACAGGAAACCTGGACAAAGGCTGATCCGTAACTATCGGGACCACGGTAGCGACGGCGGACAAGTCCCCGTCCACCAAAGCCCTGGGCGTGACAGAGCCGTCCCCGACCAAAGTCGCATCCGCAAATATATCGTAACCTTCCTCGCCCTTGCCAGTGGCAGCGGCAGCCGCCAGCAGACGACTGCCCGTCGTGTCCGACTGTCTCCTCAGCACGGCCTCAGGCATTTCGCTGACGGCCAGGTGATCGAACGGAATCAAGGACGTGCTCTCTTCCTGCCACGAAGAGGACTGGCTCGCAAGGGTGATCTCCCCGCCAGTAAAGATGTCCTGCGCCAAGTCAAGCTCGATTGGCCCATTATCCTCATCGCTGGGCATCATGCCGACGACTCGCATAACAATGTTCGTATTCAAAGAGGCAGGAGCGAATCGAATCGGCCGGCCTTCGTGAAGATTCCACTGATCTCTTGTGACACGGACTTTGGCGAGACACAGCGGAACCGAGAAGGACTTCAGTTCACGCCAGGCGAGGACTGTGGCCAACTCCTTGGTACACACCGCAGGCATTCGAGTGGCGGGGGCCGGCACTCGACCGCCCTGTATCTGCACATTGGCGTGATCTATGGCCATAATCGACGCATCCGCATAATCGCCATCGCGATTGTTGAACTCCAGTTGGAGGGTATTCATCGTACTCTGCCAAGTGCCTCGCGAGAATGTCTCGATCCGAACAATATTGTCGTCATCCAAAACGGGAATCGTTTCTGGATCATAGTCATCCCGAATAAGCTGGATGCACCACTTTCCTGTAACCCTGTCCAAATAGAAGCGACCATCCACCTGATCTTCGATCATCGACAGCACGTCTACGGCCGGTGTAGTCGAAGTCAAGACCAGCCCCATGCCCTGATTTTCGGATGTCAAGGTCGTGGCCGCGGCCTCGAAATTAACCAGATCAATGTCGTCGTCCGTGAAATGTAGATATTCGGTCAATGTCTGGTACGCCAGGTTCATGGGATTGATGTCTGAAATGATAGAGGTTCCCTCATCCTCGTCCCAGCCGTGGACCTCGAATTTGCACAGGTGCGAAAGCGAGTGCCACGCGCCCCCCGAATAATAAGCCGTGTTGGAAACATCAGCGCCAGCCTCTGCGTGAATCGTGATTCCCGGAGCGGGAATTCGACCGCCCTGGAACACAAAATAATATGTCCCGGCCTCCAACGCCAGCCCGCCAAAGAACAAATAAATCCAGTCGTAGGTCGCCTCGCTATTCCAGTCACCGTAGCCAACCCCCTGCCAAAAATACTTGGTATTTCCCGGCAAGTCGCCACTCGCATTGGTGACACCCACAACGCCCATATAATAAATCCGGCCGTCAATCCAAAGAACACCGCCGCCCGGCGCACGCTTGGCCCACACCCTCGCATAAGACAATCGCTTAGATTCCGGCAACACAAACTTAATGGCGTAGCTGTCGTGCCCGGACAGGTCAACATCCGGCGCAGCAGTCCCCTGGGCCAGAAGTGTAAGGTCAGGCTGCGGAAGCTCAAGGCCGTTGAGGCTGGACTGGACCTCGAACGTCCAATTTTGTAGCGAGGCGTCCTGACCAATGAAGGAATCGATGACCACATAGGCCGTGCCCCGGTAGGCCGGGCAGGGATTCTGAAATTCAGCCAAATAGGAATCCGGCATTTGATCTTCAGTTCCCGGATAGAATCGCATAGCGCCCGTAGGCTCAGAGTTGGTCAGGTGGTTTTGGCCCAGGGTGGTTGTGGTGTTGAGGGGCGGGAAACTAATGTCCGTGACCTTGTCGGCGTAACCCTCCCACACTACCGTATTGCCGTACCAGACTTTTCGCAGAGCAACGGGACCCCGGCACAGGCCGAACTGAAACGATAGATAGTAATTGTAGCCCGTGACCACGTTTTTCGAGTTGAACATGCTCACGTCCACCTTGACCTTGTTCGCGGTCGCACGATAGTTGCCATACCACAGTAGCTGCGGGGACCGGATTTTTTGCGTCCCAACCACCAGCGCGATGGGGTTGACCTCAGACGTACTGGGGATACTAAGCTCCTCCAGCGCCTTTGGCGTTGCGTGCTGCATCTCCTTTTTGGCCCTACGTTCCGCCAGGACTTGACTAAACGCAAACGTTGCGCCCCAAAGGGCCATGACCAGCCAAATTCCCATTATTGCAGCCCCGTCAGGAATATGTTTCGAGTAGGGATGTACGGAAACCCGCGAAAGTTCACTATGTTGTCGAAGGTTCCGTGACAGACATTGGGTGTGTGGTTGCATCCGGCATAGACCACTACATCTTCTCCGTCTACGTCCTCATAGAACGGCACAGACAGGGTCAGCACGTCACCCTCTTGCTTATAGACCTGTCTCCAGTCGTCTCCAAACTTGACCGTGCCAGGAACTGCCCACTGATCCCCCTTATCAGCAAACAAGCCGGGCACAGTGATTTCGTTTCCGGAGACTTCCGATACTGTGCCCTCGAATTTATGATCCTCTCGATTGAGGCCGCACTGAGTGCCGAACAACTCGACCTGACACTGTGTGCAGTAGACATCGGAGCACAGTGAATATTCAAACGACGTGACAACCGACTCGACCATAAATTCCGCGATCTGTCCGTCGTCGCTAAACTTTACTGATTTGATCCATCCCTTATACCGGACCCTCAACGATGCCGGATTGTCCTCAGTGTCGAGCCACTGAATTAGCAGACTGGCCTTGTCTGACGGGGCAATCGTCTTGTAAAGCTGAGGGATCGCGTGACTGGCAGGCATCCTAATCGCTAAGGGCTCTGTGCCGTCAGTGATGGCGTCATGGCTCATTGCTGCGAGGGGATAGAACGTGTTGACTCCCACCACTATGGTCTCATCAACCGCGTTGTGGATTCGCCAAGTGGACAATCCAATGACTATGGTCGTAAGCTCTACAGGGAGCATCACTCCTCCACGGTAATGACGGGAATCTGGCAGGAAGCCCAGCCCAGGGCGTTCTGGTGCTGGATGACAATGTCGTCAGCGTCCAGTCGCACACGATCCAAGTATTCGATTCGCGCCACGCTCTCTGGCTGGATAGTCTCCGGCCAGGCGGCATTGAGCGTCAACCGCTCAGTTGCGTCCGAGATAACCTGGGAATCCACTACTGTGCGCGACAAGACCGTATCATCCCTCAAAACTATCCGGATTGAGTTTCGCCGGCTTCTCACGAAATCCGTGTATCCGCAATACGCCACGTTCAGCGACGTGCTGCCCCCAACCAGCGCCGCATTGGGAGTTAACTCCTCCGCAAATGTGGCCAGATCAAAAGAGATGGCGCGGCCTCGTAGCCGGTAAAGCAATTGCCGCAACGCCCAAAGCTCCCCGCGGCTGTGGGTCCAGAACCCCAGCAAAGAGCCCCGGTCGCCCCGATCAATCAGCACAGTCCGAAACATCAAGCCATACCCGGAATCCAGCCTATAGTGAGGCCGCGAATGCGACTCTCGCAGTAAATCTATGTAGTTGACATCAACCATCGACAATTCTCCGTTGGCATACGGAGTCACGCCAAGGTCATTGTCCACCGGAGACATCTCCAGCTTCAGATCATACATAGCGTATCGCAGCCTTTTGGTGACTGAGATACGATCCGCCCAGCACTTATACGCCGGCAGGACCTCAGAGCCTATTGGATAGTCGTTCAACAAAAGCCCGTCAAATTCCAGAGCATCTGCCGCAACGGACGACACCCTGCAAATATCGTATTTCCCGCTTATATGGCTCAGCAAGGCGAAATACCCTGCCTTGAACTGAGACACGGCGGTGGTGCCTACCATCACCGAGGATTGTCCTGCCGAGGCCGCCGCCGTCAGATAGGCCGGCTCATGCCAATACGGAAAAACCATTTCGTCCATTGCTAATGCCGGCAGGTAGCTTTCCATAAACTGCCGGCCGTCCGCAATTTTAGGCTCCACTGCTATTCGCGGACATTTGCGCAGAGGCATTCTGGTTTCCTGCCCGCCCAGGGTCCGATGAATCTCTGTCTTGAAGATCAAGTGCTCAGTTAACGGCCTTTCTGGGCGGTACGGAAGGACCGTGAGGGTCGGATCAACCTCCGTTTCCAGCACAATATCCTCTGCGACCACGTCGGCCGTGACCAACATACGGCCCTTGCCGGCAATGGCCGGGACGATGTTTCTGACAATGACAACATCCGTGTAGGGACCAATCGGCACGCCGTAGGAGTCGCTCTCCTCGGCCGATTGGAATGGGCCGATGTTAGTATGATACCCGTCCGTCACAGTCCCACCATAGCGCCCAGCATCAGACCAGCGTCAAAACAAGGTGATCCGTTCTGAAGCCGGTAGTCATCGTTGTCAGGATCAACCATCAATGGGTTGGCCGAAATGTCCCCGATGCCCTTGACGACATTGGCTCCATCTACACCGTTATCCCACCAACAGTTGTGCATTGAGTGGAGTCTGTTAGGGTCGATACTGTAGTCCACCCCGACAGTGTTTTTGGCAATGATGTTGTTAATCAGGTCCAGTTGGTAGTTTGATGTGTCTGTGCGAAGAATGCCTGCCCCGTTATTGTAGAAGATGTTTCCTACCACCCGCATTCTGCCGTAGTTCCCGGTAACTCTGAGACCCGCAGTTGTGTTTCTTGTGAAGACACAATGCTGGATTATGTGAGTCGAAGCCGAAAAGGACGCGGTCTCAATTCTGAGACCCTCGTTGCTGTCACGGAAGACGCAACAATAAAGTGCAAAATAGCCGCCACCCCTGGCCCCATACCCAAGAGTGGACACAAAATCACAAAGGATGTAGGTTCCGGAATCAAGCGAACATGCTCGACGATTGGCAACTGCACCATCTTCGATGAACTGGCAATTATACGCAATGCCGGAGCTATCCTGGAATCCCCCCACTACTGATGTAAGGTTGCTGCCACGAACCCGAATATGCCGAAAATTGATTCCAAGGGTTACCACCCCGCTATTCAGGGACAAATTGCCAAAGTCTAAAAGCGGTCGGCTATCTCCAACTGGACTATCGCCCCGCGAAGTACCGTACCCAAACACTGAGCACTTACTGGCAGGCGAAAGTACCTCTATCGGGGAATGCACGCCTCCTCCTATCCACAGCACATTACCATCAGCCACCGAACCAGCAAATTCAGTATCACTATTCGCACCAAACTTGTAGGCCCCTCCCACATACAGACTCCGATTAGAGCCCGTGCCTGCTGCCGCTCTGTCCATCCTTACTGTGTTCGTGTCGATGTACTCTACGATTTGAACGAAGTAATAAAAGCCAGGAACATACAACAAACAGACATTGCCTACCATTTGA
>JALOBN010000102.1 GCA_023228245.1 Candidatus Pacearchaeota archaeon
CACAGTGGCTCGTGAGCCATCTGGCAAGGTCACGTCGTATAGTTCTGCGCTGACCTTGGCGACGGGCAGGTCGAGACTGTTGACGGCGCGCTCTAGCTCAGATGCGTCAATAGGATTGCCTGCCACCTCAGATCGCCCTCTCACGCGAGCACACCGTGCACCGGCCCATTTTGCTTGTCTCCTTTGATTTAGCCATCAGATTATGTACCCGGGTGCCCTTACCATATTGAGCATCCTGAAATTCGTTCTTGCAGTCGCATTTAGCTAACATTTATTGCACCTCATGCATATGTCGGGCCGGATTTGAACCGGCGTTCCAGAAGGCATCATGCGATCCTGGGTTCTTGGCCATGCTGAACTACCGACATGTTGCCAGGGGCAAGGAAGATCTAGCCACCTGGCAAGAGGCAGAGGCGGAATCGGACCGCCCGATGAGCCATGCTGCCTTATCGCGCCTTGTATGCGTCAAATTCTTCGGGCAACATCATAAGTTCTCTCATTTTGTCGATTCTCGCATAATCGACCGTACACCATGTCATTGTTTGATCTCCCCCTAGCTTACATTCGTAGCACGGTTCCTTTGATTCATTGTAAAACGGACATGCTCGATTACATTCCATTCATATCACCTTGACTTCCCTAATATCTGTAATCCTAACACCCCGCCGCGTATACAGCGGGCTCGCAAAGAACCGCACCCTGGCACCGATAGCGACATCTTCCGGCCAATTGCCATAGGTGAGATTGACCCAATGATGATCCCGCTTGCAGTCACCCGATACGTCCTTGAGCAGATGGTGGCCGGCTGCTCCTTGGCCGGCATAGGTAGCTTCTAAGCGCATGCCTCCTCCGCCCGCCGCTCGATTTCGGCTCTGACATGCAATAGGAACCGCTCGCGGCGCTCGTTCCAGCCGGGGGAGGAGTCGAGGATCTCTGCGCATTCGTCCATGATTGGGCAGCCGTTGCATTCCCAGCCATCATCCACGAGCCACCACTCGCACATAGCACATGGCACATTATACATGTCGTGGTTCGGCTCCAAGATCCGTTCCCATTTGTTCCTGACCTTCTCCAGGACCAAAAGAGGGACTTGAGAGAGATCCATTCAGATCCCCAACCTGTCCGATAGATCTCTGATTTTTGGGCCATAGTAACTAGGATCGTCAAGCTCCTTAGACAGCATGTAGTCTAAGTTTTTCTCAAGCATCTCTCTGTATTTTGGACTCATGTTTTCACCCCTTGCCAGATGGTAAACCTGGCATATTCCTCTAGGACTCGCATACATAAATAGGTTACGCTCAAAGTAAAGAATAGGTATAAATATGATGAGAAGCAAGTCCTTGTATATGAAAAGACTGAGTATTGTTATATCAGATCCGGCTTTTGCGGTCCTGAAAGAGTATCAGGAGCGGCACAAGATAGGGACGCGAGATGAGGCAATGGATAAGTTGCTATTAGAGTTCGCGAAGAGGAGGCTAAAGGCGTGATTGAAATCGAATACCCCGCAGTAAGAACGCTACATGACACCGTTCGGACCAAGGAGATCGCCGTTGAGGCACTGAAGAACGTGCGCCATCGGCTGTATGAAGAAATCGCGAAGCTGGATAATAAAATAGAGGAGCTACAAGCATGAATCTAATTGACCAGGTAGGCCGGCTGAAAGAACTGGATGCAGAAGCAACGATTGCGCCGTGGGAAACAGAAGAGAGTGATGAGGGGCACGAGATACGGATGGGGGAGGCCATAGAGAGCAGAGGCCAATACCAAACTCATCACATCATCGAATACAACCACGGGTGCGAATCATCCGACGATTCTAGCGTGGCCGAAGAGGAGCAGTATCTGGAGGCACAAGCGAACGCATATTTGATTAGTGAGCTTCGCAATGTCCCCCCGGCCATGCTTGAGGTGCTGGGCGGCTTCCGGCCAGGCGATTCGGAGGTTCTTACCGGCTTGCTGTTAGCTAATGCCCCATACGGAAATCCAGCGCGCGAGGTCTTGCGTAGAATGCGAGCGATGGCGGCCAAGATGGAGGAGCAATGACATTCGACATGCAAGCGGCCCGCGATCTACTGCGGGCATATGCTCCGGGATTCGCGCGCCCATGCGAAATAGAGGCGTTGGCCGCTGCCCTGGATGAGATCGACCGGCTAATCCACTTGGTAGATGAAACTGTGATCCAGCTTGGAGCGTGCCGTTTGGTCGCGAAACAAATCCAGAACGAGCAGGCAAAGCGCATAGCAGAGCTGGAAGGCGATTTATCAGATTACAAAAAAGTCGCAAGAGATCTGGTTAAGAAAGCAATGCTCGCCGACAAGCAACATGCCGCCCTCAAGAAGCTCGGTCAGGCCAAGCGAGCGCGGGACAAGGCGCTGATCGAGGAACGCGCCAGGAGGACATCGCTTGTGAACTTTTCTCCAGAAACGAGATCGACAAACGAATATCGAACCCAACCAGATCGCATGAAAGATGTTGCCCGCGAGCAGCTTCACCGGGAAGGGGTGATTTAGATGACAGATTACAAACCAAGAAAAATAGTAATCACAATCGATTGCGGTGAGATGGATCTGATCGCATTTGAGCAGATGCTTCGTAATATGGAGGAACAAGGCGTGTGGATACCCGGCCCGGAGAAAACGACGGCGGTCGCGAGATTTGATGCACATTACGAGATGGTGCCGATATGAGCCCAGAAGAGCTTGAACAGGCGCGTTGCCTGATGGAATCACACGAAGCTCTGAAAAAACAGACCGGGCGAGCATTGCTTGCACATATTGATGAGCAAGCCAAACAGATCGAATCTTGGCGGCAAGCGTGTTTCATACGTACCCAGGTCGTCGGGCAAGTCGAGCGAGAGAACCACAAGCAGCAAGACCAGATCGCGACCTTGAAGGCAGCATGCCGCACATATCTGCAAAAAGCGATCTATCTAGACCATCCAGATAGGTCATTAGAAAGCGCGAAAGCCGCGGCGGAAACGCAATTGGCCCGCGCGCTGCCTGAGATTTTTGGGGAGGAGGAGATATGAGCAATGCATTACAAGACGCGGAAGCATTATATGAATTGCTCGGGAAATCCGAGAATTATGTAACCGTAAAAGATGTACTGAAAGGAGCAATCGATGAGATCAAGCGGCTGCAAGAAGAAAACGAGTCACAGAAAACAGATTATATCCTCATGAATAAAAGATATGAAGCCTACATCGGCGGCCCCTGTGATGATGTAAAATTGCTGAAAGATCAGATTGCCAAGTGGCAACAAATCGCCGTCGAAGAGCGAGCCAATCGCCTTGCCGCCACGCATGTTCTGACCGGGATGGTGCCCACACCATCTATCCCTGCCGCAATCACAACAGTTGAGGACCATGTGCAGGGGTTCCGAGAGCAAGCAGCGCAGGAACTTGGCTCGGAGCAAGAAGCAATCTATGTCAAGCGGCTTGAAGAAAAGGTATTAGATTTCTACGAATGTGATGCCACCAGGCGCGGGTGCTGTCGGCAGGTGGCGCAGGATCAGGCGCGGGCGGCATTAGCCAAG
>JALOBN010000013.1 GCA_023228245.1 Candidatus Pacearchaeota archaeon
AGATGGTAGAGGAGGTGTCCTCCTCCACTAGAGAGTTTGTCAAGCTAGAAGAACGTATTGAGAAATTGGAGGATTCGTTAAAGAGAAGTGCTGCCAGTGTTGGCAACATGAATCAGAACCTAGCCCAAAGTGCTCAAGCTTCAGACTTGGCCGGCATTAAGCTAACTGCGCTTGGGTACAGCCTAAGCCAAATTGGGTCTACACTTAGGGGGTTGGGTGGTGGGTTAGGTTCTGAGATGCTAGGGGCAGCAAAGGACTTTGAGAAGACCAGCATTTCTCTAAGGGCCTTGGTTGGTGATACGGAAAAGGCGGATAAGCTGTTGAGGGATATGACCTCGTTCGCAGCAAAAACACCTTTTGAGATGCCAACCCTGCTTGGTGCCACGAAGATGCTGATGCAGTACGGCACCAAAGTTGAAGACGTTTTGCCCATCCTCAAAAGCATCGGTGATGTTACTGGTGGTGTTGACGCGCAGAAGGTAATGCAGATGTCTTATGCCTTTGGCCAGATGTCCTCCTCTGGCCGACTGATGGGGCAAGACTTATTGCAGATGATCAACGCTGGATTTAATCCCCTTGGAGAGATTGCAAAGAAAACTGGCAAGTCAGTTGCCGAACTGAAAAAGGAGATGGAATCAGGCCGCATTACAGTCAACATGGTAAAGGAAGCCTTTGCCCAAGCTAGCGGTAGGCTGGACTTGATGACAAAACAGTCGAAGTCACTTGAAGGCTTGCAATCAACCCTGAATGACAACGTAGGTATCTTCAAGCGGAAGCTAGGCGATGAGCTAGTGCCTACAATGAAAGCATTCGTAGACTGGCAAGGACGGATGACCTCTAGCTTTGACGGACTTGGTGCCTCTAGCAAAGCCGCTATTGCTTATACGGCCGGGGCAGTTGAAGTCTTAGGCATCGGTACAGAGAAGCTATCATCAGTAGCCATGACCCTGGCTGCCTTAAAGCTATCCGGTATGGGCGCAATGATGTGGAGCGTTGTTCCAGCCACGATTGCTGCCGGCGCAGCGACTGTGACTTGGCTAAACTCCATTCATAGTGTTGTGGGTGTTACGAAGATGATGACTGGTAGCGCAATCGCTACCGCTGTCACCTGGCGTGTGGGTGTGTATGGCGCAATTGTAGCTGTCACGTTAGCCATTCTAGACGCAGCTTCCGCACAAGATAAGCTGAATGAGGCTTTTGCTAAAGGTGAACTTCTGTCTGGCAAGTTTAGAAGGTTTGAAACTCAGCAGCACGAAGCTGCAATGCAGTTGCCTGCGGGGGCTACAGAATTCCAGAAGACGGAGGTTTACAAAAAGGAAGCAGATCGACTCAGCGGAAAAGTCAAAAGCCGACAGCAAAACATTGGTCAGAAGGAAGCCAGACTGACCCAGATGGAAGGGTCATTTGAAGAGTCTTGGTTGTGGGGTGGGGCAAACATCAAGCAACTACAGAAGGAAATTCAAAATGATCGCGCAGAGCTAGAACATCTGCAAAGCATGGCTGCTGAGGTTGCTAAACTTCTCAATCCCACTAAGGATAATACGGCTGCCGGCGCGGAGGTTCTAAAGTCTCTTAAGCTGCGGGATGAAGCGATTGGTAAGACTGCTATTGAAACAAAGATCCTGGAGTATGCCAATAAAGGATTATCGCAATCTGAACTGGATCTTGCCAAGCAGAGAGAGCCTCAGATCCTAGCCAAGGAAATGATTCATAAGCTAGAAGAAGAAACGGCTCAATATGGAATGTCTGAAAAGGAGTTGGAAAAGTACAAACTTGAGATGTCTGGTCTACCGCCACTTCTTCGCGATGCCGTACAATCGCACATGGACTTGAGAGATGCAGCAAAGAAAGAGGCAGAAGCACGTAGCCTGGCCGAAAAGCAAACCGCAGAAACAGAAGCTGCGGTGCGCAAGACTATAGAAGCTCACAAAGAAGAGGCTGAAGTATTAGCTGCTGGTAGTAAAGAGCAATGGCTACTCAACAAAGCCATGAAGGAGGGATTGGAAATCAGCCAAGCTGCGGCTTTAGCTGATGTAATTGCTTCCAAAGAAGCAGAGGCACAAAGGAAGCTAAAGGAGACTAAGGCCCAAGAAGAGAAAACCAAATCCCTGAACGAGGGCAAGAACCTTATGGAGAAATACCTAACTGCCCAACAGAAATTTGAAATCAGGGAAAAGCGTCTTGCTGAATTGCTAGAGATGTCGGCCATTACCCAGTCTGTATTCAATGAGGAATTAGAGGCAGCACGTGAAGAGCTGGACAAGCTACAGAATAAGAACATCTCCGTCAAGTTTGATGTGAAGGGCGTTGATGCTGTAGCTGCCGGTAGCGCTGAAGCAATGTGGCGCATCGCAGAATTTGAATCAGGTCGGGGCCAAGCCGCAGCGATAGCCCGTGGGGCAAGAAGAGGACCAGCGTCTAACTTTAGAAGTCAGAAGCAAATGATTGCCAATGTTGATAGATGGTCTGCCAGAACTGCTAAAGAGCAGGGACTTGCCCCAATGCCAGTTCCTAGTGGAGAACTGTCAGATCCAACGGATGAGACAACAGTTGTCTTGAAGGAGATTCGAGACTTGAACAAAAGGCTGCTAGACAAAGATCCACTGGAAGGTGTTGAATTGTCAAACGCCTCTAGCGGAGGAGGACTATAAATGTCAGCCTCGGTATTTGGTGGGCCTAGAGCCTGGGGTGGTGGCCGTGATGATGAGGGCTATCGTGAGTATAAGGTAACTCACCTGGTAAAGACCACCAGCGCTGACGATGGTCCAACCACTGTAATGTTTGCTAGTGGTCTACCCCAGATTGGCGCTTTGTGGCAGTTCGGCAACGACAATGACCAGTGGGCTTTCTGCTACCCCTGGATGAATATCACACCCCACGATCCAAAGGAAGGTGAAAAGCATTTATGGTGGATGGTTGAGCAGAAGTTTTCTACCAAGCCCCTCAACCGTTGTCAGGATACCCAAATAGAAGACCCATTGCTAGAGCCACAGAAGGTTAGTGGGTCGTTTGTTAAGTACTCTCGTGAAGCTTGGATTGATCGTAATGGCAACCTGCTGAAGAACACGGCTCATGAACCGTTTAGAGGACCACAAGTAGAGTTTGATTGCAATAGACCCACGGTAAGAATCGAACAGAACATTTCTTCCCTGGGGTTGGCTACATTCACGGCAATGATTGACACCGTGAATAACAACACCCTATGGGGCTTGCCTAAGCGTTGTATCAAACTGTCGAATGCTTCCTGGCAACGACAAATTCATGGTACTTGCGACGTATACTACACCCGCACATTTGACTTTGATATTCGCTTCGAGACCTTCGACGTAACGCTACCCGATGAAGGCACGAAGGTACTCAACGGCCATTGGGTTAAGGATACTGCCGATTCCAATGTATCAAAGTATGTTGTATTGGCCCTCAAGGGCGGAGGGGCCCCTAGCTATACCAATCCCCAACACTTCATTCAATATCTAGACATGCACGGTAACCCAGGTAGGGTTTTCCTTAACGGTAAGGGGCTGCCAGCTAATACTACAACGGCTAGCTACACCCCATCAGCTACCAACCCAACAACAGGTACGGTAGCTTCTGGGGATGTTTACCTACACAAGTTTGAGTTCTACGGTGAGAGCAATTTCCTGACGTTGGGAATACCCACTCAATTCTGATAGGCTCTATTATGGCAAATGAAGCTACAGTTCGATCCAGCTTACAGATACTCAAGGGGAATATCGACTACCAAAGTCGCCCAACCTCTCATCAAGAAGATGTGACGGGTACGAATGGCCCTTGCCCCGGTGCAATTACGGCAACGGTAGCTGGCGTAGATGTTGACTTTAGCCCGCTAGTTACTCCAGGTTTGGTGTCTATCCACAACCTGGATGCCACAAACTACGTTGACTATGGCAACTGGGATCCAGTAACCAGTACTTTCTTCCCACTGGGTGAGGTGCCGCCTGGAAAGGTTTACTCTTTCCGTCTGTCTCGTAACTTAGGACAGGAATATGGTACTGGTACGGGCACCACAGGAACTGGGGCAACCTTCCGCGTCAAGGCCGATACCGCAAGCTGTAACGTCGTAATCGAGGCATTTGAGGCATAATCTAGCCGTCAAGTCTGTAGCTCAAACAGGTTAAGGAGCGAACCCGTGGAGCCAATCGAAGATTCTCAAGACAGTGATCAGTCGCAAGACCCTGAACAACAAGAAGCCAGTTTAGCAAATGAAGAAATTCAGGTTACGGACCAGCTACAACCGCAACTGCTGAATCTGTCTTCAGCGTTACAATCTAGCAAGCCTCAAGACCATATCACTGTGGTACAGAATTGGTATCACAGTGTCATTGGTGAAGACCCTGTTCAGGTAGAAGGGCACTTCTCCAGGTTCTTAAGCACCAGCGAGCAGGCCTACACTCGCTGGCTCAAGGTTAAAGAAGCTTGGATACCCATCGACCTGGGTTGGATTACCAAGGTTGGAATGGTCGTAATCCGCAATACAGGCACCAAGTTCACTCAAGTCCAACCCTCTCCTGAACAAGTAGCAGAGGCAGCAAAACAAGTGCTGGAAGTTTCTTACACAAAAGACTCCAAGCGTAGCTTCCTCATACCTCCTGGCGAAACCTACCCTTTCTACCCCACATCGCCAGAAGATCTTTGTATTCGCTGTCAACATGGCGAAGTTAGATTCACTCTCTGGGTCTACCCAGGATAGTATTATGGCTAAGAAGACAGGCTACCTGATCTCTGAAGAAGACTATCGCATATTCCAAAAGCTGATTGCGCGTGAGCGTGCGCGTGAGCAGGTGCCCAGGAATCGCCCGGTATCCTACGTGCCAGGATTAGACCACACTGCACCAGAGATTTACATAGCCAAGCCAAAGACCTCGATTGCCGCTTTAGCTAGTGCTAAGCCTGGTGAAGGTTTGTTTGAAGCCTACCAAATCCAAGACAACTCCGAGGGTGATCCAGAGTTATTCTCTGTTGGTGGTCTAGAGAAGCTGGGTTTCAATCTATCCAGTTCTGCACTATCCACTAGCACTTACTACATTCTTCTCAGAGACAAGTTCGGCAATTGGTTGCCAGTTGTGGGTTCTTCAGATGCAGAAATTGTTGAGTGTGAATTAACGGAAGACCACCCAGGAAAAGATGTGGTGTTTGAAATACAAATTAGCGCTTGGGATTCAGATTCTGACGGTTGGGTTTATGCACCAGGTACGGGCACTTCGGAAGTTGGACACGGAATAGACCGACGTTCTGTTCCTGACTACCCACTGGCTGGGGCTAGGGGGCTATTTATGAAGATGCCTAGTCTAACCTATGGCATCTTATATGAATGCGTGAGCTTAGACTGTGTTCTATCGGGCACATAGAAGTAGAGAAGTGTGATGGGACGAAGATGTTGTTGTAATGCAGTTGGGGGGCCATGCACATTTTTCCCTAGCTGCACTCCGTCAACTTGCTATGAAGTTGTATTCAGCGGCATACCGTCTCCAAATACTCACCTAAACAGAAAGTGGTATTTTTCTCAGCGCCTTGACAACCCCTGCATTTGGGATGCCAGCTATTGCTATATTGAGCCAGGAACACTCATTGCAATGACTGAAACGATGTCTCTGACCATGTTGAGGTCCGAGCTTGGTGAATATGAGATTTGGGTGGTGGGTATGGTTGGGGCTACTCACTACCTAGACTATGGAACTACTCCTCCAACATGCTCCACGGTGTTTACGGGATTTACTAGAATCTCTGGTGATGACGGGAATTGTGATTCGGTTGGTCCTGCTGCCGCAGATAGTTGTCCAGCTACAACCGGCCCATGCAATGCCTGCAAATGCCAATTGGCTCCAACAACAGTCAAGGTTGTAATCGCAGGATTCGGTGGTGATTGCACCACTGGTTGTTCTCCCGGAAATTGTACAGACATCAATGGGACTTACATATTGGACTTTACTCCAAGTGCCAACTGCCTTTGGGTTGGCTCTGTGGTTAATGTCTGCCGTTTCTCCGGAGCATTGCAACTGCGATTAATAGCTGGAAACTACCTAACCTTATTCATTGATCCAGATGACTTCTCAGAGGTTCCCATTGCTTCAAATTTTGCCCCAGATTTTAATTGCCTGGGTTGGAACAACTATGAGTTGAGTGCTGGCTCCTCTTGCTGTCCTTCTTCCCCATCCCCCTCCGTCGTTATCACTGCAATGCCATGAACCAAGATTGTTTGTTCGTTGATCATGTATGTTCGCAATGTGGAAGAAGGCTTCCTTTGGGATTGCCTGATGACACCAGACGGGTATGCCAAGCTTCACAAGGGCGTACACCCGCAACAAAAGTGAGCATCAGCTTATCTGGTGTTGGTACTGAGTTAAGCAAACTGCTGGCCAAGGTTGGCATTAAGGCTAACGAAGGGTGTAAGTGCAAAGCTAGGGCAGAGGAGATGAACCGTCGTGGTGTTGCATGGTGCGAAAAGAACATTGAATTGATTGTTGATTGGTTAGAGGAAGAATCCACAAAGCGGCACCTACCTTTCGTTAGGGCTGCTGGTAAGATTTTGGTTAGACGTGCGATACGTAGTGCCAAGCGTCAAAGTAAGGAATCGCTAAAGCATCAAGACGACCCCATTCATCAGTTGAGAGGCAAGTTTGAAATGCAACCTACTGACGAAGCCTTTACCGATGGCTAGTAATGTTGTCATACCGACTGCTGTCTACAGAAGACCCCAAAGAGCAAACAGGGGTTTGGCCAGTAAACAAGTAATAGGGATTTCCTGAGTAACTGTAGTTTGCGGGGTCATAAATACCATAGCCTTCATCCGACCCAGCCGAGTAAATAATGGGAAGTAGTCTCCAACCAACTTCTGTAGTGTGCGGGGCCGTTAGTGACCCTTGTCTAACAATGTTTGTTGGATTTAGATGGTCAGGGGATAATTCAAATGCCTTCTTTCGAGAAGTGGCGTCATCAATGGGAATTACAGTGGGCTGGATTTCAGATTGGTCCAGCCCCGGTGCCCACCTCAAGAATCGTATTGGGTTGCCCCACCCATCAACAAATACTGGCAATTCATCATCAGTATGTCTTGAAATTTCATCCTCTCTAAATTGGTCTGAGGCTTCTGGATCATATGCTGTGACTACCAAGTACAGGAGCTTTGCCGAAGCATTAGCGTTCAAAATCTCCTCAGCTTTGACCAAACTGTACTTTGTTAGTAAGAAATTCTTTGCCTTTTCGTATCGGATTTGGATCTTTATTGCATTATGTGGCTTTTTGTCAATCCAGGGTAATCCGCCGGACCACAAAAATACAAGAGGACCATTTGTTACATCACTCCAGCGGTCAGGCATTTCCATGCGCATAAGATCCCTAACAGCGTCCAACCTTCTGCCTGCTAGCTCTGCATTACGAATGCTTGCTGGGATAGGGGCAAAGGTTGGAGAAACGAGATTGGGAAGTCTTCGTTGTTCATAGTCCCCGTACATACTGGAGAGATAGGTGTCGATTTTGGCAATCGTGGCGGCTGTCCTATCAGCCTTAACAGATTGAGATACGAAGTGCATTGCGACAATTGCTATGCCGGCCAAGATAGCCACAATTGCCGTAGTGCAAACGACTTCAATTAGGGTAAATCCTCGCTTCATGGCTAAACTCCTTTGCTCAACAGGTAAATGATCTTCAACAGTTTCTCAAACAAATCCGATGTCGCGCATACAATTGCAACAATCGTTAGCAGGTGTACGGCACTCACTAGTCTTTCCACTTGCTTTCGCAATCCACCATCCTTTTCTAAGTCTTGGTTCAGCATAAATCACCTCTTGATTGGTTAGGCTACGTTTGGGACTACAGTATTTAGTATACCTATTATCGGCAATTAGGCAAGCGAAACTTTAGCCTTCTTTCGGGTTATTACTAATATGAATTGGTCATACGGAGTAACAACAGTACCTAACCGCAAGAACACCTTGCTGCCTAAGACGCTAGCCTCATTAGCCAAGGCCGGGTTTGAGTGCCCAAGGTTGTTCATTGACGGTGCAGAAAGCAACGCTGAGTATGCACACCTTGACTTGGAAATTACTGTCAGGGCACCTAGTATTCGCACCTTTGGTAATTGGACGTTGGGATTGGCTGAGTTGTACATCCGCAATCCCAACGCTGACCGTTATGCAATGTTCCAAGATGACTTTGTAACCTACCGCAACCTCCGTAGTTACTTGGAGCAACTGCCTTATCCAGATCGTGGCTACTGCAATCTCTACACCTTCCCAAGAAACCAAGCGTTATGCAATGGTAAGAAAGGTTGGTGTTTGTCTGACCAGTTAGGAAAAGGTGCAGTAGCTTTAGTATTCAATCGTGAAGCTGTCCTTACACTGTTGTGTCATGAACACATGGTCAATAGACCCCAAGACCCGAAGCGGGGTTGGCGAGCGATTGATGGTGGTATTGTAACGGCGTTGAAGAAGGCAGGTTGGAAAGAGTACATCCACAACCCTAGCTTAGTGCAGCATACAGGTATTTTAAGTTCAATGGGCAACGCCAAGCACCAGCAAGCTATCAGCTTCAAGGGTGAAGGTTTCGATGCTATGAAGTTACTGTCCTAGTTTAGAGTGTAGAGTTAGGAGCGAATGACAATGAACGTCGGTTCTGTAGTGTGGGCAACGCAGTCTGGTTTAGGAATCCTTGCCAAGGCATTCTACGATCAGGGTGTTGTCAATCGAACCCTCGTAATTCAACACCCACACTATGAAACTCATTGGAATTGGTATCCACAACAAGACAATCGTTACTTGCCCCACGAAGTTAACAAGTTCTTGGATGGGCTAGACGTTCTGTTGCTATTTGAGACGGCCATTCAGTGGAATGTTGCCAAGCTAGCACAGCTCAAGGGTATTCCAATCGTGCTGATGCCAATGTATGAGTGGACGCCACCCAATCTACCAGTCATCATCGACAAGTACCTGTGCCCATCTCTACTTGATTTGCGTTACTACCAAGGTAAGCCCAGCCGTCTAGGGGCGCAGTTTATACCTGTGCCCATAGACAAGCCCTGGCGACTACGTAGCAAGGCCACCCACTTTGTACACAATGCCGGGCATGGGGGTACGGGCTTCCGTAATGGCACGCCAGAGCTATTACAGGCCCTACAGTACGCCAAGAGCCCCTTTAGGATTACCATACGAGGGCAACCAGGCATTGTAGGCCCCAAGCAAGCTAAGGCTGCTGAGGGTCGTGTACAAGCATTGTTTCACAAAGCTAAGTTTGATCCTAGAGTCGAATACAAGCTAGGCGACTTTGCCTATGATACGATGTTCAACGAGGGAGACGTGTTTATCTTCCCCGAGAAGTTCAATGGCCTTAGTCTGCCTCTACAGGAGGCTTATGCCAGTGGTATGTTGGTGATGGCTAGCCATAGGTTCCCCTCAAATACGTGGTTGCCTACTGACCCTCTCATCCCAGTCGAGCGGTACAACAAAGTCCAAGTTGCGATACAAGTTGAGGAAGCAGTAATTGATCCAAAGGAGATTGCACACTGTATTGACACTTGGTATGGTCGAGATATTGAAGAGTTCAGCATCAAGGGCAAGCAGTGGGCTGAAGCTAACAGTTGGGAAGTTCTCAAACCGAGGTACACAACCTTACTGGAGGAAGTCTGTGGCACTCCAGCTAAGTAACGGTCTGGTGTTTCTGCACGTACCAAAGACAGGAGGTCAGTCGATCCGCAGTGTATTGCAGTCGATGAACCTACTGGCTTCTGAAGACGATATGCCTTTTATTGGTGAAGTTGAATGGCCTTTTCGTAACGACACGACAGACCCCAATATCATTCCCCATGCTACTTGCCGTGGAGTGGGCGTTGATCCTGATTGTTGCTTTGCCTTTGTTCGTCATCCACTCAACTGGTATCGGTCGCAGTGGGCATTTACAATGACCAAGCGTGGTAGCTTGGAATCTTTCTTGGCAACACCACCAGGACCAGATGAGATTGACTCAATTGGTGTAGGCGACTTCGCAGACTGGGTAGAGATGCGATTGCAAGTCTATCCAGAAGGTATGGTATCCAAGCTGTATTCGACTTACACCGAAGGGATTGGACTTGTAGGCAAGCTAGAGAGACTATCTCAAGATTTGGCTTGCTTGTTGGGAATCCCTAATCTGCAACTGCCAAGGGTCAATAGTAGTGACCCACAGTTTCTATCGCAGGCAGTTTACCCCAGGCAGTTAGCAGACCGTGTATTGGCTGCTGAGCAATGGGCTATGCACCAGTTTGGTTACGAGGTATCTGAAGTCGAAGAGTTTATTTTGTAGGCGAGGGGCGAAATGTCTATCCTGTTGGCTACGCTCTGTCTCAACGAAATGGAGCATTTGCAAAACCTCTACACCCAGCATAAAGACTGGCCTGGTTTAGAGTATTGGGTGTTTGTTGAGTCTGCGGATCGGTACTATGCCAAAGCTAATCCAACCATGGTATCTAAAGAAGGATTGAGCATAGATGGCACTAGCCAGTTTCTAAAGTCATTGGCAGAGAAAGATCCACGGGTTATCTATATTCCTCATGGGTTTTCTGCGAATGAGGACCCAGCGCAAGGCAAAGTCGAATCCCGGCAACAGTATCTCAAGGTTGCCAATGAGGTAAAGCCTAATTTCATTTTCGTGTTGGATGCAGATGAGTTCTACACCTATGACGGTCAAAACCAGATTACTAGGTTGATGGCCCAATCATCAAGAATGGCTGCGGGGTTTCGCTTCAAGCATCGTTACCCATGGCGGCCAGCGTCTATCCTAAGTCAACCACTATTTGATTTGGAAGTCATTGGGGCTTACTGGAGTATACCACACGTTCGTGGTTGGCGGTTTTACCCTGGAATGCGTTATGCTTCCAACCACAACTGGCCAGAAACTAAGGATGGTCTGTCTCTATCGAAAAGGGTTATCCGCTACGATGCCATGCCTAGTCCTAATCCTGAGTGTGCCCACCTGGCATTTGCCTCTAGCCACAAGGTACGCGCTGCCAAGCATAAGTATTACATCATACGTGGGGAAGGGCTGAGTGATGGGCGGCAGATGTATGTAGACTGCCGCGCCTCTTTCGAGACTTGGAAGCCAGGCAAGAAGCTACCCCATGGAGCATCTATCATTAAATACACTGGGCCTATCCCTGAAGTGTTTGAGCAAGACATCCAATCCTATTGCATCTAGATAAGGAACTATAGGTGATTGCCACTAGAAAAATGGGCGCTTGTGTTGAACTAAAGATGGCTGGGGGCAAGCTGGTTTACCATACTAAACCTGGTGGAGTAACTGAGATTGTTGATATTGAAGTTGCTGAAGCCAGTCGTAGGAAAGGTATTGGTGGCCAACTAGTCAAGGCTGTTGCTTCCTGCGTCGGTGAACACTCTGTTATCCATGTTTTCACAAGAAGGACTAATGGCATTGCTCGACTGTTTTACCAAAGCCTCGGTATGTTTGAAGTTGTGATACCCGGTTTCTACCCTAATGAAGATGCTTGCCTATTTGTCAATAAGGAGCGACCCTAATGGCCGATAGCTACTTGCCCATCCGTTCGGAAGCCTTCTGGAAAGAACGATTAGACCAAGTCATTGGAGACCCACGAAATCTACATCGTTGTGTTTACGACGTGGATGAATTGGTCTGGGATGACATTCAAGCTTGGCATAAGCAAACCCTAGAGTCCTTGGTAACCAACACTAGGGTATTAGATGCTGGCTGTGGTTATGGGGCCTTGACTGAAGTGTTGCCTAGGGTAGCCAAGTATGTCGGGGTAGACCAATCCAGTTCATTGCTCAAAGCCATGGATTCGCTCTACCCAAGTTATCCCAACGTGCAATCCAGTTTGGATCAACTACCGTTCAATGATTACGAGTTTGATTGGGCTATCTGCCGTTCCATTCGTACCATGACTATAAACAACCTTGGTGCGGTTGAGTGGTTGCGAATTGAACTAGAGATGTTGAGAGTTGCTAGGAAGCTATTGATCCTGGAATACGAAACCCCTAGAGAGTTTACTGTTGTTAGGAGCGGACATGCGAGACATAAGAAATTGCTCAGTATGCGTGATCGGTGGAGCCGGATTCCTAGGGTCACATTTAGTGAACTACCTACTGGAGAAGAGGAATTGCCAAGTGCTGGTGCTGGACAACCTGATCAGCGGGTTGCGGAAGCACATCCACAAGAAAGCGAAATTCGTTTGGCACGACATCAGAGAATCGGAACTGGAGACGACGAAGATACTGAAGAGCCATGATGTTCAGTACGTCTTCAACTATGCTGCGGAACCTTACATACCAGAGGGTTTCGAGCGACCACTACACTTCTTCGATATCAATGCCGTTGCTGTCCTCAAGGTGTTGAATGCCTGTCAGGCAGCCAACGTCAGGGCTATCCTCCAGGTTAGTTCGGCAGAAATCTATGGTGATGCTAAAGGCAAGATCAGTGAGGATGCACCTGTTATCCCCCATAGTACCTACGGTGTTAGCAAGATGGCTGCTGATGGCTTGGTGCAGGTGCGATGGCGTGAAGCCAAGGTGCCAGCTATTGCTATGCGTCAATTCAATTGTGTGGGCGAACGAGAAACTCACGAATATGTCATCCCAGAAATTATCAGCCAGCTAGACCACATTGCTAATGCAAGCACAACGGCTGTTGTTCGCTTAGGCAACAATAGTGAACGAGACTTTCAGTATGCAGGTGACGCCGTTAGGATGGCTGTTGAACTGCTGGAAAAGGGGCAGTTTGGTGAAGTTTATAACATGGGCTCTGAAAGTACTATCAAAATCTATGCCTTAGCTGAACTGATTGGCAAGATTATGGGACACGACCAAGTGGTGGTTTCCCCAGACATGAAGCGTATGCGACCCTGGGAAATCTGGCATCTCCAGAGCGACAATACCAAGCTATACTCAGTGATTGAAGCTAGACCAAGCGTTACTCTACGCGAAGCTTTGCAGCGTACGGCTGATTACTACCTCTCTAACGGATGCAAGTGGGATTGGTAATGACAACTCAACCAAGGAAGTACGTAATTGGTAGTGGTTGGTATTGTGCCAGGGGGCGCAGGTTTCCTAACGGAGGCAATCACTACTCAAGATCACAGCCTTTCCACGAGTTGTGGAAGCATTGCGTCTTCAAGTACTCTCAGCCTGCCGGAGTGTTAATTGTAGATTCAGCCTCACCCATACTACCACTACCAGACCATAGGGAGCAAGTACTGAGCCTAGATGCCAACTACCAGAACACAGACAGTCTCCTAAGTGGTTGGGGCCGTAGCTTCATCATCAGTGCCATGTACGCCTACAGTTGCATGGCGGACCTAATCTACGTAGAACAAGACTGTTTAGCCATTGGGGATTGGGTTGATCAATGCTACAGGCAGTCAATGGAGTTTCCAAAACGGTTTCTAGCCGGCAAACCTTACGAGGATGAACGTAAGGTCAAGCACCACGCCTTACAGATGAGCCTGGTATTTGTGCCTCGTTACCTTCTACCAGAATTGGTAAAGGCATTCTTAGAGGGGCCTTTAGACAAGGGACGGGATGAATCACAACTAGGTCTGTGTGGTGTGCCATTGGCATTCCACACGTTTGGGACTGGCAGAACCCGACCCTACGATTTAACCGCTAGTGCTGTAGAAATTCAACACTGGACTGACCCAGAAATACTTGAAGCGGCTGACTACTTAGGCTTGGGTGACCAGGTACGCAACGACTACCAGCACAAGGAAGACTGGGAATAGCAATGAAACTCCTATATGCTTCCTCAATACCGATTGATGCCCCACCGAATAAGGGTGGCCCCAATCGTTGGATGTTCAGGGAGTCACTGAAGAAGTATGACATCCAAGGCGAGAACTTCACGCTGGGTTGCGCATTCAACCATAATGGTGATGACACCTGGTGGCGTCTACTCAAAGCCTTAGAAGCGCAACCTAGTAATGAGGTTGTATTGGTCAGTGATGCTTGGGATGTATTCTTTACAACAAGTCTGGCGGTAATTGAGCGAACCTTCCTGGAGTTCGATGCCCCAGTTGTATTCGCAATGGAAACCAACCTGTTTCCACCAGAGATACCACGCTTTGGCCAGATACCTGAGGCACCCACGCGCTGGCGATACATCAACGGTGGGCAGATTATAGGCTACGCTGGAGACTTACTCAATCTATTCAATACCCCAGACTTCTGGCCCCGTGAGTTGTGTTGGTGCAACCAAGAGGCTTACAACCGCTGGTGGATACTGCATCCCGATAGTAAGGACTTTACCTTAGACTTCCACTGCAAGTTGTTTTGCAACCTCTATGACAACCACAAGATGGAACGACCAGTACTAGAGGCAATCGAAGTTTGCAACATCGACGGGCAGAGACGACTTTACAACAACGAAACAGAAACCTTCCCTTGTTCCTTCCACGGTAATGGTGGCTGGGGTCCAACGGCTGCTAAACTTTGGCGCATGATTTCAGGTTAGGAGTAACGAATGGCAATTGAAGATGCAGACTATCAACAGTTCCCTTACGTATTTGCTACGTTGCCGGGCTATGGCACCGATATGACTACTGCCCTACGCAAGGCTGTTAGAGCAACCCTGTCGCATCTCGTAGGCCAACCACTTAACTACCTGGAGATTGGCGTGTGGGAGGGGCGTAGCGGTTGCTGGATGCTTGATAACGTATTGACCCACCCAGATTCGAGGTATACCGGCATCGACAACTGGACCAGCCTGCCCCAAGTGCCAATCTTCGCTAGAACTCACCTTGGTTACCATGGCAGCAAGGCTTTACTGATCGAAGGTGACTCCAAGAAGCTTGTGCCGCAACTGCGAGGGATGTTTGACATTGGCTTCGTAGACGGCGGTCACGACTTCGAGACTTGTTATGCAGACCTTTGCAACGTGTGGGATAAGCTCAAGCCTGGTGGCACGATGATTGCCGACGATTATGCCTTTGGCCCTAACCTGCCAGACGTGCCTGTTGCAGTAGATAGGTTCTATGCAGAACGTGATGACGCTGAGCTTATCTTCAAAGAGGTTGCTGTTGTTTTCAGAAAGTCACTACATTCTAAGTAAGATCAATGGAACCCTACCAAGAATTAGAACTGAGGTTTGGTGAGTGGATTGGAAACCCCAATACGGTTACTTGCTCCAGTGGCACCGCAGCATTGCACCTAGCCTTAGAGGCTTTACAGTTACCGATGCACAGTTGCGTAATGGTGCCGGAGTTTACGATGGTAGCTTGCGCCAGGGCAGTTACGATGGCTGGACTGCATCCCATCTTCATCGACTGCGGTGATGACTTGCTACTAGACACGAAGGTCATGCAGAGCAAGACTGTACGGCATCAGTCGGCGATTATGCCCGTGCATATCTACGGCCGTCAATGCAACATGAAGGCCATTATCGACCATGCCAAGAACAACAACCTGGCAGTGATTGAAGACATGGCAGAAATTCATGGGGTTAATCCACACCCCGAGAGTGATGCTGCTTGCTGGTCATTCTACAAGAACAAGATTGTGCATGGCGAAGAGGGCGGTATGGTTGCCTTCAAGGAAGCCAAGCACGCTGACAAGGCCAGACAATTACGCTCACTAGGGTTTACCCAAGCTCATGACTTTGCTCATATTCCTAGAGGGCACAATTACCGTTTGGCCAATCTGTTAGCTGAGCCAATCCTAACCAGCTTAGCCAAAGTTGACAGCAACCTGGAATGGCGTCGATGCCAATCACAAGACTGTGATAGCCAATTGCCACCAGAATGGAAGATGCCCACTCGCAACGTCGATTGGGTTTATGACCTACGAATACCCAATATGCGGGCAGAAGTTCAAGACAAGCTTGTAGCTACTCTAAATGACAAGGGAGTTGCTGCACGTCATGGGTTCAAGCCGATGAGTAGCCAACGAGAGTACCGCAATGGTAGCTACCGACACCTCAACGCTCATCGACTGTCGCAAGAGGTTGTTTACCTACCCATGCATGAAGATTCCAACTTTCAAGATGCTGCCGATAGTGTCAACCTCCTAATCGAAACATACCATCAGCTTGTTGGATTACCTGTTTAGGTAAAGTGTAGGCCCCAGTCCCTCCAGTCCTGACTGATCGCTCCCGGTTGGGCTGGTAGGGGCTGGGGTATATTTCTACTCTACGACTTATCTACAACAACGTGTGGCTTGCCGGTTACCTTGTTGATAACGTTGTCAATACGAGACATAATCGTGGGGTCGTACACTGCCCCGTCCTTCGAGTGAGCCAGATGAATTTCCTTTCTAGCTTCCTGCAGCATTGCTAGCAAGTCGTGGGCAGCCTCTTCAAAGAAGGTCAATCCATTTTCCTTACCGAGTAATTGGCAACGGCAATTCACAGTTGGGTAAGGATTGTTGGTTGCCTAATCACGTCAGTAACAACAGCCGGGTGAATCCACTCGATGTCTGGACTTCCATCGTAGTGATTTCTCTCAAACTGAACTTTGTAGCTTTGAGGGGCTACCGCTAAGACCTTGGCTTCCAGTCGTATCCAGTCAAACCCTCTATTAAGCAATCCTGCGGCAACAATTACCGAGTCTCCAACCTCTGGAATATCGCAGCACTGATCCATCACCAGTTTCTCAAACTGTTGCTGCTTGTCCTTGCGAATTTTATCTGCCCTATCAAACTCCCTATCCATTCGTCCGAAAATGTCTTCGTCCATGGTATGGTACTCCTCTCGATTCTGTGGTGGGTTAGGTAAAGGCGAAGGCTAAACGGTTACGTAGAGGGCCCTGGCTTGCGTTAGGTTGCGTCGTAACTGCCGTAAGCCCCTAGGGTACTAGTTTACCGCCTAACGCAACCTAGGGCATCGTAGGGGCTTTAGCAGTAGGCCCCCTATTTAGGTTAATTGTGGTGGTAATGGTTCCTCTAGGGCAAGATCTTCGGCACGTTCGCTCGCTCTGGACGACAAGATGTGCAGGGTGTTAGCCAACTCGCATAGGCGTATTCCATTGTTGTGGCATTGATGCTCCATCATATCCATTGCATCGTCCCACTCAGCATCCAGGTTGGCTTTTGCTGAGTTGACGTGCCGTAAACACCAGACGGCAATCCAAAATAAGATGTGGTTCATACTACATTCCTTCTCATTTAGGGTTTAGTGCCACCAAAGCACAACTGGAGTCGATGGTGGTAGGGCCTGTAGGAACATCAGTACGGCGTGGTTCCATCCCTCTTGCTTCGAGGCATCAATCTTACGGAACTGGCCAGCATTGCAATAGGTTAGGGGAAAGCCATACTCGTCTGTTGCTCGTTTCTCGATTCCATCTTGTTCATACCAGTTGAAGTCAACTGGATCTGGTATCGATAGGGTTGGTAATTGCTTGACCAGATCAAATAATTCTGAGTCTCGGTCAATTTGTAACCTGTCATAACCAGGTCTGTCGTCTCGGATTGGACAAACGGTTAGGTCAATGCCCATTGCTAGCTCCTATTGCGTTGTGCTCGACGTTCAGCAACCATGTCCTTCAAGGACTTGCGTTTTGCTACACGTCGAGTAAACCGGGGGTGGAATACGTTGTCTTTGGTGTAAGCGTAACTTGGGATGGGTTGGAAGCCGCACCTAACGCAAGTGGTTCGCCTGCCCAGGTCTTCTTGCATAGTATGGCAGTTAAGGCAGACGACGGTTGTTGTGGTTGGAATTGTGGGCATTGTTGGGTTCCTAACGTGGTGTCATAAGACAACCAGTTGCATAGTACTCATCCCACTGGTTGGTCTCGATGTTGTACTGCTCGATGCGCAACCCACGGTCAGTCTCTCGGTTGTAGGCTATGCGAGTGCAACAGGTATCGAAGTGGGCTTGGGTGATTGAGTTGCTATTGAACCCAGTTAGGTCCAAGACAACCAATCCTTCTTTCGTTACGCGAGTGGTTAGTACGGTGATCATGGTATTCTCCGCTGTGACGGCGGTTGGTGTTACTCGATGGTGATCTTAATTACGGTGCCTGTTCGATGGTGATCTTAATCACCGTGCCTGGGGGTAACACCCTGACGAATTTGTCGTCAATCTCTTGCTTGTTTCCGCTGTAGGTCATTCCGACATCATTCAAGCAGACTGCCGCCCATTCAGAGGCATAATAAATGTGCCCCTCTTTATCTACCCCAAATGTTCCAGCAGGCATATCCTTGATGGAAACTTCAGAAACACCCTCAGACATGATTTGACACTCGCTCATTGTAAACTCCCTATACTCGTAATGGTGTTGTTACGAAACCCAGATCAACTCTTCTATGCTTCTGGTAATTCCGACGTAGGCCAGATGGTCTTCCTCGGCACGCTGCCAAGCTGTCTTCGCCATTGGATGGGGAAGAGGGGATTCCTTGGGTACGAGGATGAAGACCCGTTTAGACTCCAGGCCCTTCGCTTTGTGGATCGAGCTAAGCTTGATGCCTTGGCTGCCCTTGTCATCCGTAAACATAGCCTCTATTTTAGCCACCACCTGGGCTGCGGTTTGTTGCCCATCCGTAAATGCCATGAGGCAGTCATGTCTGTCTTGCAAGGCAATTAGCTTGGACTCATCATGGTTGCGATTGGCATTCTCTCGCTTGGACTCTTCGTGCAGCCAAGTGTCAACTCCCATAATCAACTGCACTGCGCTGTAGCACTCTAGGCTTCCATCGTCCTTGGTGCCCAGAATCTTCTTTACGGTCTTGACTAGCCCTGCGCCAATATCTCGCCCTTGAATGTTAGCCTTGCGGCCTTGGCGAATGAACCTGAAGCATTCTGAAACCAGTGGTGCGTTACAACGGCATAGGATCATATCCCCGTCATTGACTAGACGATGGTAGCTGTCAATTTCACTCTTGATGTTTGGTCGGCTAGGGTCCTTAACCTCGATTGTGGTTTCGCTCTTGAACTTGGCATAGCTGATCTTGCCTTCGGGGTTTGTTGGAAATGCCTCAAAGTCAGGCACGTACTTTTGAGCTTCACGGACAATTGCCTTGCCGCAGCGTCGAGTTACAGTAAGAGGCAGGTGTAGGCAACCACGTTCAGTTTGCTTCAGCTCACCTTCCAGGCGAGACATGCTCTGTGAATCTGCCCCTGCGAAACCGTAGATCGCCTGAAGAGGATCGCCACAGTAAATCAGACGCTTGCCGGCCATCTTCGTTAGAGCATGTTGTCCACATGATAAATCTTGTGCTTCATCAACAAGTAGCAGGTCATACTTGAAGACAGGCAGTTGCAGTACAACCGGCAACCAGATCATGTCGTTGAAGTCTATGCAATTGTCCTTGGCAACTTCCTTGCATCGCTCCAAGACGCGGGGCACCAAAGCAAACACTTCTTCTGACTGACCATTGAGTTCGATGTCGTAATACGAAGACAATTCTTGCAGTGTGCCAGCCCAGTCAAGTTCCCCGGCAGGATAGGGCTTGCCTCGCAGATCCATTTCTACCGTGTTCATCTTGCAGAGGCCAACCAGTTCCTCAGTCGCCTTGAGCAGTGTGGGCTTCTTCATGCGAAGGACGCGGATGTCCTCTTCTAGCAACTCGCAGATGATGTCCTGCACTCGATAAGAGTTGGGAGCACCCAGCTTGGGGAAGGCGTTATGCAACGCATGGTAACCCATTCCGTGCATCGTCATAGCATCACAACCCGGTGGCACTCGGTTCTTAAGCTCAGCCGCAATCGACTTGTTGAACGCCGCGAAGCAAACCGTCCTAGCCCCCTTGGATTGTTCCATGGATTCCCAGATGACTGCCTGTTGAGGGCTGGGGGTAATATCTGTATCGAGCCCCATAACCTTCTTCAGCCCCTCCACTAGCACCGTGGTTTTTCCACAGCCGGCTCTGGCTTCAATGATGAGGTGTGGGGCATTGTCTACGTGCTGAACTGACTTGGCTTTCAGCTTGTCAGCCAGAGAGGTTCCAACTACTGACGCCCTCTCCATAGCAGACTCAGCATTAGCAATTGCCTCTCCAAGCCTTCTAGTTCGATTGATACAAACCTCAACAACAGGCTTTGCTGGCCTGTTACCAGAGGATAGTATCTGTTGGGTTGCCTTCTGGGCGTTACTGAGAGATTTAGCTCTGTCCACCCCAACCAAACTCCCTGTCGAGATAGGGGTCGTAGGGCGCGATGGCTGCTTGGCTGCCCCCTTCTTGGTTACCTTCTTCGTGGTCTTGCTGACCTTCTTGGGTAAGCGAGGCTTAGCTGCGGTCTTACGTGCAATCTTGGCGGGGGCTTTGGACTTCGGTGTCTTGCGAGTCATGGTTAGTTCCTTGTTAGTTGGGTTAAAACTCAATACGTTCGACTTGCAGATGCCAGGACATAAACCCCTGAGACTGCAAGTCAGCAATAACGAATCGTCTTGCCTCTTCCTCGGTCTTGTTTTCAATTATGTAGTGAGCAATGGCCTTATGCTTCTTACTACTGTCCTTGTAGTAAGTTGCCGTGATTCCAAACTTGACCTTCATGGTTAGTTTCCTTGTGTTGGGTGACCACGGCCGTCCCGTGGTAGGTTAGTATAACTAGTTATTTGTTGGGGCGTTATCCAGTAGTAATAGCCTGGGCCCCAGCCTGGGGTTTCTACACGGTTGGCTACTAGGTAGCCTTTGCGTATCAGCCATCGCACTTGCTGGGGACTTAGGTTGAGTTTCTTAGATGCTTGTGCTGGCGTCATAGTTAGATAACCTCCGCAGAATGGCCTTCTTTGCGCACCAAGGTTACAGCCCGTTTGAGGTCGCGAATTCCTTTGAGTAGCTTGGTTAATCGCTTGCATTCAGATTCAGCATATTCTAGGTTTGCCTGGGCTTCGATTGGAGGAGCAACCGCATAAGCCCATTCATCAGCACAGCCATCTAAGGTGAACTGCCATCCGTATTCGTGGTCCCTGTATTTTCCAGTGACAGGTAATTCGGTTGTTGCCTCCTGAAAACTGATAACCAAGTCTTCTAAGTCTTCATCAAACTGGTCGTGTGTAGTCATGGCAAGTCCTTCGTTTTGATCTTGGTGAATTTGGTGACGAGGCAACCGCTAGCCCAAGCACGTTCGAGGGCGTCACGTCTGGCTTCCTGCTCGTTGCTAGCGGTGCAGTTGTGCTTGACTTCCTTGCCCCCACGGTACTCAGCATCATCACGGATGACTAGCTGTAGGTTGTACCGGCTGTACTCCACGTCTTCTGCCTGCCATGGGCTGGGGGTGGCTACTCGTTTGATGGACTGCACCCAACCCTCAGCATCCACGATACCATGGATGATTACTGCTCTAGCCTCATGTTCAGAGGGGGCTACAGCCCAGTGAATTGCAGCAGATCGCAGAATGCCACCATTAGGCGTATAGCAGCAGGTGACCACGTTGAAATCGTAACGAGACATCACATTACTCCTTGTTATAGAGGCTAGTCCATTCTAGACCCGGCATGAGCCTTGATACCAACCTTCCGCAGGTAGGTTGCCATAGCTTCGGCGTGGGATTCCTTACGGGTCATCGACTGGTTATAGTGGCTGACCCAGATGACTGCCCCTCCTTCATAGCCAACCTTGGCTAATCTACGGTCGAGTAACCACTTGGCAAAGGAACAAGTTGCTGGGCGAATGGTAACCCATGCAAACCCGCACACGCCATCCATTACTGGGGCGTATCGTTTGGTGACCGGTGAGGTATCGTCGAGTGGGTTGGCGTGCTCAACAACGTGCATCGGGGTTGGCTTGCAAGCCATCGCGGCTTCTTGTCCCCGCCGCATTGCCTCATCGTAGACGGTTTGGTGCAGTAGGTTTCGATTCTTCAGGGTCATGGCGGTTTCCTTATGTAACTTGAGGGTGGGTTACCGAACACAGAAGTCAATCATAACAAACTTATCCTTAGCTATGTCCTTGATTTCTAGCGAACAGGGATTTACCCTAACTCGAACGTCCATAGCATCAGTCAATGCCGATTCCAGCTTGCCTGCCTTATCTTCCAGACGTTGCCGGTTTTTGCCACAACCGCGAGAGTCATAGCCAGCAAACTGGATGAACTTGAATTTGCCAGAGGTCGGTTTGGCTCGAATGCTTACTGAGAGTGACGTTGAATCCTGTGATGCCGAGTAGCCGAAGGAATCAATTCCAAGTCCTGCCTTATCAAGTGCCTTGACTAGCGACGGCAGCAAGGATTCCAACTTGGTAGCCAACCGGGCATAGTTGCTGGCTGCGAGTTGAATGCGTTCAACTTCCTTTTGTGCTTCGGCTTGGTTTGCTGTCATGCTACGTTCGATCTGGTCTACCATTTCTTCGCGAGTGGTCATGGTCGATTCCTTACGTTTGGGGTTTGGTTTGACTCGTCAGTAACGGAGTAACCAACTCCGTTAGACCCAACCGGCGGGGTTGGGTTTCGTCGCATCTAGGCGAAGTAGGCGATGTACCACCGACCGGGAATCATTACGGCAACATGGCCAGCAGAAGCCTCAACTTCTAAGCTAGCATTAGGATTTTCATTAACCTCATGTGCCCTCAGCAGTAGGTTGATTTTGCTGACAATCAACCTAACCGTTCGGTCGTTTACCTTTCGGCCACGTTCCTCATGCTTGACTGGAGCCCACGAAGCATCGGTGTGCTTGCCCCTGCAACCACAGCAGCATCCAGGACGGCCGGAGTAAACAGACATTACCTTTTCAACCTTGATAGACTTGATCTTGATGGAGGTCATGGTTTCTTCCTTAATCTAGTAGTTAGGGTCGCAAACACGGAAAAGCCCCACCCACGAATCGAACGTGGGTTAGCCCTATGCTTAGGGGCTTGGCATTTGTTGTGGTGTTGCCGTCACCAATTATGTTGGGTGCCTACTCGATTCCTTAATTGGCATGGAAGAGGTGTTTGTGTGATCGTGGGTTACCCATACGAGTAAGGTCTTGCCCTACCCAATACACCTCAACATACGAGGTTTTGCCTTGCTCAAAGACGGCTTGATTGAACGCCTTCTGAGCAGCATTCCAGGTCTTTCGTACAGCTACCGTAACCCAAGAAGGAACCAGAGATGTAGTATCCTTAACCTTAACTTCGTAAGCCATGATAAAACTCCTTACCTGTTACCAGAAGTTGTCACAGAAGAGCCCTAGGCCAGAGTTGCACTGGCGCGCTGTGTAGGGCTTCGGTAATTTGTTGTGGGGCTTACCGTCCCCAATTAGGTTAGGCCACTTACTGCACACAGATCTTCAGCAACCTGCCAACTGCTTATTTCGCACTGCCACATCCCACCGGGCGTTGTACCGGTCACCGCTTGGGCTAAGGGCCGTTGGTCTGGCCCTCGTAAGCGGGTGGGTATTGTAACCGTTTTGTCAGAGAGCGAAGCACCGTAACTGCCCCTATTATAATCGGCTAGGCTAGCCCCGTAAAGTACAAATCCGCCTGGAATACCAAAGTATTTTTGGCCATAGGTATAACCTATTACTACTAGTAAGGTTGGGGGCGTGCGGTTAGGGCAGGGTTAACGGCGGGGTGGTATAGGATCAAGGTTGGATGCCTACGAAAAAGCCCCCTAAGAAGGGGGCCAAAGTGGTTATTCAACACGCAGAAGGTTGACTACTATATAGCGGTCAACTGCACGGGCGCAGCTAGGGTGGCTACTAGGGCTAGCGGGGTTGCTCCTGGCGTAGATCGGCCGTGGCCACAACCTGCACGTTGCCGGCACCCCTAAAGCCCGTCTCCACCTTGATCCTTACTACCTTGTCATTGGCTTCGACGATGCGCCCCCGCCAGTGGTCACCGTTGGCATCGTTGACCCAGGTTAGGCTACCGACTTTGACTTTGGGTTTGCTGGTGCTGAGCTTTTTGGTCTTCTCGGGGGCTCTCGTTTTGGGGAACTTGGCTTTAGCCGTGGGTGGCTTGGGCTGGGTATTGGGCTTAGAGAGGGTGAGTTGGGATAAATCCACTTCCCAGTCGCCCTCTTGGCTGTGTACCATCACTTTCTCTTGGCCATTGTCGCACTTGTAGGGGTTGTCGAGCAGTTTGCCTAGGTAATGCTCCCCGTCTGCCTCTTCGACCCATGCTACATCGTCTTTGGCCCATAGCTTGCCTTGTCGTTTGGGGGTAAGGTGTAGCTTTTCAGCTTTGGGCTTGCGCACTTTCTCTTTCCTATCCTCGATTTGCTCCGGTGTGGGGTCGTCTTCAACGATGGTATCTTCGTCGGCTTGCTCCGGGATACCTAGGTCGATACCGCCAAGGTTGGGGCAATCAACGAGGACTTTCTTGCCATCCTCGTTAATCTGGTACTCGGGGATGAGGCTATCGACGGTAAGCTTATCACCGTTAGCCAGAGCAGTCCAAGCCATGATGAAAATGGCCTTCTTCTCGTCTGCGGAGTTTATACCGTCGACACGGGCTTTCTCCAGGGCTTCGCGCAGGGGTTGCAATGCTTTAGAACCGCCAGCCAACTCTACCCAGAAGTCTCTAGCTGCGTCCCAGGCACCCCAATCAAGCATGGTCTCGTGTGGTGGCTCAGCGGCTTTGTAGGGGGAAGCATCGTAATCAGTCTTGGACTGGCCCATTAGGTAGAGGAGGCCGGCAGCATAACCAGGGCTAACCCATTGGCCAATACGCTGCACCTTCTCACCTTCTTCGTTAGTGTCAAGCGAGTTTTCCTCGTGGATGTGCTTGACGCATTCCAACAACCGCTCATGACGGGCTAATAGGTCTAAAGCATCGGCATGGCTGCGCTTAGTGGAGAAATTGCCCAGACAGGCGCGCGTACGATCCCAAACCAACTGGATAGCATAGTGAGTCATGCGAGCCAGCACCTTACGGTCCTTCTCAGGCACGGCAGCAAAATACTCGCTACGGCAGATAACCTCCCACAAAGTGCGGGGCTTGCCTGTGTCGATAGTGTTAATGGTAGCGTCATCATCCTCGATACCCAAAGCCACGAAGGTTTCCAACACTGGTTCCTTGGGCCAATACTTTGACCACCTATCCTTGTTTTTGGCCCACTCTTGCCCAGCCAGGATCAAGCCCACTAGTCGGTGTTGGGCGCTATGGGTAATGCCCGTCTTACCAATGATGAGAGTTTCACCGTTGAGTTTCCATTGCTTGTGCAGAATCTCGCTGCACCACTTATTAGCCGTCGAGAGATCGAAGGGGCGATTGCCAACATTGTTCCACAATCGAACCTTCCTACCATTACGGTCTACGAGGGTGAAGTTACTGTCGGCTACGTCGGTGTCATCCCAATCGAGCATGTCCTTGGCTTGAGATACGGTAAGGGCGTCCTTACCATAACAGATGCGGGCTTCGGGCTTGGGGTAGAGAATCGAGCGTGGTTTCTGCTTCTTCGTGGATGGGGCTTTCTCAGACTTGACAACATCCTGTTTTGTGACGGTGGGTTTCTCGATCTTGGGCATCCTAGGGACTCCTTACCTGATTAAGGGTTTTGCCGTGGCACGCTACCACGGCAACGCAATTAGTACTAATAGCCTAGCGTCTACGGCCGTAAAGTAAATACCAGCTTGCATTAGCCCACCAAGTTTTTCCCGAGTGGAAAAACTTCCAGAATTTTGCCCTAACCCTTTATTATATAACACTTTACCTAATATACTACTATAGTAGTATAATAGTAGGTAGGGTCCCCCAGCCTAACAGTATAATCGAATCGACCTAGTAAGTAAAGGCCCCCGGCAAAATAAAAATACGTGCAACAAATCCACGCCTGTTGCCCCACGGCCCGCAATTGGCTACCGATCTACACCGGGCTTGCCAGGGTAGATTTTGCTTGGGGGCAATTAGGTATAATAGTTGTCGAGTTAGGCATTACGTGTTTTCTACGTTACTACTTCAATTGGAGACAAGCATGAAATTGCAGAAGTATCCCTGGGACAAATGGTTCAAGGCAAAGAAGGTGTCTATTGTTAAGGGTAAGGACTACAAGTGCCAAACCCATGGTATGATGCAGCAAATCCGCAACGAAGCCTCCAAGCGCGGTGTTGGAGTTAGCATCAGCATTAGTGGCAATAGAATCGAGTTTGGAAAGAAGGTCTGACTATGCCATCACTAACCGTAAGAGGATGTCAGACCGGGCGAACATCAACTAGTAAACCAAACTCTAAGGAGCTTGCACGCAATACCAACATAGTCTTCTGTTACTACATAGGTATTGATCCAGGTAAGAATGGCGGACTGTGCTGCCTACGGGGAGCGCATGACCAACAGCCCCCAGTCTGTCGAATGCCTGAATCGTTACTTGACTTATGGCAGTGGATTGACGTGTGGAGTCCAAACTACACCAAGAATCCAGTGGTGGCCGTTATTGAGCAGGTTAACACGTCACCACAGATGGGAGTAGTTAGCGCTGGCACCTTCATGAGAGGCTATGGTACTTTGCTGATGGCCCTAACGGCTGCTGGTATTCGCTTCGAGGAAGTTAGGCCCCAGGTATGGCAGAAAGCATTAGGTATTCCACCTAGGAAGAAGGCCACCAAAAAGGTGTCATCCACGGTAGTTGTTGACGGGACACTCGTGAATGTAGGTAAATATCGATCAGTAACTCATAACATAGAAACTGACACTCAGTGGAAACACCGTCTGCGCAAGAAGGCCCAACAGTTGTTTCCTTCTCTAGAGGTCTGGCGGGGCACCATCGGCAATCAACTGGCTGTAGCTGACGCTATTCTTATCGCAGAATTCTGCCGACGTAGACAGGAAGGGAGACTGTAATGGCAACCAAAGACATCACGGATGAAATGGTATGCAGGGCTGTTGCTCAATGCCAGAAAGAACAAACAGGCTATGATGCTGGGGTTCTAGTCAGTACCTGCCTAATTAAACAAACTGGAGAATCAACTAAGGTAGTGTGGTCGGCTATGAATCGTGCTTACCACCATGGACTGATTGACTACGGAGTGTCCATTTTCTTGCCTTGGTTAACCGAATCTGGTAAGCAACTGATTGCTAAGCCCTCTGTTATTCCTCAAGAGCACAACTAACAAGGAGTAACTCATGCTCCATGCCCAATTGCCATGGACTTCAAATCAAAACGCAATAGATTCTCCAGAAGGTAGGATTGCTATAACACTTGGCTGGTTTGGGGACAATGGACGAGACTGGAAGGCCAATGCTGAGTTTATTGTGGTTGCCTGTAACTCCCACGATGCGTTGCTGGAGGCTTGTAAATTAGCTAATGCAATGCTTGCTCATCTTGCTACAACTGGCAATGTGTTGGAAATTGACGATTGGGTAAAAACTCAGAATGCCCTAGCCAAAGCCATCGAGCTAGTCGAAACTCCCATCCAAGAGCCAAAGAATGTCTAAGAAATCAAAGTCACCACCGTATACTAGAACCACCATTACAGTTCCTAAAGAGCTGAAGCATAGAATGTATGCGGTTGGCGATAAATTCAATTGGTCAAATATTGCTTGTCTGGCATTTGAAAGAAAGCTAGAGGAATACGAAGTTTCTATCCAGCACAAACCTAAACCGTGTTATCCACTGCCTGGATCAACTGCCGTTGCCTGCGGTATGGGAATTGGAGTAATCTATGTCTAAATACCGTGACCACGTAGCAAAGTGGCGTAACTGTCGTCGTTGTGACTTGTGCAAGCGACGGCATAGAGTTGTTATTGCTAGGGGAACTGTACCATGCCAGGTGTTATTCCTAGGCGAAGCTCCTGGAGCCTCAGAAAATGTAATTGGTCAACCATTTGTTGGCCCCGCTGGTCATCTACTCAACAAGCTAATTGCTAAGTCCATACCGCCAGACATTCCTTACTTGATTACCAATCTCGTAGGGTGTATTCCCAAAGAAGACAGTGCCGATAAGAGCTTGGAGCCACCAAACTATGCAATTGAAGCTTGCAAGGCTAAGGTTGTTGAGTTGATAAAGATCAGCAAACCCAAGCTAATCGTCACAGTTGGCAAGCTAGCTAGAAAGTGGTTGCCTATCCTCCTTAAAGACCACTACAAGTTAGGCAAAGACTATAAGACCATAGACATCATCCATCCAGCAGCAATCCTACGCATGGATGTCAGCCAGGTTGGTTTAGCAATTCAACGGTCGATTGTCGCTCTACGAGATGCAGTCGAAGATTTGGAATAGACCCCCTTCCCCAAGCTAGGAGACACACAATGGTTTTTGTACACTGTCGAACTAACCTTGATGATGTAATGCGAATTGAAGAGTGGCCAACTGAACTTACGGAAAGGCCAATGGTTGGTGATAGAATCCAATCTAAAACTAATCACCCTAGGGGTTTTCAGCTAGAGTTGGAAGTTGCTTACGTAACTTGGAAATATGCCGGCGGGTTGGACAAGTATCCACCGTGGTATTTGGAAGTGTACTTGAGCCTACCATCATGGCAGAAGAGTTTGTCCATTCGTGAGTGGCAGGAGTGGTATAAGAGGGCTAGAAACCCGCAGCACGCACTAACCTAGTCGCTTGCAATTTGTGGCCAGCTAAATAGGTATAATAGGGCTTGCATTGCACGTATCGACACTACTTCAGTGGCTCAAGGGTAGCAAAATCTACTCTAACTTTCAATGCTGCTTAGCAGTAAGGGAGGTGAATTGTGCCTCAAACAGTCAGCTAACGGCTGACACTATGTCTTGTCTTCCCTACCATACGTCCTCGGTAGGGACTGCCAGATGGGTTGCTTAACTCAGTCATCCTAGTAGAGGACAATTCTATTACCGGGGTGGTCCACTACTGAGTTAAGTGCTTGGTTCGACTCCAAGCCCGGCAGTTTTTCTTTCCCAAGATCAATCAAGGAATGTAACATGCCCATCGTCAACACGAAGAGTAAACCCAAGTCGAAGAAGCTAGCAGATGTGCTGAAGAAGGCTAAGAAGTCAACCAGTAAGACGCAGGTTGCGCCTTGGGCTGGACCTTGTGATCCAGGAGAGAATGGGGGCATTACCCAATCACTACTATGCAAGTTCCTGGTGGACCGTGAGCGATTCAGGTTGCTGGTAATCAACGGTTACAAGTCTGCTGATTCCTTCAACCATCGCCTTGAGTATGGACAGATGTGGCACCTATGTGAAGAGGCTCTAGCAAAACAAGAGTGGAAAGTTACGGCTAATAAGCCTTGGGAACCTCCTTTACGGACCTACTGCCAATCGCTCTGCAAGAAATACAAGACTCAGCAAGAGCAAGTGCAGCACTGGTACAACGTCTGCAAGGTGCAGTTTCCAATCTACGTGAAGTATTGGGCTAGACACCCAGACGTGAAGGCACGCAATCCGCTGTTGCAAGAGGAAGTATTTCACGTGCCTTATCTGCTGCCCTCCGGTCGCTCAGTGTACTTGCAAGGTAAGTTTGATAGTGTTGATATGATTGGTAAAGGCAAGTCAGCAGGCATCTACCTGCAAGAGAACAAGTCTAAGGGTGATATTGATGTACCCCAACTCAAAAGACAACTCACCTATGATATCCAAACGATGGTATATTTGGTTGCTCTACAGGAGTTTTATTCAGACCCTGAGCAGTGTCAACAATCAATGTGGAAGTCGTTGGGTTACCATGTTCCTATTGCCGGCATTCGTTATAATGTCATTCGTCGTCCTTTGAGTGGTGGTAAGGGATCTATCGTTCAACGTAAGGGCAACGGTAAGACCACCCAGCCAGAAACCAATGATGAGTTCTATGCTCGATTGGCTGGGGTAATCGAGGAAGACCCCTCGTTGTTCTTCATGCGTTGGAAGGTCGAAATCCTACCATCAGACATTGAGCGGTTTAAGCGAGAGTTTCTTAACCCAGTATTAGAACAGTTGTGTGACTGGTGGGAATTCATCCGCACCTACACTGACCCATTTGACCCGGCCGGTAGGGGTATTCACTGGCGGATGCCTTATGGTGTTTATTCACCATTGTTGGATGGTGGTTCAACCGAATTGGATGAGTATTTAGCCTCTGGTTCAACATTGGGCTTAGAGCAAACCACTAACCTATTCCCAGAACTAAAGCATTAGGAACCACCATTATGGGTGATAATCTGTTACGGTGGTTTGCTAACCACAATGCTACTTTGTCTTTTATAACTGAGCCCCACAACCGTTGCATTCATATTACAGTTCGAGGTTCTTATGGTAAGCAAACGCCAGACCTGTATGCCGGATGCAAATTAACAACCATAGAATCAGACCAACCTAGTGGAATCTTAGATGCAGTTGAACGGTTAGTCGAGCAAATAGAGAGGGTCGCAAATGCTGAACGACAAAGAACGGGCTGAATTAGACCAAGCTATGGCGGCTTGTGCTGAGATGTTTCCTAGAATGTGGCGCAGCCTCTACGAAGGGCTGAAATCTGAGGGGTTTACCGAAGAGCAGGCAATGAGGTTGTTGATTGCCCACATCCTAAGCCAGAATATCAAGGGGTTAACCGCATGACTATCCCAATCCTATACGTATGGAGTTGTGCTGTTGGTTGGATTATAGTTGACGTACTCTTGGTCCTATGGGGTAATCCTAGGCTGAAGTCCGTAAGGATGAATGACACTATAGCAGTATTCGGGTTCTCTATGGTGCTAACCTTGATTGCTGGTATAATTGGCCTGTGAGGTAGAACTGTCGTGCCTAAGATTCCTAGTAGCTCGAAGTACAAGCCCAAGGTCTGGAAACCAAAGCTTAGCAGGCAACCCACGTTAGCCGAGGTTAGTAACGAATTGGATGAGATTCGCCTGCTGATGCAGAACTGTACTGGTCGATTAGCAGACCTGACAACCAAGTTGATGTGCTTTGGACTAAACACACCAAAAGGCGAATTACCGCCAGTTGATGACCTTCCTTTCTGATAAGGGTATTGCAACGTGGCTCATTACCGTTACATAGGCCAGGATAAGCAACTAAGTGGTAATTATGCCGTTGGAGAGGAGTCTTCTAACGGTACACTTAGGGTTCACATCTGTGATGCGTTTACTCAACATCACAAAACCTGGCTAACAGTCCCTGAAAACGATTGGGAAGAGGTTGAGGTTGTTGACACCCTAGATCGCTTGTACGCCTTAGCAATAGAGAAGAAGTCTGTGGTCTTTCTCAGCCGAGGATGGGCTGGACATCAAGGGCATCAACCTGCGTCTTGGGTTATCAACTTCAATGGTGCAACCCTGTTTCACCTGTTCAGCACGAAAAATATCTGTGTCTATTACCCAAAACCGAAACCAACCAAAAAGAAAGACAAAGGTAACTGAATGCCAAAAGTAGTTCAGCAGTCAATGAAGGTGAAGACCAAGCCAGCCAAACACGGTAAATCAGAGTCAGTACTAGATCGTATTCAGCCTGTATCGCTCAGTAGCAAAGGTCTGACGATGAACCTGTACGGCCGTAGTGGTACAGGTAAGACAGTTTTGGCTTGTACTTTTCCTAAGCCACTACTGATTATTGGCTTGGAGGATGGCACCAAGTCTGTACACAACGTCAAGGGTGTTGAGTTTGTGGCGGTCAACAGCAGCGAGGAAGTTGGTGAGCTAATGGAGCATCTGGCTTCTAGCAACCACTTCAAGACGGTTGTGCTTGATACGGCCAGTATGTTACAAGACTTGGTTCTGAAGGAGATTCTTGGCTTGGAAGAGTTGCCTGCCCAGAAGTCTTGGGGTATGGCAACACGCGAGCAGTATGGTCAGTGCTCGTTGCAGACGAAGGAAAGGTTGCGAGCGCTGTTAGATCTATCTACAAAAGCCAACAAAATGAATGTGGTAATCGTAGCCCAAGAGCGAGAGTTCAATACGGAGGATAACAGCAGTTTGCTAATGCCATTTGTGGCTAGCGCTCTAACGCCAAGTGTTGTAGGTTGGCTTAATCCAGCCTGTGACTACATTGGTCAAACCTTTATTCGACAGAAGGAGGTAATCAAGAAAGTAAAGATTGCCGGTAAGGTAAAGGAAAGGCGAACGACAGATGGTGTAGAGTATGGGTTGCGCACTGCACCAGACCCAACCTTCACCACCAAGTTCCGCCTTCCAAAAGGCACACCAGTTCCAGACGTGATTGTCGACCCGGACTATGACAAAATCTATGCTCTAATCAGAGGAGGGAATTGACAGTATGGACCAAAACCAGAAGCGTTACGCAATGAACCGCGTCAAGGAAGTGTTGGACGCAAAAACTAAGGAATTGAAAAGTAGGCTGACAACCAAAGCCAAAGAACCTACGGATAAGGCTAAGTTGGAAGCAATCAGATTTAATGATGTTGAATTGAAGTCTAAGGCTCAACTGTCTACCCCTTTGGGTCAAGCCTTTGACTTTAGCTCACTAGAAATCCCAAATGAGGTTGATGAAGACAAGTATGCAAAATCCCTAGTTGAGCTGTGCGAAAGGGCAGCTAAAGTGAAAGACCTGATTATGCTTGGTGACAGTAACGTAGCAATGAAAGAATTGCAGTCCTTCATAGAGGAGACAACTGTTGCTGATTCTAAGTCGAAAACAAGGTGAGGAGATTTGTATTGGCAGTAGCATTAGGGTTACCGTTCTTTCGCTAAATGGTAACCGTGCTAGCCTTGGTGTTACTGGGCCAGCAGGGGCTAAAGCTGCACCAGGCGAGAGACGTAATGCTAGCCAAGCCCTATCGCCTGCAAAGCCCCAGGCACGCGGTTAAACCGGTAAAATAGGGGTTAGTTTAGTGGTTGCAACTATTGTCGTTTGTGTCACAAGTATTGAGGAGACCTAACGTATGCCGAGTCAAACGAAGAAGTCGAGTCTTGTTGCCAAGCTGGGATCGAAGCTGAAGAAGGCCGTAGAAGCCCACGCTGACGATGAGACTTCGCTGGATGTTGGTGGTAACCTGCCAGCCGGAATTGAAGGTGGTGTTGCCAGGGTGGTTGAGTGTAAGTTTGTGGAGATTGCACCCGGTAAGACGAATGCTGGTGAGTTGCTGTTCTACGCTGCCGCCACCGTATTGCGTCCAGCGGAAGTCAATGGGCAACTGATTCGTGGGTTGCGCACCCAAATCAATGAACCGTTGTTCGACACCCCAACCCGTAGTCGCAAGACGTTCGATGACCACATTCAGGAGGTGATGAATCGTCTGCGTATTCTCAAGGGTGTCAAGCCTGGCGAGAAGCTGGAAATTGACGTAGATGACCTGGAAACTCTGGCCGCCGAAATCAAGGACGAAGCCCCTTGCATTCGCTTCCGTACCTGGGCCGGTAGCAAGCAGGAGTTGGTTGAGCGTGGCGGTAAGTTCTTTGTCACGGGCGGTAGAGCAGAGCTTGGTCCTTACAAGACTGAAGCTGCCGCCAAGGCCGCCAATCCCTACATCGGCCGTGAGCCAATGGTTACTCACACTTGGGGAGAAGTGGTTGAGTATGTTGAAGACGAAGAGGATGCTGGCGTAGTCGAAACAGAAGATGAAGAGGAAACGACCGACACCGAGGAAACGGAAGAGGCGGAAGCCGAAGAAGTCGAAGAAGACGACGAATCTGAAGAAACCGAAGATGAGGCAGAGGATGAAGAAGATGAGTTGACTGAGTTGGCCAATAAGGCTGACGATGGAGACAAGGCCGCAGCAAAGGAATTGCAAGCTAAGGCGATTGCCGCAGGCTTGAATAAGAAGGATGTGGTTGAGGCTGAGAGTTGGGCTGCCGTAGTTGAAGCCATGAAGGCTGAAACTGCCGAAGAAACGGAAGAAGAGGCGGACGAGGAAGAGGTTGAGGAGGAAGAAGACGAAGCCATCGAGAAAGGTGATGTTGTCAACTTCAAGCAACCCAAAAAGAAGGCAGTTGAGGCTGAGGTGCTGCTTATCAACGTGAAGAAGCAAACCGCCAACGTCCGTACAGTTGATGACCGCAAGGTCTTCAAGGATGTACCTTTGGCCCAACTCAGCGAGATCGAGTAATCCTGTTTATTGGTTTGGAGTAGCGGTGTGGACAGTGACACATACAGTAACCGCGCACGGGAGGCATTGCCTACGAAAGGGTCGCGACCCGCTGAAGCCCGAGTTGGTGCAATTCCAACCTACTCTGAATCTTTTGTATTGAACACTTGTGGCCGTTCATAATGTTGAGCCACAGCGTAGGTGCCGGCATAGGCGCGCACCTTATGATGGATACGTTAAATCCATCGCCTATCCCTATATTGCTTGCTCTTTCTATAGGGGTAGGTTTCAGGGTGTAGCTCAGTCTGGTAGAGCGCGTGGCCTAGATAACTTGACTATGAATCCTAGCAAATCACGTAATTACGACGTTAGACGAAAATACTCCCACAAGAAATCCAATGCTAAGAAAGAAGGCATTGAGTTCAAGCTTTCTTTAGCAGAGTATGTCTTTCTTATAAAGAAAGCTAGAATTACTCACTTAGATGTTGGTCCAAGGGGGTACCATCTGGCTAGACATGGGGATGCAGGAAACTACGAGATAGGAAACTGTGAATTCGTCTGGTATTTAACAAACTTGAAAGACAGACAGGTTTCCGATAGGTGGAGAGAAGCCTCTAGAAGGAACATGGCTTTGGTGAATTCCAGTTCAGCGGCTTCTGCTAAGAGGCTAGACTCTCTACGAAAATCACCTAAGCTGGCCTTGTACTACAGTCGCCTAAGGCAAAATTCAGTAGTAAACAGAATGAGGGCCAGTAAATTAGGCCACCCTTCCTATTCTGGTAACAGAAATTCCCAGTTTGGCTCATTTTGGATTACCAATGGAATTCAAAGCAGAAAGGGGAAAATAAGTCTAGGAAATCCTCCCATTGGATTTAGAAAAGGTCGAGTTGTTTAGCCCGAAGCCAGAGGTTCAAATCCTCTCACCCTGACTAGGCAACCGGGAAGTATATACCACATCAGTTGCAACTGGTGTTGCCCGGTTGCCGCCAATTAACCAGGGGGCAGCAAGCATGAAAACTCAGTATCTAATCGTTCTGTCAATCGTATTGGGCATACTGTGGGCTTGCGTGGCCGCAAGTCTCCAGTAAAACACGACGGCACCAACCCCGAGCAGCGTCAACTGCGAAGGGTTGGAAAAGCTAGGGGAGTAGGTTGACGCCTACGATAGCACACCAGGCTCATACCCTGGAGGTCCAGCAACCCCGCCTGGCCCGCTTCGGCGGTGTGGTGTAAGGGCAGCCGTCTTTTGTATTTAACCAGTAAGGAGTGAATTATGTTTTCAGTACGCCAGAAGCGGGAAATTGCAGACAAGATTCAGAAGGTTCTGCGAGAGACAAACCATCCAGAATTACCAAAAGGGGAGATTCAATTTCAACTGCGTGTAGTTGGGGCAGAGTCTTGGAGTTGGGCAGACATATGCAATAATGGTGCAGTTACTAGTCCTGGCATTAACCCGTGGAATGAGCAGCAGGACACTAATGATGAGTAACACAGAAACTGCTCAAGCCTTGATTGATGCTGGAAAGAAGTTTGCTGGATGCAAAGCTTGTAATTCAGAACAACACGAGTTGCTACAACGGTTGGCTACTGAGCATGCTGTATACATGGCAACTCGCAATAGGTTGGGCCACGACGGTTTCAATAAGCGTTATCAGCAAATCCAAAATGAGTTGGGTTTATCTGCATCTGAAATTGCTGCTGAGTCTTGGCCTATCGAAGGCACTGAGTCTTTAGCTGACATTGCCAACCAGATGTTCAAAGCTTGGAAGTACTCTTCTGGTCATTGGAAGATAGCCAGCAAGCAACACAAGTACTTCGGTGCTGAGATGCTGAGGGGTAAAACCAAGCGCAAGCGCACAATCTGGTACGCTGTTATCTTGGTTGCTGATCAGTCTAGACTGATTGGAAATCAAATAGCAACCCTGGAACATGAATCTGACAGGTCTACAAGCATCATTGGCTATCCACATGCCTAGGATTCCACCAGACAAGCCAAAGCCCAAACCTTCCTCAAAGCCTGCTTGCATTGCCTGTGGTGGTTCAGGCAAGAATCGCAAGTGGTCGGTATGCCCCATCTGTAAAGGAAAACCAAATGAATCCGATCAAGCAACCCAATCAAGCAACAGTAGCAAACCAAAGCCAAAGCCCAAGTAGCGAAGAATCTAACCCGGTAATCCACATTGGGTTTCTTATTGCCAAATGCCCTGTATGTGGAGTAGAGCTTGATGGCGATTCTGACTACAACTACATCGTGGGTGGGCACCTTCGCTGTAACGTCAGTAGAATGTTAACTCACGTGCTATTCAGATCCTGTACTGACCACTGTGAACAAGCTAGAGGATTACCTGTCTGCAAAGCTGAGCACAAAGTTCTAGGCTATGTGGGAGAGTGGGAGCCTAAGTGGGGAATTACCGCGAGGGTGCTGCGTGCTGGAGAAGCAGTTAAGACGGTGAGGATTGTATAACCATGACCGAAAGAATGCAAGTCCACGCTTGGCTAAACCACTGTAGTCGGTGTGTAGACCTAACTCTGTTTAGTAGGGACGACAGAGGGGATATCTATGACGGGGTGGTCACTCTTGTAAAGATTACGAATCTTTACCAAGAGCGAGATCCAGCCATTCGACTGGGTATGGAAGATGCACAATCGCTAATGGATGAACTGTGGCAATGTGGTTTAAGGCCAACAGAAGGGGCAGGTATCGCTGGAGCCTTGGCTGCTACTCAGGCACACTTACAATCTGTACATCAGATGAGCCAGTCCCATATTAGTGACTTACAGAAGCTTGTGTTTGATACTGGCTTATTCGCTGGGTTCAACCTTCAACGCTCTGGTGGAGGCGGACTACAAACATGAAACTCATCACTATTCGCTCACAGATTCGAGATGTTGCTGACCGGTTTGCTGCCCAATATCGGGGTAAAAGTGGAAATCCAGCCTGGAGAGAAACTATTGCAAGGTTGGAGTGTCTAGACAAAGAAACAGCGACTCCAGAGGATGTTGCTGCAATCATTGGGAATAGGTCGTGGGTTTGCCCAACTGTATGCAGTGAATGTAGAGTTGAATCGGAAGTTGTTGTAAGGCTGGGGGATGAACCAGATTATGATTCCAATACGACCTGGATCTGCCCTTCCTGCTTGCAAAAAGCCCTAACGCTAGCCACACAACATATTGAGGGTTAATCTTGAGCATTGCTGATAGACTGCGGGAGAAGATGTCCAAGGTTAAACCCAAGCGATGGAAAGTTAAGCCAGAACTTCTATTGCTACCTCAAATTCCTAAGCCACTTCATGGGGTAGCCCCTCGTGTCATTCTGGGTTCTGTATGGTGGAATAAGACAAGGCAGGAAGCTTATCGCAGTACAGATTGGCATTGTGAGGCTTGCGGTGTTCCCAAGCTCAGTGCTGCCTACCATCAGTGGCTTGAAGGCCACGAAGTCTATCGCACTGACTACGTCAAAGGACGTCTGTACTATATTCGTACTGCCCCGCTATGTCACTTCTGCCACAACTACATCCACGTAGGTCGATTGCAGTGGCTGCTAGATACTGGCAAGATTCATCATGCCAAGTATGCAGCCATAATTCAACACGGTGATAGGGTACTAGCAGCAGCCGGCCTACGTAGGCTGCCTGTATATAATGGGGTAATTGCCCCGTGGTCAAAGTGGCGTCTAGTTCTCAATCGCAAACACTACAAACCGCTGTACCCAACCTACGAAGATTGGTTGGATGCAATGGATAAGCAAGACGAGTAACCACAAGCATTAGGAGCGATCATGCCTCGCATTCAAAAGACGAAGAAGCCGCTACGCAAGCCCACCACAACCAAGCAGAAGCCCAATAAGGTTAAGGGCAAGGCTAAACATCCCGTTAAAGCCCCCAGGAAGGCCCTAGGTGCGTCGCAAAGCCCTGGTAAGCCCCTACCTACACCCCAGGCTAAGGCAACGCCTAAAGGCAAGCCTAGGCTTGTTTCTACCGAGGCAGATATTGGTAAACGATTTCTGGAGGTCGGCCAAGAAGAGGCTGAAGCCGCCGCTACGAAACCCCCTGGAAAGTTCTCTAATGGAATTGAGCTTAGAGAAGGGTTGATTCATAGATCCGAAGATTCTGTGATAAAAGCTCCAGTTAGCCAACCTATGATGAAGGCTTTGGGCGTTTTAGCCGACACTCACAAAACCGCTGAACCACCCAAGAGCGAACTAGAGTTGCTTATCGAAACTGTCAACCACAAGCACATGGATACGTTGCGGCTAGGCAAAGCGTTTGTTGCCTCTGCACTTGAGGTTGAAGCTGCACTAGACAAGGCTTCTAAAAGAGCGGCTGGGGTAGGATGGGAATTGCGGGGAGTAACTGCTGTTTCTGAAGTTGACAAGTCTGTTTATCGAAGAGTTGGTTTAGCAAAGACGGAAAGAATTGCTAATCTTGTCAGCCCAATATCCAGGGCAAATCTGAGTGAAGTGTTGCGGGTTATGCAAGACCTTGGCTTGCAGATACAGGAGGACTAGGCAATGCCGAGGATCAGCAACGGTGGGATGATAAGCCTAGATAGTGAAGATACCGGTCTCGATTTGAAACATGGGGCCAAGCCATACCTCGTTACAATCTGTGATGAGGAAGGGCAAAATACGTGGTGGGAGTGGGATGTAAACCCTGAGACTAGACAACCCATCGTACCGCCAGAAGACTTAGACGATATTCGTAGCCGGTTTGAAGATGCTGATTCGGTTGTACTACAGAATCCGAAGTTTGACTTTGGAGCATTAGGTACAGTCTTTGACGGTATGGGCTGGTGGGATTGGAGCAAGGTATACGACACGTTGTTAGCCGGTCATCTGCTGGCAAGCAATCAACCCCATGACCTTACTTCAATGTCGATTGTGTATCTTGGGGTCAATGCGCAACCGTTTGAAGATGCCTTGGAGGTTGCTTGCTTAGAAGCCCGTAGGATAGCCAAGCACAAATACCCGACCTGGCGAATTGCTAAGGCTGGATTACCAGAGATGCCTAGTGCCAAGGAGAAGACATGGAAGTCTGACGCTTGGCTGCCCAGGGCTATTGCCAAGAAAGAGAAATACCTAACGGGCAAGTGCCAAGTAGTTAACCTGCGAAGAGAAGAGTTTGATGTCCGTATTGACAGGACCACAAAGTGGGGTAACCCATTTCATATTGGGGTGGATGGCAACCGAGCGGAGGTGATCGACAAGTACAGAAGGTGGATTACTCACAATAAGAAGTTGCTGGCTTGCTTATCAGAATTGGATGGTAAGCGACTAGGGTGCTTTTGCAAACCAGAGGATTGTCATGGAGATGTTCTGGCTGAACTACTAGCAGAACTAGCCCATCCTTGGTGGACAGTGTGTAGTGATTACGCCAATAGCGATAGTGCGGTGACACTACCACTGTTTAAGAAGCAACGAGAGTTGATTAAGAAGAAGGGATTGTGGAGAATCTACCAAGAGCGGTTGAAGTTACTGCCCGTGCTTGGTTGTATGGAGTCTTACGGGGTTACTGAGAGTGAAGAACGTACTAACAAACTGAAAAAGCATTACACTGAGTCATCAGCAAGGTGTCACAGGGCTTGTGTTAAGCTGTCAAAGGGTGGCATCAAGACACTACCGAAAAATGGCGCTAGCAATGACCTGAAGAAAGTATTGTTTGAGCAGTTTAAGTTGACTTCAAGTCGTATGACGAAGAAGGGCAATGTCAGCGTTGACAAGTTTGTGTTGGATGAGTGGTTAGCCACGTTGCCCCAAGATGGTATTCCGTATCAGTTCATTAACAACCTCAAAGCATATCGTAAGCGGCAAACTGCTTTAGGGTACATCAAGTCTTATGAAAAATTCTGGCTGCCTCTTGTAAACAAGAATGTCAATGCCCGTGTGATTGGCTGGAGAGTACTTTACCCTTCGCTGAATCCAACTGGCACGGACACTCTGAGGTTCAGCAGTAGCAACCCTAACAGTCAGCAGATTAGCAAGCAAGAGATTGCTGAGGTAGGCGAAGAGGGACACAGTGCTAGGTATATGTTTGGGCCGGCTCCTGGTAGGGAGTGGTGGAGCTTTGACTATGAAAACTTGGAGTTGCGAATACCCGCTTACGTATCTGGTGAGAAGGTAATGATTGACCTGTTTGAGAAGCCAGATGAACCGCCATACTTTGGTAGCTACCACTTGATGAACGCTAGCATCATCTATCCTGATCTGTTCTGGCCATTAGCGGAAGAGAAGGGGGCTTTCAAGAAGAAGTATGCTTCAACGTGGTATCAGTGGTGCAAGAATTTTGGATTTGCATTTAGCTATGGATGTATGCAACCTACAGGAGATAGGGCTGCCCACAGACCAGGGTCTTATGACTTGGTGAAGGACCGTCTGAGTGAGCACAGCAAATTAAACAAGAAGATGACTGACTTGGCTAACAAGCAAGGCTATGTCGAAACACTACCAGACAAGACAGTCGATCCAAAACATGGCTATCCTATATATTGCACTCGGTCTAGATGGGGAAACGTAAGCCCGACAATTCCCATGAATTATTTCGTCCAAGGATCGGCCATGTGGTGTACCATGAAGGCTATGATTCGAGTACATCCCTATCTACAGTCAATGCCTGGTTATCGAATGGTTATGCAAATTCACGATGAGATAGTGGTTGATATGCCTGCTAAGCCAAAGCTAGGTAATCAGCCAATAGCAGATAAGATTAAACGCTTGATGGAACAGTCCGGTAATGATATTGGTATTCCACTCAAGGTATCAGCAGAGTACCATCCGATTAGTTGGGAAGGGTCTGCCACTTAACCACCAAACATCATTGGGAGCAATTCAATGGAACAAGCCAGCGTAGAATCTATTCGCGAAGCAATGGAAGACAGGGATATTCTTGCCCTCCGTGAGGCTTACAAGGATGAAGTAAAGGCTGCCTATCGAGATTATGTTAAGGGGGTTAGTGATCTTGTGGAGTTTTCCAACTTCCAAGAACAGCTAGAGCACATACTGAATGGATTCCAACGTCGCTTGAAAGTCATTCATTATGCGACTTCTGTGTTGATGCGTAAGCTGCCGAAGATGCTTGAACAAATTGCCAAGGAAGTAGTAGAAACCTCTGGAGAAGATGATGCAAATCCTAGTGAGCCTACAGGTAATTGATCGAGACACCGAAGAGGGAATTGTTGCTGACCAAGACGAGATAGCGGAACTTGTTGAATCCCTAATTAGTCTACACAAATTCCGTACAATTCCAGTAGGGAAGGAAGTTACTGATGTTGTCTCTGCAATGTTAGTCAACGTAGAGGCCAGCGCAGTTAACGAGGATATTGAAGAAGTACAACTTGGGGATTATGTTTTGGTAGTAGGACAACCTGATGAGTGGGAAAGTAGCGGAGAAGAGGACGAAGACATAAGGGCTTGGGTAGGACAAGTGGGAATAGTGGTAGAAATTGATCCAGACTTGCAACAATGCCTTTGTCGGTTTCCTTCATTTGACAACGAAAACGAAACTGGCCAAAGAAACATTGAGTGGGAAGCCCTAACTATTGTTAGTCGGCCAGCAGCAAAACTGACTAGGTACTGCTTAACTGAGGAGAGAGAGACTAATGCTGATTGAAGAAGTTGCTAAACTGATGCCGATGGAGCGACTGTTGTATTGGATTCAGGAGCGAGAGTCAATTAGGCTTAAGAGAAAAGATGGCAAACCACCACCATGGACTGATGACGAGATACTCAGAAAGTACCGTTTTTGCAACGTGAGGCGTATGGATGACAGAGTCAGTCAGTGGCTGCTGAACAATTGGTACAAACCAAACTATGGCCATCCAAATATGCTGATTGCTTGTGCTTTGGCTAGACAATTCAATGTTCCAGAGGCTCTGCATGCTATCGGATTTCCAAAGGTCTGGAATCCATCAATGGCTGATGAAATTCTAAATGATAGGCACAGTCTAGGTTTAAAGAACTTTAGTGCTGCCTACATGATTACAGGAATTTATGGTGGGTCTAAGGTTACTCAAGTTATCTATCGATTCATTATGCCATTAGTCAATGCAGGCATTGTAATAGATACAAGGACAATGCAGAAGTCATGGACCATGATTCAGGGGATGCCTGGATTCAGATCCTTTCTAGCAGGACAAGTTGTTGCTGATTTACGATGGGCAGTTGAGGGGCAATGGGCAGATCGTAATACTTGGGCTCCAATGGGTCCAGGATCTCGCAGAGGTATGAATCGTTTGCTTGGTTTGAATCCTAAATCCCCTATGTCTCAAGATCAATTTGAGAAACATCTTACTTGGTACATAGAGGTTTGCGAATCTAAGCTGCCTTCAGAAGTCTATCGACGGTTGGAAGCAATTGATTGGCAAAATATCCTGTGCGAAACAGACAAGTTCAGTAGAGTACTGCTAGGAGAGGGAAAACCTAAGCAACTGTACCGCACTACTGAATAGGGGAGGAATAGTGATCATCCAAATCAGAGGCACTTCAGGTAGCGGCAAAAGTACCGCGATGAGAAAGGTAATGCATCAGCTTAGCGGTAAGTGGTGTGCTGTAAGGATACCAGGACGACAGAAGCCGCTTTACTATCACCATGACGATATTGCTATCCTAGGACACTACGACAGCCCATGCGGTGGGGGAGACACAATTGGAAGTGCTAGGGCCATTTACGATTTGATTCAGGAGCTAACAACTAAGCCCTGTTTCCTATGCCAGAAGCGATTTCATACAATTCTTGTTGAGGGACTGCTCCTCAGCGAAGATGTAAAGTGGAGTAGTCAGTTAGAGAACCTACGAGTTGTGTTTCTCGTAACCCCGCTAGATCAATGTCTGGAGTGGATTAGCAACCGTAGAAAGTCTGTTGGAAATGAGAAGCCACTGAATCCAGCTAACACCACAAACCGAGTAGCCGTTATCGAAAGGGCTAGGCAGAAGCTAGTACAATTAGGGATTCACTGTTGTCGAGCTTCGGCTAGACAAACCCCTAGATTAATTCAATCTTGGATTAAGGAATATCATGCCTAAGATAGAAGATACAGAAGCTTCGGGATACCGTTACTTCATGAGCGATGAGCCTAGAGAAAACCTAGGTCCAATCCTGGTAGAAGACGACTCCATACTGGGTAAGGTAAAGGTCCGTGAAGCCAGGATTGGTATGGTAAGAAACGCTTCAGATGCTAACCGCAAGGCAGTTAAGGTTTACCTCAATCCTCTGCCCCATGTACGAATCGAGAATGCTAAGCCTTTGCAGGGTTGGTACAAATCAAAGCACGAACCAGGATCTATTCGCCCTAGACCCTGTTACACGGAAGCACTACTAACTGAACCTTACGGAGGAAGCTGTCCCATTCGCTGCCGTTTTTGCTACGTGAATTCAGGAGTAAGGGGTTATCGGGGAACGGGGCTGACTGTAGTACCATTCAAATACGGGGAGCAGATTAAGAAGCAATTGTCTCAACTGCGAAGGGGATCGGCAGGATACATCACCCCCTTTCACGAACCGTTCAACCCTCTGGAGAAGTTCTATCACAATACTCAACAAGCAGCTGAAGCCTTTACAGAAGTTGGATTGCCGATATTCTTCCTCAGCCGTCTGAACTATCCTGACTGGGCTATCGAGTTGTTGAAGCAGAACAAGTATAGCTACGCTCAGAAGTCTATCAATACCAGTGATCCAAGTGACTGGAAGAAGTTGTCTCCAGGGGCTCCCCCGCTAGATCAACAGTATGCTGATATTCGTAGAATCAGTGATAGCAGAATCTACGTATCTATCCAAGTCAATTCAGTAATTCCCGGAGTTACTTCTAATGAGCAGGTTGTTGAGTTGTTTAGGCAGTTGGCTAATGCTGGAGCCAACCATGTAATCGTTAAGTTTGTAGAGTGTGCCTACAGTTGGGTATCAGCGATGGTAGCCCGGATGGTTGAAAGCTTTGGAGATCGGGGAAACAAGTTTGCAGAACTGCTAACCCAAAACATCGGTGGAGAGAAGACGATTGATGAAGGTTATCGACGAAAGGCCCACGCTCTGTTTCGTCGCGAAGCCACGAAGCTTGGGCTTACCTATGCCATGTGCTATGAGTATGGTTGGGATTGCGATGATGACGGAAAAGTCCTAAGCAAGACAGGAGTTAGCCTAGGGCCAACCTACACGACATCAGATCAATGCCACGGACGAAGGGTGCCAGTATTCACCAGAAACTCTGCTGAAGAGAGATTCAAAGAGATCAAGGTTTGTCCGCCCTCTGGATGCCTATACTGCGCTGACGATAATAACGGAGTCCCGCGTTGCAAAGACCAACTGATGGGTGAAGCAACCGCCTTACGATTACCTGCTATGAAGAAGCCTATTCAGATTCCAGAGAAGAAGTAATGAACAAATCTAAGTCTCGACTGAATCTGGTGGAGTTCAGCAGGCAGCTGATTATCACGGAGGATTTAGACCCGCTCTACATAGCCTTATGGAAAGCAAAGCTAACGAAAGGCCAATTGTGTCGCTGGCTGGTAACCTACTGGTGTTACTACCACGCAGGATTGTGCTGCTGGGCTTCAGAACACGGAGAGTGGGACACCTTAGACAAGATCGCTAGAGGCGGAACAGACTATCCCCGAGGTACAGAGCGCAGGCATTTCAGAGGAGATTTAGCAATCAAGGCAGTAGCTAAACTGAGAGGGCAATTTAGTTGTGCCGAGGAGATGGTAGACTGGATCGCTGCTGGTGGTCCCCGAGCTGTCGGAGTCATGAATAGGGTAAAATCCCTCTATGGATTCGGGGAATGGATTGCTGGTAAAGTCCCTGATATGCTAGAGCGACTAGGGCTAGCAAAAATCAAGTTTGTTGAAGACGACGTTGACTACATGTTCTCTTCTCCGAAGAAAGGCGCTGAAGAGGTTTACGCTAGACGCCACGCTGGAGATTCTGACGGAAACGAGCATCAACGCCTATTGTGGTCTCACCGTTACTTGATTCGGCATTTGTCTGATCTGAAAGCCCCACCACAATATGAACGTGGAATCAATGTGCAGGAAACAGAGACCTGTTTTTGTAAGGTCTATGCCCACTGGAACGGGCATTATCCGATAGGCAAAGATTCGCACGAAATTCGTCTAGGATTGCTTCGGTACGGCCAGTGGGCAACTAGCCGTAAACTGCTTAAGGGCTTGCCTACGATGCAAGGAGGGGCTTAGGATGGGTATTAGCGTGGGTAGGCTAATTGCCGGGGGCATGCTGCTAGAGAATACCCCACTGGAGGACTATACCAAGGAGTTTGGGCTATGGGTAAAGCGGGAAGACCTGTCTTGCCCCAATCCTGGCCCTCACTTCAGCAAGACAAGAGGAGTCTATGCAAGGATCAAATCCAGGCCAGAGAAGATCATTGGGGCTCTCGACACCTACCATAGCCAAGCAGGCCATGCTGTAGCGAGGGCTTGTCAGGTACTGGGTAAGCAGTGTATCAACTACTATCCTGAGTACAAGTACGAGCCTGGTCCAAGAAAGCCTCAGTTGAGAGCGAAGGCATTAGGGGCTAGACTCGTTGGGTTGCCGGCAGGAAGATCAGCAATTCTGTTTCATCAAGCTAAGAATCTGTGTGAAGCAGAGTCAGGCTATATGATGCCTAATGCTCTGAAACTAGAGGAATCAATAGCCGAAACAGCCAAGGAGGTTCCTAGCCAACCATTTCAATGCGTGATTATCCCAGCGAGTAGTGGGACAATTGCTGCTGGAGTGATTCGAGGGCTTTACCGCCGCAAGCTAGTTCCGAAGTTGTTTATCATCCACCTTGGGTACAGTCGGTCTCACGAAGCAGTTTTGGAATACCTAGAGTCAGCTTCTGGAATTGCTGGAGTCAATATCGAATTGGTGGATGAGGGTTACGCCTACAAGGATCAAGCGAGAAAGGGAGAGATTCCATTATGGCCTTGCAATACTTACTATGACCTCAAGGCTTTCCGGTGGTGGATGAGCAACCGCGATGATTACGGATACAACCAAGTCCTGTTTTGGAACATAGGGTAACTGTATGATGAATCAAGACACTCCTGCTATCAATATTCGCTCTAAAGACTTAGCCCAGAACGCATTGGCTCTGAGAGAGCTACTGGGAAATATCAATCCAACAGAAGTGAATCGCGTTTGCGATATACGTTATGGGTTGGGGGGATGGGCTCAAGTAGTAATGAGTCGATTTCCGAATGCTAGAATGATTGGTTACGAGCAGGACCAACAAACCGCCGATATGTCCTGGAAGTCAGGTAGGGTGGATTTGCGTGTAGAGAGATGGAAGCCGAACGGTAAGAAACCGCCAGACTTATTGCTAGCTGATTTCAATACAGTAACAGTATTGAAGCGAGAGTTGTGTGATGAGGCCGCTCAGGTAGGGGCTAGGTATTTTGTGTTTACCGACGTAGCTTGTAGTTACTTACATTTGAATTGGCAGGCCTACAATCTGAGTTCACCCGATTTGGACGAATACTGGAGCAAATTCAGAGTCTCGGGATACCAGTTAGTGGCTTTCTCGAAAAAGCATCACTCGGCTAGTACGGCTTTGTATCTACGAAACGAAATCCCCCGCCGTTAAGCGGGGGATAAAGGGAGATTCGGGATTCTGAACTGAGGCGACTACAGCTTGGCAGCGACGGCCTTGCCCTTTGCCGTAATCGAGTAGACGATGACGCTGCGGCCATCCCGATCCTCATCCACGTGCTTCACCAATCCTAATGACACGAGACTCGGGAAATGCTTGACGTCGTTAGACTCGCGGGTGGCGTCATCCCAACTGCCCAGGTACTCGACGCAGGTAGCGACATCCACGGGGGCTTTTTCGGAAACCTCAGCCCGGGTGAGGGGCTTGTTGGCCTTCGCGAGAGTTTTGAGGATGCGGATCTGCGGCTTGCGCAGCCCTTCCTTCTTCTCGCGGGGAGCCTTCTCCGTCTTGGGGGCCTTTGCCGAGGGCTTGGACGACTTCGCCTTACCCTTCGCGGGATCCTTGACGGCCTTCTTGGTACGAGAGGCCCGCTTTGCCTTGGCGACCTTGGGCTCAACGGCAGTTTCGGTGACGGAGGATTCGGGGGTGGTTTCGGGCGACATGGTATGCTCCTAGTGCTTACCGTTTTGGTTTGGCTAGCCGAGAGGTAAGTGCCTCAGTTGGCCTTAGACTTCAGTCTACAACCTTAGTATACCTAATTGACGTCTGAAGTCAAGGGGTCGCAGCTTGATTTTCACAATATTTTCTGTGTGTTTCGTAACCAGTTGAGGAATAAGGACTTAGGATGCCAGCCAAATTGACCATTCTGCTGGATATGGATGAAGTACTGACGGATTTTGTAGGTGCCGCCTTGCGGGAACATGGCTGGACCAGGCACCGATTGGAGAAGGTGTGGACGCCAGGTACATGGTCCATAGTCGAGCCGATGGAAATGACCCAAGAACAATTCTGGCGTCCCATCAAAGCGGCAGGTACTGACTTTTGGGCACACATGGGGCAGACGGTGTGGTCTGATCTGATGTTGGATTTGGCTGACAAGCTTGGACCATGGTTGATCGTCACGTCGCCTAGCGTTTGTGCTGCGGCTGGAACTGGGAAGATCCGTTGGATGCAGAACAAATTCGGTGCTGACTTTGACCGTTACATCATCACCCCACGCAAGACAGCCTTAGTCAGACCGGATTACATTCTGATTGATGACAGAGAAGAAACAGTTCAGGCGTTTACCAAAGCTGGCGGTAGGGGAATTGTGTTTCCCTGTCGTCACAACTCGTTGCACTTACAAAGCGATAACCCCTTGGATTACGTTTACCGTTGTTATGTAGAGGAGTCCCGTCATGCACTTTCGTTTTAGGAATGTCAACGCTGCGTTTGCCAGCTTGGTAAGACAGATTCACAACCGAGAGATTCCAGTTAGGGAGAGCCCTAGTCGTGCTGGCCCAGTGTTGATGGTTGAAGAGCCAGTCACCATTACGTACACTCACCCTCGTGAGCGAGTCCTATTCAACAAAGAAAGAGACTGTAATGTTTTCTTTCATTTATTTGAAAGCCTCTGGATGTTGGCTGGTCGCAATGATGTTGCACCACTGGCTTACTACAACAGCCAGATTGCTGACATTGCCAGTGATGACGGTAAGACTTTTAACGGAGCCTATGGCTACCGTTGGCGTAGGCATGGACACCAAGGCCATTGCCGAACTGACGCTGGAGTTTGGGTTGACCAACTAGCAATTATCATCGACCAACTACGTAGGAAGCCTGAGTCACGTCGTTGTGTGCTGCAAATGTGGAACGTCGAAGATGACTTGCTGAAGATTGATGAAACGAAAGATTGTTGCTGCAACCTGTCTGTGATGTTTTCTATCAGAACTAACCATGACTCGCAAGACAGTGGTGGAGTAACTCCGTGGGGAGCCAGTATCGACGTTCCAGCAGACTACAAATTCTTAGACATGACGGTTTGCAACCGCTCGAATGATTTGATCTGGGGAACCTTGGGAACGAACGTAGTTACCTTTTCTGTATTACAGGAGTACGTAGCTAACTGCTTGGGAGTTGAGGTAGGATTCTACAATCAGTTTTCCAATAACTTGCATTGCTACACCGAGCGATGGGAACCAGAGAAGTGGTTAGCTGAGTATCGACCGTTGATGCTATGCTCTAATTGCCATCCAGACTATAAAAAGCACGATCTTGTGTTATTGTTAAAGCGGCCTTGCTATCGTTGCGGAAAAAACAGCGTAGATTTGCAAGTATTAAGCTCAAGCCACGGAGAGCACCCAGGAGCAGATCCATATGAAACTCAAGATTTGCTTTTCAATAACTCTATTCCATTGGTTCAAGACCAAGCTAGGTTTGATAAGGAGTGTGCTGCATTCATTGACTGCATTGATGGAGACTTCCAAGAGCCATTCCTGCGTGACGTGGCTCAGCCGATGATGGCTGCATTTCGTCGGCACAAGCGTCGCAGCTACCGCGACAACGAGGGAGCCTTGAACCTAATCGAGCGAGTAAGGGCAGACGACTGGAAGATTGCTGGGCGTAACTGGCTGCTCAAGCGTTGCGAAGCTTGGGAGAAGAAGGGAATGCCCGGCTATGGTATGCAACAGGAGACAACCTAATGGTGGAATCAGTATTGACAAAGTCTGATTTCGTTAGGCGTTATCAGTTAGGTGAGTTCGGCAACCACTCACCAACGTGGGCTAGGGTAGAAGACTTTCTTGCTGAACACCCATTGGGTGATGGACAAAAGTACCACTTACGCAATAGAGTTACTGGTGGGGCTACGTGGTATAATATAGATGAAGATGGGGTAGAATTTGCCTTCTATGACTTGCTAAATAGTGGGGTCAAGTCAGAGAGTCTCTATCTTAGTGCAATGGCACCCACGGAGTTAACGCTGATACAGGGCGAAGTGGTGCGTGCGCCTTGGGGTCTTTACCTGTACTACACCCAGGTAGCGAAACCAATGCGTGACGCTTTGGCTGAGAAGGCAGAGTCTGTTAGTGGGTTGACGGCACTGATGTTGTTGAAGCGGTACTTGTGCCAGCGTAGTTATGAGTGGTTGGAATACCTGCTGGATGAGTATCCTGGACACGCTGTAGAATTTTCTACGTACGGAAAATGCTGGGGTACAGTACCGGGGATGAATACAGTTTTCTGGGAGATTAGGCAGTACTGATTGGTGGTTGACTAGGGAGCATGACAACGTAGAGGTTGAGAGGGTGATATGCCACGAGTGCAAGATGAAAAGACTAACTATGCAAATTCTTACCGTTTCCATGGATTGGATCTTAGTTCAGACGAAGGACAATCTGAAGGAACATGCCCCTGGTGTGGTCGTGAAGGTAAGTTCAGTTTGAATTTAGATACGGGGGTGTGGCGTTGTTGGGTTTGCGGGGAAGGCAACGAGAAGGGCGGGGGTAACCTGCTGGCCTTCTTACGCAAGCTATGGGACTTAAGCGATAAAGCTACAGTTGACTATGCAGACTTGTTGGAAAACCGTGGCTTGCTCTACGAAGATACGTTGATGGCTTGGGGCGCCTGTCGGTCGGTATTGACCCATGATTGGCTGATACCTGGCTATTCGGCAAAAGGGTCTTTGGACCAACTCTACAGGTACGTAGACATTGGTGATAAGAAGCGGCTTAGACCTACTCCGGGCATGAAGCACGGATTACACGGGGTGCCGTTGTACGACAGGAATAAAACGTCTGTGTACTTGTGCGAAGGCTGCTGGGATGGTATGGCGTTGTGGGAGATGCTCAAGGGGGTAAAACACGGGGAGGATGGTAGTTTGGTAACTACAGCCAACCCTGAGCGTAGCTTGGCTGGTGAGGCGAACGTGCTGGCCATACCAAGTTGTACGGTATTCCATCCTAAGTGGGCTAGCTTGTTTGCCGGCAAGACCGTCAACCTCATGGTGCAGAACGACCACCCACGCAAGAATAAAGAGACAGGCGTGGTTTCAATGCCGGCTGGTTATGCTGGGATGCAGCGTATTGCCAAGCTATTGTATGCCGCGGATGTACCGCCAGAACAAATCAACTTCTTGCAGTGGGGGTCAGAAGGTTATAACCCTGAGTTGCCTTCTGGTTACGATGTAAGGGACCATCTAAACCTGGCAACTGATGTAGCTGGCAGGATTAAGCAACTGGGTACGTTACTGAAGAAGGTTGTGCCTGCGCCGGATGAATGGTTTGGTGATAAGCCTAAGAAAGGCCCTGGTGGTCAGGCTTTGGAGTGTATCCATTGCAGTAAGTATTCAGAGTTGGTTAATGCTTGGCGCAAGGCACTCAAGTGGACGCCAGGGTTGGATCATGCCTTGGCAATGATGTTGGCATCTATTGCCAGTACAAAGAGTGTGGGCGACCAGTTGTGGATCAAGGTAATTGGGCCGGCTGCCTGCTTGCGTGGTGATACACCAATTTGGGATCCAGTAGATAAGACAAGCTTGACAGTCCAAGAACGGCATAGGTTGCGTAAACCATTCCATGTCTGTTCATTCCATCGCAATGGCATGGTTATCGCTGAAGCCTATCCGCCAGTGATCTATCCTCCGGTAGCAATGTATCGAGTCAACTTCAAGTCTGGTGTTGAGATGCACGTAACAGAAGGCCACCAATTTTGGGAAGCCCCTGGTTACTCGACGCTGAGCGATATTAAGGGTAGAGTTGCGCGTGCTGGTCAGTCGCCAATCCCTCGTTATTATCAAGGGTCACTATTGCCTGATGCGGGGCCAGAGCGAATTGAAGACGATGAAATCATTTCTGTTATCCAAGAGGGTGCCGAGTGCTACTATGACTTTCACGTACCAAACTTAAATAACTATTGGGCGCAAGGTTACTTCCATCACAACTGCGGTAAGAGTACCCTATGTGAAGCGGTCAGCGTCAACACAGATTACGTGGTAGCCAAGAGCAGTATTCGTGGATTCCACTCTGGGTTTCGAGAGGATGGTAAAGACGGTGAAGACAATAGCCTCATCCCCTTAATAACTGGCCGAACACTAGTTACCAAGGATGGAGACACGTTGTTGCAAAGCCCCAACCTTAGTCAGATCCTTAGTGAAGCTCGTGACTTGTACGACTGTACGGCACGCACTCACTACCGTAACAAGATGGGTAAGGATTACCAAGGCATTCGCATGACTTGGATTCTATGCGGCACCAACAGCCTACGAGCGCTTGATAGTAGTGAGTTGGGTGAGCGGTTCTTGGATTGCGTAATCATGGATCGAATTGATGATGACCTAGAAGATGAGGTACTGTGGCGAGTTGCTAACCGCACGGAACGCAACATGGCCCTAGAGAGTAATGGCAAGCCGGTGAGCCAGTATGAGCCTGAGCTAGCCTACGCGATGCAACTAACGGGCGGCTACGTAACTTGGTTGCGAGAGATTGCCCAGGAACAAATGGGTACAATTACCATGCCTGAGTGGGCTATGCGGCTCTGCACTAGACTGGGTAAGTTTACGGCCCATATGCGAGCTAGACCTAGCATAAGGCAAGAGGAGGTAGCTGAGCGGGAGTTTGCCTCAAGGCTGGTTAGCCAACTAGTGAGGGCAGCAAAATGCCTAGCCTTGGTGCTTAACGAGCCAGAGACGGATGAGAAGGTAATGAACCGTGTTAAGCAAGTAGCCCTGGATACTTCACGAGGCCAAACCCTAGCCATTGCCAACTATCTGTACCAGTCAGGGAGTGGAATGCCTGTACGTAAGCTAGGATTGCTGTTAGGGCGTAGTGAGGATAAGCTGCGTCACATGCTACGGTTCCTAAAGCAGATTGAAGTGGCAGAACCGTTTGAGGCAAAAGTACAGCAACAGAAATCGTTATCGACGGCTATTCACTGGCGTTTAACTGACCGGATGTTTCAACTCTATCAAGACGTAACTGTACAAGACGAGTAAGGGAGGAGATGATGCCTTCATACACACTGCAATTCAAGGCTCAAGGTGTTAAGCACAGGTTGGCTTCAATCGACGCGCCTTGTGCTAACGATGCAGAGCAAGTAATTCAACGTACCCACCATATTGATCCTGGTACGTTAGACATCTGTCGGGCAGAGGTAGAGATAACTGATAACCCTCGCTCCCGCCAAGTTCGTGACACTCCAGAGAAGATTATTCATTAGCCATTGGAGCCCATCTTGCCCAGCATTGATGCACCGAAAATCCTAACCCATTATTGGCAAACTTCAGATCACAATACTGTTCAGTTGTACCAAGGTAATAGCTTGGATGTGTTGAAGCAACTACCTGACCAATCAGTTCACACGGTTGTCACTTCGCCACCTTACTGGGGTTTGCGAGATTATGGTACAGACAAGTCACTTGAAATCGGCAGTGAGGCAACACCTCAAGAGTTTGTGCAGGTAATGGTTACGTTGTTTCATGAGGTGCGTCGAGTGTTACGCAACGATGGAACTTTGTGGCTCAACTTGGGATCGAGTTATTGGGCTGGTTCAATTATGAGCGAGGGTAACGAATCCATTACGCTGAGAGATGATCTTACGCCCGATCAAATTCAATATGTTCTTGCCGAGCTTGCAACGCATTTCCGCAAGTGCGGTAAAATAGCTAAACCAAACTGACTCGTTAGTGTTAACCCGGCTATTGCACCCTTTACAAGTCGTAACTAAGTTATCTGGTTTATGATTGTTGTGGCTGTAGTCAATATGGTGAACGCTGTGAATATATCCGGATTCATTTTCTGTAATGCCGCAGAGCTGGCACGTAAAATTATCTCGCTTGCGAATTGCCCTTTTCAAGGAAGCATCAAATCCTGGGGTATACTTTCCACCACAGCCTCCTCGCCACATTGGATTAGAATCACCAAAGGAGCTAACCTTGGCCCTCCATTTAGGATCTTGTGCTAGTTTTAACCCCCGTTGGCGAAATTGCTCACGCATTTCTAGCGTCCAAGCAGATGCAATTTTGGATTTGGTTTCTGCAGAGTGCTTCCACCCTGATCGTTTTGGAACCCCTTTCAACTTGTCAGACATTGCCTTTCTGTGACTCTGGGTTCGATAGTAACTGGACTTACCTTTTCGTTTAGCTGCCATAGCTGCACGATATTCTGGTGTTCTTTGACTAGCAAGAAAACAACGTCGGCAGACTTTAGACTGACGATGCTTACGTTTTCCACAGATTGGGCAACGGTATCGCATGACCATAGGAGACTCCTGTGCATCTTACACTAAGCAAAGCTGACGTACCGACTAACCTGCAAAAGTATTTTACCGCTACCAAGCCGGTTTATAAATCCGGAGACTTAGTTGACATACCCCACTTGGTTGCTTTAGCATTACAGGCAGATGGTTGGATACTACGCCAGGACATAATTTGGGCGAAACCAAGTCCGATGCCGGAGTCAGTTAGGAATCGTTGCACCAAGGCCCACGAGTACATTTTCTTGTTTGTGAAGAAGATGGGGTACTTTTACGATGCTGAGGCAATTAAGGATAAGTCCATCAAACCTACACTATGGCTAGGTGAACAGTTTAAGTGTGGAGACAAGACTATTCACCACAAGTCAGCCAAGCACACAACCCCAGATCAAGAAGATGGGTTGCAGAACAAGAACCGAAGGTCTGTATGGACTGTGTCTAGTCAAGGCTACAGCGGGGCGCATTTTGCGACCTACCCGCCTAAGCTGATTGAGCCTTGCATTAAGGCAGGAACTAGTGAGAAGGGCTGTTGTGCTGAGTGTGGTGCCCCTTGGGTAAGGGTAGTAGAGGAGAAGAAGCTAACCAGAGAACGACCCAATGATTACGTCAAGCGTACTGGAGAGAAGGGTACTGGCAACTCATGTGCTAATAGTGTAGCGGGGGTAGACGTGAAGACTGTTGGTTGGAAGCCTACCTGTAAGTGCAATGCAGATGTTGTGCCTTGCGTTGTTCTTGATCCATTTATTGGGAGTGGAACAACGTGTTGTGTAGCAATCAGTCTTGGTAGGAATTCAATTGGTATTGACTTAAGTAAGCAGTACCTGGATCACAATGCCATACCACGCATCTCTGGGGAGTTGCTGGCTAGACCATCGCTAGCCCACTTGGTAGGTAGAAAGCCTAAGAAGCTCAACCTTGGTAAGAAACTGGCTTAATCCAATGTTGAATTTTAACTTGCCTTCTATATATATATATATATATTATAGTAGGGTGCTCCAAGGTATAGTATAATGGGTATAGGCTAGTAGGTAAATAGCAAAAACGTACAAAACGCAAAAACCTATACTAAGGCTAGGGTTAAGGGGCATTGAGGCAATTTATGTACGTAATCGACTCGGCAACCATTCTTGCTGCATCTCTACTAAACCAAGAAGCAGTTAGCCTGAAGGAATTGAAGTTGCTGGCATCTAAGGTTAGGCGGGCATTACCCAAATTTCTAGTGGACTTATCTCATCAGGCAATAAGCACGGCTATTGAAGATTACCCAAACGCATTTCACCGACTAGATGATTTTACGATTGCTAGAGGACCAACCATTGATGCCAAGTTTGTTGACTTGTTTTTCGTTCAGTCTCTTCCAGAAGAATCAAGAGCCAAGTTTCTCAACTGCTTCAACTAATACCTAAATGAGATGGAGATGGATTGGCTATCGATTGTAACTGCGCCACGTGATGGCACTGTGGTACTTACTGATGAAGGCACTGCCCGGTATGTTTCACGAGATCATTGGGCATCGCCAGTTACCGAGGGTTGGTATCTCTCAGACACAAGTGGGAACATCCCAAGCTGTGCCGACAACGGTATGGGTGTCTCGTCTATAGAACCAACTCTGTGGATGTCATTGCCTGTTCAAAGACCAGACGAAATCTTAGATGAAGACCAAGAAGCCCTGACCAAATTGTCGGTCAAAGAGTTGTACGCCAAAGACCATAAGATTATGGCAGAGATTGTTCAACGACGTTTGGAATTCTTACATCGAATGGCATCGCAGTCTTCTCTATCTGCACAACAAGTTCAATCCTATGTTGATAAGGGGCGGTCAGCTTTCCCTCTACCTATGGCTGATTGGGCTGCTGTGACTCTTGGTATCAAGGAGGACAGAATTACCTTAGCTAAAGATGGGGGCGTCGCTTTCTACCCCATCATCGCCCCAACCAAAGAAACCGAAACGGATGAATACTTGGAATTGTTCAAACCAGAAGTAAGGTCTAGGAAAGTCTAATGACTCAATCACCAATCAAACCGAAATTTCCTGTTTTGATCTTTGGGGCAGGATCACTAGGACGAAAGGTATTGGCTGACCTGCGCGCTAACGGTATTGAACCAGTTGCCTTCATGGACAACAATCAGCAACTGTGGTACACAACGATTGACGGCTTGACAGTTGTTCCACCAGAAGAGGCCCTATTGCGATATGGAACAGGAGTGGTTTGCGTGGTGGCTGTCTATAACCACTCTCAGGTTAGGAGTCAACTGCGAACCTTGGGTTTCAGGCTTGTTAATCAGTTCTCCAAGGCGTACCGGGATTGGATACCATCAGCATTACCTTTCTATTGCCTGGAGAAAGACAACCAGACAATCCTAGATAACAGAGAGTCTGCGGTTGCCGCCTCTGATTTGTGGGATGATGAAACATCTAGGGATTACTACAACAGTCAGTTGCTTTGGCATGATGACTTAGCTACTGGTTGTCTACCGCAACCTTGTCCAGCCTGGCAGACCTATTTTCCACCAGACTTGGTACAATTACGAGATGATGAAGTCTTCGGGGATTGTGGCGCTTACAACGGTGATACGCTACTCGCACTTCTGTACAAGACTGGGGGTAAGTTCAAGGGGTATCATGCCTTCGAGCCAGACCCAAGTAACTACAAGTTACTACGAAATACAGTCAACAGTTTAGACACCTCGATGTGGGGTAGAATTGGCACTAGACAGCTAGCCGTGTCAGATCACGTAGGAAAATTAGCCTTTGAGGCAAAGGGCAGTGTAACCTCAACAGTAGCCAATTCTTCTTCACTGGAGATACCGTGTTTCAGTTTGGATGGTTACTACGATGTTACATGCCTTGAGCCTCCCACTTACATCAAGATGGATATTGAAGGGCATGAGCTACAGGCTTTAGCTGGAGCAAAAGGTATCATTCAGCGGCATCAACCAATCTTGGCGATCTGCACTTATCACCACCTAAGTGATTTGTGGAGGCTTCCTCTCACTATCAAGGAGTCCAATCCTAGCTACAAAATGTTCTTCAGAATGTATGCTGAGGATTGTTGGGAGTCTGTGTGTTACGCAATTCCAGAACATCGTCTTATCAAGCCGTAAGGTGGGTTAGCTATGGATAACTATGGGCCAGGACTGTTTGTCATTGGGTTTATGGCAGTTTCACTGTTACTATTTATCTACTGTGTTTTCTGGGAGAACTGAAATGGCGAATCGAGCATTGCTGGTTGGTATCAACAAGTATCCCTCTGCGCCGTTGCAAGGCTGCGTCAACGATGTAGAGGATGTAGCAAACTTCCTCGTGGGCCGTTGCGATTTCAAGCCTGGGGAAATCATTATCATTACGGATGAGAGGGCTACCCACGATAACATTTCAGATGCCCTAGTAGACTGGATTGTTCATCCTTCTAGACCTGGGGATAGATTATTCTTTCACAACAGCAGTCATGGTACAGAGATGCTGGTTGATGGAGAGATGCACGATGCTATCTGCCCTGTTGATTTTGACTTCTCTTTGGAAACCGCATTGATTGATGAAGACTTTAGGGAGATATTTCGGCAGATTGCACCGGGAGTGGCGTTCAATTGGGTCGCTGATAGTTGCTTCTCTGGTGATCTAGCTCGAAAGTTGCCGCCCAAATACAACAGAGGTTGTCATATTACCCCTAGAACATTCCCTATGCCCTTTGACTTAGCTTGGAGTGTGCAGGCAGCTAAACTTAGAGGGGCAACAACTTCCAAGTTGTCTGTAGCTGTCGAGCACCTTAACGGAGCCCTCATTAGTGGTTGTGCTACAGACCAAACCAGCGCCGATGCTTACATTGAGGATAGGTATAATGGGGCTTGTACTTACGCTTTGCTAAAGGCACTGAAAGCAAGTCCTGCTGAACCACTGACGAAGATTGTTGCTACGATGAATGATTGGATGGATGCTAACGAATACGATCAAGACCCGCAGTTGAAGGGAAATCCTGAGATTTGCGGCAAACCGTGGCTCACAATTTAGGTAACATCATGCCTGACCTACCACAACGCCCGTTAGTACCGATTCGCTGGAATTGTCTGTTATGTGGGACGTGCCACGAAACATACAGAGAAGGCATTGTGCATTGCGCGGCGTGTGGAGCAGAACAGCAGCTTGCCGTTACGGAGGAGGCAGTAATGAACCCACTACCCCAACGCCTGCGCGACCTGGCAGTGTATTTGGCCCCTAAAGACGGAGTAACGTGTATCGAGGCGGCGGAGGTGATCGAGTCATATGGCCGACTGGCGGATGGAACAATTCCGCGTCCGAAGCAGCGGGTGTATTTCCCGCCTGGCTATTGCGAGTACGACAACGATGGGATCGTGCATCTCGCGGTGTCATACGAGGGAGGTTTGCGCCGATGAAGGACGCTTACAGCACCGAGCAAGCAGCCAAGGCGAAGGAGAAGCGATGAACTGTACTTGCAAGCAATGCGGCCTGGAATACGAGTACGATGATGAGACTGGCTACTCCGAGGATTTATGCGGCGCGTTTTGCCATGGCGTAAACAGTCAGCGTGAGAAGATCGAGCGTCTGACGCTGGAACTTGCCGATCGAGTAACCGAGGTCGGCCAACTGAATGTGTCGCTACGTGACAAGGATGCCAAGATCGAGCGGCTGAAGTCCGAGAATACCGCAATGGCGTATGACAGTCAGTGTTACCATGTGGCTGCTACGGAATTGTGGAAGCTGTATCCAGACCGGCCGTATGGCGGAAAGACAATTTGGGAAAT
>JALOBN010000052.1 GCA_023228245.1 Candidatus Pacearchaeota archaeon
GTTTTCACTACGACGACCCGCGGATAGTGGAGCAGGTCGAGAGATTCCTTCAGCCCGCGAAGCTGAACGCGAAGACCATGCGGGCCAAGAAGCTACAGCGGGTCATCACGCGCAAGTTGAAGGACGGCACGACCTACACGTTCCGGCAGCGCTCGGTGTCCTACGATGCGGCGCGACTGCTGAGAACCGAGTTCGGCAACGCTTTCAAGGAAGCGTCTCACCTGGCGGCAGAGCGCAACCCGGCTTGCGAGGGGGAGCAGTGGATTCTCTCGGCGTTTCACCCGGACATCGGGTGTGACTGTGAGAACTACGCACAGCATGACGAGGGGTTGGGCGAGGGTGTGTATAGCGTGGGGAACTTCCCGATCACGCCCCACCCTCAGTGTCTTTGCACGAGTCAGAGCGTGGTCATGAGCATGAGAGACTTCATGCCCCTGATCGAGGAGTACATGAAGGGTAAGCCGGGGGTTATATCCCGGTGGGCCGACAAGTTCGAAATGGAGATGGCGGCATGATAAACCAGCATGAGGTCCAGTCACTTCTTCCGGCGGTGCCTCAGAACGTCACGTTTGAGAACGATGCCGCAGGGAAGATTACAAAAGTCTGGCTCTCGATGAAAAGCATTGATACGGGTTCGACCTGGCAACTGGAGATCACGCCCGTTTTTGGAACGCGCATGGACGTGAGGTTGGTCAGATAAGGGAGATGGCGGCATGAAGTTCTTTCTCTGGAAGCTGATACAGCCGTTCTTCATCCTCTGGGGCGACTATGGCCCCTTCAAGGATTTGCATAAGCGAGCAACCCTGCGGGTCTGGAAGTACCTACTCCCAAACGCGCAAGTCATCGACTGAACACAACCCGCTTCGGCGGTTCACATATCCCCCGGCCCTCCAAGTTGGAGGGCTTTTTTAGTACCCAGGAGGTACAGACAATGGCCGAAGAGCAGACTGATACGGGCGAGGAGAAAGGCAAGGGAGCGGAGGAGACTCCAGCTTCTGCGTCAGCTTCGAGCACAGATTGGGAAGCGCAGGCAAAGCATTTTCAAGGCTTGTTCAACAAGACGGAAGATGCCCTCAAAAAGTCCCAGACGGAATTAGATTCCGTTCGGGCGGCCCAGAAGAAGGCAGAAGAGGACGCTCTCAAAGAGGACAACCAGTACAAAGAGCTCTACGAAAAGAGCAAGGGCGAGCTAGCGACCGCAAACGCCGCCGCAGAAAAGGCTTCGCTCCAGGTGGAACTGCACACGTTCCTCGCCGAGAAGCATCCCGACTTCGCTCCTGACAGCAAGTGGATCATGCCCCACGTCACCTCGAAAGAAGAAATCGCCTCGGTCGTCGAGGACTACGTGAAGGCACACCCCAAGGCTGCCGGGGTCGGTGCTGCCGCTATGGGTAACGGCGGGAAGGACGGCGACGGCCAGAAGACCATTTCGACCGCCGAACTGAACGACCCCGTCGCGCTCCAGAAGTTGCTTGACGAGGACCCCAAACTTGCCGAGAAGCTCGCGAGCGGCGAAATCAAATGGATCTAAAGCCTCTGGAGGAGGTGAAACAATATGGCACCACTCGCATCAAGTGATATCCCCGCGCACGTACCACTTTTGTACGGCGTGATGATCCTCAAGCAGGCGCTACAGGACACGTTTTGGAATCTGTTCACCGGGCCGGAAGGCTCTGGTATGCCGATCATCCAGAAGACCGACCTGACCAGCTCGCCGGGCGACCGGATCAGGATACACACGGTAAAGAAGCTGACGGGTGCAGGAGTCACGGGCAACACGACCCTGAGAGGGACCGAGGAAAACCTCGGGTTCGACTATCAGGACGTGATCGTTGACCAGCTCCGGCACGCGACCAGCCACTACCGTATGACCAACAAGCAGTCGATATACGACCTCGCGAACCTCTCGAAGGTGGCGCTCGCGGACTGGCTGGCCGGGAAGCTGGACGACGATATGTTCACAACCCTGACCACCTCTCCCGACCACATCATCTACGGTGGCAACGCGACGGGGATCAACGATATCGACGCCACCGACAAGCTGACAACTACGGTTATCAGCAAGGCCAGGGTCAAGGCGAAGCAGCTCCTCATCAAGCCCGCGTTCACGATCAACGGCCAGTCGTATTACGGCATGGTAGTTGACGAGTTCCAGGCGTATGACCTCAAGGGCGATACAGTCTGGCAACAGGCGAACCGTGAGGCGATGCCCCGCGGTGATGAGAACCGGCTGTTCACTGGCGCCCTCGGCCATTGGGACGGCGTAGTCCTCTTCGAGAACGCTCGCGTCCCCAGAGCTGCGAACACAAACAGCCCGGCGGTCAACGTCGCCAAGGCGGTCTTGTTCGGCTCTGGCGCCGCGGTCAACGCTCTCGGCGAGCCCCCACTGTGGGTTCCCGAAGAGTTCGACTACGGCAACGAATGGGGCACATCAATCGCGATCGTCTACGGCGAGGAGAAATGCACGCTGGACAACGTCGATACGGGACTCATCAACGTGCTCACCGCCGCAACCGACCCTAACGCCTAACCGAACCCGACAAGGAGGTGTAGAAGGGGGAGTCTCACGGCTCCCCCTTCGCTCTTCAATGATCCGATATCTCAGTTACGTAGGCCCCAAAGACGAGAAGCGCATAGACCTCGGGATAGGCCGGAGCGTCATATTCCCCCGGGGTCAGGTCGTGGACGTCACAGATGCGGGCATGGGGGAAAGGCTTGCGATGGACCTGCTGCAATCAGGTCTGTTCAAGCTGCATGAGAGCATGGCCAGCCCTTTAGAGTTCGAGTGCGAGAGGTGCGGGAAGGTCTGCAAGAACAAGGCCGGCCTCAAGGCGCATATGCGGAGATGCTCGGCGTGACATTCTCGGACCCGTTCGACTACACGGGTCTGGTGCTGAACGTCCTGACCCGCACGAGTGACAGGCCGAACCGATTCAGAAGGTGCCGGGAGTCCATCAAGGCGCAGAAGTGGGGCGGCAGGATACGCCATGTGGTATCCGTTGACCGTCCCTGCACGTACGTCGAGGCCGATGCTGTAGTCCCTTCGACCGGACGCATGGCCCCCGAGGTTCCCGCAGTTCATGCAAAGCATCGTGACGCACCTTACAACCTGTACGTCAACGATCTTCTGAGCGCGGTCACCGACGGCTGGATTCTCGTACTCGACGATGACGACGAACTGTTGGTCCCCGATGCCCTGGCGAAGCTCGAGCCCTACATGGACGACTTCAACAACATGATCATCTTCAAGTTCTCGATGGGCGACGGGGTAGGCAAGAGGCAGTTTGTGATGCCGAAGGCGCACGGGAAAGCGTTGGTCGCCAATGACGTTCCCTGCTCCTGCTATATCTACCACTCGAAGCACAGAGAGTCGGGGATGTGGCACGGCAAGTACTCCGGCGATTACTTCGCGGCCTCAAACTTGGCCGAGAAGCTGAACATCGTATGGGTCGACGAAGTGCTGGCGGGTACACAGGTTGGCCCGTCGGAGGGTTCCATCGAATCCATGCCCTACTCGAAGTGGAAGGCGCGCAAGATCACACAGAACAAGGAAGAGCCGTTCGTCTCGATCATCATCCCGGTGCTCAATCAGGTGGAGTTGACGAAGGCTGTACTGGAGAACATAGGCAAGACGGTGACCATGCCTTACGAGGTCATCATCATCGACAACGGGTCAACCGACGAGACTCCCGCCTTTCTGGAACATGAGCACCTGAAGCACGTCAGGAACAAACGAAACATGGGGATGTCCGTAGCGTGGAACCATGGGGGCCGCAAGGCCAAGGGTACGCACATGTGCTTCTTGAACAACGACCTTGTCCTGGCGGACGGCTGGCTCGAGAAGCTGTTGGAGCACGACGAGCACGCGATATGCCCGAGCTACGAGCAGGGGCCGGATCTGCGAACGGACTTTGAGAAGCGGAATACGGCGCTCGCTAAGAAGACCCTGCAAGTGAACGAAGCGGATATCCCCGGCCTGCACCCGAAAGGCTTTGCGGGATTCATCTTCATGATCTCGCGGGAGGTCTGGGACAGGGTCGGCAGGTTCGACGAAGACCTGCTCTACTGGTACGGGGACACCGACTACTATTGGCGCATGAAGGCCATGGGGTACAGGCCGGTCATGAGCCGCAACGTGCTAATTCACCACTGGAAGAACAGGACGTGCGATACGCTGGAAGACTTCATACCGCAGAGAGAGCGGGACCGGCAGGTATTCTTGGGGAGGTGGCCCGATGGACTGCAATCGTGACATATTCTCCGGCCCCCTGGTGGAGATGACGATCGAGAATCTAGGGCATCGGCCTTTCGTGTCCATGGAGTATATCGAGAACGGATGGTTCGGGCGCAACGACTCAGCCGTGTACTACTCGATGGTCAAGATACGCAACCCTCGCAGGCTGATAGAAGTAGGGTCCGGCTACTCGACCAGGATTGCCGATCAGGCTTGCAGGGGTACGCTGGTCTGCATCGACCCCTCGCCGCGGGCCGATGTTGGGGAGTACTGCGATCACCTGTTGGAGGTCCCGGTGCAGACGCTCGAGCCCGAGACTGTGGCCGACTGTGACCTGCTGTTCATCGACAGTTCGCACATCTGGGGAGCGGGGGACCTGCCGTTCCTGTTCAACAAGGTCTTTCCCCTGCTGAAGACGGGAACGGTGGTCCACTTCCACGACATATTTCTACCCGATGACTACTCCCCGGCCTGGGCGCCGAGGCATTACGACGAGCAGTATCATCTCCGCGACTTCCTGAACGAGCACTCCGAGTACCAAACGCTGTGGCCCGGGTACTACATGGCGACCCGGCGAACGCAGGAGGTCATCGACATATTCGGCGAGGCGACGTGCATGGGATCACTCTGGATGGTGAAATGTTAATCGAGAAAGATATCTACGGCTCCACGATGCTACTCGACACTGAGGACCCCGGGCTATCTGCGGATCTCTGGCGCGACGGCACGAGAGAGTGGGACTGCCCGATCATAGTCCACGAGATAGTCAAGCCCGGCTGGACCTGCGTAGAGGCCGGTTCAAACCTTGGCTTCTATGCGTTCATGGAGTGCAAGTTGACGGGTCCCAAAGGCAGGGTCTACGCGATCGAACCGAACCCCGCCAGTTGCGGCATCATCGAGAGAGCGCGGAAGATAAACGGTTACGAGAATCTGAGCATACACTGCATGGCCGTCGGGGATGCGAATAGGACAAATGACTTTTTAATCGAGCACCGTTCCAACCTGTGCCGGATGGTACACACGAAGGCGAGGGACATACCAGACCGGGCGATACGAGAGGTAATCCAGGTCAAGGAAATGACGCTCGACACCTTTTGCGAGGAGCACGGGATAGACCGCATCGACTTCTTGCGGTTCGACATCGAGTCCTACGAGGTCGAGCTTATAAGGGGCGCGCAGGACACGCTCGAGCAGATGCCCCGCGGCTCGTGGATGTTTGCCGAGTTCCATACGATCCACTTCGAGGACCCGGTGCGCTATCTCCAGCCCGCGATACAGTCGGTCATCGACCACGGTTTCGTCCCCCGTCACGTGATTAACATGCTGGACGCCTCGGCCTCTCCGGTCAGGGGAGTCGAACTGCTCGACCCCTCCGATTTCGCGAGGGCCTGTTGCGAGGACTTCCCGCAGAGTGCGCCGAGAGTCTTCTGGGAGAAAATTGGCTGACATCGTCGAACTGCGCGACCAGCTCAAGGGGCCGAACATTGACATCGGGCGCTACACGTACGCATCGGTGCCGCCCAACTTCAACAACATGGCGTGCCCGGTGACGATCGGGAAGTATTGTTCCATCGCGGCGGGTCTGGAGTTTGCGGTCGGCGGCGGGCATCACCCCGATTGCGGGTCGATGTATCCCTTCGACTACTTGGACCACTGGCCCGAGGCTGATGGTGAGTTGTACCCGCATCACCGGGGGCTTGAGATCATCATAGGCAACGACGTATGGATTGGGCTTAACGTGGCGATCATGCACAACAGCCCTATCGGTGACGGCGCGGTCATCGGTGCCTATTCGGTCGTGCGAGAATCGGTCAGGCCGTACGCTATCGTATTGGGCAACCCGGCAAAAGAGGTGGGGCGCAGGTTCGACGACGAGACGGTCGAGCGTCTTCTCAAGCTCAAATGGTGGGACTGGCCAGAGGAAAAGGTGCGGGAGCACATGAAGCTCTTAACCTCAAACAACATCGAGGCGCTATGCTCAATCTCGTAATGTCCGTCTATAACGACGGCGAGATGCTGAAGAAGGCAGTCGGGTCCGTTCTCGGCCACGTCGATCGAATCATAGTCATCGACGGGATATACGAGGACTTCCCACCCATGGGCGACACGCTGGGGTACAGTTGCGACGGGACGCTCGAGTACCTTACCGATCTGGAAACGGAGGTCAGTCTGTCCGTAGTGCCGGGCCTTACAGAGGTGGAAAAGCGCAGCCTTTATCTGATCGGCGAGCCGGGCGACTGGTACTTACACTTGGACGCGGACGAGTGGGTCGAGAACCCGCAAGAGTTGGGAATACTGCCCAAGGCGGATATCGGGCTGTGTCACATGAGCTGGGAGAATCAATCCCACTGGTACCCCCGGCTGTTCAGGCACGTCGATTGCATGAGCTACGAGGGGTTGCACCACCGTCTCATAGATGGCGAGGGTGACCTGATCTGCGACATCTACGGGATAGGTCCGGGGTACACGGCAGAGCGGACCTCGCTGCGAATCAGGCACGACCGGGAGCGCAGGTCGAAAGAGAGACAGAAGGCCAAGGCGGCATATTACGAGAGGTTGTGCGCGCAGGAGAAGCACGTCAAGGAGATGCTGAGATATGGATAGCGAACTCATAACCCACGTCCGTCTGCTCTTGCAGGACTCTGGGACTCCCCCGGTCGTCTCGGACACGCAGATAGCGAACATCGCGAAGACCCGCAGAAGGGAAATCTACTACGAGGGGCTGGCCACTCTCGACAACCTGACCTGGAAGTACGGCCGGGACTACATCGAGGTCACCTCTCTATCCCTGACCTACGAGGGCGCGGCGATCCTGGCCACCCTGTACACGGTGGACGTGCTTGCGGGGGAGGTCACGTTCACGACCGAGCAGTCGGCCATATACCTCAAGGGCTACGTCTACGACCTGATGGACATAGTGGCGCAGTGCTGGCTCGTCAAAGCGGGGATGCTCGACACATACCCGGGCATGACCTACTCGCTGGGCGACGAGACGGTTTCCAAGGGCGAGGCGAAAGAATATTGCATCGGGCAATACTGGAAGTACAGGACGAGCAAGGGGGGCCAGCTACGTCGGCGCTGACAGACTCCATGCGGCTCGACACGGAGCGCATGATAGCGGACAACCCCATATCGATCGTCATAACTCGGGCGACCTGGACGCTGGCGAATGGCAGGCGGACCTCGACGTCGGCGACCCTTGCGGCTCAGACCGTGCGAACGTATGGCAAGAACGTCACTGAGGTTATGAGGGAGAGTGACGAAGCGCGCTTCAGGCGGGTCAGGGAGGTACGGATGCTGGCAAAGTACGATGCCAACGTGATAGCGCATTCTGGGGCCTCTGAGGACACGTTCAGCGTGGGGAGCGTCAAGTATCGGATCAAGAATGTGCGGGACATCGCCTGGGAGGGTGTCACGATCTCGAAGCAGTGTACCCTCGAGGAAATCCAATGAGAGGCATAGCCGGGGTCATGGGCAATCTGGTCAAAGAGGTCACGAGGACAAAGGTGGCCCTTGCGGCTTACGGGACGATGGAGGGCGCGCCGAAGCTCGAGAACTACGCGAAGATGCACGCGCCATGGGGAGACAGAAGCGGCAACGCCAGAAAGGGACTCAAGGGCGGCTGTTATGCCAAGGGCGACAAGATCATGATCTACATCGCCCACCAGGTTGACTACGGGGTTTACCTCGAACTCGCCCACGACTGCAAGTACGCGATTCTTGACCCGACGATAGACGCGCTGAAAGGCGAGATTTTCAATGACTACGCGAGGATCATGAGGATGTAATGGCTGAACAGAGCGTTAGGAGCGCGGTCAGGGACCACCTGGCCACCAATTGCCCCTCGTTTACGGGGGGTTTTTTATATCCCCAAATCGCTGACAACAACACGGTTAAGCCGTTCGGTGTCGTGCGAATGGGACCGCATGAGAAAGAGGCGAAGCAGGGGGCCGTCCGCCGCCTGTACGTCCACGTCCACACGGTGAAAGACGCATGGGATGCCCTGGACACTCTCTGCAACTCCGTCGTCTCCGCGCTGGATTGCATAAACGTCTCCTGCGGCTCTTCGGGCGGCAAGACCTTTTGGATTACCCCGTATCACGTCGGGACCACGGCTGACGCTACCGACGATGACCGGATGACCATATTCAGGATATGCGAATTTGAGGTGGTGACAGGAAGATGAATGAAAGTCCTTACCCGAAGGCGAGCAAACCGTACCCTTCCCCGCGGAAGAAGGCAACGAAGCCCGCACCGAAACCCGAACCCCAACCGAAGCCCGTCCCGGTCTACGTAGCGACCCGGACTTGTGGCTACACGTTCGTCTGCGACGGGGCGAAGACGCGGCTCGAAGAGGGCGTGTCCCCGCAGGTGACCGAGGCACAGCTACGTGAACTGATCCGCTACAAGCACGTCAGGGAGGTGAAATAAATGGCCGACAAATTCTTCAACGACATCTCTCAGATCAGGGTAACCGAACTCCTGGACACTGGAGCGGCGGACCCGAGCGCAACCGCGAAGACCTCGACCGTCCCCAAGGAACTCAGCGCCGACTTCGTTTACGACGAGGGCGAAGAGCTGACCCAGACGGGGGGCGGCGAGACGGTATGCACGATTACTGAGGAAGACGAGCCAAAGGGTGCCGACGTGGAAATCACGCTGGCCACTCTCGAGTACGACGTGAAGGGCGCCATCGCTGGCGGCACGGTGAACATGACCGGCCCGGACGCGACAGGCTGGGACTTCCCGACCTCGACGCCGGGACCGTTCAAGCTCGAGGTGTGGGTGCCGAAGTTTGACACCACGTCTTCAACTGAGGGCAAGCCCGACGGCTATCTCTACATCGTCCTGCCGTATTGCAAGGGGCGCATGTCCAAGAGGCAGCACGCGGGAAAGGGCTTTGGCGAGGACGTGTTCTCGATCAAGGCCCGCCAGAACCCGAACTCCGGTGATTCGGCATGGCAGGAAGACGAAGTCGCAACCATCGTCTAGGAGGCGATCAAATGACCGAGGCGCTTAAACCGACCTCCCTTGAGGCGATAAAGAACCTGAAGCGGGAAGACGTAGCAGAGTTGCCCGCTTTCTACGACGGGACGCCGTTCATCGCAAGACTGCGGCGTCCCTCCCTTATCCACATGGTAGACCTGGGCCAGATCCCCAACGAGTTGTCGGCTGCGGTTGACGAGCTCATGGGGGGCCAGGCCGCGACGTACCGGACGAGCATCAAAGAGCGCTCGGAGGTTCTGTGTATCGTGGCCAAGGCTACGCTCCAGGAACCGACATACGAGCAGGTGGAAGACGACCTGGACAGCTTCCAGCTCACCGCGATCTGGAACTATGTTATCAGTGGGGTGCAGGCCCTCATCCCCTTTCGTGAAATCCGCGCAGTTTTTGTCGCTAGCGCGGACAAGCGAGCGGTGGGGGCAGCGGCCGAGCTTGATGTTGGACCCGAAGCTCCCGAAGCGTGACCCCTACCTGGCTTACTGTATCGACGATGCGGCTGCCTGTCTCCTCGACTGGCTGCGCGCGGGCCGCGTCCCAAAGTACGTAAAAGACGCGCAGCACAACGAATCCCTCAAAGCCTCTCTTGAGAACGCGAGGCGAAAGAAGAAACAATAGATGTTCGGTGCCCTTGGTACCGTCTGGGCCGAGATGGGTCTGGACACAACAAAACTGGATATGGGAGTATCGCGCGCCGCCGCGTCGATGAAGGCGTTGCAGGGGCATGAAGCGGTACTCACCAAGGCCATGAAGGGTGCCGCCATCGGTATAGGGGTCGTAGGGGCAGCCGTGGCCGCGGGTGCGATTAAGCTCGCCGCCGACTACGACAAGAATATGCGGAAGGTCTGGTCGCTGACCACCGAGTCCGAAGCGACGTTCAAGAAGTGGAAAACCGAAGTCCTCGACCTTGCCGACAAGCTCCCGCAGTCCGCGTCTCAGATGGCCGACGCTTTCTATTGGGTGAAATCCGATATGCCCGACGCTACTGACGCCGAGCAGTTGAAGACGCTGGAGATAGCGGCCAGGGGCGCGGTAGGCGGCGTGGCCGAACTCTCCGAGACGACAAACGCGCTGGTCCAGGCGCAGAACGCATACGGCGAGACGAATCCCGCCAAGTACATGGACATCATGAACAAGGCGGTGGAGCGCGGTTCCATCGAACTGAAGGACTTCGTGGCCTTCCAGGGTCAGGTCGTCGGCTCCGCCGCCATGGCAGGCGTGAGTTTCGAGGAAGTCGCCGCCGCCGTCTCCACCTTGACCCGAAAAGCAGTCCCCGCCGAAACCGCTTTCATGGCCTTGAACAACACTATCATGGCCTACCTCAAGCCGCAGGATGACGCCGTCGAGATAGCCTCGAAGTATGGCATTGAACTTTCTCTCGCTACCCTGCGCTCAAAAGGCCTCGCCGCTTCCCTGATGGAGATTGCCAACAAAGTCCCCGACGAAGAACTGGCCAAGATGTTCCCCAACATCAGAGCCCTTCGCGCCGTCCTACCCCTGGCTGGAATCGCCGCGGGAGATTTCGCTGTAGACCTTGCGGCCATGGGAGCCGCCGCGGGTACAACGGACCGGATGTACGAGAAGAACGCGAACACGATTCAGAACAAATGGCGAATCGCTGTTGGCAAGGCCGAGGATGCGCTTATCAAACTCGGGGACAAGGCTTTGCCCGCCGTCTCCGGCTGGCTCGATGCTATCAGCAACGCTCTGAGCGGCAAGAATAAGGATTTCAATACCTTCGCGAGCGTCATAGGTACGGCCGCGAAGGGAGTCTGGAACCTCGCAGATGCCCTTATAAAGGTGTGGCCGATACTCGCCATGGTGGCCGGGGGATTCGCCGCCATGAAACTCGGCGGGTTCATCACCTCTCTGTCCAGTGTCGGGGGCAGTTTGTCTGGTCTTGGCATCGTTCTCAATAACATCGGTCTTGGCTTTACCGGGTTCAATACCGCCTTCTCCACTCTTGGTACGACGCTAGGAACCGTAGGACTCATGGCCGCGCCTGCCGCGATAGCAGTAGCACTCCTGGTCAAACAATGGCGAGATTCAATTGCCGCTTCGACCGCCGCTTGGACTACCATCCGCAAGAACGATCAGGCATTGTCCGACCTCGGGCTTCAACTGCAACCCCTGATAGACCGTTACGAAGAGCTCAGGGCGACTACCAACAGATCGACTGAGCAGCAGGCCGAGATGGTCTCGATCGGTAATCAGGTCGCCGAACTGTCCCCCCGTATGTCCTCGGGCTTCGACGCCATGGGGAACGCCATCCTCAAGAGCGACACTCAGCTCAAGCAGCTCATCGAAGATATGCTCAAATACTCGGGCATAACGATCAAGGAAGAGGGCGCCGAGGGACAGCTTGAAGGGCTCACGAAGTCGATACCCGAGTTTGAAAAGCAGGCGGGCAAGCTCGGCAGTCAGATCAGTTACATCGGGACGGAACTCCGCGCTCTCGGGGTTGACGAGACTGATGTACGCAACGTGGTCAACCTTCTCAAAGAGGATTTTGAGAACGGATCTGTCTCTGTCGAGGCGTACATTCAGAGCATCAAGGATGCTGGACTGAGCGGCGCGGGGTGGAAGTGGGAGGCACAGGCACCGGAGATGACGCACGTCAATGTTATAGCAGGCGCGCTCTCCGTTCTCAACCAGCGGTTCAAGGAAAACAAAATGTCTTTCCAGGACTGGAAGGACAAGGTTGGGGCTTCGACCGCCGCCATATCCCAACTGACCCCGAAGATTCTTGAGAGCGCGATGGCCGCGGGCCGGGCGGGTCAGGCGTTCTCCAGCCAACTGACCGCAGCCTTCACCTCTCTTTCCCCGCAAATGCAGCAACTCGGCGTTCAGTCGTTCTCCGCCTACATCCAGGGTCTTTCTCAAGGGCAGGTAGCCCCCGACATGGCCAACCAACTCGCCCAGCAGATGTTCAACACGGGAACCTTCACCGCTACTGGCGTGGCCTCCGTCGATGCGGCCCTTGCGGCGATGTCCGCGCGCATGAGGGCAAGTTCACTGGCCAATGCGGCAAAGTCTGTGGCCGACACCGTGGCGAAAATCTTCGGCACGATCGGCGGGGGGAAGGCAGAGGAGAAGAAGGTCACCCTGAAGGTCGGCGATGCTGGGACCGCGGCGGCTACCAACAAATCTCTCAAGGCGGTGCAGGCGCAGGCTACCACTCTCGGCGGCATGAAGCCGAACGTCCATACCTCGGCGAACACAGCGCAGGCAAACGCAGCGATATCCCGCCTCGTAAATCGGCTGTCTGGAATGAACGGTCAGACACTGGCCACCGTATACGTCCAGGCGCTTATCAAAGGTTCGGGTCCGTTCACGGCAGATGAGTATGTCAGTTACCTGGAGGACAAGATAGGCGGCGCGGCTCCGAACCTCACCGTCGGCGCGACCATGGGCGGCAGCTTCGAAGACCTCACAAAAGCCTGGGCGGCGATGAACGCAACCGCGCTCCCCGGCTGGTCCACGGGTCGAATGGCCCCCACTGGTGATATGTCCATCGACGAGTGGAACCACATTAACGAGGCGATCGCCAACCTCGGGGGCAATGTCGAGGCCAACCTGCAAGGCTGGTGGAACATGAACGGCGCGCTCATCGAGGCTAAGAAGTCGATGGCCGAGTACACGAAGGCAACCGAGGCCGCCGAACTGGTCGTCGAGGGATTGCAGGCGCAGGAGACAAAGCTGAACGCCTCGCTCACGGCGCACAAAGAACGGTTGTCCACCCTGTCCTCGATGAAGATCAAGGGCGAGGGTGCCGCTTCTGACAAATCGTTCCGGCAGGGTCAGGCGCTCAACCGGCTCGAACTGGAAAGGTTGAAGATCCAGCAGAAGGCGCGGGCGGGCAAGGCCACCACAGCCGACTACAACCGCCTCTTCGTCATCGCCCAACAGCAGAAGGAACTCGAACTCCAAAAAGAGATCGACGACAAGGCGACCGATCTCAAGTACGCGGACAAGAAGCGCCAACTCGAAAAGCTGTTGGACCCGCTCAAGGGGCAGGAGAAGTCTTACGCTGCGCTGGTGAAGGCGATCAAGCAGGAGCAGCGGGTAATCGCGGTCAAGGAAAAGCAACTCAAGAGTGTGCAGAAGACGCTCGAAAAAGAGCGGGCGAAGGTCGCGGAGCTCAAAAAGGCATACGACAAGATCAGCCGCTCAGTCGATGTCTTCGCGACGAAGATCAACGAGATGGCCGCGAACTTCCGCAGCCGCTACGACGAGATGATAGCGAAGGCGAAAGAGCTTGCCGACGCGATCGAAGAGGCAAAGAAGAAAGAGGCGGGCGGGTCCATGGGTAGCACAATGGCCTCCCCGAACCTCGCGGGCGCGGGTACCCGTATGTCCGCCACGAACAACACGACGAACAGCAAGTCCACTTCTGTCAGCTATTTCTACTTCGACAAGCTGGTTCTCAATGATGTGCAGGACGTTCCCTCGCTCACCCAAGAACTCCGAATGGCGAAACTGAGGATTCAAGTATGACAATGATATGCAGATTCGTAGACGGCATAGACGGCGCGACCCTACTCGACTTGAACGACGAGGTCGCCTACTGGTATCTCGACGGCTCTGAGTTCCCGCTTCCCGACGTGTTGTACGAGTGGGTGCAGAACGCCTTGGGGCATGGGAAGCGGTTGGCCCACTGGACGCTGGACGGCAATACCATCACCCTCAAGGTCTGCATCAAAGGTTCTGACGAACAGGACGCCTACGACAAGCTGAACGTCCTGCTCACCCGACTGCTCAGAGAGAACACGCTTGAGATAAGGATGTGGGGCGCCGACAACTCCGTGTTCTACAAGACCTACCCGGTGACCCCGAAGCTACCCGACTGGCCGAAAAAGTTTGTCATCGACGCGAACTACATCACGAACATCACCATCGAGATTCCCGTTGACCCCGAGGTGAAGACCTCAGAAGAAACCCTGTGGTTGATTCACGCCCTGGGTTCCAACGACGACTTTGAAACCCGCTCCGGTGACGACTTTGCCGACTGGGAGGAACTGGAGGTCAACGCCGGGACCGTAACCGCTGACGCCGCGAACTACCATTCCGGCGCGGTTGCCTGCAAGCTGACCACAACGGCGGGCGGTACGGACTCAGCGGCTATTCGCGACCCCTATCGCTCCGTAGAAGAGTTGGAGACTCATGGACTCCGCGTGTGGGCCAAGGAACTCTCGGGTGCGCCCGCTCTCGACGTGGACCTGCATTGTTACGACGATACGACTCCGCTGATAACCAAACTGACGCACCCCTACGATACCGACAAGATGCTCATGGACGGCACGGCCTCGATCAAAGACCTCGTTACCTCGACTGCGTTCACGATGGCCGGAGCGCCCACCACGGGCGCACTTCTCGGCGCGACCGCTCCAGACATTGGAGCAGGGAAATACACGTCATGCACCATCCCCACATCCATCACGGCGGGGCAGGCTTTCACGATGATGTTTGCCTGCAAGACTGCGTGGCAGGGCGATGACGGGGTAATGCATTATCTGTTCGACAATCAGGGCACGGGCGCAACGCAGAATAGAATCTTTCTGCGGAAGTCTGACACCAATTACCTATTTTTCTACGTCTATGATAATGCCTCCGCATACCGACGTTGTTTTACCGCGCTGTTGACCGCGACTACGTGGGCGGCGAACGTCACACACATAATCGTCATCACCCGCTCGGCAACGGGTGTCCTGGCAGGTTACCTTGACGGGGTTCCCTTCGCGACACCATCGGGCGGCGCGGGAACAGGACTCGAAACCGTCTTGGGGGCCAACTCGTATCTCGGCACGACCAACGCGGGAGCAACGCCCATCGAAGGCCTCGAACTCCCCGCGACCTGGGGCAACGCAATCACCGATGCCGCGCTGATAGCCGCGCTCTCCACTCTCGCCGCATGGTCCGACCTTACCAACATCACCATCTCCGGCGTCCACACCGGGGGGGCCGCACGTG
>JALOBN010000053.1:0-8007 GCA_023228245.1 Candidatus Pacearchaeota archaeon
TCGCTCGGGCCGGTTCGTTCGCCGAAGCTGACGCCAAGGAGAAATCGCAATGATGCCAACATGCCCTGGCTGCGGAAGTAACAAACGAATCATCAAGGCCGGTACGAATATCCATACGTTCGCCTGTCTTACTTGCCAGATGTGTTTTGAAGATGGGGATGATTCAGATATTCCTTATGGGAATCCTGCAAAAATTGTAGAAAATATGGAAAAACGTGAATTGTCAAGAATTCGTAGAGGTGGTATGATTTAAGTATCGAGCCCAGCCATAACCTAAAATACTGTCATCGTGCGGGCGTTCTTGCTCTGGCTGGGCTCCGCCCGTGCGATGGCACTTTATAGGAGCCCAGCCATGAAAACGAGTCTTCGTGAAAAGTTTGAAAGAGTAGGCTATACCGTTGCGGAAAATGGTTGCTGGACATGGAAAGGTCGAGTACATCCCAATGGATATGCTGCTATGTCTCGTCATACCAAAGCGCATAGAGCATCTTATGAGATTTTCAAAGGACCAATTCCTGAAGGTTTAGATGTGTGTCATACGTGTGATAATCCTTTGTGCGTCAATCCTTTGTATTTATTTGCGGCAACACGAAAAATAAATATGCAGGATTGTGTAGCTAAGGGGAGAACTTCCAAAGGAAATAAAGGTAGATTCTGCGAAAAAACTGCTTTTGCAAAGTTGACGAATAAACAAGTTAAAAAAATTCTATTGGAACACAAGCATTGTATGGGTGAAAATACTCGATTGGCAAAAAAGTATGGTGTACATCATTCAACAATACACCTTATTGTGAAACGAAAGACATGGAAACAAATATACGAAACATGAGGCAGGAAAGGAGAAGGTTTCGATAATGGCAAAACGCCACCCAATACCGAGTGATATTTTACCTGAGCATATCGTAGCCCTGGTCGATTCGCGCGAGCAGTACCCCCTCGATCTAAGTCCATTGAAAACTCAGGTAAAAGGACTCAGTACCGGGGATTATTCTTGTGTTGGCATGGAAAACTTGGTAGCAATCGAGCGAAAAAGTTTGTCGGACGCTCTTGGATGCCTGGGCGGTGAGAGGGAAAGATTTGAAAAAGAACTGATGCGAATGCTTGCCTATCCTGTACGGTGTCTTGTTATCGAATCCTCGTGGAAAGAACTTGAGGAAGGAAATTGGCGTTCGCAAATTACTCCCTCGTCTGCGATCGGTTCGCTGTTGTCCTGGCAGAATATGGGGATACCGATAATGATGGCAGATAACCATGAAAGGGCAGGAAGATTTGTATCTCGGATGTTGTTTATGGCTGCCCGTCGTAGAATTCGAGAGAACAGAGGAATTATGGCGGCTGTATTTAACCTGGATGAACCGCCGGCAGAGTCGCCGGTGAAACAATAACCCTTTACGAAGGAAGCTATCATGGACAATCTAAAAGAACTCGTTTATCAAGCAATCGGACAAGCCTCAATGTGCTGGGACGAAATTCCGAAAGGTATCTTTGATTCAACTGCCGCATCCAATGTAGCGGAAACGCTTTGTAAGCAGATCGAAGAGTTGCACAGTAATTCTCCAAGGAAACCGCTTGAAGTTGCTGAGGCACGTCGTTTTCTAATTGAGGCACTCAAGGAAGATCAAGGATTTTACCAAGCATACAAAACAAATATAGCCATTTGTTTTCAAGACGAATATGCCAAAGCGATGGGATCAAGCGGCAGTAAGGCAATTGGGGCAATTGATATACCGTCCATAGCAGATAAAGCTGCGGAAAGTTTTATGCAAAAGTGGATTAATTCGTAAATCAACTAACCGGGGCAAAACTTTAACAAGGAGAAAGATTGTGGCGAAACAAAAAAGTTTAGGTGACATGGTTCCCGAAGTTCCGGCCGACGTGCAGGAAAAAGCTGATGCCTATGCTGCGGCATTGCGACGGCTAGGGAATGCCAAGGAGAAAAAGAACGGGTGCGAAGAGTTACTCATCGTGGCGATGAAGGACGCCGACATTACCGAGGTTCGCATAGATTTAGGAAACAAGCGGATCGTCTTGTCCAAAAAGGACACCTTGAAAATAAAGAAGGTCAAGGGCGAAGGCGGTGATTCGGACGGTGACGAGGGCGACGACGAGTAAACGAAAATGATTGCATTTATGGACAAACGTGAAACGACTTATCCAACCTATTGGGTTGCGACTACAACGGCTTCGAGTACAACGAACGTTGAAATCGACTTTATCCAAGTGGATATGATTGTAATTGTCCATGATGAATCCCCCCGAATTCAAGATGTTGATATTGCAGCACTTGAAGAGAAAATACCCGATGAAGAGGATGAAGGTAATCGCGTAGAGCCTAATATCCTCCAAATGTGCCTAATGCGAGGTGGCCTCTCGCAAGTAAGACCACGGAGGGCTGCTCAAAAGGCATCGGGATATGGTTAGCGACATGATCCACTAACGCCCTTGCCGGTTGTGGCGTAATACAACCGGTGTACTTTTTGTTTTCAGTTTCAGGAGTATTTCAATGCGGTGTGTAAAATATAAGTGCCCTGTGTGTAGCGATTACTTTTGGCAGCACAAAGATGGATCTTATCGGTGTGGTTGCCTGCCTGATTCGGATGATCCGCAAGGGCAAGAGTTAGAAGATCGGAAGCGAGAAGCGAGAATGATAGTTACCCGCGGCGGCGTTCGTAAGTTTCCAAGGTTCGAGGAAGATACTTCAAAGTGGTTTAAGATTTAATGAAATTTCTCTTAGATGTATCACCGAAAAAACTAAAAGTAGCAATGCTACTATATCCTGAACTTGTACTTGGGCAGTTTTGTACTCCATTGACAGCTAACTTACTGCATGAATCGGCATGGTTCGCAATAGATAATGGTGCATATTCAAGATTCAATTCATCGGCGTTTATTTCTCGTTTGCAACGTCATGGTGGTGCATTTAGTCGATGTTTATTTGTCGCATGTCCTGATGTAGTTGGGAATGCTAGAAGGACACTTGAAGCATTTGGATATTGGCAAGATATTATCAAGAGCTATTGGCCTTTGGCTCTTGTTGCGCAAGATGGATTAGAAAATTTAGATATTCCGTGGAGTTCAATCAAAGCTATATTTATCGGTGGTACTACGGAATGGAAAGACTCACAAGCAGCATACGACATTGTGAGAACGGCGAAAATTATTGGAAAACATGTACACGTTGGACGGGTCAATGATCGAAAACGATTCAACACCTATTCAAGATTAGATGCAGATACATGTGATGGTACAGGAGTTTCGATCTTTACAAATAAAAAACTTCGACTAATTGAAGAAAAAAACAAAACACCTCTATTGAAAGATGAATAATGGCTAAGCCTACCTGCATCGACCTAACCGAACTGTGTGGCAAAAAGTACAAGATCGAATACGAGGAATCGTACTATGCTCAGTACGGCCCAAATGCTCACGTAAATGATCCGTGGTACAAAATCGTACCATGCCAAAAAGGCCACTTCTTTCCGTGGGGTGGAAACCGGATTGCTTTCGCAACCAAAGGCAACGGCCCTATCTGTCGGATTCTGCGGGATCTTCCAGGCGTGGAAGTGATGCAGGATGGGAGCGATGGGATCAATGTTGCGTTCGATGTTAGCATGTTTGACCAGATTGCCCAACTTGTGATACCCCGCAAGAAGAGGCAAGTTTCAGATGAGGAGAGACAAAGACTGGCTGACATGAGTGCCAAGTATAGTCCTTTACGCATCAGTGAGAGGCAGGAAACGGTCTGAATTTCGCTTCGGACAAGAAATGCGGGAAAATATACATCCCAATAAGAAAGCCCCCTAGAATCGCTCCTGGGGGCGTTTTAATGAAATCTCAGTCATTCTTGACTATCTTGGAAGCCAGTCGGGAAGAGTTAGCCCAAGATTTACCACCCCTTCGGGTGCGTCCAATACTATCGAGGTATCGGCAGATGGCATAACCAGTAGCTTTTGGGTTGGCTTCTTTGAATGCCAGAGCAAGGGCTATGTTTTCCTGTTCGTAAGGCTCTGGTATAACCCTTTTGTTGTTCTCGGGATCAAGCTGGAATCCGTACTGTATTCTCTCAGCCCTTGTCATGCGATGCCCGTTCTTCTTTCCGCGATGCATACCAGCAAGTATCCTGGCAACGATCAGCATTCGTTCGTACTCAGAAATTACTGCCAAGAGGTTTTGGGTAAGTCGGTTTTCGGGGGCTTCTCCGTTTGGTTCGTCGGCAGCTTCGATCTTGCATCCGTGGCGGGCAACGTCCATCCGAACAATTCCCTGTCCATGTGCGCTACGGCCGATACGATCTCTCTTCGTAACCAGGAGTACCATTCCGGGGGTCAATTTATTGATTGCTTCATAGAGATTTGGCCGTTCGATATACCATGCCTCCGGGCTTGGATCGATGTCGCTTCCCTTTCCAGATGTGCATGGTTCATTGAATACCCACACAACCTCATACCCCATAAGTTCAGCATATTCTCGGCAACGCTGCTCCTGCCAACGTGATGAGGACGATGCTTCTGAGTCTGGGAAAGTTCGCTTGCAGTCCTGACATAACAGGTTCATCGCGTCGAGTCTGTGGATTGACTTGCTGTTGCATATCGGGCATTTCGGCGGCCGAGGTGACCAACGGGTATAGATTCCGGCTTTGATCGTCATTATTCCATCCTTTCAATCGTCTTTAATGTGGCTTCAAGGATTCGCTTTGGAGAAAGTTGCAGGGCTCCTATTGCTTCCATGCCAAGCGGAGAAAAAGAAATTAGTTGAATCAGTTGGCGATTGAATTCGATCATCCAATCATCGCCCCGGCATACGATTTCTTGCACGAGAAAACGGCATGAATCAAGAGATTCTTCTGGATTAAAATCTTCGCAAAGAGCGCATTCTGCCGAAATTACGGAAACCGCAAGTTTTGTTACCACAATAGGTTTCCAGTTCAAAAACGCCATGATTTTATTGAATTGATTTTCAGTCATGATTTTCCTTTCGTGTTATAGAAACAACAGTGATTCACCGTGTTCCGCGCAGTATTCGAGCATGTTACAAAGTTCTTCGGACTGCTGGATGTCATATCGTTCATACGCAAATCCCATATTGGCGGGAGTCCTCTCTTTCCACTCGTCCACAATCTCTTTTAATCGTGGAAGTAACTCTCTGCATTGATCGGCGGTCAATTCGCCGTCACAATCGGAATGATCGAGTAAATGAACAAGCGGTTCATCCTTCGCGTCGGGCCATTCTTCATCGCCCCCGAATCCGATCATGTCATTGAGAACTAAGCCGATCTCGTTGGCAAGTTTTCGGCGGTATTTCATAAAACCGGAGTATGACCAGCCAGCGTGAAGTTCTTTGTTCGATTCAATATGAAAATCAAGTCCCATTATTTCGTTCCTTTCGTGAAAGCGCGGAAGATTCCGGCGCATAAGTTTGAAGTTTAGTCGGTGTCGAATGGGCAGGTTCCGTCATTCGCTGTTGGTTCGTAAAACTCTCCAATTACCCAATCAGATGGTGGCAATGGCGGCTTGTTGTTCACATAGGGCTTTCGGTCGCTTTTCCTACCTATCCGATCCTCGATGTAGTGGCTTAGCTCATCGAAGTGAGCCATGAAGTGCTGATCGAGAAGCCAGTCAAGGTATCGCGTCGGAACATTTCCAAGCCGCGTCCCTTTGTGTTTGCCCCACGGCATTCGGTCGTTATCGTTCATGGCTATAAGCAAAAATTATCATTTGGGCTAGGGAGTGACTGGCTTGTTCAGTGCCTCGATTAGGGTATCGGAAAGTTCTATTGCTTGATTTACAGTCTCTCCTGGTTCATAGTCTTGATCGATTCCAGAAAGCAAACCTTGCATTGCCATCGCGGCGAAGTATTCGCGCTTGGTGAGGCCGCCCTGTATAGGATCTTCGTCAGTTGGAAACGCATAGTCGTATGGATTTATCATGATTTCACCTTTCGTTAAACTGGTACGGTTGTCACAAGCGGCCGAATTCCGTCGATCACGCCGCGAATTGCTTCCTCCACGGTATCATCGGCGGTGTAATGGTAGTTCTTCCAGCCGTTTTCGCTGATAGGGCCAGTAATCTCGGCAGCAAGGTTCGGGTATTGGAAGTGGCAGAATACCGAACCCAACCAACTCGGATTGGTTTCGTAGGGTACATTGAGCGTGATGATCCCGGCGCATGAGTCGATCTGAAGAATCTTTCGGTATATTCCATCATCCTCGATCATGGTGCCACCCATGCCGAGAATAGCATACTTGATGCCGTTCTGGAACTTCTCCCGATCGGCAGCGGTGGTGAGGTTATCGCTCATTTGTCTGGTAAGTGGTACTCGCATTTTAGGAATCCTTCCATGTTTGTTATATTTTCAAAGCTTCGTTTGTAGCCTCTAAAATTAGAGTAAAGTCGATTTTTGAACGAACGTAATTCGCTGATTCCATAAGCGATTTATTTCTTGCAGCAGCATAAGCAGCAGCATAAGCAGCAGCAGCAGCATAAGCAGCAGCATAAGCAGCAGCATCAGCAGCATAAGCAGCAGCATAAGCAGCATCATAAGCAGCAGCAGCAGCATAAGCAGCAGCATAAGCAGCAGCATAAGCAGCAGCAGCAGCATCATCAGCATCATCAGCAGCAGTACGAACTTGTTCTATCGTTGCTTCTCCGCGTATCCACGCTCTTGCTGTTCGTATTGCGTTTGCTGGTCGATCTTCTCCAGCGGGAACATGAACCAGAGCCTTTTCCGCTATATCGCAGCAAATGCCAACGATTAGCTTTCGATCTAGTTGCAGTTTAACTGCCAACCAAAGTAACCAATCGCCACGCTCGCATGTAGTCCACACTTCTTCGAGTGATTTTCCGTCGGCTGCATGTCGGGCAGCGTTACATGCTCCTAGCCTCGCAAGCAGTTTTTGATATTGTTCTGCGTTCATTTAGTAAATCCTTCCTATTTAGTGAAAAAGTTTTCAGGAACTAGCCCCAGTAATTGCTCAGCTAATGGATGCTGTTCGATCTCCCAAAGAGCGGTAAAAGTATGCTCTCCGCTATTGCTTTTGAGAAAACGATCATTTGCCGTATTCAGGAAGGCGCAAACAGTCCTTCCGTTTTCGTATTCGAGAGATAGGTCAATAAATCGAATCATGTTATCCTCATAAGGTTGATGGCCTGGGCGAAAACCTACAATAGACAATGGTTTTGTGGATTTCAACAACTTTTCCCGTAAAGATGCCATTTTTGACAACAGGCTTGAAACCTAGCTCTTTCATGTAGTTTCGATAAATCGGATTCGTTTTATCATCTTCTAAGCCAGCGTAAGCTTTAGCCCGTTCGGTAGCTTCTATTTGTTTTTTGGTTGAAAACATTTTCATCCTCCTAAGATTGCCCACAATGTAGCCACGGTAATAACGAACAGCATCACAGTACATGCCATTAAAAACGCTATGAGATTGATCTGATTTTCGGTTTTCATTCTTCACCACCTTCCGATAGAGCTATGGCTGCTTGCAATCGTTCCGATGCAGTCTCATGTATCGCTTCCGCTTGGTAAGGCGGATTGATCCATAACACCGTGCCTTGTAGATCAGCTTGATTAATGGCATCTAGCACAGCCTTACACGCTTCCAGTAGCAATTCACGCTGTTCGACGGCGGCACGAATCATTCCGTATAGCCCTTTGTTTTGCGCATTCAATTGCGATAGGTGCAATGATAATGGGGCTGCTTTATCGAACTCTTTTAGGCTGATTGGTTTAGGCATCGGATTCTCCTATACTGGTATAGTTACCTGAAAAAGTTCACCTTGATACGCTAACGGACGCTTCTGGACGTTCTTCACATGCGGCCGGCTGCATTAGCCACCAAAATGCGGGGATGCCCATGCGAGTCGGGGCTGTAACGGCAATCCCCTAGCTGCCCACTAGGGATGGTCGTTATTCCTGCACATAACACCTACGAGCGTCATCGGCACCTCGATCATCCGCTCTTAGAATCGATCCATCATCGGCGACTAGTATCACTCCCGAGCCTCC
>JALOBN010000053.1:8017-15144 GCA_023228245.1 Candidatus Pacearchaeota archaeon
TGCCGATCGGCTCGCGTCTCGCTCCTCAATGGTGGCCTCGCGGATGTAGCTGCCAGTGTTGTAGTCGTGTAGATCGCTCATTTCATTTATCCTTTGTCTTAGCGGTTAGATTGAGGTCGTTTGCCTATCGGCAATAGTCCGATGCTATCAGCGCATCGATAGACATTTTTTCCTTTTTGGCCGCGTTGCTGACGACAGCATATGCGTCGGCAGATATCGCGTAGCTGAGCGCGCTAGTATCATGCAGCGGGCAGCACGCCCAAATTGACGGATTATCGCGGACTGTGCCGCTAATAGTGTGCTCCCACGACGGGCTTCTAGTGCATCCGGGGCACTGGCCAGCAGTCGCGTTCCTGATCTCTCGCATCGCCTCGGTGACTGTGATTTTGTTACTCATGATTAGCTCCTGGTTAGCGGTTAGGTTGAAAACAATTCCTTAGCTGCCCACTAGGAAGGATTTTCATTAGATATAACCTTCTTGGGCGAAATAACGTCCAAGATACTTGGAAAATTCGGTCGGTCCAGTGCGGCCGTCAAGTATCCCCTTGCGGCATAGGCTGTTGATTGTCGAGCACTTTACCTTATATCGGTCAGTTCTCAGCCCCTCTAATCCTCCCAAGTGGATACGGGCTAGGGCTATGGCTTCCTGTTTAGATACCTTGGCTACCGATGGAATTCCAAGTATCGTCGAGTCGAAAAGTGGGATTGATATCAAGATCATTTTCGTTGCCATGTTCGTTACTCCTAGCGGTTAAGAATGAAAGGTCGTTTTCCTTTCTGTCCCTAAGTATAATCGGTCTTAACACGATGTCAATAATAATTATTTTCGGATTGTACGTAAGTGCTTACTACGTAAGGAGATAAAATTTTTTATTTTGTTTCGTGCCACCTATAATAAATAAGGGATAATGTCGAATTTAGTGCCAAGATAGCAACAAGGCTTGACTAATTTTGTAAACTGCAAAACCTTGCTGGGATTGGACTTGTGGCGAATCGGTGTACTGGATTGATGGCGGTACTAAGTGTCCAAAATACTTTTCAGAATTGCCTTGACATGGCCGGCAGGATTGATATTATTCATTTGCTGTACTCATGGCCGTTCGGAACGTCCGGCGGCCTCTGAGTGCAGATTCCGGAGCACAGCAATGCCTAAAGATGATTGGTTAAAAGCACGACAGCGCGACAAAGTGCGGAGAGCTGGACGACAGCCAGGCAAGCCGCGCAGCAAAAAACCAATGCCGTCAGCCACTCAGATTGCCAGTCGATTCTCCCTTTCGTCCGTCTTGTGGTTCGGTCAATTCAAGGGTCGATCGATTCGAGATACTCCGAAATGGTGGCTGCAATGGCTGAAAAACCAAGAACTTGGCGACAATCGCCCAATGGCTGGTCTAATCCTATTCCTTCGGCGCAATCAAGCGTCATCCGTCATCACGCGACGGAATAGCCCCAATGTGGCAATAGACAGCGTGAACGATGAATTGTCCCAATGCTCCGACGACGGGTACTGGGTGCAATCAATGGCTGATCCACTGGCTTACTAGTGGTGATTACCCGCACTTCATCGTAACTATCCGCCTCTCTTTCTAGGGGGGAAGGGGGGTCGTCTTTCTCTCAAGCTTCCGACTGCTCATTCCATGGCGCCGAGCTACCAAGCAGGCCAGCATGCACTATCAATCATGCACTATGAGTTGTGTGTGTGAGTGCTTAGGACTATTCATTCGCGCTGTCATGTACTATGCTTCAGTGTGCTCATTACGCGCGATAACGACGTAAATCAGGCCAAAATGCATGGTTATTGGTGCTAAGGTAGAGCTTAGAACTACCAAAAGGACGTGTTTTATGCGTATTCTGCATGTTTTTGAGGCTTGGGGCCCCCCAGACTTACGGAAAGTGAAACGGACCCCGCCATCGAATCGTCGAGGCTGCGTATCGTATAGTCACCTCCCCGAAAATAGCTGGCAACGCTGTTAAGATACGAGGTTTACACAAGGAAGTCCAAAATGCAGGTATCCAAGTTAGCTTTGACGAATCGGCTTCAACGGGAGGGGCGTTGGGAAGAGGCTTCTAAGCGTAAAGACGATTTGATTCGAGAGTTTCGCAAGAGCGGTTTGACTGGCTTGGAAGCTAAAGACAATGCTTGGGATCAACTTGAGGAAGAGTATCCGCCGGCGCCTGAATTGGAAGTCTCAAAGAAGGATGTTGTTATAGTCAATGGTCCTTCTGATCTTTGGCCTGATCTTCCCGATAATGCTGATTGGAGAGATGAAATCATATGGGTTCATAATCAGTACATCAACATCGTCGAAGAGACTTCCAGGGGAACGGTGGTTCACGAAGATAGGGCAACTCAAAAGCCTCCAAGCAACGGGGCGAGGTCTTTGGCTCGATTCGCTGCAAATAATCGGGCGGCTTTCTATAAGGACTTATGGCCAAAAGCATCAATAGCAGGATCAAACTCAGGTGACGATGACGAACTGGTTCGAGAAGAGAAGCGGTCGATGGCGGAAGTGACCAAGATTCTTGAAAAGATAGGTGGATAATGAGACTCCCAATAGAATTCGTTCCTACAAACGACTTTTTTGTCGGACTGGCAAGTATGGAGAAAACTATGTCGGAGAAGATAGAGATTGATCGTGATGATTTCGAGTGGCTGGTTGATAAAGCAGAATCATATATTGAATCTATGATCCTTGAGTCCTGGGGATTTCCAACTCAAGAGGAAGTCGATCGCATTAAGCGATTAGCTTCGTTGGTAGGAAAGGATATTCAGGGTATAATCATAACCAAAGAACAGAATGATATTTGGCTTGAAAGCTTTCGGAAAGAAAAAGTGAAAAACCATAAATGATCGAAAGGAACGGTGAGATTATGAAGCGACGAACATTTATTCAAGGAGTTGCTGCTTTTTTGGCAATTCCATTTATCGGATTCAAAACAAGTTCCTTGGCTAAAGTTGTACCATTAGTCAAGTATCGAAATCCAGAACACGTATTCACGATTGATTGCGGTGCTGGTCATAAAATCGTCGTGAAGTTCTTTAACGATTACATCATGCGGGTATATCTCGATGATGTCTGCATGGAAGATAATATGCCAACCATTGACGGTAATGCCAGGATTTATCGGGGTGGAAGCGATAAGTGGTATTGTGCGATCAAATGCAAACGAACTGCAAAGGATATGTTAATCGTTTACTGGTATTCAGTTTCCAATAGTAGAAAACAGATTGAGAAAATATCTCAAGATGCGTGGGATAAAGAACGTGTTCATCCCGAAGAAATTAGCTATCCATTTATGGTCTTAAAAACAATTGATGGTGTTTAAGGATAGCTAATGATCGAAACGCCCTACTTCCATCTTTGTCCGCGTGATCCGAAAGCCAATCTGGAATGGCGGTTGAAGTTGCGTCGCGCGGCACTTCATGACTTGGAAGCTCGGGCGGCTATCAAACAGGCTTGTTTCGATGATCCACTGTTCTTTATCTCGTTTGCTTGTTGGCTGATCGAACCGCGTGGCAATAAAAGAATTCTTCCATTCTGTGTGTGGGACATGCAGATTCCAGCAATAGAGGTACTTGTTGAATGTGTAACAAATGCGAGTGACGATAATCCAATAGACGTGATATTTGATAAGAGCCGTGGTCGTGGTGCGACATGGATGTGTCTTGCAATTCTTCTGTGGTATTGGCTCAAAGATGAACTTTTTGCCGGCGGAATCATTTCAAGAAATATGGAAGCCGTTGATAAACGTAACGACTTAGGTAAGCTTATGCCCAAGTTAGATTGGTTGATTCCACGAATTCCATTCTGGCTTAGGCCGAAAGGATTCTTTCCAAAACGTGATCGATCTTTAACTGATCATGTTTGGCACAATTGTGAACTCGGAGGTGTTTTAGCTGGTACTGCTTGCACTGGAGAGGCTTTCTCTGGCGATCGTCTTTCGGTTCTATTCTATGACGAAGCGGCAAAGGTAGATCACGAAGATTTTCAGGACGCGATGGATTCTACCCAAAACGTAACTGATGCTCGATGGATAGTGTCATCGCATTTTGGAGAAAGTGGCCCATTTCATGATATGGTTTTCAACGAAGAGTGGATTCCAAGCGGAAAAATATTCCCTCTTGGAGGATCGGGAGTATATCGCAACTCGTCGGGAGCAATCAAGGTTGTCTTGGACTGGAAGGACTATCCTCCTCATGGCCGTCTGGCTTATCGGTTCCTGAATGGTGTTCCCAAGGCAGTTAATCCCGAAGATGATGCGGAATTGGCGGAGTATGTCAAGGCGAATGCAGTCAATCTTGCTCGCTTGAAACGTCGAGGATTCATCAAGGAAGGTAGGATACGTTCACCGTGGCTTGACAGGAAGTGCCTTCAGCCGCGGGCAACTCCACGCGGTATAGCTCAGGATATTGAGCGCGACCCGCGTTCGACGGTCGGCAAGATATTCACGTCTGAAATCATGGACATGGTTGCGAAAAACATTCGTCCGCCGTGTTGGCAGGGCGATGTCACGGTTCGGAATGGTATCCCGCACTTCATACAGCAAGACGAAGGACCGTTGAAGTTCTGGACTAAGTTTGACTTGAAAGAAGGACTGCCGAAGGGTCGATATTGCTTTGGTGTCGATCCTGGAAGCGGCGTCGAGAATTCAAAGAGTGGAGTTTCAACCATCGTTGGTGGCGATGCCTCAACCGGTGAGCAGGTCATGGAGTGGAACCGGCAGCTTTCCGAGGCTCGGCTGGCAGATTTGGCTGTTGCTCTGTGTACATGGGCTGGTGACGCAATGTTAATCTGGGAAGCGCAGGGAGCTTGTGGTAAGCTGTTCGCTACCAGAGTTATGGATGAACTTCATTATTGGAATATTTGGGTGAGAAAAGGATACAAGCGTCATGGACAGACTGCAAAACCGGATATGTTCGGCTGGAATAATAACACTCCAAGGCACAAAATTGATCTGTTTGGCGACCTGTGTTTTGGCATGGACGATAAGGAGTTTATACCGTTTTCTGAGGAGTTAATTGCCGAGTGCCGGGGCTGGGAAGAGGACGATAAAGGCCAGATTATTTACAAGGGAACCGGGCACGGTGATCGTGCTATCGCTGCTGGCGTTTGCTACAAGGCAATGAAAGAAATGGGAGTATCCGCTATTGACAAAAAAACTGACAATTGTAATAGTGAGGGAAGTGAGTTAAGTATCTTTGGTAGAATGAATCGCCGAAAGGCTCTTGAGTCGAGTCGAAAAAACGATATTTTTGCCGGTTTCCGGCGAGGTCTTAAAGGGAGTTTTCGATGAAGAATCCAGTTGAAATCGGTGGGGGCTGGAAAGCAATGGCCGTTAAAGGCGGCGGCGTCATTATTCAGGCGGAAATGGGGTTGGTTGCCGTGGAGTGGGCGGATCTCGATGAGAAAGGCAATTTGGTGAACTGCTGTGGGAGTCGAGCAGAAGAAAAGTCCGCTCCGAAGCGAGTTGTTCCATCTACTGGCAAGGCAGCCATTGAGGAGTTTTTGAAGGCTACCGACATGCGGGACTTGAGTTCCGAAGGAATGTACGGCCCAATCGGACCGACGGTGAAGAAATTCCGCGACTTCCTGAAAACAGTTGATGTCGGGACACCATTTGCGGATACTGTTGGCGAATTCCTGCTGACGGGAGATCAACTCCGATACCACGAGGTTGCCGCACTGGTTGCCTTGAATCAGGATCAAGTAACCGCTTTGAATCAAGAACTTGACAACGGCGGCGCAGACTCATTGGAAAAGCTTCTCGAAAAGTTCATGGTCGGCAACGTGATGGAAGAGAAGGCGGCGATGGACGAATCGAAGCCGGTAAAAGTCGGTAAGTGATTTTGCTGGGGAGTGGAGCAGTTGGCTAGCTCGGTTGCCTCATAAGCAACAGGTCGAAGGTTCAAGTCCTTTCTCCCCTACTTTTGAAGTGCAACACTTCAGCGCGATGCGAGTAAGTGATAGCTACGGTTGACTCATAATCAGCCGTAGCACTTTTTGATCTTTCACAATTAAACCGGGAAACTTCCTGAAAGGCTGGCCTGCCGATCTTGAAGGGAACCAAAACACAAAAAGGCATGACGGTGCCGTTACATCGTTGTGCCTTTTTTCGTTTTTGGCTCACTCCCGGACAATACAAAATGATCGACATTGATGATCCAACTCATCGTGCGCGTCTCTGGACTGCGATAAATCGTAGCCGAGATGCTATGGACATGTTCGATCAGGACCGGACGGAGATGATTCGAGACTTCGCTGGGCCGCTCTACTCTCCCTACGATCCGAAGCTCACTCCGCGGTACGTCAATCGGTTGAACCGCACGGCAACCACTTACACGACCTGGGCGGCATTCAATAATCCTCAATGCTCGATCGACAGCTTTGACCAGAGTCTTTGGCCGTTCTGCAAGAAGTACCAGAATGCAGTCAACAAGGTGGTTGCGAACATCGATTTCAAGACTACCCTGCGGGAATGCGTTCTGGATGCCTTCTTTCTCATGGGAATATCGAAAGTTCGCATGGCAAGTGCCGGCATGAAGGAAGTCGAAGGATTTCCGAATGTCTGGCTCGACGTGGGGAAACCTTGGGTTGATCGGGTGAGTTTCTCCGATGCGATTCTCGATCTCCCCGGAAAGAGCTTGCGAACCATGCGGTTCTACGGTGATCGTTATCGGGCAAGCTGGGATGCCGTCAGAGACCGTAAGGATTATGACCCCAAGGTTCGTGAAAAAATCTCCGCTTCATCGAAGAATAACGCAAATGTTACCGGCGACCGGGCCGATTCCATTGCCCTCGGTGACTCGGTGGACGACGACGAACTCGAACCGATGTGCTGGCTGATGGATTTGTATCTTCCCCGCGAGAAGTTGTTCGTCACGATGTCGGCCGACCAAGAGGGACTTGCCCCGCTTAAAGTCGAGGAGTGGACTGGATGCGAACGAGGGCCATACAAGTTCCTCACGTTCGGATATGTCCCCGACAATGTGATCCCGACAACTCCCGCTCAACAGTTGGTTTTGCTCGACCGGTTGATGAATATCCTCTATGGAACTCTCGCCGATCAAGCCAAGGCCCAAAAGAATATCACGCTCCTTGAAAAGGGCAATGAAGGCATTGGGGCAGCGG
>JALOBN010000054.1 GCA_023228245.1 Candidatus Pacearchaeota archaeon
TCCATACATCGAGCATCAGGGAATATGGACCGTGGATGCTTGGCTTCCCACCTGATTTCACCGTTCCAACGGCTTGGACCTTTGCCGCCCTTCCAGTTGGGATCCCAAGTTGTTGCCCAGATCCCGGTTCCATATAAAAAGAACCAGCGCAGCCATTTAACCAGCTCGTCGGTGTGCCGGTTCTTGTAAGCGATAAACTCCTTTAACTCGGACATTGTTAGAGCGGCTTCGTCGTCGCCTTCTTCCTGGGGATAGTCGATCAGATCTTTAGGCTCGGCAAATTCAGCCACCAGCCCTTCAATCAAAGAGAATGTAATGTTCTCAACCGTATTGGGATGGTTGTTCATCTGGGCGTCGGTCCTTAGCTGCTGGCCATTATGATCCAACAGCTTCCAATGATCGCTCTTGAACAACTTATACATCTCGTCAAATTCAGCAGTTATCGGCTGCTTGGCTACCACATCAGTATCGAACCAATCCCGGCATTGAGCTACCGCATTACTGCGCTGCCGTTCCATATCCAGGTTGATCTCGGGGGCTTCTTCTCCGGTTAATTCCTGCTCCTTGTCATCCTCCAGGTATTCATTAGTAAGGCGCCGGGCTTCCTTATCTTCTTCGTAAATTGGTTTCATCGAATCAGGCTCACCCCTTCCACCTTAATTCCGCCTGGAGTAATGGTCCCGATTACCCTCAGCCCTACCATGTGCCCCTGTGCGTAGAGTTTGGTTTCGTCCGGGCACAACTCTATTGGAAAGAAAAAATCTCTGCTCTCCGGGGCAGCCTGCCCCATGTTGGCCAGACACTCTTTTTTGTGCCGATTCAGTTCGCCTATGTCTTTAACTACCAGGCCACAATCCTTGCATTTCATTTGCTATGCCTCCCGTTCTGTTATCCAAAAAATCCACGCGCTTCTTCGGCGTTCTTTTTTTGGTCTACATCTTCCCTGTCCGGTTCGTCGTTCTCGACATCATTCTCAGTAGACGGGAAGTTTATTTCAGCAGCAGACCAATCTATTTCATCCTGGTATTCGGGTTCTTCTTCCTCGGCTGCCTTTTCTTCATTGTTGCCATACTCGAATCCCTCAATTTGATAGCCGCCTAGTTCCTCGGTCAGTATCTCCAACGCTTCACCTCGGGCAATTACCATAGAGAGCTGGCGTAACAACTCGGTGCTTTGTATGCCGCTGTTGCTAATGGTCCTAATAAGGCCATCCACTTGCACATTATTGATTTGCAGTACCCGGTTCAGGGCTGCCATTACATCGCCGGCGTCAAACATTAGATTAATACCCCTTTCTTTTTCAGCTTTTTATCGGCATCCCTGGCGGCCCAGTATCCCAATCCGCCGTTCTCTATTTTTTCGCCGTCATCCTTTTCAATAGTGATGGAGTTCTTTAGCCTCCGGTTTATAGCCTTGGCACGCTCGACCGGATCAGGGATTGATCTTAAAGACTTGCTCACTTTGTCGCCTCCAATATTAAATAGGTCCAGAAACGCAAAAAAGCGGGCAAGGGATAGACGCAGGCGGTTAAGCCCTCATCCATCCCCTGCCCGGTTCCTCCTGGTCAGAAGTGGTTATTTGGTTACTAGAATATATCGGCCTTGACTGTTTTGATCTTGCCAATAACCAATGTGTTCAGGGTCTTATAATTGATGGTAGGCATTTTCATTTTCTTTACCATGTTCCAAGTTTCCTCTGTTACCAGTTCGTGGAACACCGTGCTTAACAACATCGGTATGTACTGGCTGCGCCATCCATCATTGGCGTTTACAATCTTGGCGTATTCCTTTTCTATTAGGGCCGGCGTGCAATAATGGTCGACGATTTCCTCCTCCACCATTTTATTGGATTGAATCGACGGGGCTCCGAAGATCTTGGCGTTCTTTTCCTTAAACTCATTGGTCACAATCTTGGCCCAGATTTGCCGACCGTACCGATTATAGAAGTCGTAGTTTTTAACAACTATGCCCTCCCCAACGCCCTTGCCATCCTCAATCAAAAATAGGTTTTTCTCCAGGGCTTTCATGAATCCCTCATAGGTTCCGTTCGTCATGGTCGCAATAGGCGGAATATAATCCAACTCAAATTCCTCAAGCATCGGTTGGTAAATGTTATAAGGGATATATTCCAGCGTATCTTCGTCGCGGTCCATGCAAACATCGAAGATATAGAATTTGCGCCAGGCGTCCTGCCGATAAGTCTTAAGGCTATGGGGCACAAGCCATTCCCCGAATAGACGATGCTCGGGATGCTTGTCCAGGTATTGCTCTATCCGGTTATCATTAAGCATGGCTTGGCAGAATCCAGCGTTATCATTATCCATACTTAAATGTCTGTTTCGGCTGCCGGTCTGGATTACGCCGTCCCTTTGCCAAACAGATCCGTTTGTCCCGTCAATCTTGGGGAAAATAAAACAGGGACCAAGTTCTATGCCAGCAACCTCGGCGGTCCCAAGCCGTTCAATGTGCTGGTATTTTCTAAACTCCATGCCTACAACCCCATAATGCTTATAATGCTCGTCGGTATAGTGGGCGGTTGGCCGGTCTTGCTGTCCGGATAAGTGTATCTAAACTTGGCTTGATCCGGATTAACTTCGCTTTTCACGAAGGATCTCATGTCCCAGGACATAGCGTGTTTGCAAGTTATCTCGGCAATAAAGGTCGTCTTGCCCTCTAATCTGCGCCTGGAGTCTTTATAGATGCACACTTCATCGTGTATGCACTCGCTACATTTCACAGTAAACCTCCTCTGCTGGACACAATTATTGCCCTCCTTATATTTGGTTGGTCCCTACCACCCCTCGGGCTTTGCGGATATTAGTTCGTGCGCGTAACCACTTTAATGTTTCCTTGAGTGAATCAATAGCCATTAGGTTTTCCGTGCAATGGAAAGGACTATTTTGGAAATGTTCCAAGCGGCAGATAACCATGCCAATCAGATCTTCATTGGCCACACCGTTTACCCCGCACTCTTTGACGGGGCCCTCTTGGAAGTGAATCGCCTGTATCTCCTCGCCGGTATGAGCATTAGTTACCTCGAAGGTATGTGGTGCATTAAACAATTGTTCTTTCGGGGCTTCGTGAAATACCCTGGTGTTATCGGTGGTAAGTAGGTCGCTTTTGAGTTCAATAAATTCCATATTACTTAACGCCTCCCACCGCTGTTTGGAGCAGGAAGCCGAGTAGGTTCCATAGTCTGTCCTTGATTTTGGCCAGGCATATCTCGGCCCCGATAGCTTCGTCGTAATTGTCCGGGTCCACGCAAGCCGATGACTCAATCATTTCAAAGCCGTTGGCCAGCGTCACCCATACGACGGTGGTCTTTTCTCCCAGTTGGAATACCCTTATTTCCTTAATGAAGCCATGCACCATTTCGTGGGATATGGAGCATCCGGTCTTCAATTTGGGATTGGGTGTCACCTTCATGTAGTATTTTTCAAATTGATCTTGTGGGCTCCAAGAGCGGTAGCCATCAGGGTAAACAACCATATGCCCTTCGTCGGCTGGGTTCTCATCTGCCGGCACCGTCCACCCTCGGAGCTTGTTGTAGTCGCCACGATTAATTGGTTCCGCTTCGATCAGCTTGCACCCTATATACTTATCCATGTTATCCCCCTTATTTAACGTTGCAGCCCATCGAGCGGGCATAGTCATTACTCTGTTGGTAGGCGTAAGTATCGTATGTGTCGCTGGGCTTGCGGCTGTATTCGGTGCAGTTAAGCTCGAACGGTGCCGCGCTCTTATTGGTGGTAACTCTGGTTTCTGCGGTTGAATACTCGTTGGTAAACCGGCATACCCTGACATGGGCACAAGTATTACATTTCATTGCTTAATACCTCCGACCGTCTATGTAGCTGCTTTGTCACAGTTTCATCCCATATACTCCGGAGCGCTGTATCGAAGTCTATTTTCACTTTGCTAAACCGTCGCCGCTTAATGCTGTACCTTATAGACAGCCAATTGGAGCATCTTATGTTCTCGCACGTCCATACCTTGTTAGCGTCCCGGCCCTTATGGGGGATATATAGATCTTTGTCTTGTCCGCATACTGGGCATTGGACGGTTACGGTCCTACTGTTCGGTTCCATGCTGCCCTCCTATTTCTTTGCCTTGTCCGTCGTTATTGTCGTGGTTCCTTTTATAAGCGTGATCTCCCCGTTACGGATCACCGCCGTTACTTCGCCGTAGTCAATCTTCCTGGCCTCCACGATCAGCTTGATCTCATTCTTAGTTAGCTGGTTCTTCAATTCGCTGAAAGCTAACAACTTTAACCCCCTTTTTGCTGCGCTTAATATTTAATTCCGATTCGATTTCGTTGCATAGATCGTCCAGCCGTGCGTTGATGCCGGTAACGGTTTCGAAACAATCTAATGATGTCACCAATAGATAGCCGTAAGCCAACAAGCCGCCTAGTCGTTTCTGGTCAAAGGTTAATTCTTCTTCCATTTCAGCCTTAAGGTCGTCAAGATCGTAAAAATCGTCGAGCATATCCGCCTCCTATAAATTGATATACGTGCGCTCCCACCCCTGCTATAACGTTGTTGGCGGGCATAACTGCTGACCAACGTTCCGTAATGCACGTTCCCACATGGCCAGGTCCGGGGTCGGACACCAATCCATACATATAGCGTTATGTATTTTGCGTAGTACCGGACCAGGCGCTATCAAACCTTAATATCTGTTATTGCCCCAGGTTGGCAGCCTGGGGATCACCACCTTTCCTATACAGCCTTATGTTATGTCCGATTCGTTCCAATATTTTAGCTAACTCTATCCAGGATTTTTGTTTGCGTTTGCATTTAATCAACATACAAGGCACCTCCATTATTTATCTTGCATAACCAGCCACACGACCAGCAGCAGGAAGGTTACTAATAATGACACAACCCCAATGTGATCAAAGCGAACACCCCCTCGCCTAATAGATGCTTCTCAGCTTGGGTCTATGTTTAATGGTTATGATTAATGGTCCTGTCTGCTCCACTAATCGCGGCCGGCCACAAGCGCATTGGCTTGGCTGGCAGCGCTTTTGGTCGACGTTACATACATTAGTATCTCGGTGTTTACATTTGGTTTGGCTTGTGCGCCAAAGCGGTACGGATATTATATTGATCGCGCCCCTTTCTCCCTCCGACTGATACATATATATAATGGGCAGGCGCAGCGGAAGGAGGGTAACGCTGCGCCTTTGATTTGCCCGGGTAAACAAAAATACGGGGGAATAACCGTCCCCCGGCGGCGTCCAACAATAAAAGCGGTCGTTGGCAACGCTAAGATAAATGGAGTAGTTCAGACGCACGGAAGCGGCATCGCGTAGACACGGCACCGCCTAACTCCACCCGTGCATCCGTCTAACCGGACCAGAGCCTAAGCCCTGTGCGCAAGCCCGGGTCGCAACCAAAATTTAATTGGTGTCGCCGTCCAGCGGCATACTATTTAATAGAAATAGCGGGATCTCAGTTTGCCCGCCAACGTTATTGGCTGTTTCATATACTTCCACTTCATAGCCCAGTAACTCGGATACCAGGCGCTTAGCTTCGTTTATCCCGCCGAATCCCTCTATTGCAGCAGGAGTAAGCGGTACTCGCGGTAGTTCTTTTTTTGGTGCCGGCTTTCGCGGGCTCGGTCTGGTCTGCGGTTTGCGGGCCAAGTAGAAATTCCTGGTCTTGCGCTTACTCCCCATCGCCTTCCTCACGTTTGAACATGCGCCACATGCTATATATCAATGCCAGGCACGCAGCGGCGACCATCATCATAAATGCCAAATAGATCTCAAAAAAGGTAATGCTCATTGTTGGTCCCCCTTGTTGTCCGTGCGTCGTTTCAGGTAATCCAAAATAGCCTCTATGTTATCAATGAGATCTCTATTAAGGACGCACACAAGATTATCGCGATCATCAAATATCTCCATCACTTTGCGGTCATACCAGTAAATTACCTTCCCGCTCCTGTGTACGCTCTTATAACTTGTTTCCCACCTATTTTTAATCTCTGTTACCGCCGACAAGTCGGTCCACCCCCTTATACAACCTTACCGATAAACCTGGTAACATCGTCCTTGTTCGTCCTAGTATCCGGCGTCCAATACTGGCAACCCAGGATCCAATCTTGGTTAAAATCATAGTTTGCCTTGTGTTGACAGTATTTAGCGTGGTGACAGTCCTGGCACGTTTCACCGATTAAGCCCCTTAGCTTGGTGAGTGCCTCTTTAGCTTCCGCTATTAACTTTAACTGGTGTTCCACCTTTCGCTCGACTGGCTCCATTAACTGCCTTACTTCCTCCGCGGCCGTCAATCTCTTTTGTTTCCCTGTCCAAAATCCCACTATGCCCCTCCTTACCTCATTTAAGACAGCGGGGATGCAATAAGGTAGCGAAACCTCTGCATCCCCGCTGTCGGCTACCCGAAGAAACTGCGGCCATATCCTTCTTCATCATCATCGTCGTCCCTTCCGGCCTCGGTGTTGAAGTCGTAATGTTTCCGCTTCCTATTAGAGTCGGGCAGTATTCCATCCCCGGCCCCTAAATATCCCTGGTGCTTTGTGGCATGGGCTATAGCTAGCCCCAAGATCAAGTCATCATGTTTCCCCTCCTGCGCTACGGCTTTCCCTCTTTCATCTCTAACAAAGGTAAGCATTTCTTCTAAGGTACCTATGTCATTGATGCTGTCCACGTTTTCGCGTACAACTTTGACCAGGCCAGCTATGGCCAGCGGTCGGCTCTTAAGATCGGTACGCCAGCCATATCGGTACTCACGCCTTAAGCTGATCTCGTCCACCTTCTCCCGCCGGTACTGATGCGGGTAACGTAACCTTTGCAGCTCCTTAATGGGATAGGTGGAGAAATTGGCCTCAATGGATAGCAGCGCCGTATTGTAATAGAAGGCCAGGCAATACATTTGCCGAGCATAAATATCTTCGTCGTACTGGTGCTTAAGGACCGCCGTTTGTTGATCGGTTTCCATATCAATTACTTGGCCGGTGAAGTTGTCACTTCCATCTCCGGCTGTGTCGCCACCTATTACATAGCAGCGGCCTTTAACCGGCGGCTGATAAATAGCGATGGGACCGTCCGGGTCCGCCACCCATTTGATTGTGGCCAGGTCGATCTGCTCCGGTTCCTCCTCTTGGTAGCCAAAAATAAATGATCCCCTCTCGGGGACCGGTAGATTCTTGAGAAATTCAATTCGTTCACTCACTAGCTGGGCCGGGAAGATTGTCTTGCCAATGACGCCCCACTCACCCAAGGCATAAACCATGTAATAGTATGGATCTTTATCCTTTAGGGCCAACAGCACGTTGATGTACTCCTGGTCCAGAAAGCGGTTGTCTTTATAGGTGGTCTTTAACGTCCGGCAATTCTTAGGCGGCTGGTCAAAGAAGACGGTTTTAAGCCAATGCAGGATGCTGACCGGGTTGAAGCTGATGATGATCTGTTTATACCAATGGGTCTTGCCCCTAAGCCGCAAGTCGAGCTGTTGAAGATCCGCCTGATCTACCTCGCTGGCTTCCTCTATCCATATCCCGGTGACCCCACTAATTGACTTGAGCTTTTCAACGTCATCCAGGCCGGCAAACATCATCACGTTGCCGTTCATGGCGGTGATGGTCATATCCGTTTTATTGATCTTGAATAGCTTGGCCAGCCCCCAGGCGTTGATCGTGTTCTTTATCTCGGCAAAGACTGACTCTCGAATCGTTTTGCCAACCTTGCGCACTACCAGGAATTTATGGTTGTGGCCCTGCTCGGATAGCATCCGGTAAAGTAGTTTTTGAGTAATGAAAACTGACTTGCCTGAGCCGGCCGATCCGTAAAAGACTAGGTAGCGGGAGCTGTTAAAAAGAAAAGGATAGTAAATGTCGTTGACCAGTTCCGGGAGCTGGTCAAAGTTTATTTTGGGTCTAGGTGAGTTGGTTGCGATCATTCAATGTCATCCGGCTTCGGAGCCGGTACAATATCAAATATCATGTTCCCGTCAATGGTCATTTCTCGCTTATCCTTATAATCATTTGGCATCCGGTTCTTTAGCATGAATATGCTCATGGTTGGATTGGGCGGCAAAAACTTCTCAACCTCAACCATCTGTATTTCTTCGGTGTCGCGGTCTACTTTAACTTTGATCGGCACCACTTCCTTGTAATAAAAGCCGGTCGTCTGCTTGAAGGCCGCATTTAGGATCTCGCCATTGGCAGTATCTTTGCCGCTTTTTATCGCTTCCTTAAATTCCGGATACCGATTCTTCCATTCTGAAAAGACGCTTAGCGAAACGCCCAACATAGCGCACATCTCTTTGTCTGTGTAGCCTTGTTTGCACCAGCCGGTCACGGCCTCTAGTCTACTTGGCATATCTAGCTCTTTCCATTTACAAGGTCTGCCAGCCATATTTCTCACCACCTTAAATTTAATCAATAAAAAAAGGGCCAAGCGGCCCTGTTAAATGTCGCGTGACATGTCCCGTGACTCATGAACTAAAGAAAGTAACAAAGAAATACTATCTACTCTTATCTTATCTAATCTATTCTATTCGTATAACATTCGTATAACACTTGTAATACTTAAGTAATACATTTGTATCAATCCTTGTGCCAACGGCTATTTATAGCCTCTCGTCGTTTCTCGCACACCTCATTATAGGTGGCCATACGCCTGAGCATTGACTCTGACCAGACATATTGGCCATCGGACTCGAACAGGCCAAACTCATTAACGCAATCGTCAAAGAACTGCGTTAGGATCTCAGGTGTTGTCCCTACCTCTTGCGAGATAGATTGAATATCGTACTTACCATTGATCCTTAATTTGTAGTCGGTGGCCTCCCTCATTAACTCCAGGAGTATCCACCACCAGCCGTAGCCTTCCGATCCATAAACCATCCTCATGGTCATTATCTTCTGGTCCCGTCGGGCATTTCCATCGTGCCGGAACCAGTATGCTTCCTGTTTTTTTGCCAATACACACACCTTCCCCTTGGCGCGCCTCGCCCTTTGCGGCACATCGTTCCCACACCACCCACACCACAATATATGAAAAGCCCTGGAAAGCGGCGGGAATAACCGCCTTGTCGATTACAGCAGCTAACTGCAACCTATCCAGAGGGCCCATCATCCTCAAAAGAAAAGGGACCAGCCCGCCAGCCAGTCCCTTATAAAAAGAAAGAAGGTTAAGAATGAAAAACGGAGTATTTACATGACTCCACCATTAAATTATATTGCTGTTGCAATACGGTGTCAAACATAGGCGATATACGGAGTAATACAGAGCTTTATGGACGAAAGCCAATATTTATAGTGCTTTTTGGCTGCCTATTTTATTGTCCTTATGTGCAAAATATTTGTTGGGAATCACTATTTCATTATTATTTTTATTCTTTTGCGGCATTATATTGTTGACAGGACCGCTTGCAAGCATTAAACTAAGGATAATCAATAATTGCTGAGCCGATATTCGAAGGAAATAAGGAGGTAGTTAAATGTTAGCCGAGCGCATCAAAGAAGCTACAGAATCATGCCGCTATCGGGTTTGGTGTCGCCAAGGACCAACCAGGCCGCCGGAGCTAGTCGATTGGGCAGCCACCAGGAATGAAGCCCAGGGAATCTTGGACCACTACCGCCGCAGCCATACCAGTTATGAGTTATGGATAACGGAAAAGCCCCTGGCGGCTACCAGGAGCTAATCCAGACCACAAACTACACGGGGTAGAATGTACGGCCCACAGCCTGATTCTACCCCGGATCAGGCGAATTAGAAAGGGGCAAGAAGATGACAAAGAAGCAATACGAATCCAACATATGCGAATCCGGCACATGGTACAAGATTCCCACGTTTAAGGTTTGGCTGGTTCAGGAGGGGAATGTTGCATCTGAGGTGCGAGTTATAAAGAGCCCGGAAGATGTGGTATCCATGTTTGCAAACCACTTCAAGGGAGCCGATCGGGAGAATTTCGCCATCGCGCTTCTCGACCGCAAAGGGAAAGTGCTGGGAGTTAATACGGTGTCGGTTGGCGGATTACACTCCAGCATCGTCCATCCCCGCGAAGTTTTCAAGCCAGCGGTGGTGATCGGGGCCGCATCAATCATTTTGGCGCATAATCATCCGTCGGGAGATACCAACCCCAGCCGGGAGGACATAGAGATTACTAAGCGGTTGATAGAAGCCGGAAGGATAATGGGCATTGAAATACTGGATAAGGAAGGTTGCTTTTGGGGAGGATGAGGAAGGGAGGTTTAATTATGCAAGTGACATTTAATACTCGCCTGGAGCATGATCTAGCCGAGCAGTTGCAGGAATATCACGAGCTAAGTGGAATACCCAAGGTAAGGATTATAGATAGGGCGCTCCGGGAATACCTGGACCGGGAGGCGGAAGTCCCTCCCGATATAGCCAGCACAGTAGCCGATATAGTTAAAATGTTGCAAGAAGTAGGGTAAAGACAAAGGCCCGGCGGAATTAACCACCGGGCTCTTTCTTTGCCTATTTTAACAGGGCCATATACTCGGCATACTCCATTTTCCGGGTGTCTTTTTCCAGGTCGGGAAACAATAGGTGCCACCACTTGTTATAGATCCGGCTGCGGTAATCCCAATAGGACCGGTCGGCTCTATTCTTGTTTTCCGGATTGCGCAGCCAGCCTATTTCCCTGGTAACCGCCCTGTTCCTTATTCCCACCAAGGCCCGATCCAACGGCTTGACGTTCAGCCAGAACAGATCTATAAATTGGCGTTCTTCGTGCGTAAAGTGGGATTGCAGCAAACCATCTACTAATGATCTGCGCCCTCGGCTAATCTCTATCTGCTCCTGGGCCCGCTCCATTTGCTGCACGTACCTTTCCTCTTTGGTAAAAGATTCGCCGCCGGTCGTACCTTCCCGCAATATATATGTAGGCGTGACTCGAATCCCGGTGCTTTCCAATTCCTTGATCCGGCTTGTTTGGGCTTTTATTGTCATGGGATCATCGACATACTTAAATAGGTAGTAATCAACCTCTAGTTGCCACACATAGCGTGACACGTTGCGTGTGTCCGGTCCGTTCCCCAACAGTGCGCCCTCCCCTACATATTATTCGGTTGTAAATCCGGTTTGTTTTCCTTCTCGTTCCTCCATGCAGCAAAGTATAAAGAATAGATAATTCCTGGCGTCCACGATCTTTTGGATAATCCCCTCGGTATAGCTGCCATCATCCTGTTTTACGGCCCAGGCGAAGTTATATTTGCCCTCGATGGCGGCTTTTTGGACCGATATAATATGTTTGGTTAGATAGGACCAGGCGGTTTGGTATGGTTCGCAGCCGATCAGGTTGGCGCCCTGCTTAAAATTGTATAACCGCTCATCATTATTAGCGTATTCCCCGGCCTTAATGCCTATCAATTCGCTTTCCTTTTGGTGCAGCTCGGTCCATAACTCCATTAGGCGTTTACTGTCCATTACTCTTGTACCTCCATTCTTAATGTAGCAGCCAGCTCTTTGTATGCCTTATCGTCTGTTATCTCGCACTCGAAGCACGGCCCATTGGTTACACACCAATCCATGTTGGTCTTGATCATGCGTTGACACCGTTCCCGGGCAACCACGAATTGCTTGGCCGCTGCTTCTATATTTTTAAGCCCGGCGTATTCCTCCAGGGCTAAATCGCTACATTTATAGTGCATCCCCTTTATTCCCTCTATGTCAGTCATTTCTTTGCCGCAGAATTTACAATACATATCTATAGCCTCCCCGTGCTGCCAAAGCCGCTTGCGCCCCGCTGAGATACGCTCAACTCATCCACTATCTCTAGGGTTCCGAGCATGCAGGGCGTTATAACCAGTTGGGCTATGCGTTCTCCCCGCTCGATTATCTGCCGCTTGCTAAATGGATTAAGTACAATTATTTCGATCTCCCCGCGATATTGGCTGTCAATCGTACCTAACGGGATAATCAACCCCCTTTTAGTTATGGAGCTGCGCGGCCGGATCTCGCCGGAGAAGCCAGGCGGGATCTCCACGCATACCCCGGTTTTGATTGCCAGCGCATCATCGGGATATATCGAGCAGGAGTCCCGCGCCCTTAGATCCCATCCTGCGTCCTGATCGTATTTCTTAAACGGCATCATTTCTAGGTCTAATAGTTTAATTCTCATGCTTTATCCGCCCTTCGTTATAAATGTTATAAATGACCATAACAGTAGCCTTGGCGCTGCCAGGAGTAATCATCCGTCTGATCAAAATTGCATCCTTTGACCTCGCAGCATCGACCCCGGTACACACAATCCGGCACACAAACAGCGGCCAGCTCCGGTTCAATTTGCCCGATCTCCATTAGCAGCATCATCCAAGCCAGCCTGGTTTCAGGCGCAGCCAGGTTACATAGCCGCTTGCGACTAATGTTGATGATAGCCTGGGCATTGGCGCATCCATCCACAACGACGGGGGCATCTTGGGTTTTACCTTGGCGGGGTACTCCGGTCCGGTCCTCGCGGGAGGTTGACACAAACCATTCGACGCCTATCTTGTGCCGGGTAAAATGAGTCTGCACCCACCAGGGCATATCGGTCCACTTCCAGCGGAAGCCCAACAATCGTATAGGGCTATGCTCTGCTAAAAGTATCTTGCGTTTCCAGTCCGACGAAGGTTCTCCCTCCCCGGCATCCTTGCCCACCGTGGTCCGGGCTGCATCGGCCACCTCGCGCCACGATCCATAGCGATCTATCAGCTCTACTCGCATCCCTTCTCCTCCTTATGCTGCTCTGGATCGTAATAAATACCCACGCAACCCATCTCGTCCAGCCATTCTGCATTTTCATTTTCTTCCTTCGGGTCGATAAGGGCTGACCATTCGGGGCGGCCCTGGCAAAATGGGCATCTGAGCGGACTATTTTTGTGTTCCTCATCATCAATCAGGCCGATGATAAACTGCTTGTAACAAGCCCTACACTCATACTTGATTAATCCCTGCGGTTCCCAACTCATTTCGTGCCCTCCTCATCCAGATCGGCCAGGGCTTGGCGTAAAACCTCTTTGAGCCTCACGCACTCGTCCAGCGACTCATAGTATCCGGGGGTTTCGTTAAATACGGTCATGTATTCTCTCGCCGCATCGACCACCTTGCGCAGTTTGGCGTTTTCGGCCTCGGCCTTGATTGCCCGCTCGATGGCGTGTGGCCAACCTTCACGGGCGTTCATCACAAAATCTAAATCCTGCGGAAAAATACTAGCCCACTCTGTGTCAACGGGTGTATCATCTAAGCACTTCCACGGCCCCGGTGTGGCTTGGTTGCAAGTCTCTAAGTCCTTCCGTAAATCCCTCATCTCTCACCCTTCCTAGCTAGTATTTCTTCAACCTTCCTAATTTCGTTTTTCATGTATTCAATATTAGCCGCATAGTTTTTGCGTTGTAATTCACCCCATCCTTCAGTCCGATCTCTAAATGATTCTTTTTCTGCTAATTGCCTTTTTAATACATCTAAATGGCATTGGTGTTTTGTTGATTCATCGAACCTTCCACAGGCATTACATCTAACACATATTTCACCGTAGCTATCAAGTAAATTAATACAATTATCAGTCACGGCGTAGCAGATAATTACTTTTTCCCTCATCTCTCGCCCTCCTTATCCAGTTCGGTAAGTGCATATCGCAAATTACTTAAATTTGGTTTACCACCAACACTCCATATGTCGCTCAAAACTCTCGCCGCATCGACCACCGCCCGCAGTTTGGCGTTTTCGGCCTCGGCCTTTTCTAAATTGTCTGCCACTCTTACCATTAATGACATTCGTGTATGCCCCATTTTGCCGTTTTCATAGCCCACTCTGGCCCATAACCGCATTGCGTCTGTATCGCGCCCAGCGCGTATTAAGTCGTCAAAATAACTCATTTATTCCACTCCCTTACTAATGCCCGTAAGTCGGATGATAATTTATCGTCAGGGCGCGGACTCCAATTCAGGCGGATTTTCTTTGTATAGCAATTCTCCCAATCGTAATGCATACAGTCAGCTTTATTGTCAACAATCCCTGTCGCGTTATAGACATGATATATGCAAGTGTTACAATTTCTTTTCATGTTTAACCCCCGCCTTCCTCCGCTGGTATTTTTATATAGGTCTGACTTGGGTCTATATCCTCATCCCGCACCCTTATAGACTCATGGGCATAATCGCTGCCAGTATATTTATCCTCACCTACGGTCAGTACATAATCTGCCTTTTTGCCGTTGCCACGCACATCAATACCAGCCTCCTGCAAGCGGGCGATTAGTTTATCTATGGCCATTCCGTAATCACTCCTACTGCTTACGGCGTGTCCTACCGAGGGGTCTAATCCGTTCTCCCGGCACATAGCGCAGAGTTGCTTAAAAAACCTAGTTTGCTTGACTGTTGGCGTGCGTTTAGCCTGTTGATAGGCACCATACCCGGTGCTTCTGGCTCCATAATCTAAATAGCGGCTATGGCTTGCTTTTCTCATTCTTCTCGCCCTCCTGCTGCTCCAACTCTATTTGCGCCTGTTTTAAAAATGTAGTTTCCAGCGACCAACCTCCGGGAGTAAAGTAGTTTTTTTGAGTTTCGTCTAGGGATTTACAAGCAAGTTTAAATGCCAGATTGTATTTAACTAATTCATTCTCTAAATAGTGATTGGTTTCTATGGTTTCATCCAACCCACCCGTTATAGATTTAACCATTAGTTTCAACCGTTCCACCTCCCCCTCGGCATTGATTGCCCGCTCAATAGCATGAGGTAAGATTGTATTAGCAATATAAGCACAATCGCTATATCCTTGATTAAGCCACGCATCTTCCCATATTTTTTTATCTGCCTCTAAATCCCTCATCTCTCGCCCTCCTTATCCAGTTCGGCAAGTGCTTGCCTCATCCTGTCTATAAAATCATAGTAAGCCCGCCTTGCTTGATTATCTGCCGCATCATCTTGTATAGGTATCCCGACGTAATAATCAAACTCATCCCAGTCTTGACAT
>JALOBN010000055.1 GCA_023228245.1 Candidatus Pacearchaeota archaeon
TGGCATCGCGTCAGGACACCTCGCCCAAAGATCTTCAGAAAAGGCAACCTGCTCATTGGATCGGAGAATTCCCAAAGAGTCTCAGACATCGTGGAGTACAATCTGGACCTGCCAGAGGACAGCGGCAAGTCGCCCGGTGGATATCTTGGCTCGGCCTTCATCCCAGCGCTCAGAGCCTGCCTGAGGGAACATGGCGGCCTGAAAGATGAGCAGATGGAAGCGGTGATTATGATCGGCTACAAAGGTTGCCTATTCATTGTAGGTGAGGACTTTACCCTGTCCGAGATAGCCACTCCCTATGAGGCGATTGGCGCGGGTGCCAAGTATGCGCTTGGGTACCTATATGCAATGGAAAAGACTTGTCTCTCTCCTGAAAAGCTGATCGAGGGGGCGCTGGGGTGTGCGGAGTATTGGTGCGCAGGAGTACGTGGACCGTTTAATATTTTGGAGATGTGAAATATGGAAATGCTATATGTCATCTATGGAATCTTTTATGGATTGCTTCTATTGCTTGTGATTTATGAGCAGTTGGCGGGAGATGAGTTTGTTTGGTGACGAAGACATGACCTATGCAATCAAGATCTACAACCACAAAGGCAACGACTTCAACTCAGGCGCTTTGGGGTCTGGGGAAAACATTTGATCAAAGCGGGTTGGATCAATGGGCCTAATACATCAACATCTTTGATTCTTTTTTGGGAGATGGGAGGGGCGAAGCGTTTGTGGAGGGGAAGATTAAAATAGGTTGACTTAGTAATAATTACGCATGGCCGTCAAAAAACTATTATTGGCGTTCTCGGATAGCGATTTCAACGCTATGAAAGAACGGAAAGGTGCGCGCACCTGGGAAGAGTTCGTTTTGGAAGCGGTTTTGAAAATGGAGAAAAGCCCTTTGGCGAGGGCTTAAGGAGAGATTCAGATGCTAGAGAATAATGATAAGCCTAATGGTATATATGCGTTTTCATTGCCTGATGGGCTGCCTGCCAGATTCACATGCTGTATTTGCGGCGGTCCCGCTATCAGTGAGATTGAAATCTACGATGAGATAGTATGCGATTGCTGTTATTCCAAAACTGATCATATAAGAGAGGAAGCGGATAACCAGCATTGCTGTGATAAAATGTGTTCTCATCTGACAGATTTTACATTTGAATGCAATGGACAATGCACGAGGTGCATTGTATGAGAGATATCCAAGGCCAGGGACCACAAACCACCGAAAAACAATATGCTTTGGAGAAGGTTTTAGGGCAATGGTTGGGAATAATTAACCGTATCAAAATTAAGGCGCAGGACCCGACCAGTAAATACAGCGCGTCACTGCGAGAAATAGCGCTTAGAGACGTTCTTTATGTAGACATGAATGCTGGAAGCGGCTGGAACGAAAAGGCAAATTGCATAGGGTCGCCACTGTTATTCTTACAGGAAGCGAATGAGTACGATTTCGGACTAGATATAAATTTCATCGAGAAGAAAGCAGACCGGGCAACAGAACTTTATCGCAGGCTTCGCGAAGAATGCCCATATGAAAAACTACTTCCAATGTGTAGCATAAGGACCGGAGACAACCACGAGATCCTGCCAACCATAATAGATCTTGGTTTGAGATATGGGCTTGTTTACTGTGATCCGGATGGGCCGGAAAACCTGCAATTCGAGGAATTGGCGAAGATTAGCAGAACCCCAAATTTTAGATTCGTGGATATACTGATAAGAATATCTGGAACTGCATACAAGAGAGTCAAAAATGGTTTAAATGGCCTCGGAGAAAAGAAAGACCAAAAGCATCTGATAGGGAAATATCCAAACCTAAAGGTTGCTCTACAACCTATCAAAAAGACCAAATGGTTTATCAGAGAGATCCGAGATCCAGACCCAGCACAATGGACCTTCTTATTTGGCACGAATTGGCCGGATTACAAAGCAATGGGCAACGAAGGATTCTATGATATAACATCGTCTCGGGGAACGGCCACGTTTAATCGGGTGGCATTCACGGTTCCAGAACTTAACGACTTCGGGAAGTCAAAGAAGGCCACCACATGCGATTCGACGTAATATATGAACCACGGGGCCCTGCCAAAGAGTATTCCGCGTGGGCTTGCAATATCGTGAAAAGCGGCCAACGGGGGGAAGGTCCCAAGAGCTGTTCGCATGGCTGTCTCTATTGCTATAATCCGCCAGGAACGCAAGAGGGGCCGGTCCTGAAGGATAATGTTCTGGAAAGGCTGAAGACCGATCTGAAGAAGCTAAAAGGCATCATAAAGCCAAATGAAAGGGTAGAATTTACATTTGTTGGGGATCTTTATGATCCCACCCTTCCCGATTATGTAGCTGTGAATTGCCTGAGAGCGTGCAAAGAAGCTGGAATTCCCTTCCAGGTGTTGACCAAGAACGGGAAGAACGCACGCGCGGATTTTGGCCTTTATGGACCGGATGACCTATTCGGCGTGACGCTGACCTGCGACAACGATTTCGATTCTCTGAAGTGGGAGCCGGGCGCGTCTCTGTGGTCAGATCGCATAGAGGCATTGCGAGAAGCACATGTGCGCGGCATAAAGACTTGGGTGAGCTTTGAGCCGGTGGTAGACCCGAAGCAGACTCTTTGTCTTATCGAATTGGTGGCACCGTTCGCCGATAAGATCAAAGTCGGAAAGATGAATAGCAAGAATAATCAGCCGTGGCATTCGGACGAGATCAAGAAAATAAGTCAGGAGACGGATTGGGCGGCATTTGCCGAAGATGCTGTCAAGTTATTGAAATCGCTTGGCAAAGAATTTTATATAAAAGATGATTTGAGAAAATTTATTGTCGACGAATATAAATCATCGACATCCACTAGACAAGAACTAAGACGAGCGGCGCTCGATTATGCGAAACGCGGCTGGAAAGTGGTCCCACTTTACAATAATCTCTCGGATAGATCGTGTGGCTGTGGTAATGCCGATTGCAATGGAAATTCGCGTGGCAAGCACCCGAGGCTCAAAGAATGGCAAAACAAAGCATCTGATGATCCCAAAAAAATAGAATATTGGTGGGGGATGTGGCCGCAATCAAACGTGGGGGTAATGTGTGGGCAAGACACCGGATTCATGGTTGTGGATGTCGATCCGGGGTCGGAAGAAAGCTTAAAGGGCCGGGAATGGCCTAAGACTCATAAGGTAAAAACAGGACGCGGCTATCACTATCATTTTAAATGGCCGAAGTTGGATTTTGAACTCAAGAACAATGCTGGCATCCTTCCCGGGGTTGACATCAAGGTCGGACGCGGCCAGGCGGTGATGCCGCCGAGCACGCATTACAATGGCGGGAAATACGAGTGGGAAGTGTCACCGGAAGAATGTGAATTGGCGGAAGCGCCCGCGTGGTTTGTGGAAATCCTAAAGGAAAAATATGCTCCTAAGAAAAGGCTGGAAGAGAATATCACGAAGCTCGATAAATCCAAAAAAAGCGCGATTAATGATCGTTATTGGCAGAAGGCATTGGAAGAAGAGACCGGCGCGGTGGCGATGGCCAACGAAGGCGAACGAAATAATCAGCTAAACACGAGCGCGTTTAAACTGGCAGGAATCGTAGCCTCCGGCAATTTAGATGAATGGGATGTCAGAAAGCAACTGGAAAGAGCCGCGAGACGGGCCGGTCTCAATGAAACCGAAATCGAGAAAACATTAAACAGCGCGCTTGGCGCGGGAAAGGCGCACCCGAGAGATGACCCAAAGCCAGCGATTGAAGCCGAAACAAGACATGAACCGAAGATTAGCAATCCCGTTGTGGACGACGCCGAGACCAACCCATGCATCACGATGGGATCGAATCTCATCATAAATATAGAAGAAACCTTGGAAGCACTCAGGATTTTCAATAATCCGGTTACGATCTTTCAACGAGCAGGCGAATTGGTTCGGGTAAAGTCGATCGCCGAGGATCAATTCAAGATCGAGGAGATAAGCGATTACGCCCTACGAAATGAGATGGGACGAGCCGCAACCTTTGAGAAATTCGCCGGACCCAAGGCCGGATATATCGAATGCACGCCGTCAATGGATTTGGCACGAAGCATTCTCGCGCTCGGTGAATGGGATTTTCCAAGGATAACCGGCCTGACAAATGCGCCAGCCGTGCGGGCAGATGGCAGTCTTTTGATAGAACCAGGATATGACAAGGCGACGGGCCTGTATTACGTTCCTGATCAATCGTTGGAAGTTCCTGAGATCAAGTTGTCAAAAGAGGATGCCGAAGTCGCTGCAAAGCATATTCTCGATGAAGTGTTACATGATTTTCCGTTCATCGACGACGCGTCGAGGGCAAACATGCTAGCAGGATTTCTGACTCCGATCATTCGGCCCATGATTCGGGGGTGCGTGCCCATATTGCTTGTCGATAAGCCGAGCCCCGGAACTGGTGCTTCAAAGCTTCTTGATCTGATTTCATTGGTAGCCACCGGGCGAGAAATGGCCGCACTTACTCCACCAAACGACGAAGATGAATGGAGAAAATTAATAACGGGAGTGATGAGAGACGGGTCTCCAATAACGTGTTGGGATAACATAGCAGCCGATTTAGAAGCTGCGACATTGGCCCGCGCCTTGAGTTCATCGATTTGGAAAGACAGGACATTGGGCAAGCCGGATGCAACTGAATATCCGCAAAGAACCTGTTGGTATGCGACGGGAAATAATCTCACTCTTGCGGGAGATATCCCCAGGCGCGGATTTCTCTCTCAACTCGACGCAAAGATGGCCCGCCCCTGGGAACGAAAGGCCGCCGCATTCAGGCATTCCGACATTAATAAATGGGTCCGAGAAAACAGGGGCAGGTTGCTAGCGGATCTTCTAACAATGGCCGCGTCATGGGTGATGGCCGGAAGACCGAGGGGGCCCGAAAAAATCATAGGCGGCTTCGATGAATGGGTTGAAATTACGGGCGGGATTTTGAATTACGCGGAAGTGCCGGATTTCTTAGGCAATCTCGAAAAGTTGTATGAAGAGGTAGATGTTGGAAATGACGAATGGGCCGATTTCTTGCAGGCATGGAAAGAACTTCACGACAAGAAATTGAAGAGCACGGCGGAAATTCTAGAAGACATGCGAAACCCCTACTGCTCATTGAGCAAATGCATCCCGACAGAAATCTCTAAAAAGATCGAATACAAAGGACCGGGCGATGCCAAGAAGGTCGGAATTATTTTAAGAAAAAAATTAAATGTCAGATACAAAAATAATTTGATGCTGGCCCAAGAAATAGACAAACATAACAAAATCAAGCTCTGGATAGTCAAAGAAGCAAAAGATAATGCGATCGCGACTTAACTACCCGCGAAATGCGGGCAGTGCGCGGATAGATTTTGACCGTACTACCCGCGAAAAAAACGGCGTGCTGATACATATTGCGGGATGTGCGGGTAGTATATCTTCAACCCTTATGCGTATCTATTATAAAATACGCATACATGGGAGGGAGGCGCAGAAACCCCGCAACACCCCGCAAATTGGGATGAAATCGCAAACCGTGGGCCATATTTTGCTTGCGGGTAGTACTACCCGCAAAGAGCATGGGACTCAAAGAGACCTGAATCAAAATCTATATATAGAGCAACACACCCATCTATCTCCCATGAATCCAACAACCAGAAAACTGGTTGCCCAAGGTGGCCAACGAGTATTCACTGTGGCTTTGCCCAAAGAATGGTTGGCAAAGCATGGACTAGGAAAGGGAGATCAAGTGAGGATTACAGAGCAGGGAGATGCCCTACTCATAGAGGTGAGCAAATGAAGATCGAAATTCGCAAGCGATCTGATGACTATCATGCTCAATTGGCCGGTCATCCCGAAATATGGGACTGCGGCAAGACATGGCAGTCAGCGATAGGGAATTTGATTATGACGCATAAAGAGCAGTTTGGAATAGAGATTGAGGTAGAACCATGAAAATCTATAACCAATCCTGGCAGGACATCGATCGCACCCACTGGCCCAAGCAGGGCGAAATCTTTGTCTGCTTGGACCCGCAGAAGTGGCTAGGAGAAGCAACCTGGCAAGTGGCCGAGTTCTGGCAGCAGGACGAATATGGAACGATGGGCTTAGACCATTGTGATATCATTGGCAGGGGGTTGTTCTGGAAGAGGGAAGATGCGATTAGGTTTGCGGAGGCGATCTAAATGGCAAAAATAGGAATCTCAATCTGTCCTTTGATGACCAGGGACCCGGAAAATCCGGTCTTCTGTCGAAAGGATTGTGCGGTGTTTTGCGAACATTCGTGTCCATCAGAAGAACATGACGGCTATTGTGGGATGATGCCAGAATGACAGAAGTGCATCTACATACCATCACCAAACGCAAGCAGCAAGCCGAGCAGAAAGAGAAGGCCATGAGAGAGGCTAGGCGAGAGCAACGAAGAGCACCAAGAGGAGGAGCATGAGTCTAACCACATTCGGAAGAATATTATATAATATTCTTCCGTATTATATTACCAAGAAGCTAATCCTGAAATATACCGGCGATAGTTGCTTCCTGAAATTCAAGCGCAGCACATCAGAATATTCCGGGCGAGTGCATGAAATCGATTTTGGAGAATTCCTTTTTGTTGGAGATAAAGAGGAATTTCTTAAGAAGAAAGCACGATTGGAAAAGGCCCTCAAGGTCACACAAGAGAAATTGGACGAATTGGAGGGCAAGACTTGATCACGATTTACCAAACTTCCACTTGCCCACGCTGCCACGAATTGCGTGCATGGCTTGCGAGAGCAGGAAAGGCGCATATGGTAGCCGATCTCAGTTCACCGAAGATTATTGCGGAACTCAGAACAGAGGAGCAATTCTCGCTTGAGGCTCCTATCCTGAGAAAGCAATCACCTGATCAAGATGATTGGTATCTGGCAGGGCAACTATTCAAGGACGGCAAGCTGGATGAGGGATTGCTCAGGAGAATATGTCAATGATCGAAAAAGTATTGGTGGGAGCACTATCTGGCATGATTATGTTCGGTCTTGCTGTGATCATGTTGGGTGGAGCGGTTGCAATCGGAATGTATGTCGAATCTTTGCATTTGCTATCTCACGGGAATGATACCGCGCTCGGAGTAGCTTGCGGCCTGTTATGGATATCTGTTTTGATGGGCATCGGGGTTGCTGTATTTGATGGGGGCAAGCGATGAAGATTCGTGAAATCGAAGGCTCACGCGATGAGTGCATAGCCTATCTGAAGTGGTACGAAGGCCGCGAAGATCTCATAGCCGAGAAGCCCGCCACGCCCCCCAAAATCAAAGATCTCATGGAATGGGATGCAAACATGCCAGATCAAGCTCCAAAGGGCAAATTTGGGCTTTTTGGCCAACCACAAGAGAAACCTGCCAAATGCTCCTATTGCAATAAAGACATTGCCATCATAACACACTACAAGAGAAACAACAAAGATTTCTGTTGCATGGAGTGCGCCAATTTGTACGACTCCCCGAGAGGGCAATGGATCAAGGAACATGAGGATCTCATAAAAAGCCCAAATTCGCCCCTATCACAGAAGGATGAGACAAGATTACCTTCCGAGGGTAGATCGTCGAATCTGGGCAATTCTACGCAACCTACGGCCATTCTACCAACTCGCTCACCACCCAAAGAGAGGACCGCAAAACTTGAAGCCATATTCAGAGATTACCTGAAGGCAGGCTTCAACGCCAAAGCTATCCAGGAACATCTGATCAAGGAACATGATACCAGCATGAATGGTCACCAGATCGCGGGCTGGATGGGTAGGATGAAGCAGCAAGAAAAGCACGATGCCGACTACAAGCGAGTCTATGATGAACTCATCTCGCCATGTGAGAAAATGCTCGTCAAGGGCCGCCAAATGCCCGAGGATGCCCCCAAGACCGAGCTGGAAGGCAATTGCTCACCTCAGGCGGAAAGTGTCAAGGAAGAGCTTATATGGATTCCTGCTTGCCCCGGTGAAGAGGTGACTACCAAAGGCGGCAAATCTGAGGTTAAGGCGTCACCATTGGTGGAGTGCCTATCTGATTTGACCCAACGACCCTGCAATCTCTCTGAACCAGATTTAACCATCCTGAAAATGCATCAAGCGGGAAACATGGATATCGACATTCGCCAAAAGCTGGAACGTATGGGGCATCCTATGAAGGTTGGCGATATCAGAAAGCGAATAGATCAGATGAAGGTGAAAGGATGATGTTCGTGGAGTATCTTTTTCGCGATGCGTATGATGAAATCGAGAAGGCCGAACGCAAAAGGAAAAAGATAGAGCGAATCGCTCAACGCGCTGAGGCGATGCAAAGATTTCAGAAAGGAGGCCATTTCAAATGAGACTATTTGCAATATTCGTGTTACTATTGATCGCAACCGCCTCCGCCAAAACTCCCATGATCGGTGATCACATCACAGTCTATATGCTGGAAAGCAAATATACCGGCCATGTGGAAAGTTGCGATCTGGGATTTTTGAGCCTGAATTGCACCGATTTTCACGATCTGGACGAGGACAATGCGGCAAGAGATGGCTTATATGCGCCCCACGGCTTTCCGGTTTGTTTGGGAATAGGGCAGATTGTGAGTATTAGGTGGGAGGATGCATGATCGAGCCTACCTGCCGCCTCCTCCATTCCATCGAAAAAGATGGTCAGACACCCGAACTGCGAACTCTCATCTTGCAGAAAGAAATTGCCCAAGCGGGCTATCGTCTGGTTAGAAAGCACAGAACGCCCCAAGATGCTCATCTCTATATGGCCGATATTGGCCTTGAGATCGGCCATGCGATGGTGCAATTAGAGATGTTGGCCCTGGATTTGGGCCTGGTGCCAGAGGACTGCAAAGAACTTGGGTTGAAAACCACTTGGCAAAGATATAAGGAATTTTGGCCGGAGGAATCTAAATGAGCTGGCGAGGTACCACCTACGAGCGACCCGAAGACCAAGCCTCTATTCAATCCGCTGCATTGTGGATCTGGCAATTGGAAATGAGGGCCTATCCACTTCTGGAAGAAACATTTGGTTATGAATTTGGAGGAATTCGCTAATGCCACTTCGAACCGCAGAATCCCGTGCTCTCTTGCATGATATTCAACCATTCATACCAGATGGCCCATTCAGACAATGCGATCTTAGTCTGGATTGCAATCGGCACAAGCTGACTGGCTGCTTGCGGAATATGGTTTATACTGGCTTTCTTGGTGTGGTTGGAAGAGAGAAAACAAGGCATGGAACATATATAAAGATATATAAAAAGACGGGGAATGTTCTCAAGGGGCATCGATGAGCGAAAGGCAAGAAGAAGTATTACAGGCAATTCGCAACTCGCCCAAGGGCATCTTGCAGAAAGATCTCAAGTCAGACGACCTAGACGCTGCGGCGGTATGCCAAATCTGCCATAGCTTGCAGAAGTTTGGGTTGATTCATGGGGGGGAGAGGGAGGGGAGGTCTAGGAGATGGTTGGCAAAGCTTTAAATATGAATGATGCAATCTATATCCTAGATATCACGAACCAAAAAATTTTACCCGGAGGGAGACTGTGGGAAAACTTGGTCAAGCATGGGACAGCGAAATTGAACCCGTGTATAGTGGCCCCTTTGGAAATTTTACCGCATTGGAGCATTATAAAAAGCTAGGAAGCGTAAAGCTCCTAAGTGGCATTCCGGTTGGTATGCGATTTAAGTCGCGATTCCATTGCGGAAGACGCATAACGGTGAACAACGATGGATGGGCGGTTTGTCCTGTCTGTGGTCTCACTTTCAATGATGGAGCCGATGCCGAGCGGCCAGTGGAAGTCGTCAATTATTCAGGAAACGGCCAAAAATCGGCTGATCCGCCCAAGAAGGTTCGCCAATTGCCCCACCGCCACTGGCGGGCAATAGGAGAAACAGGCGGACCTGAAGTTCCGACCCCCTAGCATGATGTCAGTATCGAGGCAGAATGCCAAAATCGAATTTATCTCGTTTTGCGGTTTCGGCCATTTTCATAAACTTTCCCTATCTGCGAAGTGAGGAATGGGATGAACTCAAACGCTTCAATCAATTGCACATCCGAGAAGATCTATCCGTTGCAAATCGATAATACAAGCAATAATAAAGCCAGTGAACCGGACTGGCGGAATAGCATAAAAGATCAGGCGGCTAGAGTCAAAGAGACGGCCTGAGCCATTGGAGATGTAGGACAACGGGACTCTAGCTAGATCATAATGACAGATAATGCAAAACGTAAACATGGGCTGCATGTAACGGAAAGCTAAGCCGCATACGCGGCCCATGCGGATTATCAAGCGGCCTGTCTCGCTGGAGATAACTTCATGCTTGACACCCACGTGAAAGAAGCAGCGATAAACCGTGGCTTGGGCCGCTTACAATTATCATCAATTCCCCCATTGAGCCGAGGTTCCTATCCTCCCTTTCCTCGGCTTTGCTTGTCATGTGATAGCCGTGGAACTATCATCCAAGCATGATCGGCCCGGTTTACACGTTCCCTGGGCCGTCTCTTCTAATTATCGCGATGAAGTGGGTGTACCCATTGATGATTCGCATCACAGTTACGACGGCGGAACCTTACCTAATCTGGAAAGCTTGAATACCTTACCTATTGCCCTGTGAGAGGGGGCGATATTTTCCCCTTCGTTGCCTTCGTTATCCTTCTACAACCTTCGGTGATATTGATTTATGCCAGCCGGATACTCAGCCAAATGCAAGACATGCAATTCCCCGCGCCGCACGGAAATTGAATCGTGGCACACAAAGGATGGCATGGATTTTATGGCCATCTCGTTAAAACTTAAAAGTATGGGCATTATCATATCCGATAGAGCTATAAGTGCTCATTTTAATAATCATTACAATGTGCAAACAGAAGCAAGAGAGCAATATCATCAAAGTCAACAAAACCTAGATGAAGCGGCCAACGTCCGGCTCTCCGACATCCAAATTCTCGATGAACTCATTCAAGATGGCCATATCATTCATTCCGGCCTGCGAAAGCAGATTAAGGAACTGACAAATAAATTCTCGGTACCTCTTCCGGCAGTCACGATGCTCAATGGAGTAGCCGGAGAGATCTGTCGGGCCATCAAGACCAAACAGGAATTGCTAGGAGAAGATGCCGAGAATCGCAAGGCCCAAGCGATGGCGGATTTATCGGACGCTGATATAGATGGCCGCATCACTGAACTTGTCCAACGTGGAAAAGAAAGAGCTAAAGATGCTTCTTGAAATGCGGGAAGCTCGGTATTCCGTCAATGATCCGATTAATTTTGCTGAATATTTCCTAGATTTTCATCCAGATTCTTGGCAGAAGCAAGTTCTTTCGTCGACCGCAAACCAACTTCTCTTGAACTGCTCTCGGCAGTCGGGGAAGTCTACAACTACATCCGTTCTTGCGTTGCATACCGCTTTATATCAGCCAAAATCTCTCATCCTAGTTGTCTCTCCGAGCCTCAGACAATCTCTTGAGTTGTTCAAGAAGTTACAGGGCCATGTCGAAAATGTTTGCCCCCGGCCCGTGCTTTTCGAAGACAATAAGCTCTCATGCGTATTCGATAATGGATCTAGGGTCGTTGCTCTTCCCGGCACAGAGGGCACCATAAGAGGCTTTTCCGCCCCGGCCTTGGTAATCGAGGACGAAGCATCCAGGGTCAAAGATGAGATCTATGCAGCTATTCGTCCCATGCTTGCGATCAGTCATGGCAGGCTTATCCTGATGTCCACTCCCCACGGCAAGAGAGGCCATTTCTTCGAAGCATGGGAGAACGGCGGGCCGAGCTGGGAACGCATAAAAATCACGGCTGATCAGTGTCCAAGAATTACAAAGGATTTCTTAGCAGAAGAGCGCAAAGCTCTCGGAGATTGGCTTTACAGGCAAGAGTATTTCGGTGAGTTCGTGGAAACCGAAGATCAGGTCTTCCACTATGACGAAGTTATGGCAACTATGTCCGATGACGTTAAGCAGATCGATTTTGGAGTGACTAAACCGTGGTAGATGAAATTAAACGATTTGCGATCGGATTGGACATAGGGCAGGCGCAAGATTATACCGCAATCGCCATAATTAAGCAGGTTCAAGCGAAAGAAGATTTTCGCTATGAATTGAACTACTTAGAAAGAGTGCCACTTAATACTCCTTATGCTTCTATCGTTGATTACGTTTCAAAGTTAGCCGAAAGTCCTCAACTACGTGGCCCGAATATCGAGACTCCCGAAATGGTAGTTGATGCCACGGGGTGCGGTCGGCCCGTTGTCGAGATGCTAAGGGCAAAGGACAGAAACGAAGGCGCGTTTCATCTGGTGCCCTGCACAATAACCGGAGGGCAGTCGCTTACATGTTCTTCAGAAGGCTTTTATGGCGTTCCCAAAAAAGATCTAGTAAGCACCCTTCAAATTCTATATCAGGATAAGAAAATAGCGGTCGCCAAGTCGCTCCAACACGGTCAACTCTTGGTCGAAGAATTGCTAAATTTCAAGGTCAAAATCAATACCAAGACGGGCAATGATTCTTTTGAAGCTTGGAGAGAGCGAGATCACGATGATATGGTTCTCGCGGTCGCTTTGGCGGCCTGGTGGCTGGACGGGTACAGGCGATACTAGATGACTGAAGACACCGCTCACTGCCTATTCTGCAATCAGCCAACCGAACTCACTCATGGCAGAACGGAAGACTCTCCCGGCCAATTCATCGGCTGCTGGATTACCAATATAGAGCTGGAAGATGCCTTTGGCCTGAAGGAATCCAGAGAGGGCAAGGGCTGCATGTTCATTTGTCGGACATGTCGCGAGAGAATGCATACGGCGATTGAAAATAACGCTAAGTTGGCCTCACAATGACAGAAGTACTCACAGATCTTGCATGGTTGGAGAAGGGCAAAGAATTTCCTCCAAAATGTGAGGCTGAACGCATTGCTGCATATCATGAGAACCGCGAGCTTCGCGAGAATGAGTTTTCGGAGATCTGGAAGGACTATCAACGCTTGATGCGCGAAGATAGTAAAACAGAATTTAAAATTATATTAGGTTATTTCAAGTTAAGTACCAAAAAAACCTTAGATACATTGCTTGGCAAGCAACCTCTCATCGGCCAATCCGCGCCCAAAGACGCAGATGCAAAAATCATCTCCGACCTAATCGAATATACTGATCTCTATCAAGCAGATTACGAGGTGGCCTATGATCTCGACTCCCTGGGAGATGGCTTTTTCAAGATCTACAGGGACGCAGATGGCAAATCTGTCATCCAAAGCAACGATCCAAGCAATGTTTATGTGGTTGTAGAACCTGGCAACTTGCGCAAGGTTCGCTACTATGTCATTGCAAGCAAATTTGAAAAGAAGATCGGCGAGGAAGAGAAGCACTATCTCAAGGTCGAAATTCATGGCCGCAATGAGCAAAAGAAGCATGTTATAGAGCATCGGGTCTATGAGCTAGGCAGCCTGCTTGGGAAATGCCAGATAGGCGAGCAGGTCCAAGATTTGGGCCAATTTGTAGATGAGATTCCAGCTCTTGCCGCCAATCCATCTGGCATTGAAGAGAATCCTGTTGATGATTTCCTTGTAATACATGTGCCAGGGCCGCGTACCTCGTGCGATGTTTATGGCGAGTCGTCTTATGGGGAAGATCTGAAGTCCCTTTGGCGGGCCATTGTGAGGCGCTATACGGGCATTGATTCTGTACTCACCAAGCATGAAGACCCCAACCTGATTGCGCCAATTGGTTATACTACCAAGGACCCGGTCACCCAAAAGCAAACCTTTGTGGGCGGGGGGCGAGTCTTCCAGTATAGACATGATCCGGGCATGCAAGCGCCGGACATAAAATATTTGGTTTGGGATGGCAATTTGATTCCATCCGAAACCTCAATTGAGCGTCTTCAATCGGATTTCTGGAATGCCGCCGAAGTCCCGGAGTCCTGCTTGGCAGGGAAGGCAGACGGTGGGGTTGCGTCTGGTGTAGCATACCGTTTAATGATGACGCCCCTGATAACAAAAGCAAATCGTCTTGAGATGTCGCTTCGTCCTAGGTTACAAAAGGCCCTTCGTCTTGCATTGCTATTGCAAGGTACTCCGATAGAGGATATAACAGTCAAATTCTCAGATTCTCTCCCTCGCATCCCTCTGGAAGAGGCCCAACGCATCGCCACGCTCGGCCAAATGCCCCAATTCCAGGGCGAGATAGGGGGCGCATGGCTGCTTAGACAATTGGAGATTCCAGAAGATCAAGCAAAGGCGATTATGGAAGATCCGACGAGGAATCAGGGAGGTGGTTTTTGATGGGAAAGAAAAAGAAGCCTAAGGTTCCTTGCTAATTATATTTTTCTAATTATAGGTGTTAATTATGTACGAAGTTCGATTAGCAGATGATATCGCGCGTGTACTAAACGTAGATGCGGAGAAGTTGATCATACGGGCCGATCCGGGACTAACGGAATCATACGTCGTTCTTGAAAAAGACGGCAAAACCGTTTTCTTCGCGCCATTCGATAGTATCATATCGATCAGAACGGTTGAATTGTGCAAAGGAATACAGACCAACTAATTATATTTTTCCAATAATAGTTTTCAATACCGTTTGGCGGCTTTCGCAAAACCGTTGGATGATTTTCTATGGTCGATACACCAGATCCGAGCGCAAGCTCCGAGCAGGCCCCAGCTCAGAACGCGGGGGAATCCCAGGTGGCAGGGACGACAGCGCCAGAAAAGAAGTACACCG
>JALOBN010000056.1 GCA_023228245.1 Candidatus Pacearchaeota archaeon
TGGCCCGCTCATCATCGCTCATGAACGAAGGCTGTATCTGTGTCTCGCCGTCCTTGGCGTACTCCAGGACATACCCTCCAGAGCCATCGAGCATCGGATATTGAAGCCGGTTGATGATGTAGAACTTAGGCTTGGCCTCGACGCCTTTGGGTTTGTCATAGCTTGCAACGCGGAAAACCAAGAAGGTTAGGATCAAGGCGATGAGTAGCCAGAGGAGGATTCGCACCCATTCAGGGATACGGGTAAACATCCGGCCCGTGATGTACTCGAATTGTTTGGGCGTCATCATGGCCTCCTGTAAACATAGAGAACGCCGCCGATATCGCACAGCAGACCATACCCACGCATCCATACGTCGAGGCGGTCGGTTGCGTGTTTTGAATATGGAAGGCCCGGATCGGCTATTAGGCAAGAAACATAGAGGGCGAAATCAGATCGCGCCTGATCCCAAGCCTGATCCCGCGCCTGATACTGCGCCTGATCCCAAGCCTGATCCCGCGTATCAAAAATCTTCCACCCTTTTTTTTCTTTGCCGTGGTTGTCGAACCATTTCACTTGCTTAATCGCTTCGATAAACTGTTTGGCATCCCTCCACCATTTAGACGAAAGATGCCCGCGCGAATCATATCGAGCCCCGGCCCATCGCCCAGCCCTCGCCATCTTGTCCATGTGCCCGCGATTGATTTCCTTAGCTATCACGGGCGGTATGTCGATAGCGCTTTCCTTATGCGTCCAGCCTTTCGCCTCGGGGAATATTTCCTCAATGGCCGCGTGCCCAATATGCTCTCGGATATCGTCGTTAGGCCATCGAGCCTCGATGGTTGCATCATCGAGGAAATAAAGCTCCTTGCCTTTCTCAATCCATGAATAAAAATCGCACACTTACCTACCCTCCATCTTTCGTATCGCGTCCACCGTTTTGCCGTCCGCCAGTTCTACCAGGGCCGACAAGACCTCTACCTTGGAGCGCCGGAGCTTCCGGCTCATTCCTTCCAGCTTTTCCCGGATAGCAGGCTCGATCCGCCCACAGGAGTCCACCGATCCCGATAACTAGAAACGCAACCGCAAGCGCGATGTACCAGAATAGATACGCGGTCATTTTGTCGCCTCCTTGTTGGCTTCGTCGATCAAGTCTAGTAGGCCCATGCCGAAGTCCTCCAAAGCTATATCCATATCGTCCTCCATGCCTTAATTATAGCGCACTAATCCTGTTTGTCAATCCTGAATCGCATAATAATTCCCATGGTCTGCCACCGTAGGCCAGCCATATTTTCCCGTCCTGACGCGCTGCCCGACGTGCTCATATCCGAACATCCACGGCGGTAGATGCACAAAGATATCTCTAAAATCATAGACTCGATGCAAGTTCTCGAAGCGTTCCCGAACCAAGCGCGGGAGCATCCAGCATACCCGAGGTGCTCCGAAAGTCCATGTCTCCACGTCCGGGCAGATATTCCACCATACCCACTCATGCAACAGCGTAGCGTAAGCCCCCCCAGCCGAGTATCCGGCGATATAGACAGACTTAGCGCCCATGAGACGCGGCCCGATGATATCAATTACCGACTTGAAGCCACGCGCGAAGCCTTGATGCGTGTACCACTTGATAGGCTCCCTACGATAGAGCTTTACCGGAAAGTCGGCATCGTTGATTATGTCGCGCGTCTGTCGGATGTCGGTATACTGAAAAAATACGCGCTTGTTGCCTTCGCCGTCATCGGAGATGCGGAACTCGATATCGTCGCCTGCGGTTTCCCATGGGCCTTGAATGCACTCGTAGAATCTTTCGCGTAATGTCATCGTCCCTCCATCAAGATCATTCTATCACGGTTTTTCTATGCCGTCAATCTATTTCGTATTCCTTCCCATTCTTAGCCTAGCCGCTACAATCTTGGGGCCGATGTGCGGATATCGTTCGATAAAGCGACGATTCCCAAGCTGATGGATCCCGGGAGTATGGCAAAAAAAGCAAAGCGCAAGGAAGTTCCAATCCTCGGTTGGCCCGCCTGATTTTTCGGTCACGATGTGGTGCGTACAGGTTGACGGCACTTGCCGACAGGCTTCGCAGATCGGATGCGCCTCGCGGTAGGCTTGCATGATCTTGCGTTCCTTGACGGGCCGGGAATGATGCTTGAAGGAGTAGGGCTTATACATTGGCTACCATCTTTCAACCTCCGCTTGCCTGAATCGCATCTTGTTCTTGTGGAATAGCAACGGAATATCTCCGCAAGGCCCGTTTCGTTGCTTCGCTAGAATCAGTGTTATTTTCTGGACGTCGCCGCCTTCCGAGTATGGCCCGTTATCCCAAAGGAACATGATGCCGTCAGAGTCCTGCTCGATTGAACCCGATTCGCGGATGTTCGCCATTGTGGGCCGCTTGCCTTCGGCGTCTCGCGTTACCTGAGATAGCGCGACTATCGGTATGCCAAGCTCACGCGAAAGCCCCTTTAGTGAGCGCGATATATCTGCAATCTGCTCATGACGCGGGATGTCTTTATTCTCATTTGATATCAAGCCGATGTAGTCGATGAAAATGATGTCCACCTTCTCTTTTCGCCGCATCTTTCGGGCCTCTGATATCAGCTGCGTTTTCGTTATGTTCGCAGTATCGCATATATACAGACCTTTTTCAACCAGCTCAGCCATAGCTTCCTGGATTGCGGCCATGTCGCCAGATGCCATAAAGCCCGAACGGATGCGCGAATGGTCTACGCTTGACCGATCCGATATATCCCGCTTGATAAGGCTCGCCGCGCTCATTTCAGCCGAGAAAAAGCCGACCTTGTAGCCTAGTCCGGTTTTCGGGTTTTTCGCGTTGATAGCCGATGACGCACAATTCAAGGCGATGGCGGTCTTTCCCGTGCTCGGGCGAGCGCCGATAACGTAGTACTCCGGTTGCCAGCCGTTCAGCATCGTGTCGAGTTTTTCAAATCCGGTTGGTATCCCTGACAGCGCACCTTTCAGCGCGTGGGCTTTCTCGATCTGGTCTATCACGTCGGGAATGATCGCCGATACGTGCTTGTAGCCGCTTTCGGTTTGTTCGGATATCTCGGTTAGCGACTTTTCGCAATAGTCTGCGATTTGTCCGCTCTTACAATCATCCTTGACGTGCGCCGCTATCCCTTTCGCCATATCGAAAAACGCCCGCTTCTTGGAAAGCTCGGAAAGGTCGGCATAGTATTGAGCGCCGTTGACAAGCGATCCGCAATCGGTAAGCCCCGCGATGAAAACAGCCTTGTCAGGCATCCGCAAGCGAAGCTCTACAAGATCGGCCCGGTTGCCTCGCGCGATAGCCTTACTGATTTCCCGCCAGACTTCGCGGTTTAGCGCATCAGAGAATAGGCTATCGGTTACGCGCATTTCGTCCAGGATCCGATTATCGTAGAGGATACAGCCAAGCAAGGCGCGCTCGGTTAGCGGGTTGGTTAATTCCATTAAGAAAAATACCCATGCTTATGCCAATCTCCTATTACCCAGCCAAGCCCAACGCCAGCCAAGAAAATGAAGATCGCCAATAATATCAAGCATAAGCCTAATTCGCTCATATATCCTCCTTACTCATCATAGCACGGTTTTCAGATTATGCAAGGCTATTCCGTGTACGGTAATTCGTAGTATGAACTAGCCTTTATTTTACCGCCCGGTGTTACTTGTATGTCAAGCTCTTCCTTATTCGTCATGATGCAAATCCACACATTCCCGCGCCGATCATGGCATATTCGAGAAACATCCGCTGCGCCGTAGATAAAACCGAAGCGAGTGTCTTCCTCGGATACTTCAACCGGGTCAGCTTTCTTCTTCATACAACCTCCTGATGATATCTCTCGCACTCTGGATTACCGCACTTGCCAGCGTTGGCATTACCTTCCGGCAATAGCTCGCACGCGTCATTCGCGTATTTCGCGTTTAGGTGTATCGTCTACTGTTTCGATATATTTCGCCTCAAAGCATTCACACGCGCATCCATCGCCGACAAACCGCTCGATGTCTCCAGCCGCGTTATCCGCGCACCATGATCCATGGTTACGATGAAACTCAAAATCTTCCGCTTCCCAATGATGAGGTATATCGATTTCAATCTCGAATCGATACTCAACTTTGACGCGCTTAGTTACGCACACGCAATCTTTCCCATGCGGCGTCCCTATTTTTTTGTTGCAATAAAAACACTCATCCGGATTTCCGGCTGGGCGTATCCCGTCATCGTGTTCATCGACTAACGGCCAATCCTTCATTCTTGCCTCCTATGATACATATCGCACTCGTCATTCTGGCAGGTTCCCGCATTCGGTACGCCATCTGGTAGTAGTTGACAGGTACACGCCTTGCAACGTGGTACTTGCTTCTTCACGTCCGTCGCGCCTCGGCACGTCTCGAATAGCCCGCCCGTGAAAAACTGCCTTGACGATACCTTGGCAGTCATCCACGTGTTAGGATTGTCGCGCTCTTTCTTGTAGTTGTCAAGGGAATTGAGAACGATATCTGAATGGAAGCCTTCGATAGCCCGAGCAATCTCCCGCCATTCGCGCTGTATCCAGTACATGTAATCGCAGTCTTTCGTGACTCCTGGTATAGCCTGCCATTTATCGTAGATGAGTTTAGGAAGGTTTGAGGGATGCTTTATTGATTCAAGTACACCTACACTCACTTCCGGGGCTTCTGTGTGTGTATCTGTATCTATCTCTTTCTCTATATCTAACTCTAACTCTGGTGCCCGTTTTTGGGACAAGTCTGGACAATGTCCTTCTTGTTCTTTTGGCGCAATGATTTGCTTCGCCTTTTCCCGGTAATCCCGCTTCCTTATGGCGTCGCTAGTCTCACTCCCTATCATCCCTTGAACTTGGTTCATAAAGAGCGTTCCATCGTCTTCCCATTCCATCATGCCAAGCTCGCCGAATAGCTTACACGCTGACCTTACCACGTCGATATTGGTATCCGTGATGGTTGAAAGCATCTTTTCGTCGTATGGGATCGTCTCAGAAAAGCGGAGATACCCTTCATGGTCGATGCTCTCTACAAGCAATTTCATGTAGAAAAGGAGATAGTCTTTCCCGTTCTCGAGGCTTTCGACTATTCGGATATCGTGGCGTTTGAAGAAGTCGCGCTTGAGTTTAAGCCAGTAGTATTTGTGGGTATCAGCCATATTACTTCTTTGCCTGTAAGTCATTCGCGATACCCTTGCATACCTTTATGATATTGTAGCAAGCCTCGATTCTACGATTATCATCGGCTAATGTTTCAAGATAATCCATAATGGCGTCAACGAATGGATCGTCTTTCCCCTCATGAGATACCCTGATTCTCTCTTTGAAGTCTTGACGTTTAGCTATCCCGGTTGACAAATCAGAAAGCAACGAATTAACATCCTCAAATGCGTGCGCCCTTTCCGATGCCTTTGCGCTCCTTTTTTCTGTTTCAAGCCTTATTCTTTCTTTTAATTCAGCAGTCGATTTATCACGCTCTTTTTCTTCTTGCGCTAATTTATCATCTGTCCCACGTCGCCAACCATCTGGCCTTATGCCGGTTTTATTAAACTCGATAATCCTTAATCTTGCCTTTTTACCTTCCGATAGTTTTTCTTGAGCCTCAAGAGTTTCTACTTGCTTATATGCTTCTTGCAAATCCGACACTCTGTCGGTTTTGTCGCGATGCTGGAATACCTGGATATACCTTTGGGCGGTTCTTTCTGTAAATGGAAGAGTTTTCACCCATGGCAAGAAGTCCCCGTGTTCTTTCTTTTCTTTTACACTAGAAAGGATCTCTCCAATACGGATAGCGTCTTGAACGCTTGTACGCATTTTCGCTTCTATTCCTTCATGCAAGCGTTTAATCTCTTGCGAAGCGTTATCGATTGATACTTGAGGATAATCATCCATGGTAGTACTCCTTGAGTTTCTTCATAATATATTCCATCCCTCTGCCCGTAACCTTTGTTGTTGCCTTCATCCCTACCGGGGTATTGGAAAGTTTTACCACGAAATAACCATCCGTGATATATTGATGTATTGGTTGGTTATATGATGATCCGCTAGAAGAGAATATCCCGACTGACCGCATTATTTTGAAAAGTCCAGTACGCCCGACGTCCTCGCCATATTCTTTTTTTATCTTCTCGCTAAGGATATCTGCCGCCTCTTTCATGGTGTAGTGCTCATCGCCGTTTTTAACTGCTAGACCAAACTCGGCGTTTGGCTGTAATTCCGCTATTGCAGACGTTAGCCGCGAGATTGTAACAGCCGATTGTTCTAGGATTTTCGATAATTCCAAATTGTCCATATCCAACTCCAAAAAGAAAGCGGCTGATTGCCTCCCCTGCCAGGGTACGATGAATTGTAGGGTATTCATCTAGGCAATCAACCGCTCTAAGTTGTATCCCTACAAAGGACACTTTGTCAAGACTGGCAGTTCTCGACTATCGACATAATACACGATGCGGAGAAAAATGTCAAGTAGGGCGTGAGTCAAGGTCAAGATCGCCCTGGGTGAAGGTCTGCGCTGGCTCTTCAAACAGCTTCGGTTGGCTGGCGAAGTCCTTGATACGCTTCAATGCCGCTTCGTAGTAATCGGCGTCTTTCTCGATCCAGACTATCTTGAAGCCCATATCAAGGCAGGCTATCACGCTTGACCCGCTCCCGCCGTGAGTGTCAAGGATGCGGTCGCCGGGCTTGGCGTAGCGAGATAGGAGCCATTTGTAGAGGGCGACGGGTTTTTGGGTTGGGTGGATCTTAATAGCTCCACGCTCTGAATCCTTAAAGGCTCCGCACCATTTATGCCGAAATATTTTTAAATTGCGAGGAAGTCCCGCGCTAGTCCAGGCAAGTTCACCATCTGCGAACATTGATTCGCCGTTTAGCTTGTCCCAAATAATCGGTGCTTTACAGAAACCCAAATAATCTAAAAAATAATTTCCTCCCCATATTATTTGATTTATTGATACCCTTGCAAGCTCAACAAAGTATAACTTATCTGGGATATATTCATCCCATTGTTTTGAGTGGTCATATTGATGATTTTGGTCTCCGCTTTTATTTGCTATAGGGTTAACACCATCGACTCGCAATCCATACGGCGGGTCAACTATCGCCAGCTCGAAGGCTTTGTCGGGCAGTGTAGCCATATACTCCATACAATCGCCGAGGTACAATTCGGCCGAGCCTATCGTTTCTTTACGCATCAAACCTCCTGCTACAAAATGTCCACACTGTCTTACAAGTGCAGACATCTTGCACAATTTACGACATGTCAGAAAGGAATATACCTTCCAAAGTCATCATCGACCTTAGCCGGTGCATCTTCCCGCTTGCGAGCCTTGAGGATGTTGAAGTCCGGCTGCGTCTCCTTCGTCTTGTCGTTCGAGAATACCACAATAGAAAGCTTTTCGCCTTCCGCGAGATTGAGCGGGCCTTCGATGGTGCCGCTGAACCATTTTCCGTCGCCCTTAGACCATAAAGCGCCGATACGGTCTTTATCTGCCATGATTACTCCTTACCTTGTCGCCCATCGCCTAAACTTCTTGACTAGCCATATCATTATCGAAAAAGGCCAGACAATCCCAACGAAAAAAGATGCTAGGATTTCTCCAATCGACAATTCATCAACGCATCCAATTGTAATACAGATGGCCATGAATGAATACACCCCAATCAATATTCCCATTTACTTCTCCTTTCTCTGCATTGTGCAGTATTTGCCATTCTGCCGCGTAGGGTTATACCACGGGCCGCTGTCTTCGTCTTCGGGCTTGCGCGGTAGTCGCGTACACTCGATGCACTGCGAATAGTAGCGATTTGCGCCCATGCACTTCTTGTTGTCAATCATTCCCAGGCTCCTCTATGAGCGCAACGCCGCGCTCTGATGCTACGATGTGCGCCATCTCGATCAGTTTCGATTCTTCCTCGACCGTAGCCAGCGCTTCGGATTGTGGGATAGCAATGCCGTTTATCATCTCGGCAGGGTATCCCATTTCGAGCGCCGCGCGAATCTTGATGTACATCTTGACGCGATCAATCGACATGTCAAAAACCATCGTCAACTGCTGGCAGTGGCCATGCAGATGGTTTGACGCCGATCCTGGCCCGGTAGACCTTGGACGCTTTGGCAGATCGATGGTAAGCGATAGATAGCCTCCGCGAGACTTGAGCGACTTGTCGGCCACCACTTGGAAGCTAGGCCAGAACTCTTGCGGTATGGTGCAACCATATACGCGCAATACTGAGTCATAATGCCAATCATTGAAAGCCGGTATGGTCATCTAGTCCGCCTTGTCCAGCGCCAGGTTGAAGCCTTCGTCGGCGTCCTTATCGAGAGCTTGTCGGCGTTCGATGATAACGTCGGCGATAGTCTTCCACTTCTCCCATACACCTTGCAGATGGTCAAGCGCTGATTGAGAAGGGACTGGGTCTTTCCCGCCAGGATGCCGGTCAGCGTTCATGTCCTGCCTTTGTTCAGGCGTGAACACATCAGCCCCTTCGTACTTCTTCGCGGCCAAGCTGTTAAGCTCTGCCCATAGGTCGCGCATCGCCATGCGGATACCGTCACCCTTCTCGGCTGGCGGGCCTTCGGTGATAGGAGGGCTGTATTGGCCCTTCGAGTTGCGGACATCCTGCAAGCGCGAGACATCGTCATCCTCCGACTCCTTGTACTTCGAGCCATCCCAGCGCCCCATGTAGATATCCGCCGCGACTCCGATCCTCGACATAGCAACCCCGAGCGCATCGGTCGTCGCCATCTTGTAGGCTTCATCGCTTCCGTGTAGGCCGTTTTTTTCCATCGCGATGAGAGAGCTTCCGCCAGTTGACGGGATAGGATCGCTCCACCTGTCTCCGTTGCTGATATAGAGCGAAAGGTTTACAAACGCGAAAACCTCTCCAGCTACCCCAGGCTCCGTCCACTGCTTGTCAATCGAATACTTCCAACCTATACCACAAAGCCCGAAAACGCGCGTCATTATCTCAACGCGCCATTGTGGGCGGATATCGGTGAAACCTTGGAGCCGTCCACCGCCGATCTTTTTCAGAGCCTCGGGCGGCGGTTGCTTCATGGCATTGTATAATCCGATAGCCTTCTCTTCCATGTAGACCTCCTTTATTTCGCTTTCATCTTGATCGGATACCGCTTGCCTTCCGCGATTTCCTTGCGCCGTTTCGCTTGCATGGCCTTAGCCAGTCTACGCTCGGCGATGATTTCTTCGTTTGTCTTGAGGTGGACGTTGTGCGAAAGGCGCTTCCAGAAGTAATGGAATACCTTGTCGTACTCGCTCTGCCACCGCGCCTTGTGCCACGGCTTCGCCTTCTTGACGAAGATCGCGACGAGCTTGATATACCACGGGACGCGGTATTCCTTTACGACGGCTATAGTTCGCTGTTTCGCCTCGACTTCGCACCATGCGCGCTTATCCTTCCATGCTCTCTGTCTTGCCATACCTAGACCTCCTTTATGGTCATCTATCCTTATGAGTTTCCGTTATCCGATAAAGCTGAATATAACGCAGATATTAAAGAAATGACAATAACCCCGCCTAGATTCAGGACAATTCCCTTGGGGTTTAACGACCATCCTTTTCTGCTGATAAACCATCCCCACCCCAGCGCCTGGCTAATGAAACCAAGCAAGCCACATGCAAGTAACGATATAACATGCCGCATATAATCCTCCATTGGCTATATTCTATCATGGCTTTATCTGTATTGCAAGAAAATAATGCGGAAATCGGTGAAAATATATTTGTACGAATTATGCAAAATAAGATTGACAGACGGGAATTGATGAGATAGAATCTCAGGTATGCATACGGCTGGCGTTTGCCCCGTATGTCCCTAGGACGTTTCCAAAACATCGGAAAGCCGGATGGGCGTAACCGGCATTCTTTTAGAGGAGATATGAAAGAGCTACTTGAACTGTGCGAATCTATCAATACTCGCGAGTATCCGATGTACCAGCATCATCATTGCAGGACATGGCGGAAGGCATCGAAGAGCGAGCCATGGGAGGAGGTCGAGATAGACGAAATAGAATCGAGAATCGATAGAAACACTAAGGAGGACAAGCGTGCGAGCGTTTAAGGAACTTCGCTTTTATAGCGATCCCGAGGCAATCGGATATGAGGCGTCGATTGAAACTACCGCGGGTTGTTTTTTTATAAAGCCTGATGGGACTATCGTCGGGCCGTATTTAAAGGAGGCCGCAGCGTTCGTTATCAGAAATGACACGAAAAACAGCCCTTGCATTATCAGAAAAGACGTGATAGAGTAGAGAAGCAGTCAGACCGGGCGGCCATGTCATCGAACGATGATAAAGCCAAATGACGAGCGCCGTAATACGAAGGGGTTACCCGGACTATCGCGCTCTATTGCATACGGCAACCGAGTCGCCCGGTCTTGACTGTATTACATGCCCATAGTCGAGCGGTTAAGACATCGGGTTTTCATCCCGAGGATCGCGAGTCCGAATCTCGCTGGGCATAGTGGTTGTCGGTGACTAAGGAACCGTCAAGAGCTTTAGTCCTTTTGCGCGTAGGTGAGGACTATATAAGAAAACGCGCTGGGCTAGGCCGACCGACGCTCGGCTTTATTTGGAGGCTTATGAAGCGTATCGTAGTGATATCTGATCTTCATTCAGGGCATCAATCGGGGCTTACGCCTCCAGAGTGGCAACGTGAATATAAAAAGCGCGACAAGTTCCAGCGTGTCCGGCAAGTGCTATGGGACTTCTACGCGGAGAAGCTAGAAGCTCTCCAGCCTATCGACCGGCTCGTAGTGAACGGCGACGCAATAGACGGTAAGGGCGAGCGATCTGGCGGTACTGAGCTAATCGAAGCCGATAGGAACATTCAGGCGGCTATCGCGGCTGATTGCATAAAGTACGCGAAGGCAAAAGCCGTAAACCTGATATCTGGAACGCCTTACCATACCGGACGCGATGATGACTTCGAGTATACCGTAGCGAGTCTGTGCCATGCTGACCATTATGCGGCGCATGAATGGGTAGACTGTGAGGGCGTCATCTTTGATTTCAAGCATAAGACAAATGGTTCTGTAATACCTCATGGACGATATACCGGCCCGCAACGCGCGGCGCTTTGGAATCTCATCTGGGCAGAGCGTGGCATTCAACCACTCGCTAGAATAATTGTGCGCTCTCACGTTCACTTTTTCGGATACTCCGGCGACGCCCGGAAGATGGTGATAACTACCCCGGCTTTGCAAGCTTGGACGAAGTTCGGATCGAAGGAATGTGAAGGGACAAACGACATAGGGCTAGTCTCGATTGATTGCGAAGGAGGCGAATACGAATGGCACGCGCACATGTTGGACATGAAGTGGGCGGCGGCGAAACCCATAAGAGCGTAAAGCTCCGACCTGAATGGGAAGCGGCGATAGAATCCGCAATCGAGGAAAGCTCGGTACACCACAATTCGCGCAAGTGGACAGAGGAAGAAAATGCCTTCTTGCTAAAGGCTCGAAAGGCTGGCATGAAGTGGAAAGACGTTGGAAAGTTAGTCGGATGCAATGAAGCGACAGCGAGGAAGCAATGGCTAACACTCCAGTAAGCGATACCCGATCTGGTATAGAAGCCGTCAACCACCCCCCACATTATACCCAAGGAGGTATAGAGTGCATCGAAGCAATCAAGGCCGCGATGACGCCGGAAGAGTTCGCCGGATACTGCAAGGCTGTCGCGATCAAATATATCTGGCGCGAGAAGCATAAGGGCGGAGCCGAGGATATAAAGAAAGCGATATGGTACTTGACGCGGCTGGTAGCGGAATATGAAGCGTAAGGCCGCCAAGTCTACCGGGTATATAAACTTCACTTTTTCCGACGAAACCGAAATAGCCTTGACGCAACTCCAGATAGACGAACTACGCGCTGCCTTCATGGAAGCCGCATGCGGACGATGCTGGATGAAGAAAACCGCACAGCCTAGCACGAAACGCATGCCAGAATAATGCTACAAGTTTATGCGATTATGGCTTGCGTACCCTACGCGCATGGGCTATAGTTGAAGCAAGGCAAGGGGGAAGCGATGGAAGACGACCGTATCAACTGGGATAGCAGGGCACCACATGGAGAGACGGAAGAGACGCGGGAAGTGATCCGGCGCTATCTCCCGATGCGGGAATACCAGCTTGATCGATTCATGGCTGAGTTTTGGGCTGATGCCGAAGTCGAAATGGATGCGAAGAAGAATACGACATGCTCGAAGATTGAACGAATTGAGTATCACTGCGCGAACGAAGAATACATCGTCCTAGTTCCCGCCTTTGCTCTGTCGGCAACTCCTAAAGACTGCACCGACACGCTCCAGACCATCATCGAGCGCGAGATATGCAGGCAGGCCAGCGAGCTACCGGGGACAGCGTGGGAGGTCGAGTATGAGGGGGAGGCAGAATGAATGGTTTCCAATCGTGGGAAGATTTGGAAGAAACCGGCGATGACGTTATAGAAACGTTAGGTAATGAAGCTCCGTTGTCCGATGACATTCGAGAAACGGATTATGACGGAGATAGCGAATGAACCTACGCGACCATACCCAAGCATGGCTCGACTCAATCGGGGCGGACGGGCTGATGACTCTCGACGGGGCAGTAAAGGGGGATGTGATAACAAAAGAAGAGTTTGCCGACTTTTCACCCGACGCCGTTTTACTCGTGTATCGTGTCCCCGCCTACCGCCACGCTGACGGGAGTTATCATACGGAGAAGGAAGCGACCAAGGATCGCGGCGTTAAGCCTGAGCAGATCATAGTGGAGGAGTAGCGGCATAAGCTTGCTATTTGAAGCTTATGCTGTTGCGCGTAAGCAGGATGTTATGTCGATGCTTCACCATGTACCAGCAGTAGCGACTACATGGATGAACCACGGGAGGAAAGATGCTTACTTTGCCAATAAAAAAGAAATGGTTCGACATGATCGCGAGCGGCGAAAAAAAAGAAGAATACCGCGAGATAAAACCGTATTACGATTCGCGGTTTCAGCGGCTCGGCGAGCCGTTTGTAATGCGATTCCGTGCGGGGTATTCAAAAGAATCACCGCTCATGGAATGCGTGGTTATCGTAAACACAAGAACGGGCGTTGAGTCATGGGGAGCAGTTCCCGGCGTTCGGTACTATGTTTTATCAATTATCGAAATAAGAAACATAACAACTGCTTCAACTCGACTCGCGGTAGCTCGCGAGTTAAGCAAATGTTATACGGACAGCCGCCCAGCGCGGCTCAAGGGCTGGGATAACCACCACAACGCCGCAACGTGCCCCCACTGCAATCACGGGCTCAAGCATACGTGGGCAGAGTACGAAGCGATGGAACAGCGCTACGCCGAATTGGTCGATGCGGCGAGGGATATTACGAAATGGTGGCAATCTAATGAAGACACGAGGGCCACAATCGATTTGATCCGTCCATTTTTCAAGGCCCTGTCCGCCCTGGACAAAGCGAGGAAAGGATGAGCGATATATCTAGCGAAGTTTTCATCGAAGCCGAAGAGCTTGGCTTTGATTTCGAGGAAGGGGCGCGGTTCCTTCTCGACGCATTTGAATCGACGGGCATCGGATCGGGGACGCTTGAAAACGGCGTTTTGACTCTACATACCGGAGGATGGAGCGATTGCGAAACGCTCCTTGATAGATGCTCCGAGTTTTCCCTGTGGTGGCAACGGTGGTGGTACTCTACACAACGCGGAGGACATTATGTGTTCGGCGATCCCGAGACCATCGAAAAACCAGAAGCAAAGCCCGACGCCGGGAAGGGGGAATAAGATGGCGGCTTTAGCATATATCGAAATTGAGTACCCGCTTCAAATGACCACGTCCGAGCTTGCGGTGTTGATAGCCGAACTGGAGGCAAAATATGGAATCAACCATGCCGCAGAATAACCCGATGAGCGTAATTGAAACCGTAAAGGCAATATGCGGATGCTTTGAAAACCAAAGCGTGAAGGTATTCGCCATCGAGGATATTATCAAGGCCCGCGACGCCCAGCTCCAGATCGGACGGGAGGAGCGACAGCACGAAGTAGATCTTGCAGAGCTTGAGGCTGACCGGGTAAAGATCGAGTGGGAGCATGACCTTGAGCGCTACGCCGCGCTTGAAGAGGCGGCGAGGGAAGCCCGCGCATGGATCGATGGGATTCTTTGCCAGTGTGACACCACCGTCGATCACGTATGCGACCGATGCGTCTTGATAAGATCAATCGACAAGGCCCTCTCTGCCTTGGATGAAGCAAAAGGAGAAAGCAGATGATTTACTTATGGACGGACAACGTTGGGTGGGAGGAGTTCGATTTATCAAACGCCTCCGAACTACAAAAACGAAAAATAACAATAGGCGCCCGCTCCTGGATAGGTGACGGCTCCTGGATAGGTGACGGCTCCTGGATAGGTGACGGCTCCACGATAGGCGCCTACTCCACGATAGGTGACGGCTCCACGATAGGCGCCTACTCCACGATAGGCGCCGTTTCCTCTTTGAACGCCCCGTTGACCAAGCCCGACGAAATAGAGAGCGCGACACTTGACGAAGTGAACCATCGGCGAGGATTTAACTAATGAGTCTACGCGCTGAGGAACTTACCG
>JALOBN010000057.1 GCA_023228245.1 Candidatus Pacearchaeota archaeon
TATAGCCTAGTATTAGGATAAATAGTTTTTGGTACGTTGGCTTTTTCTTACAAAGGGCTTCGCTTTCATCCCCAACCTAAAGGATGGGGACTTCTCGCTTTGCCCTTCGTGATCCCAAAGTTAAAGGTAAGCGCATACTGCTCTGAGAACCGTGCTTGCATCGGATGCGCCGTTGTAGCCTATCAAGCTCTGATTATTGAGGTCGGTTTTTGCGATTATGTAATAGGTCGTTTTTGCCGCTAGAGTCAGAACCGCAGATCTGGCGACCGGTCCTACAAAAGTTGGAGCCCCGCCACTCGCGGTTGCCACATAGACCCGGCCACGTAAATCCTGGTTATTGAATGAACTGACTGACGACGAAACCCCCCCATATACATCTGTTATGTTCCCCGACGTTGCAGAACTTACCAACATAACCTGGAAAAATACGTTCCAGACCCCGATTGGAATTGCCAAACTCAAGCTAGATATGTTATAAATAGTGCCGTTTACCGGGGTGTTTTGATAGGCGTCGGTCACATCATTAAGTTCCACTGTCCATTTTGCCGGGCTTAATGGGAATCCTGCTGGGGCCTTGAGCATAGAGTAGTAAGGATAGGTGATTGTTGCTCCCAACGTGTAATTAGTTCCTCCATAGAGCGTTAAGGTGGTGTTTGGTGCGGAATATTCTGATTTGACCACTATGAAATATTTGACCGATCCGCCCTGGATCAACTTAATCCTCATGCCCGCCATTATTATAGCTGAATAGTCCCCGGCACATGTTGCCGTATAAACAGGAGCATCTGCGGCGACGTAGGTCAGAGCTGGAGCAGCTATCCACCCATCAGCCGATGCAAGTTGTGCATTTGTGATCGTACCGCTTAGATCTGTGGCGAGAGTTGGCCAAACTTGTCTCCATACAGCGGCGCCATTCGTGTTATCTTCGCAGACCCAGAGCCTATGAGCGGTCACATTCCACCACATGGACCCTACCGAATACGGTCCGAACGTGGCTACATCGGCCGGAGAGATGTCGTCGGTTACGGTCGGATCTACGGTTGCTGCCCAATTACACCGGGCAATCGCTAAGTCGATTCGCTCAAAATTTGTATGCAGTCCACTGTAGAAAGTTTGCCCCCCGTCGGTGCTAAGCGGAAGAGCTAGAGCATTTCGTGTCGAATTATCTGGCATGTCTCCCTCATCTGGCCGGAACGGCCCCTTTCAATTGCATTTTCTTCATGACTCGATCCATCAGCACGTTGGTAACTTCTTTTCCATCCATGTACCAATGATGCTCAGTGTGGTCCTCAATAACGATTTTCTCCGAAGATCTGCCACCAACCGCGCTAAATCCCATCTCAGCGAGGCTGGTAAACATCCGGGTCAATTTGGTCGGAAGGATGATCTCCGGACCTTGGTCGGCAATCACATCGATTTCAGGTTTTTCGACCAGACCGCCGCGGGCTCTGAAGATCGCTGGAAGCTGATAAGATCCACTGCCACCAGAATTCCCAGAACTTCCGGCGCCTTGATAATTTGAAATGCCGCCGGTGCTGTGGTATGTCATGGGATTAATGTAGCTGGTCACTCCTTGCGGATTCGTGTAGATGAGTGGATTTACCAACACGCCGGTGCATGAATCCGTGAATCCCTCGAAAAGGCAATCTGTGAACTGCATTGCCCCGCTGCTGTTTCCAGATACCACACTGCTGCTTACATTGCCATATGCCCCTCCGCCACCCCCCCCGCTACTGATATTAGCGTTGATGTTTACGTTCACTGATATCGATTTCAGCGCCTCGGAGATCACAGCCACGCCCTCGGTGACCTTGGTCTGAGCATCTGCCATATCAGTCACGAGCTGAGTCCAGATGTCGGACCAGCTCGTTTCAAACGCCTGGAGGCTTGCCTCGCTGTTTATGACCGCACCATCAATAGAGTCCTTGATACCGGTTTTGATATCGGTGAACGACTGTACGAAGTTTCCCTTGATGCTGGAAATTGAAGGCTCGATGGATGCCCAATATCCAGCCCAAAAAGCAGTAGCATCCGACTTGATCTCGGCATTGGTAGAGATCCAGGCGTTGCGAATATCAATGGCGGCCTGCCACCCACTGTCCCTGATAGTAGTGATTTCTGCCGTCAGGATAGCATTGATCTGCTTCCAGTAGGTCGAGCCCTCTGCCTTTACGATGCCCCATGAGATCCGGAAGAAATCTTTGATGTCGGTGATAATTTTCTTGACCGACTTGGCCATGCTCGCCAGGCCGGTAATGCCGAATGTGGCGGTCATACCGGAAGGCTCGCCGTTTCCGGCAGTAGCCGATCCGGTCGTGGTGCCTTCTGCGAATCCTGGTATGCCGTAGGCCTTCATGGCGGCCAGGAGCAGGTCCCATCGCTTAGTCTTGGTTGGGATGATGAACTCTGGATTTGCCGGTCCGTCCTCGCCGATGACAGCCATCTGCGGCCCAGAGGTGACACCGCCGGAGGCGAAATAGTAGTCACCGTACTTTTTCATGCCGGTGTATTGCCCTAGAGAGCTTGCGGCGCTCCGGATTGCACTAGCTCCTGCGGCCAACGCGCTCCCGGCACTACTGCCGCCGGACGCCAGAGCGTTCCCGGCATTGTAGCTTTTCGCCAGGATGTCAGAGGCTCCGAGGCTGAGCTTCGAGGCAGCATTTCCGGCAGCGGTCTGGATTGATGAGCCCGCGTATGTGCCCTTGAGCTGAAAATCACTTGCAGCAGCTCCAATCTTGGCAGCCAGAGCAGCCCCGGCGCTACCTGCGCTAGTCTGGATTGCTGCGCCTGCATACTGTATCTTGGATTGGAGGCCACTGATAGCGGCCCCAACCGCAGACGAAAAGCCTGATCCAGTCACCTGGACTCGATCATACAGGATTCCGCCCGCTTCAGCGAATCGCCGCTGGGCCACCTGGCCGATGATGGCTATCTCCTGGCCGGCAGAATTGAGCCCGATCTTCACGCTATTGGCGGCGATCTCCGAGCCTATCCTGATGGCGTTGGCTGCTGCCTGCGATCCGCCTATGAGGGTGCGATACAGCTCCTGGGCGGCAGCTTTTTCGGTTGCAGCGGACTCTTTCGCCGCTTCTGTCGTGGTAGCTGCGGCCTCTTCTGCAGCTCCGGTTTCAATCGCCGCTTCCTCATGAGCGGCTTCGATCTCGACTTCGGCAGCTTCTTCGGCTGCCGTCTTGTGGGCAGCGTCATACTCTTCCTGGCCCTTATTGAACTCGGCCATGATAGTTTCCATGACATCCGGGAGCACATGGATGCCATTCTTTCCGGCTTCCTTCAGCAGGGCATATGTTTGCTCGAATGTGGCTCCTGCTTCGCCCATTTGCTTTGCCCATTCCTTTGCGGTGATGTCGGAATTATCTGCGGTGTGGAGAGAATACTCATGCGTCGTGGGATTCCAATAGCCAGACGGGCCGTTGCCTCCCCGCGTGCCCGTTGTGCCTGGTATGGCATTCACTGCTTTGGTTATGTCCTCGCCGGTGGTGGATACGACATATTCCACTGATCGCGTTTCGCCGTCTGCTGGCAGCGGATCACCATCTAGCCAGTCCTTTGTGACGGCCATCGTGGTATCGAAATCCGAGGCTTCCCAGATGCCTTCAGCTTCTTTTCGCCATTGTGTGGCCTGCTCGATGAGACCATCTCCTGCGCCTTCCCACGCGCTATTCATCGAGCCGCCGATGATCTCCAGGATGGCTGCGCCTATGGTGCCCTTCCCAGCGGTGAGAACGGTGTTGGCGAATCCCGTGACGAAATTATAGGCGGCGGTGAGTGCGGTCTTCCCAAAGTCTATCGCACTATGGAAGAGTGCTGAGAAGTTGCTACCTATCGAGCTGCCGTTGCTCTTCCAGTAGTCGGCGATCTTGTCATATATCCATTTTCCGAGATCCACCACGCCTTTCACGAGCGAATGAGCGAAGCTCTCGCCGAGCTTCTTCGGGCCGTCTGATGCTATCCAGCTGTCCCAACCAGTCTTGATTTTCTCGTAGATGCTCTTGGCATAGTCGGATATCTGCCCGAGCCCGGCCTTGATCTTGTCTCCAATCTCTTTTCCAGCCGTTGCAAAATCCACTGAGCTGATACCGGATTTGAATTCCGTCCAAAATTCTTTCAGCTTCGCCAGACCGGCCTTGATCTTCTCGGATATGGAGCTTCCGGCGCCGGACCAATCCGCCGAAGTCAGGTAGTCCCAGATTTTCTGCCCAATGTCTGCCAGGGCTACGATAGCATCCCGGATGGCCTGACCGATCTTGAAGCCGACCGTACCCCAGTCTATCGAATCGAAATATCCTAATATTTCTGAACCGATGTCTGATAGCTTGGAGACCGCACCTGCTATTGCATCATATATAGACTGTCCAATTGCACCCCAATCGATGCTGATAGCTGCGTCGTATATGCCTTTCCAATATTCGATATAGAAGGATGCAGTCGCTTTGATGCCTTCCCAAATGGCAGTTCCGACACCGCCCCAATCAACCGATACCAGCGCCGAAAGAAGCTGGCCGCCCATGCTCACCATGCCATCTCTGACGGATTTCAGGCCGTCCAGAATGTATGTACCCAATGCGCCCCAATTGACGGCCTTCAGCCAGCCGAGGAGCTGCCCGCCAAGATCCTTCAGCTTCGCCCAACCGGCCTTGACGGCATCGGTCAGCATCGATCCGATCTTGGTCCAATCACCATCAGCGACGGCCTCGATGAAGGACCGGATGGCTGGCGCGCCTGTGGAAGAGAACCACTCAAATGCGCTCTTCAGCGTCGGAGCGAGCTTCCCGCCGATGAGATACGCCAGCGAGGAAGCCGCGCCCATCGCAGCATCGAAGGAGCCCTTCAGGCTATCCAGCATCATCTTCGCCATACTGGAGGCGGCGCCCTTGGAGTTCTCTAGATCGGCGGTGAGCTGCTTGACACCTGCACTCTGCTGAGCCGAGGAATAGACTATTGCAGCGCCCTCTTTCCCGAAGATCTCGCCGAAGTCGTAGATATCGGCGCCCTTCGCTGTGAGGAGATCCAGGGTCTCGCCGAAGCTATGAACGCGAGGATCTATGTCCGCATATGAGATCCCGAGCTTTTCTAGGGTTTCCGCTTGCGTTTTCGTGGGCGAGGTTAGCGCCATCATGGCTGTTCTGAGAGCAGTGCCGGATTTCTCACCAGAGTATCCAGCATCAGCCAACTTGGAGATGCGAGCGGTCAGCTCCTCGAAGGACATTCCGACGCCTTTTGCGACGGGCCCGGCCTGTTGCATGGCATAATCGAAATCAGTCATGCTGGCGGCAGACTTCCCGGCAGCAGTGGCGTATACGTCAGAGATCCGCCCAAGATCGTCTACGCTCATGCCAAACTGGTTCATGGTGCTCATGGCCAGGCCGGCGGACTTGTCGAGGTCGTAGGTCGTGGCTGTGGCGAGGCTGAGGATCGGTTCAAGATCCTTGGCGCTCGCCGTGGCCACATCGAAACCTCCCGCGGCTAGATTGGCGCAGGCCTGAGCTATCTGTGTAGGGTCGAAGGCGTTCGTATTGAGCTGGCCCAGCTCATCGGAGAGGGCCATCACATGCTCTTTTACGCCGGTAAAGGCCTCCTCCATCGACTTGCCGCTGGCTTGGGCGATGGAGGAGAGATCCATCTTGGAGGCAGCATCGGCGGCGGCGCTCTCGATGTCCATGAACGTCTTGACGCCCACAGTGGCCACGCCAGCCAGAGCTACCGCACCCACCTCAAGTCCAGTCTTGAGTGCACCGCCTATGGCGGAGCCCATGCTCTTCGCCTTGCCTTCCATAGCGTCTACTGCGCTGGAAAACTTGGACTTTGCGCCAGACAATCCAGAGTCTAGCTTGGAGTCATCCAGGCCGAGGGTTGCATAGGCCGATCCCACTTCTGCTGATGGCATTATTTCTCCTATAATATATTTACAATAAAGCTATGATCGTTAACAATACAAATAAAATTCAAAAGTGGCCAAGGGCTTTCGCGGTCTTGATCGCCTTGGCCGTTTTGGAATCTACTTTCTGCTGTGCGGTTTTTGGATCGGTCACTGGGTAGAAGCGCTCGAAGGGCGGCGCGTGAGACGGATCATGCCAGACCCAACCTAACTGGTTGGCCAGGCGATAATCTCTTGTGGCCTGGTCCCGCCGAGCGTCATTATAGGCTTCTATCTTCCAGTTGATTTCTACTGGGGTTGAGCGAAGGAAAGCCTCCGCATCCATCCCCAGGAGGCCTATGCAGAGCTTGGGGGTTTCTCTATCCCAGTCGTCCCAGGTCCAAGTCCCTCTTCCGCTAGCTTCTTGGTCGCCCTGGCCTGCGCCAAGATCCTGGCCTCGTTGATCCTGGCATATTCCTCCACTTTCGTCTCGTGACTCTTCTCCGCCGCCTCCTCCTGGGCCTTCTTCCCCTTCTCCTGGAGCTTTTTTGCGGATGCTCCGAGCACATTCAGTGCAAGGGCGTCAGCCAGCAGCTCCATGAGTGCTTCCTGCTTCTCGCCGGCATCTGCTTCGCCCTGCTCCAGGTACTCCTGCCTGAGGTCGGCGGCCTGGTCGAAGTCGATCTTCTTGGCCCCGGAGCCGTCCCACTCCAGGCCCTTCTCGATGAGGTAGATCTGCACATCCATGTCTCCCATGAGGTCTAGGATCTGCGTGGGGCTCTGGAAGCGCTTGACCTTATGACCTTCTGGCAGGAATCGCTTAGGTCCGTTGTTCCTGATGTCCTGCTGCTGCTTGTTCGTATATCTCAGCTGGAATTCTTTTTCGCCTACGGCGAACGGTGTAGATACTGCCATATTTTTTAGCTCCCTTACTTAGTATCCTATTTCGGATTATAGTTGTTCTAGAGGCATTACAGAAATTATTGTAATCTGAGAAAATAATAGGCAAGGGAGCCCGGTCCGGGATGTGCCGTAGCGCATCCCATCATCCCGGACTCGCCTCAATTGATCACATGGTGGAGCGGATACTTCGCTCCGACGACAGACAGGCCAGCCTTCAGCAGATCCGCCGGGCCGCCCTGCCAGTCTATGCTTTCGATTTTTCCGAATCCGACGAACATATCTCCCGTCGAGATATAGTCTCCATAGAATCTGAAGGCCACAACCTCGCCCTGGAGGGCGTCGAAGTCAATCTCATCCAGGCCACCTGCCAGGGTGTACGGGCCGGAATCGGCTACGATGCCCGTGCCGTTTTCGCCAGAAACAAGCTCCGCCCTCATCCCGAGTGCCCGGAAATCTGCGGTGTTGTTGAGGGCAGCCACCACTTCCAAGGCGGTGCTCACCGGAGATCCACCCGAAGTCTTCAGGATGACGGTGATGTCATCATCAGTGACTGATGCGGACAGAGCACCCGCATCGGTATCCTGGAAGTCGATGGTAGCGCCGTTCCCGGCCAGGCCACCTGTCTCATGGATGATCCTGACGTGGCTATTGGCCACGCCGCCAGAGCTAGATATCTCAGCGCACTGCTTCCCATAGAAGCAGGATAGTGAACTGCTCCAATCCTGGATAGTGCCCTTCCTGGCGATCTTGGTATTTCCGTATACTGTACATTCCTGGAAAGTGCGCTTCTTTGTGAGCTTGTTCTCGGCGCATCCGAGTAGCACGGTAGGCGTGAGGTACTTCCCGCTCAGGCATTGGACTGTATCATCGCTATTGAGCGGCGTTGTAATCTCGATGTAGCCCGCGCCGTACCAGACGGTGTAGCCGGAAGCGGCGATGGTGACCCAATCACCGGCACCGTGAACCTTTTTCTGGATCACCGGTGCGGCGGTGTCGGTCATGATCCGCTTAGCAGCGGCAGTGATCCGGTAGATTGTGTATCGAAGCTTGAATCCCCAGCGGGCCGAGTACAGGTTCACCTCCTGCATGGCTTCGCTTGAGTAGCTGCTCTCAGATCCGGCCCCATGCAGCACCTGCACATAGGAGCCGGGGAGAGGATTGAGGGTCATCCGTCGTCACCTCTAGCTGATGGCGATTCCGAGAGACACTGAGAGTGTAACCTCAAGCGTCTGCTCATCTGCCGGCCCACCGGGGAACGAGAGCTGTGATACTCCGGCAGTAGCAGTGAATGTCATGCTGCCCTTGGTGACGATGTACTGTACCTGAGTGTTGTTCTGGTCACTGGTAATGATGGCCTGCTGACCCGCATCTGCCGGATCATAGACGAAGGTCAGGCTCAGATCGGCATCTTCCAGCAGGCCCATCCTGCGTACGGCGCTGTCATCATCTACTGTGATCTCTTTCTGGTTCCGTTTTTTCACGGGCTTCGCGTCCTTGAGCCCGAGTGCAGTCGTTCCGCCGACCGTTACTCCCAATGCCGCCCTTTCGGGTGCTAGTACCATATTTGTATCATCTCCTATGTCCTATGTGCTACGTGTTACTCGAAACTCTATTGAAAAAATATGCAGGCCGTTGTCGTCGGCCCAATAATCCGGTGCCCTGCCATCCCATACGCAGGTGACCGCTCCTGATAGATTGTCTTTCTTGTGGAGCAGGGTCTTGATGGCCAGGGCACGTGCTTCTGCAGTGGCTAAATCTGCGTCTCGGACCTGGATCTGTACGTTGGGCTTTTCGATGTCTCCGCCAGATACAATGTAGCTGGAGCCGCCGCCCGGAATGATGCAGATCTGGGGGATGGTCGAGCTGTCGAACCGGTAGGCCCTGAGATTCGTATATCCCGCCACGGTGAGCACGGCGGCGATGTCAGACGCAAGCGTCATACCAGATACACCACCCGCATAGATCCGTTGAGCCGGATAATCTCCCCATTGAACTCCTCTGCATACGAATTTCCAGAATCGTTGAACGCCGTCCTTGCCAGGATTACGATCTTCTGAGGAGGAGGGGCTACATTCGGAGGCTGAGCGTCATCATCCTCCAGCATCGTCAGACCGAAGCCCAGCACCGCCGTAAGCGATGCCAGGATGGTCAGGCATTCTTTCAAGTCCATCATGCGGTAGCATTCTCCGGGACAAGTTTCACCGGTCCAACACTGGCCGGCAGAGCATCCGAGAAGGACGCACAGAAGCCGAGCCAGTCCTCTGGCGTCTTGATCTCCTCGGAAATATTCAGATAGCTCCTCAGGATGTACTCGCCTACGGCATCCATTTCAGCCTCAGTCACCGGCCTACCAGTTTGTCCATTGATGATCCGGCCCCGGAAGGTCGCGTTTCCATCCATGATCACCAGAGAGTCTAGGCTCTGCACGCCGGTTTCCAAGCTGACTGAGGATTCACCGCTGCCTGAAAAGTCGCCGCTGATCTTGGTGGCTTGGTAGGAATGCTTGTATCCAGCCCCGGACGCTTTCACTACATACTGATCTTTGTAGCCGCCGCGTGCACCCGATACTATGAAACTGGTTGAAAATGTTTGAGCACTTTCATTCTTCCAGTTCCGGCTCATCTCGTAGGCGATTGCTCCACCGTCGCTCATTGCCCGGTCGGAAGCAGACTTAGAATAGCTGCTGTGATCGAATTGGCCGATGCCGGAGAACTTTTCCTCGATCACGTTGGCCTGCCCAGACTCTCCGATAGCGATGATTGCCAGGATGAGGCAGAATACCGCCAGAAAGCAGGACGCGTAGAAATACTTTCGAATGTCTTCAGGTGTGAAAAGTTTCATTCTGCCTCCGTCCGGCAGGACTAATGATTCTCGATAGCGTTCTGGCAGGAGCGAAGAGCCTCGCGAGTTTGCTGAAGTTCGCTCTGGAGTTTTAGGTTCTCAGATCGCGTTTTCTGCAGCTCTTCGGTGAGTGGTCCGACTTCCCGGAATTTCATCGCCAGCCAGCCGAACGCAGCAGCCATGCAGATGAAAATAAAAGCTATAGCCAACAGTTCCCACATATCTAGATCACCTTCTCTTCAGGCTTCGTAGCTTCGGCCAGGCTCGATTTCATACAGAGGATAGTCTTGAATGTGGGCGAGAAATCCCCTATGTCTGTCCAGATCTCCTGAGCCTTGGCTCGCAGCTCCGCCACCTGGTAGGCGCGGGCAACGAAGTCAGCCACGTCACTGATCAGCTCCTTGGCAGCGGCCCATTTGGCGCTGCCTTTCTGTAATCCGATAGCGGCGGCTACTATGGCGGCCAATGCGCCGCCGATCTCAGCTAATTGTGTCATATCAATATCCATATCAGTGCCTCACGCATCGAGCCACCAATGGCTCACGGGATCTATTTTTGACATTATTATTCAAAAAGAGTTATTTGTTGAGATGCTTCTCAACGTATTTTTTCAGCTCACCCCGATGTGCCTCTACCGCCCGCGATATGAATTTTGCATGGCCGGTTGTGTGGTTGAGCGTCATGTCCTGATGCTGCCGGTAAACGTACGCAGCAGCCGCGCCTCCTCCCCCCACATAGCAGCGAGAGTTCTTGTCGTCGCGCTCCACCCCGAGAGATCCGCGCATAGTACCGCCGTCCACCGGACAGCCTTCTTTCGCCTCGGTCAGGATCGGCCCCCGGGCCAGTTCTTCTACCCCATCCATCGCCTTGGTGTGAGCGGACTTCCGGAAGGCGGAGTGATCCCACTTGATGTCAGCCATATATCCTCATGTGTATATGATTAGGGCATAGGCCCCGCCTTTCTCATCCCATTTCTTTTCTATCTTCATGATGGGCGGATTCTTCCCGCCGTATGTGATCTTGGCGGAATCTGTGACTGCCGGATGCCCATCGAGATAGATCTGCAGGGAGGAAACAGCGGCAGTGCCGTTCTTGTCGATGATGTTTTTGACCCGCTCTTTGACATGGCATGCATAGGATGTAGCCGATCCGTAAACCGGCCCATAGAGGCCGGTGCTGACCACCGCCTGAATGGAAACTGACTGCGCCATTTCATCCTTGAAATCGTCCGCTAATGACATTCATCCTTCGCCTCTGATGATCGTCTTACGCCGGGCCGTCCCCACCGCTATCTGGTTGAGCTTTTCGTCGCAGATGCTTCGCAGGTATCGGATATCTGCCTCCGGCCATGTGCTCATGATGGCCCTCCAATCCAAATCACTCATCTGCATCCCAGTCAGGCCCCCCTAGATCGGTGTGCTCAAACTCGCCCGGATATCCAGCCACGTCCGCCACCTGCCCTGCTTCTGGTGCCGTGTAGGTCGCATTCTCCCTGGCGGCCTCATTCTCCAGCGCCTCGATCACAGTCAGCATGGCTTTGTGACGCTGGCTCCGGTTTGTTTTCAGGCCATCAATGTCCCTGTCGAACTCTCGCGCGAGCTTCGCAGCTGCCGCTTTTGCGGCCTTGATCGCGCCCGGCAGCAACTCTGATCCGGCCTGAGCATAGTAGAAAGCGATCGCCTCATCGCTCAGGATCGGATCAGTGGTCACATCCACATCCCCGATCATGTCTCTGATCTGGTCTCGGGTCAGGCTGAAGTCAGCTGCGAAGGTGTAGGTTGGGCCGGTCATCCGGCCAGCTCCAGTACCTCATCTCGGCTGCCGAATCCCGCCCTCTTCCAGGCAGGCAACGGGTTGGGGATCTCCTGCAGATCCGGGGCGTCTTCTGTGCCCTGGTCCACAGCCACATAGTCGTCATCCAATGCAGCCAGGGTCTGCAGATCAGCTCGCGCTCGCTCGGCGTGTTCTGGCATCGAAAGCAGGTTGATGTAGTCCTGCCTTCCCAACGGAAATCTCGGGTAGCTTCGCATGAATTCTCCTCATGAAAATGTAACTTTATTTTGTTACCTTAACGCGCGACTTGCGCCTTCCGATTTCCGCTATGCCGACTCCGCGCAACCGCGGCAGCCGAGACCCGAAGACGCAATCCAGCGATAAGCATTCGCATAACGGCACCGGGAACCCGCATGAGCGCCAAACGCCCAATTACCGCCCGCCTGCAGCTTCACATCGCCATATGTTCCCTGCTTGGCGAGCGATCCTTTCGACCCCGGCAAGTCATAGTAACTGAAAGCTTGAGCTTGGCTCAATAATGCCAAATCAATTATCGCATTTGTGGCACTCGGCAGGGTTGCTTCCAATCTCTCATCAGCACCATCATCGTAGTAGAGCGCCACGCCAACAGAAGAAGCAGTCGCTGAGTGAGTGATCTGCAGCGCATAAGTTGGGTTGTTGGTGCTCAGATAGCAGGTCTTGCCCCTGGCGAGATTCGCAACGATTCTGGCAAGCTGCGTGCCGTCGTCATCGAAGTAGATCTGAGTAGATCCGGTCGCGGCGTCCGCGTCATGTTTTACAAGGACTTTGTAGTCAGTGCCCAGGGTAAGCCACTTGTCAACAGCATCATTGGCCATGTTGCAGCATAGATAGGGCTCGCCGTTGGCTAGGAATTTCGCATATATCGGATTTCCTCCAGGGCTCGCCACATGGTAGACAGTAGCTGTTTTTGATGCCGTCACGACAGTACCGTCCGGATTGCACTGGAAGCTCTGCGTCCTCAACCATTGAAAGAGGGCCCCGCAGCAGTCCTCACATCCGATGTTCGAGACCATCCGCCTAGAAGCGGTATCCAGATGGCCGCCGGTTGTGACGGGATCTGCAGATCCGGCTATATTCGTTTCCTCGTTGGAACCTGCTGCTATCACTTGGAACTCGTCATCCTCCATCATCCGGCAGCCGATTGCGGCGAAGTCGTCTGCGAAGCTCATCCAGTCGCGGGTATCTGAGATCGTAGCACCGTTGGCTGATCGAGTGCTGGCACCGGTGCCGCTGGCCAGATAGATCATGACCCAGATTGGCGCGAGGTTCACGGAATCGAAGTCGGTCTTCCCCGCCCAGACCATGCCGGCCTGAAGGCCTGAAGATCTATGTGACAGGTCCCATACACCCCGCGGGATGATGTCCCCTGCCAGATATCCAGTCAGAGAGTGCCCCGAAATTGTGCCCACAGCCACGCATTCGCAGTGGAAGCCGCCCACCATGCGGCTGTTGTCGGCAGTGTAGCCAGCGGGATAGGTCACAGCAGCGCTCAGGATGAGGTCGGGCGTGTAACCACTGGTTGGCACGCAGGCATAGATATAGAAGTCCTTCCCGGCACGGTTGGCCGGAGTGGCGTACTGCGAATCGTCCCAATTGGCGGCGGTATCCAGATCTAGCTCCGCGGCGGCGGCTAGTTCATAGGCATGATTTCCGGCACCGCCGATGTTCACTATCAGGTGGCTCGGAGATACCAGCGTCCTCCGGTTGGCCGCGCTGTCGCTGCCTTTGTTCTTCCACATTCGATTCCGGGCGTAATAGGCATCAAGCCGCCCAGACAAACGAGACAAGAATGTCATGTCATACCCTCGTATATAAGTTGAATATTTTCACTCACAGCCAACTCCACTTCCATAATATTCTCATCAGAATTTGTGTTAGGAAAGGAGATCTGGCTGACGCCAGCCGTCACAATGTAAATGATTGCCCCCTTCGAAACTGTATATTCACATTGAGTATTGTTTCGATCACTCACTAGGATCGCCTGCTGGCCGGCGTCACCGGGACTGTAGACCAGTGTCAATGATAGGTCAGCGTCCTTTAGCAGTCCCATCCTACGGATCTCTGGATCATCATCTACCGTGATCTCCTTATGGGTCCGCTTGGATATGATTTTCGCATCTTTCACACCGATGATAGAAACTTCATCGATTAGGGCTTCTATAGCAGCCCGGTCAGGAGAAAGTCCCATACATACCCCCACAAGGTGATCGATTCAGAAATCTCATGATCAGCTCTCCAGGATGGCGCGGATAGCTGCTATATCTGCCTTGACCGCGGCGATATCATCTTGCATCGTGGCTATATCAGTAGCTGGTATTTTACTGTCTATACTTTCTAGGTATGTTCGAAACATTTGCCATGACATTCATTCAACTCCACTAGTATTCTTCTAGAGCCGTGATCTAGCGACAGAGTTTTTGAGATCATTATAAAAAAGATTATACAGATAGGACCTAAGTCCTATCCCAATACCAGATATCGAGCTGGTTGCTGCTTTCATCGGTCCCAGCCGCCTTGGTCAGCTCTCCGGTACCGATCGCATACTCAGCCGTCCGGTCCGTGATTGTGCCGACGCTCGCTTTCGTAGCCTGGGCATGGACTGAGATCAGCTCATCACCCACTGCCATTCCGGAAACGGTGACATTGGTAGCGGATGCGGTGCCGTCTGCCAGGACGTGCTTCAGGGCAGCGGCCTTGACTTTGACGCCGGATGCTCCGACCACCAGGGAGGCATCCTCAGCCAGCACGGCGGCGACTCCTGCCGAATCGGTCAGGCCGTTGCCTGTGATTCCTGAGACCAGATCAGCCACGGATTCACGCTTGGTGCTGCTGTCGCCAGCGTCCAAGATGACGATAGAGTCTGCCGC
>JALOBN010000058.1 GCA_023228245.1 Candidatus Pacearchaeota archaeon
TGATGGTTCTCTAATCCGGTGATTCGATGACAATAAACAACTTTATCCCAACTATATGGAGCGCAAAGCTCCTGGCGAGCTTGAAGAAAGACCAGGTCTTTACCCAGGCCGGTGTCATGAATAGGGACTACACGGGCGAGATTAGCGGGCAAGGTTCCGTAGTCAAAATCAATGGAATAGGCCCCGTCACTATCAGGCCCTATGTCAAGAACATGCCCATAGTGGCTCCAGAAACCCTGTCTGATGCTCAGACCAGCCTCACCATAGACCAGGCCAACTACTTCAACTTCGAAGTAGACGACATTGACAAGGCACAGCAAACCCCTAAGGTCATGGCCGGCGCAATGGCTCAGGCATCTTACGACCTGGCGGATGTGGCCGAGATGTACCTGGCGGATTTGCTCTATGATGGCGTTCCGGCTGGAAACAAGATCGGCACTGACAGCGATGCTGGCGCTATCATCCCGTCGTCCGTCTACGGCGAAGGAGATGTTGGCACCACTGCCTATGATTATCTGGTAGATCTCAGCACAAAGCTGAGTGAGGCCAAGTGCCCGAAATCCGGTCGATGGTGTGTCATCCCCCCCTGGTTCACCGGGCTGCTTGTAAAGGACCCCCGATTCACCAACATAGCCGCCTCGGGCAGTGCAGAAGCCCTGAGGAATGGCATAGTTACCCGCGTGGCTGGCTTCGACGTTCTGGAGTCCCTGAACGTGCCTGTGGTGGTCTCTGAAGGAAAGTCAAACAGTGAGATCATAGCTGGTCACAGCATGGCCGCGAGCTATGCAGAGCAGATCAATAAGGTGGAGGGCTACAGGCCGGAGGACTCCTTCAGCGATGCCGTGAAGGGGCTTCACCTGTTCGGTGCAAAGGTCGTAAGACCTACTTGCCTGGCTCTCCTGACTGCAAGGGCGGTGGCCTAAATGAGGCTCATATCCCTCATTTTAATAGGCTTTCTTTGCATGGGCCTGTCTGGAGCCGTCAGATCTGAGATAAATGCTTCTGTGGCCTCATGGGATGGTTCGGCTAATGTTACCTGGTTTGCCCTAAATACGGCAGGTCACTACTTAGACATAGCGGAGGATGGAAGGCAGGTACTCATAATCAATACCACTAACACCATATCTGCCTATGTCCAAAACATAACCATTCCTGCCGGTATATTTTGGCGTGAGGGCCTCGGAGACAAGCTCTTTCAACTGGCTACAAACCAGACCTATATTCTCGGACCTTTTGAGAGTTCTAGGTTTAAACAGGCCAACGAGACCGTGCTCCTCGACACCAATGAGACACGCGGCTCTGTTGCCCTGGTACTATTGCCCCGATGAGGGGCTAATATATTTTTAGGGTGGTGAAAAATACGGCCGATTACATAACCCATGATGATGCAGACGACTATTTTGCCCTAAGACCTAACTCAGAGGCATGGACTGATGCAGGTGTCACGGATGCAGATAAAGAGGGTGCCCTTCATACGGCTACTCAGGCTATCAACTGTCTAGGCTTGAAGGGCTGGAAGGTAGACCCGGCCACCCAGGTTAATCAATTCCCGAGATACATCCCCCTTGCCAGAGGCGGCATTATGGGTGATGGGGTGACAGTCCCTCAGGCCGTGATTGATGCGTGCTGTGAAGAGGCTTTAGAGCTCTTATCAACTGGTGGGAATGTTCGGAGGTCTTTGCAGGACCAGGGAGTGACCTCCATGAAGATGCTTGATGTCTCTGAGACCTTTGGCCCCGCAGCGGGACAGCCGGTCCTTATCTCCAGGATTGCCAAAGATCTTATCAGGCCCTTCATGGCTGTGGTGGTGCCTATCGTATGACCAGAAAGAGCCCCGTGCATGATTACCTTAAAAGCGTGGGCCAATATGCTGATCTCTGGAAGCTTTACCTCGGGCTTCCGGCTGATCCCCTGGTTCTAACCGATGCCTCACCAGCCGGTAATCATAAGGTCCGGATCTATGTTTGGCCTATCTCGGGACATACCGACTGTGCCGGAACCGTCCAAGTAAATGCAGAGGCACCGCTGGCATTTACTGAAGAGGGTTATAAAGACTCTCTGGCAACCCTGACCGCCACGCCTACTATTCATTGTGTAGGGCTTGATTGTGCCGTTAGGGTGGAAGCCATCACTACCAGCAACGCCACTAAAGCCCGTGGTACATGGACGAACTTCGCTTGTAAATGGAGCGATAAAACCAAGATGTACTTATCTAATACAGGAACTTGGACTCTATCAATTGGCGAAGTGGTAGCGGAGAGCGGTGAGCCCTGGCGTGAGACTGATTATATCGTCGGAGATCGCATTAGAAAGTTAGGTGCGGCGCTAGACTACACTATTAAGCGCTGCATTGTCGTCAAAGACCTGGATGAGGTTGAGCTTTACAGGGAGTATATGTTCTGATGCCCGAGCCCTTCCCGCCTACAATCCCACATAAGAAGGCCGGGCCCCTGGTCCCCCCTGCCCCAGACAATGAGGGCGAACTGGATCCAGAATTAAGGGCCTATATTGAAGACCCGGACCTATGGCAAGCCCTGCAGAAGGATGTCATTGAACCGAGCAGAAAAGGGCTATGGGCCTACTTTGTGGCCACTGTTGGGGCGATCTCATGGGCTTCTGGTGTAGGCAGAACCTCAAAGCAGTTAACCGGCAATTCAAAGCAGGGCGAGAAGTGGCAAGCCGGACCATCGTATGCCCGCAAATATTTTGATGAGAGAGGCGGGCAGCTCATCAAAGATGTCTCTGAGACTGACCGCAAACATATCAGGGCCTTACTCATCGAGCATTGGGGCAAAGGAGAGGCTCAGTTTGCCAGGGATATAGCCGGGGATTACCTACTTGATGCGAAGCGGGCTAAATTGATATATCGCTCAGAGATGCACAATTGCCATGAGGCCGGCGCCTTCGCCAATGCTCACTTCAACGGCGGGCGGTTCCGTGTCTGGATCAGCAATGGAGATAATGCTTGCCCAAAGTGCCGGGCCATGAACGGCGAGATTAGGCCGATCGATCAACCTTTCAGTGATGGCAATTATTATCCTCATAAACATCCAAATTGCGAATGCAGTCAATACATGTTCACCCAAACACCAACTAAAGAGCAACTGATAGATTGCAATAAGCTGAGTAAAGAGACCAGAAATGAAGACTTCGCAGCGCTGGATAAGTACGTCTCCATCACGATCAGAGATAAGCCCGAGCTAAACGTGAAAGGCCAACTCATGAAGATAGATCTAGGCAGCCCGGCCCTTCAAGAAAAACTTGCAAAATCGATCTACGCACTATCATAGATAACTATATATCTCTTTATGACATACGATTTGCAGCGTTAAAAAATGGCGGTCCCGAGATAGCGGGGCCTTTTGTTTAGCTCCTAAACCCGATTGCCAGAGATCTAAGTACCAATAAGACGGAAGGTTATCATGCCAATAGATGGTGGTATTTCAAGCATTGCATATGTCGTATTTAGCCTCGCTCAGCTAATCCTAGGGTCTATAAGCATCTATTCCCTTTTTAATGATGCGATAATCGCGGGGTTTGCTTTTATGATCCTATTGTACGTCTTTGGCTTCATTAAATCTCGGTATTTCGGAAGGCACAAATCTGACTCAACCTATTGAACTGAATTCGGCCTTTTTTTTGATTCTAGCTGGCTGGATAGTTGCCCTTTATATAATGCTTACATATGTTTCTGAGAAAATTTCACTTGTCGGGATATACCACAAATTGAAGTCTCCGGCGAATCCAAATGGAGAAAGCTTTTTCCATAAAATCGCGGCCATTAGCAAATGCAATTTCAACTTGACTTACCCATCTGCTGCCGCATATTTCGTCGTAATTAGAACGACCATCCCCGACATCACTGTAAATGACGCAAGTGTACTCTCGCTACTAGTAACACTTGCAACTCTTCTAGTTTTAAGAATACTCGCAAATCCCTGTGAATGCACCAAGCCCAATATATGCAGTTTTTACGAAAATAGTATCGAGGATGCTCTTCTTGATAGCAATAAAGAACGTGTTTTATCTTTCTTTTACGCCTTTATATGCACATCGATGATTTTAGGATTAATTGTATTATCATACGGTTTACTGAAGGGTGACACCGGTATATTCATTGGCACCTTCGATTTATTAAACTTCATGATAATTACAATATCATATTTAGTTGCACTTTTCATATTTACACTATTAGGAGAATTAATATTAAAATATTGCGTGCCTATCAGAAAAATTTAAGCTCCGTCATGAATATCGACTGTCCAGGAACTATGCGAAGATAAATATGCTTGCATAACTACAGCATAACACATGCCTCGCGTGACGGTCTCCCTTGCTGATTCAATCCTGATTAAAGCCGATGAAGAGGCGCATAAAAGCAGCTTATCGCGGTCTGAGTATGTGGCTAAAGCTATTGAATCATTTGTCACGGGCAGTAATCAGGCCAATTTAGAACTGCATAACGCTCAATTGGAGCTGAATAAAAGTCAAACTGAGGTTATGCAACTAAAGCGGCAAATAACGAAATTAGAGAATCAGCTTGCAGAGAAAGATAGGGTTATAGATTCGAAATCTAAAGACGTTATGCAGGCTGAAGAAAAACTTAATCTGAGTTATGCAGACGTTATGCAGGCCAAAAATGAGACCGCAAAATATGAGATGGCTCTTAAGGGCAAGGAAGATGAGATATCCTTTCTTCGCGGCCATGTGGCACAGCTCACCCAAAGCATCAGCCAATTGGCTCTACCACCATCGCAGGAAGAGGCCAGGGCTAAGAGCTGGTGGCGGTTCTGGAGATAAAATTTTATGTTAGATGTTTCGATCCTCTCAGGGATAGGTATTGAGATGGCATTAAAGCACTTACCAAAGCGATTAATCGGTTACCTATACCCTACAACTCGAATAGTTCAGAAGATAAAAATTGATCTCAGAGGCAATAATCCCATACAGATTGCTCGATTTGATATTCCTAAGATATCTTTATGGTTTGAGATCAAAAATCGTAGTCTCGTGGATCTTGTCTTAGATCGTATGCTGATCGAGATCCAGATAAACAGCCAGCCGATACTTTATGGTGCTATGCTAAGACGGCAAGAAATACCAAAAACAGATGACACTATTGTCTATTTTAATGAACTTCTTACCTCTCTACAACAGCAACATCTGCTCAGCAGGCGCGACAAAAACAAAATGATCGAGACTATACACGTAGATGTTGAGGCGTACTTTGAATTCAATTCGGAAATCATAAAAATAAATATAGGAAGTATCTATACCCAGAATGTTAAATGTGAACTTTAAGACATTCCTTCCACCATCGCAGGAAGAGGCCAATGCTAAGCATTGGTGGCGGTTCCGGAGATAGGGAAATTAATATAGGATGTATAATGAAAGAGGACTATGTCAAAACATATTGGAGAACTCCAAGACGTTCCCTTGGAGGATAAGTGGACCCGTGAAAAATATACATTATACGTCGATTGGAACGCGTCACCCGAAAAGATCGCTTCGGTGAGACTATCAAATAAAGACGAAGCAGGCAGAGGAATAATACCTAAACATGAAATCAAGATTGAAGGAAAGAACGAAATAGTAAATAGAACACTAGAAGATCTCACGGAGGCCCTTGAAGACCTCGAGTCTAAGGGGGAAAAGAGAGAATCAGAAATAATGGAAGATATAAAAAGAGGTTGTGCGCCGGGAGGATATACAAGCAAAGAGGATACACCAGAAATACCCCTTCCAGAGTACGGGCTGAAGGTCAGAAGAGCACGACAAGATGAGCAGAGATTTTTTTTCATTGTGAAGGGGACAGAGAAAGAAGATCCCGCGATAAAACCGCCATTTAAGATTGAAATCGTTGGGGAAGGAGCTTTCGTATCTGTTAGCATAGAGAATATTAGGCCACTTGTAGAAAAATTAAAGGCTATTTTTCAGTCGCCTTCAATGAGAGAATAGTTCAATTGAACTTTGAACTATTTTCTATCTATCTCTCTAATTTAACTATATCTTATATATCTATCTATATTTATCTACATCTCAAAGTAATCAGTATCATTAAACCGCGTAAATTCCCACGCGATTAGTGCAGGCCTTGAACCTAGATGAGAGAGACCCAAATTAGTTAAAGGTTCAATTGAACTAATTTTGATCTATTTTAAAGTCAAAACCAATTTACGCTTATCGCTATGCAGAGGCTTAGTATCAATATCATCTTTCATTGAAGCGATCAGCATTGAGAATAGTTCTTTGGAAAGGCGCATCTTCTGCCTTGCATCTTTCGCCAACATCTTGCCACCATTGGCTGCGAGCAAAGCCCTTAGGATCTCACTTCGATCTCGCTGCATAGGCTGTGGCTCGATCTTCTCCAGCCTCGCCAATCTTTGCCTATCATGGGCGATGTCCAAGGCCAAACGCTCTATATCCTCTTCCTGGTGGGCTCTGAGGTCCTGCAGCTCCAGAAGAATGGGCGCTGTGGCTTCTTGGATGATGGTCTTTAACTGAGATCTCGTTAAAACAAAAATAGGCTCTTCTGACGGCGATGCAAAATCTGCTTTGGGTGATAGCCCAAAGGTATTTATTTGCGTGGTATCCACTACTTCCATAAGGTATCCCTTCCCTACTCGGGAATCCTGGCCGGGTGTCGTAAGCACCTGGGCCAGAAATCATATTTTTAATACTATTATCGACTGAGATTATTGTAAATTATTATAAAGCTATGCCTGAAGTGGGAAAGACTGATATGCTTTCAGCTAGAATGTTATCCATGTTTATGCACCACATAAACACGAAGTTAGGCGGTTAGACCTTCTTCAAGAGGGCTCCGATCGCCTACCTTTACACCTTCGACTTTTCCAACAACCATAACCTTGATTATATCCCCTGGTTGTGGATTGCCTATTAACTCCCTCACAACCTGAGGGATGGTGATTCTATTCTGTTTATCCATCTTCGCGATTACTTCATACATGGCTATCAACTTTACTTTATGAGTATTTATACTTTATTCTGTTATATGATGAAAATGGGGAAACATTTATAAAGTATTATGGACTATCATATTATTGGTGCATAAACATGAATGGAAAGACCTTAATCCAAAGCCCAGTAACGCAAACAATCGGTAGTGGTAAAGCCCTTGCTCAGTATCTAGGAATCGAAGAAGCTTTGCCTCAAATCATTTCCCTGACGAACGGCGCGCGGCTAACCCTGAGCACAAAGAAGGACTGCTATTATTTCACAAACGCGAAGGGATGCTCCTGCAGGGCCGGGCAATTTGGGAAGGAGTGCAAACACAAGAGGGAGCTCCTCTCTTCCTCTTCGAAGGCGCAAGCGCAAGCATATCAGGCCCGCCAGAGAGAGCTTGTAGCAATGGCAAAGGGCAGCTCTCTACCAGAGCCCATAGAGCCCGCGAAGAGGCTGGCCAGGCCGCCAGAGGATAGCATCAGGCCCGAGGTTCCCGCCTTCAGGCCCTTCGATCTTATGCCAGGCGAGGAGAAGGGGACGGCATAAAATCATCACCCAAACATTTTTCATTAGATCTTTCAATCTTGAAACAAGATATGGAGGGATTTAATGAAAATATCGAGCATCGTTCTAGCGGCTTTGATATGCCTGCCCTTATCGGCTTCTGCGGTTCCTGATTGTGTGATTACCGGGCCGTATAATGTATCATTTGATTTTGGGTTCAATTCATATGATATCGTAAAAGATCCGATAAAAAATACAGAATCATTAGAAGGCGACAAGTATACAGTATATTCCATGACAATTTATAATGGAAGCTATCGAGATTCGGGAATTGCTATCATTGGTATAACTGAATTTGAAGAAGACCAAAAATTTCCTACAAACGAAGCTGCTGTTAAAACATTTAGAAATGCTTACACCGATGCTACTACACGTTCGATTGATGGCACCACTGGCACAATTACATCAACCGAAGTTAATAAAGATATAACAATCTATATGGCCATATATCATCCAACATTTAATCCAATGCGTATGAATGCGACTTTAATATCAAACTATCCATGGGACGAAGGCACCCTACAGCTCCTCAAGACCATTCATATCGAAAAGATAAATGCAACCGCCTGAAGCGTTACCACAAGCATCGGCCATGATAGAGGTCTCGCGATGTGATTACGAAACTTCGTAAGATCTCTCTTCTCTGAACATTTCATTCTTTTTTCGTAAGTTATTGTTAAACAGCTACAGAAGCGTTGCTTTGCTATATATATAGTTATCTATGAGTGTGGCTTTTTGCATATATATAGTTATCTATTTGATAAAGATCACAATCTTAATTTTACACAAATGGGTAAGCTTATAAACTTAAACTCCAACAAGTAATTATGCCATACAAGGGGGATCTCGGCTATACGCAGGTCCAGGGCCGGATATTGCGGACTGACGAAGTTAGGTTCTTTCGGATCATGGAGCAGAGAGGGCTGAATGTCAGCCAAATGTTGCGCTTGGTCGTCTCTGCTGGGCTCAAGAGTGAGGAATTTGATGAGCGGCAGCAGTGAAAGTATATCTATCCTGTATCATGAAATGCCTGATACTTGGTTAGCGGAAGCCAGAACAAGCCGAGAGAAAGAGAATGAGGAAATGAACCAATTCCTAGAAACTCTTCCAGAACTTCGTAAGGAGATAAATAGACTCAATGAACTTCCAACAGAACCAGCACTCACGAGACTCAAAGATGAACTTAACGCTATAATCAGGTCTCCCTTTATCCGGCCACGGAGTGCGGCGGCATTGAATCGAGATATAATCTGTGCACTGTTGGACATCGATATATACCGTCATAATTCCAGAAGCAAGAAGAGCAAGCGAACCAGGCCCGCCGAAGTATCTGAGGATGTAGAACAACTTAAGGAGATTGACACTCAGAACGTCTCTGAAGAGAGGGCCATGACTCTTCTTAAGTATCTGAAGGCCGATCCTAAGAAGGCGTTGCATACCGATGATTGTCGCAAACTCCTTTCAGAGGATGGCAAGATACTAAACCCGGAACTTGCCAGGCGGGCTATGAAAGTTCTGGACGATCTTTATCCAACTATCATTTATGAGAAAGTCGATGGGTCGTTCCGAGTGAGGATTAATGAATAATTATTTTTATTCAGTTTTAACAGGTGTGCAGTTGTGCAGTAAATTCTATTTTTCGGGGTCAAAACACCCCTTGTGCAATCAATCCCAGGATATCTATGTAGGAGGGAAAAACCAGAATCTTATGATTTAGTACATCCATACACAGATAGTATAGGTATTATATTATAGCTTATGTATTATATTAGTTTTGGCTGTATTATATATCTTTAATATATATCTTTAACCATGCAAACGTGAGCAAGGTATAGAGAGAAAGAATCTGTCTGCACATGGTGTGCAGAGAAATGAGGCAAAGAAAGAATGAGGTTCATTATTCGTCTAGGGAAGAGGGTTATCCTCATCTCTATTTTGGGAAGATGGCACCCGGCTTATCTACGTATTATCCTGAAAGGAAGTAAGGTGCATCCTGCCTTCGTTGCTCCTGAGGTTTGTGCCTGTCATGTAGATTAGTCGTTATCCTATGTAGGAAAACTATTCTATTATTTGCCCTTAAAGAGGAAAAATATATATACTTTCTAGTCTATAAAAGAATAGGCAACCATGAGACAATGCGCTATTTGTGGTCACAAAAAGAGAGCTGAAATTGAGGCGGCTATCATCGGTGGAGTGGGAAACTATCCCGCGATTGCCCGCCAGTATGGGTTAAAACTGGATTGCCTGAAAGATCATAAAAGGTATGGACATATCCCGGTCGCTTCCCTGGTAGCTGCTGAGGAAGATGAGGAGAAGCACGGCATTGATGTGGCTGATCTTCTGGCTGAGTGTCTGGAGATCAGCCTAGGCAGTGCGAGAGAAGCACGAGAGGCCAAAGCATTCTCCTCAATTGGCTCAATCATGGCCGTGTCTCTGAAAGTGGCTGAGATCCTATCCAAGACCTCACCAGGATCAGAAGAGAGCGGTTTGGATGTAATGCGAAAAGAGATGAAGGAACGGCGAAATGTGGCACTTACCCCCTGAAGATTCTAAGGCGTGTTCTGTCTGGATTGACTCACTTGAAGAGAGTGATATCAAGCTGGAGCTTCTGACCGGGGCGGTGCGGAGCACTAAGACCGTGGGCAGCCTCATAGCATGGGCGGATCGGGTGTCCTCAGGCCCTAAGAACGTAGGGAGATGCATGTTAGGCAACACTGAGCGCACCTTAACCCGCAATTGCATAGACCCTCTGACTGAGTTTTTAGGCCCAAAGAAATGCTTCCTTAATCGAGGTACAGGTGAGCTGTTCCTATTTGGCCGTAAAATCTACTTAATTGGCGCCAATAACATAGGAGCCCTGCCTAAGGTTCAAGGCCCTACGTTCTTGGATGCCTACTGCGATGAGGCGGCAACCTATCCATTTGAAGTCTTTAACATGCTGGTCTCTCGATTGTCTCTCCCTGGTTCTAAGTTATGGGGTACAATGAATCCCGGCCCGCCTGGTCACTGGATGAAAAAGAGATTCATTGACCGGGAAGATGACATTAGAGCTCGAGTATGGCAGTTCCAGCTCGATGATAACCCCTTCCTGACTGAGGAGTATAAGACCTGGTTAAAGAGCACTTATCAAGGTCTCTGGCGCAAAAGAATGATAGATGGCCTTTGGGCGATTGCAGAGGGAGCTGTCTTCTCTGCCTTCGATCCTGAATTACATACTACGGTTAATCTTCCCGAAGTGCCCATGAACCAGATGAGGATTGGAGTAGATTACGGCTCCATAAACCCAACAGTCTTTATCAAGTTATGCAGATATAAAAATAAGTGGATTGCCACAGAAGAATATTGGCATAACTCCAGAGAGCAGGGACAGAAAACTAATGCTCAGTATGCAGAGGCCCTTAAAGCCTTCATAGGCAGGCTGCACCCTACCAGCATAGAGATTGATCCATCGGCTGCAGCCTTCATCTTTGAGGCCCGGAAAGCTGGCATCCGAGGCATTCATGGAGCCAACAACGACGTAGCCGGAGGTCTCCAGAAGATCGCCCAGGCCATCGCTGCCGGCACTCTGGTAATAGGTGACTGCCCGCATCTTCTGGAGGAGATGGGCGGCTATGTGTGGGATGATAAGGCGGCTGCCCAGGGAATAGACAAGCCCGTAAAGAGTGACGATCACGCGATTGATGCACTTAGATATATAATCAATGCAATATATTGAGAAGTGAAATATGACCAAAAAACGCGATTACAAAAAAGAATATGCCGATTTTCACGGCACGCCGGCGCAAATCAAGGCCCGCTCACAGCGAAATGCTGCAAGAGCCAAGTTAGGGCTCGCTGTCGGAAATCCAAAGGAAGCAGATCATAAAAATCCTATTTCCAAGGGCGGATCTAATCGAAAAGATAATCTCAGAGCCGTTTCCCGGACGACAAACCGCAAAAAGGGCGCGGGCAAGAAATGATAGACGGTTGGTGGAACTATGGTAATCACGAGTTTAGCCGCATTTGAGGCAGGAGCACCCTGGCCTATTCCCTCGGAACAGGCGAGGATGGATCGATACGCAAAGAACGCATTGCTCTATGATGGCAAGCACGGGCAGGTATGGCCTGATCTTAACCCATTTGGGATTAATCACTCTGCTAAAGAAAGCTCCTTCAATGTGGAAGATTACATTGACCGGAATTACGTAGAGATGACCATCAATTTCTACAAGAGAGCCACCACAGTCTTTGCTGATCTCCTTTGCGGTGAGCCCTTCCAGGTCACAGCCGATAAACAAGAAGCCGCTGACAGGCTGATAGCCGATAACGCCTTGGTCCTAAAGGCCCATGAGATAGCGATGTCCATGGTGCGGAACGGCACGGGCATATTCAAGGCCCGGTTTGATAAAAGAGGTTACATAGATGTTATCAATCCGAGAATCTGGTTTCCGGTGGTGTCACCCGATAGCACTGAGTTTGTGGCTCACGTTTTGGCTTGGTCCTTCAAGGAAGGATCGGAGGAGTTCGTTCGTGCTGAGATCCATGAGAAAGGCACTATCACAAATAAGCTCTTCCTGGTCGAAGGTGGCAAACTCAAAGATGCTCTTCTAACGAGATTTGAGCGCTACTCCAAAATCCCCCCAGTTATCAAGACAGGCGTAGATGGCTTCCTGGTCGTGCCGGTGCAGAACCTCTTAGGCTCTGATGGTGTTTACGGCATGGATGATTACAGCGATATGAACGACTTGGTTAAGGAGCTGGAGAAGAGGCTTATCCAGAACTCCAGAGTGCTAACCAAACATGCCGATCCTTCTATCTCTGGTCCTGCATCCAAGATAGACGTTGACCCATACTCAGGAGAGGCCGTGGTGGTAGGTGGCGGGCAGTATTATGGCTACAATCAGGGCGAGCCACAGCCCGCTTATATGGTCTGGAATGCCCAACTTCCCGCTGTCTTCCAACAGATCGACCAGATAATAGAACGGCTCTATATGGTCTCTGAGCTATCCCCCGCTGCTCTCGGAGAGCTGAAGCAGGGTCTTGCAGAGAGCGGCTCAGCCTTGAAGCGGTTAATGATGGCTACCTTAGCAAAGGTCAATCGGCTGAGGCTGAGGCTTGATCCTGGCACAAGGGAGATCCTGAGAGTGACAGCCGCCCTTGAAGTCTTAGGCCGTGGTGCAGGTGCGGCCCAACTTGGCAATATCCGCATTAAATGGCAAGATGGCCTGCCACGCGACGAAAAAGAGGAGACCCTTCTTGAAGTCGAAAAGAAGAAGGTAGGTCTTACCACAGTAACCAGCTCTCTGAAGAGATTGGAGCCTGAGATGGATGACGCCGCCAGGCAGGTAGAAGCTGCATCCATCCTGAAGGAGAATCCGCCTAAACAGTGGCCTTATTGAAGTAGGGGCGTGTAACTTGGAAGAACTGCCCCTCTTTTCTCAGCCCATTTGCTTAACCAGAAGCCGCCAAATATTTTTATAAATACCTTTCCAGCTCGATAAGTATGGGTGTGGGCGATGGAAAAGGCCCTTACAAATTCCGCTACCAGTGGCAGGATTGACCGTTATCAGGCACCGCACAAGTGTACTTGATCGCTATTCCTATACTCTTTGTTTTCTGACTTTGCCAGAAGTGGATTTAGGCCGATTTGACCAGGCCGTGAAGGTTGTATAATTCAGTATATACAACTCTCTATACACTGCCTTATTAGGATAATACTTGCTGTAGTTTGCCCTTTAAGGATAATTTTATATATTAAGCGGTGTATTGTCAATATATCCCCAGCACCGGGACAACGGGTATACCCATGCCCGCCTCCAAAGGGGGATCTCATCTCCTTGCCCCCTTCCCGGCCCTGGTGACAGGTTCACGAAATCCTCTTAAAATTTCGGGGTACATTATGCCAGACGATGACAAGAAATTCACTCAGGCCGATGTGGACAGGATTGTAGGAGAAAGACTCTCCAGAGAGAAGGCAACCCATGGAGATAACGAGGTCCTAAAAGCCGAAAATGCGACCTTGAAAGCCTCTTTAGCATCCGAGCAAACCGCACGCATTGGCCTTGAAGGTAAGATAGCCACTTCGGAAGGGACCGCCCTTAAGGCGAAGATCGCCAAAGAGGAGAAGCTTCCAGAAGGATTAATCCCACTCATCACGGGCAAAACTGAGGAAGAAATCAGAGCGAATATGAAGATCATGGCTTCTGCCTTAGGACCAGGCCCGGCAATTGGAGGCGAGACAACCCCGCCTACTCCTGCCCCAACGCGCTTCACAAGGGCGCAGATTGACAAGATGGCACCGGAGGACATTGAAAAGAACTGGAAAACCATTGAGGCCCAAATGGCTGATGGTTCTCTAAACCGGTGATTCGATGACAATAAACAACTTTATCCCAACTATATGGAGCGCAAAGCTCCTGGCGAGCTTGAAGAAAGACCAGGTCTTTACCCAGGCCGGTGTCATGAATAGGGACTACACGGGCGAGCTTAGCGG
>JALOBN010000059.1 GCA_023228245.1 Candidatus Pacearchaeota archaeon
ATCGTGCAGGTTCGCCCCGCTCAGGTTCGCCCCGCTCAGGTTCGCCCCGTGCAGGTTCGCCCAGCGCAGGTTCCCCCCGCTCAGGTTCGCCCCGCTCAGGTTCGCCCATAGCAGGTTTCCCCCACTCAGGTTCGCATCGCTCAGGTCCGCCCAGTGCAGATTCGCCATCTGCATCAGATTCTTCGGCCAAGCCGCGGATGGTGGCATTTTGGCGGCAATCACCGCGACCGTCCCGGATTTGAGGCGGACGACACCCGGGAAACCAGCCAGCTCGACCAGGCCGGTCGCGAGCGCCGCCTCTCGGCACTCTTTGTCCGGGCAGTCCAAGCGGTATTCGCCCGGAAATATGTACTCGATTTTTATGGCGTCATTGTGACGCCTGACTTCCACATATTTGTGTAGAAGTTGGTCATGCGACCCGTTCTCGGGATCGCAAAAAACCTCTATCCCGCCGTCTTTGGCGGGTAGAGCTATGATCGCGATGCCGTTGCACATACAGACCTCAGGCGGGCGGGATTGCGCCGCCGAATAACTCCGGGAACTCGGTCTTGATCCTGTCCAGCGGGAAGTCTGCTTGGACTTTTGCGATGGTAGCCGGGGTGGGCAGGACTACTGGCAAGATTGTGTACTTGCGATCGAATCCTGCACCACTCGCCACTACCTGGATGGTAGCACCGATCAGGCTTGTGAGGTTGTTGGATTTCATCATTTGCCTCAGTGCCCGCATGGCGGGCTTGCTGCTCATGCCCCATGTGGTGAGGTCTCCAGGCTTCTCGATGGTCGTGATCACAAATGTGAACTGTTTCTTTTGGGGTTTGTCGGTCTTTTTGAAATTTGTCATACCGACGAAGGGGTCAGTGATGACATTGATTTGATTCAGTTTCCCTTCCTCCGGTTTCCAGAACTTCCCGGATTCGCTTTCCTCTTCTAGCTCATCCCAAACGGTTTTCGGGGCGACAGTTTCGTTTACCATATTTCTCAGTCCTGTCTGTGGCTAATGCCCGAATCCGGGCCGCGCCATTTGACAAGATCCTATACAACTCGTTGATATATAAAGCTTTCTAAGATATAACTATATACAATGACTATGATATAGATGCGTATGCCTCAAATTTGGATCGATGAGGACGCTAAGCGCGTTCTCGACAAGGAAAAGGAAGAGCTAAAGAAGATGGGTAGGTCCGGCGCGTCTCTCGGAGATGCTATCAGATCGCTCAGAGACGGAGGGCATCGCATTGGAGACCATTGAGCCGATGCGGTTTTTGGATTTATTTTCAGGCATAGGCGGATTCTCATTGGGCCTGGAAAGGACCGGCGGCTTCCAGACTATCGCCTTCTGCGAGATCGATCCATTTTGCAGGAAGGTCTTAGCGAAGCACTGGCCAGGGATGCCATGTTTTGAGGATATCACGAAACTGGGAAGGGAGGAATTAGATGGGCTTGGAAAAGTGGACGTTATCTGCGGAGGATTCCCCTGTCAAGACATCTCCTGTGCGGGAAAAGGAGCCGGTATCCACGCCGCGAGAAGCGGCCTCTGGTGGGAAATGCTCAGGATCATTCGCCTGGTACGACCTCGATACGTCCTGGTGGAGAACGTGGCAGCGTTGCTTAACAGGGGGCTTGATGAAGTACTTGGATCGTTGGCCGAAAGCGGGTACGATGCGGAATGGCAAATGTTACGCGCGCAGGACTTCGGACTTAATCATAGAAGAGAAAGATTGTTTATTATTGCCTACTCCAGCAAGCAGCGATTCATTCAGAATGCGATTTTCACAAAAATCGATGCAGAAGAGAATAGACAACGATCATCAAATCCAGTTAGCGGACGTGATGTGTTTGAGTGGAATGGTCGAAAATATCCTAGACCTGCCGGAAATATACGAAGATGTGATGGACTTTCCGAGGGGATGGTCAGATTGCACGCACTCGGAAACGCAATCGTCCCCCAATGTAGCCAATATGTAGGCGAATGTGTTTTAGATTTTGAGGGAGCGAACCATGACAATTGAAGATCTTAATCCCTATCCTTCCTTTCGGCCAGGGCAGGCCGCGACAATCGAGGCGCTACTGGAGCGTGCCAGATCGGGCGAGAAGATCATAGAGCTGAACTCGCCCACAGGAACGGGCAAGAGCCTGATGCTAACGGTTTTCTGTTGGGCAATGATCGCAGAGAACGAGAATTGGAATGCTATCTATACGACGCCTCAGAAGGGCCTCGTGTGGCAGCTAGCCAACGATGAGAAGCTGGACATAGTTTCTCTTCTGGGAAGGGCGAATTATCGCTGTAGCAAGGCCAAATCGGGTCTTGCCGTGGACTGTCCGGTACCGTCCAAGGCGAGGCGCAAGACTTGTCCACATTGCGAATATCAGGTGCAGAAGGACAGGTTCCTCAAGGCCGAGCTGGGCGCGGCCACGCTTGACAAAATTTTAGTCGATCGATCCATCCAGAAGCCTTCTATTCTCATAGTCGATGAATCGCAAGGTCTTGAGGAGAAGCTCATCAATCAGTCCGAGATAGGTATCCCGGAAGCGGTTGACATCAACGACCTGGTAGAATCTTCGAAACAATGGGTTCGCGGGATCGAATTTGAGGTCATGAAAGCGGAAACCAAGCTGGAGAAAGTTTTTTCCGGCCAGCTCCTAGACGATGAGCAGCCAAAAGAGACAGTCCAGGCCGGGCTCGCGAAGGCGTTCGAAGCCCACGCAAAACGAAAAATAGCGCCGTTCGATGATGAAAAGGCATCGAAAATCGCGAAAGAATTAGTCCGGCTCAACAGGATTTGCGAGAAGGCGCGCGGTGTCCTGCGGATGGCCGAGGAAGCGCCGGACTCTTTCATCATAACGGCCGATAGGACCTTTAGGATGATGTCTGGCCGCCAGGCTTTTCAGGAGCTAATTATGAACGTGAAGGTCTGCGTGCTCGCCAGTGGTACGCCCAACACCCAGCTCCTCGCGCCGCCTGGCTATGCTCAGGTGATCGCGCCTCATCCTATCGAGGTTGAGCGGAGGATGGTCTATTTCATGCCAATGGGGAAGATGAACATTTCGGACAGAGATAAAACACTTGATAAAATTGGGCCAAAGGTGGCGGCCATGCACAAAGCGCATGGCCAAAACACCTTGTGTCACTGTCATTCATACAAGATTGCAGATACTTTGGGAAGCATCCTATATGATGAGGGTTGCAGACCAATGTTCACAGAGAAAGAAGATCGCGAGGCTGGAATAGAAGCATGGAGAAAAGAAACCGGACGAATACTTTTGAGCGTTGGAATGGAAGAAGGACTGGATTTGCCTGGACCACGGAATTGTCTCAATATCATAGTCAAGATACCTTTTCAATACTTAGGAGATGAATGGGTAGTTCGCAGAAGCGAAATGGACAAGCCTCTTCCGAATGTCCAGAGGTTTGGTGAAATTGCTACAGCTACGGCCATCCAGCAGGCTTGCGGGCGAATGGTCCGAGGACCAAACGACCTCGGACCGGGAGGCGTTCCAAAAGAAACTTGGATTTTGGATTCTTCATTCGAGTTCTTCTATAAAAAGAACTGGCAATGTTTCCAGCCGTGGTTTAGAGAAAGTTTGAGAAGAAAACGCGATCGGTAGACGGAGAAACGCTTATTAAGTATGCTAACCAATATATTTCCAGGGATAGAGCCTGCAGCTCGATAAGCACCTTTTCCGAGAGGTGCTTCCCCTTAAACTATCTCGGATACTATCGGAGGTATTTAGTTATGCCATACAGAGACCCAGAAGAATTAAAAGATTATCAAAAAGCGTATCGAGAATCCCACAAAGAAAAAATTAAAGCGTATCAACAGGCTTATCGAGAATCACATAAAAAAGAGCTAGCTGATTACAAAACAAAACACGAAAAACGCATCGATATAATATGTGTCCAATGCGGGAAGCACGCCACCGCACGCGCGCGAAACAGCGGGCGATTTTGTTCAGTTGATTGCTTTCATAAATGGCAATCCGGAAAAAATCATCCGATGTATGGAAAACTTCATTCTATAGAAGCGCGGAAAAAATTATCCGATTCTCATAAAGGCCCGCGTCCAAATCGGGTCGGAAAACACCATTCTTTTGTTACTCGCATTAAATTGTCCAACGCGCTAAGTGGCGAAAAAGGACCTGGATGGAAAGGCGGTATAAGTTTTGAACCATACTGCCCTAAATTCAATAACGATTTAAAATCGCGAGCGCGGGCATTTTTCGATCACCGGTGCATGATATGTGGAAAAGATGAGACGATTAATGGGAAATGTCTTTCGATCCACCATGTAGAATATAACAAAGCCGCCTGCTGTGATGGAAAGCCCGTCAGATTTGCGGCGTTGTGTCATAGTTGTCACTCAAAGACCAACCACGACCGCGATCGTTGGGAAGCCATGCTTCATCGGATCATAGACGAAATCTATGGCGGAAGGAGCTATTACACGAAAGAAGAATGGGAAGCGCTCAGGAGAAAATAGCTCGTTTTTTTCAGTGGGCACCGTAACCGACAAGTATATATAGTTACGGTGCCTACTAGTATCTATGGCAATGGATGAGTGCGTGACTGAAGTTCTGGAAAACCTGAATCCTGAGATGGTTCAGAAAATCGAAGAGAATTTCAACACAATCGATGAGTTCAACTGCTTCGGGTTCGTGGCTGCCTGGTTCGGCTGGAATCCGGTTCTGACGGTCGAATTCGAAGAAGACATCATGGGGTACCTCGCCCAGAACGCCACTGAAACTGAGAGCATCGAAGGCTCTGATATAGTGGCCTGGTTCGAGAATGGCGAGATAACCCATATCGGCGTAATCATTTCCGCCAGAAATGAAACATACCTCGGAAAGATGGGTGGACTCGAACTCGCGATAGATGACATCCGGTACGGAAACTTCGATTACGGCACCGAGAATAAATATTACAAGGTGAATTAAAATGATAAGCGAAGTAATAGCGGAAAACGGCGACGTTCTGGTCGCTCAGTATGATGAGATGGATGAGGTATATGGCTGCGAGGTCCGCGGTCAGGAGGATAGCCTGGTCAGATGCTGGAAATGTGATTGGGAAAGCTGTCCAATGCGAGGCGGAAAGAGGGGGGCGAACTGAATGCCCCGCCCTACCAAGGAGTCCAAGGGGCTCCAAAAGTTTCCGAAGGTCAAGCTGACCATCCGGCCCGATCAGGCCGCGAAGGCCAATCGACTCAAGGCTGCCGGGAAGCTGAGCGCCACCCTCCAGACTGCGCTGGATGCCGTGGAGGAGGAATAGATGCCCTGCAAGTGCGGCGAGGAGCTGCTTATAGATCATGACACCAAGGTGGGGGAGTGCCTAGTTTGCATGATGCTGGAATTTCAGGAAAAGATGGAACGAGAGGAAGAAAATGAGTAGGTCCAGACGTGAAACTGATGTGGTTCTGAGGGCAGCGTTGGCTATGCCGCATCCAGTGCAACGTGGAATGATTGCGTTGGGCGATTATCTGCTTAGGCGATGGCGGTGGCTCAGGAGAACAGCATGAAGGTCGCGGCGGTTCCGGCCAGGTTGGACAGGTGGGCGCAGGGGGGAAGATTGATATAGATAGTATGCGTATAACCCTTTTATGCGAAGACTGAATTTGGTGGTGTCTGATGAGGCCGGGAAGGTCTTGGACACCATAAAGAAGGAAGGCGGGTTTAAGTCGCTTGATAACGCTATGGATGCTTTTTTAACTTCTTGGACAGGCGCTCGGAGAGCAACCGACGACATGCAACATAACGAGGAGTGACCGTGCCCGAAATAAAGGCCATCGAGACGCGGTATGCCGGACGCAGATTTCGCTCAAGGTTGGAAGCGCGATGGGCACGGTTTTTCGATGAACTAAAGATTGAATGGGACTATGAACCGGAAGGATTTGACCTAGGGGAAGCTGGGTATTATTTACCAGATTTCTATCTACCCAACTTGAGTATTCCCACATGGGTCGAAATAAAACCAAACGACAAATTGTCCCAGCAAGACTTTTTGAAAGTGTCAACATTTCGGAAATCTGTTATATATAAACCAGAAAACGAAGCGCGTCTCGTGGTTTTGTGTGGAAGCCCGTATTTAGAAAAATATACAATAAAAACACCAACTACACCAGACGATTGGAAAACAAGTGGACATCAATGGATATCATCACAAGAGGTATTTGGAAGGTGTCCGCTATGCGGTCGAATCGATATTATCAATGGAAATTGTGAAGAATCATATGAAAATGATGATATGTATTGTGTTTGGTGTGATATAATCGATCGAAACGACGGAGAAAACGCAGACGCATGGTTTCACAAAGGATCTATCATGCTGAAGACTGGATATCAGATATATAGACACCCATCCATCATAAACGCTTATAACAAAGCAATGTCTGCCAGATTTGAGCATGGCGAGAGCGGGTAATTATGATAGTTCTCCCACCAGAACTCGCGAATTTGCGCCAATTTTGCGTGCGTGTCGGGAAGCAACCATTTATTAAGCATCCACACACTGGAAAACTTACCGGGAAGTGGCAGGGAAACGATGAGCCAGCGAAAGACATCGTTTGGCACGGCGAAGACGGGTGGCTCACCCTAGAAGAAGCATTGCGGATAAGCGAATCTGGTATCACGGTTCCAACCAAATTCGATAAGCTGTGGGTAGATTCCCCCCTGGACGGGATCGGATACATGAATCATAAAGAATCCGATCAGACAAAACAAATCGTAGGAGGAGATCTGGATGCTTGCAGAGATCCTTTCACCGGCGAACTGAGCGCGTTTGCAAATAAGTTTTTGGAAGACACCCAACCGTTCTATACCGAGGTTAGCCCGTCCAAGTGTGGGATACGGATGTTCTACCAAGCACATCTTCCTGGCAGAGTAGATAGCTTTACAGCAGGCGGAACAGATGACCTTTCGGATGAAATGAAGGCCCATATAATTGAGGCCAAGCCGAACATCCAAGAAAAAATAGACAAAGGACAAAACCCGTGGAATCATTTCGAATTATATGAAGATGATAGACACTTGACCCTTACCGGCATCGAATCTCAACAATTCGAAGTTGCGGATAGATCATCTGCCATAATGCTTGCAATAGCGCCGTTCATCGCAAAACAAAACGGCCCGAAGAATGCGCCCACCGTCTCTGACTGGATCAATGAAATGGAAAAGGATTCAGCTGGTAAGAAATTACCACCTCTCGCCATGCGAGACGTTATCGATCTCAATGCTCCTGGATGGCATTATGAAGGCGGACAGCTCGCAAACGATCATCCTATCCTCGGAGGAACCAGTGGGCATAACACTCTCATCACGGAAGATGAATCTGGTTATGCCTATATGCATGATAATCTCAACGTAGGCGGGGATGCATGGGTATGGTTAGCGCATGAGTGTGGTGCAAGCCCCTGGGAGGCTCCGGGCAAGGGGCTACTAAGAGATCCTGTCATAAGAGAAAAAACAATTGCTCACGCAATCAAGCGGAAGCTGATTAAGCCAGAGGACGTGCCCGCTAGCGCACCGACTGAGGCCTTCTTGACACTTGACGATGTGACTATTCTTCAGGGAGTGGGAGACAAGGCGGTTCACAAGTTTAGCCCTACGAAAGCCGTCGCTGCAATCCTAAAAGTCTTAAAACTTGCTAAGGCGAAGGGAGGAGATGGGAGAGATCCGATCTATTATTACAACGGTCAAATATTCGTTCCGGATGGCGAGAGGATCATAAACAATATTCTGAATAAAGCTGCCGGTGACTTGGCAACTATCAAAAATAAGAAGGAAACCGTAAGCAGGCTGCATGATTTTTTGTTGAGTTATGCTGTCACTTTTGATTGTGATCCTTTTTTGCTCGGGGTGCGGAACGGAGTTATTGATCTGAGAACTGGAAACTTTCGGGAATATTCGCCAGATGATCTGATAACCGATCAAATTCAAGTCACTTATGATAAGGATGCTACTTGCCCTAAATTCATAGTATTTTTGGTAGATGTAGCACCAAACAAGATTGATCAATGCACTATGGTAGATTGGTTTGCGATTCATGCTATCCGATCGATGTTTCCTTACATTTTATTCTTGAATGGCCTGGGCAGGAATGGAAAAGGCATCTATGAGCGGGTGATGAAACGTTTTTTTGGGGAAGATGCCTTTTGCGGAATGGCTCTGGAGGAGCTGACCCTCAAGAACAACAGGTTTGCAGGAGCGGAGCTGGCTGGGAAGCGCGGGCAGATCGTTTCGGAGGCAGGTGAAGAGCAGCACAAAGGGAAGCGAAAGATCCCAACCAGCTTCATGAAGAACGCCACCGGCGACGGAATCATAGATTCTGATCGGAAGAATAAGAGTCGGATCAAATTCAAACCATTCCACAAGACGACTATCGATTCTAACGATATGCCGTTAATTGACGATATGTCAAAGGGCTGGATAGAGCGGTTCTGCAAGGTCGACATGCCTTTCCATTATGTCGATAATCCTGATCCGGCGAACATAATGGAAAGGCAGAAAGATCCTCATCTGTTTGAAAAGCTCACCACAGAAGAAGAGCTATCGGGCATTCTTAACTTGATAATCGAGCGAACAGTCAAAATCTCAAAGACCATGACTATAACCAAGCGATCAGGAGAAGAGATGTTCGCAGAATACCAAAAACAATCAAACAGCATAAGCACTTTCTTAGATAAGTATTGTGATTATGATCTCGTTGGGGGACCAGGAAAAGACGTACCTTTGAGCGTTGTTTATGATGCTTATAAAACGTGGTGCGAGATGGTTGTATGTGACAAAGTTGATATCAAGCGATTCGGCGCAGCGGTTAGAAAAATGTGTGACAACCATCCTCCCGAGAAGGTACGTGTGGATGATCACCAAACAAGGATCTATCGAGGATTTAGATTTGATGCAAACAGATATCAGTTGATGGTAGATCACTATCGATCTGCCAACCCACAAACAAAACCAGCAACAGCTCCAATAGTTCCATTAAATTCCATTAATGTTCCATTAAAAACACTATCAGCTCCAATAGTTCCATTAAAAGAGGAAAATAACAGCGTCTTAGAAAAATTTGATCATATAGAGGAAAAAAAAGAACAATTTGCCCAAAAAACGACTATTGGAGCTGATAGTGGTTTCTGTTCCATTAACGTCGCTGATAGCGATGAAAATGGCACGAAAATCAAAACATTGGAACCGATAGCGATTTCCAAAGAAAATCTTGTGCCTGTGAGATTCTTGGTAAATTATAATCAGTATAAGATTGATGAGGTCGCTAGCGTGCCTGGCGGGATAGCGCGCGAGCTGGAAGGACTGAAGATAGTCACGATCATCAATGGAGGAATGGAGAAATGAGTAACGGCAAGATAGAGAAGGCCATAGCCATCTTGAGCACGGCCAGTGGATTGCAGAATATCGAGGACGCTAGAGAGCTGATTGAGAAAGCCGAGAGGTACCTGAGGGATGAACCTGACCTTGTACCGGCCCTACAGCTCTCTGCTGAGATGATCTCGGAGAGTCTGAGTAGATTGGTCGAGAACATGCCAGAGTACGAAGATGGCCCCCAGGAACGATCCTCGAAGATCCATATATGCGAGTCTGCTCTGCTCCAGATAGTCGAGTATGGGAAGGCAGGCCTGGCGGCTCGGAGGCAGGGATCGCAGGAGGTCGCAGAGCAGATCCTGGCGGGGAAGGTCCAGAGGAGCTTATCAGAATTTGAGGAAGTCCAGGAAATAAAGCAATTTCTGAAACAGAATGAAGCGAGGCTGGAGAAATGAAGCCTCCAAAAATTTTTGCGTCACTCGACCACAATGAGACGGCCCGGCCAAGGGCGGCGAAGATCGAGCAGGCTGTAGAGGCCGATGATCGCTTCTTCCTTGGCAATCCCGGGGATCTGCCTTTCGACCTGCGGTTTGCGGTCGCGGGGCATTGCTCCGAAAATTGCGACAAAATGAAAGAATGTGACGCAAGAATGGATGTATGCAGGCCATTCTGTTGTCAGTATATCGATGAAAAGCCATTTCATGTCGAGCTGAAGGACTTCTCGGATGATGCCAATAGCGACTATCTCAGCTCAATTATTTCAGGGCACCTATACGAGCAGATCTTGGCCGCCAGGGAGCGTCAGGAGCCCGTAGCCGTGGTTGTCCTGGGAGATGACAATGATGTTGGTGCAGCCATCCGAAAGGCCGCCAGTCGAGCCCAGGGAGGCCACATGGTAGATCCCGACAAGCTGATGGAGTACTTCAGGATGGTCGAGGGCTTCGAAGCCAACTGCATAGCTCTGAATATCCCAGTTTGGCGGCTCAAGACAGATCCCTACAAGCGAATGCTCCTCAGGGTCCGCAAGATTCTGGAAGGCGGCGATCTGAGCGGCTTCGCGCCAGCTCCGGCAGATGGTGAGCGGCAGGCGGTTGGCCTGAGCATCCTGGCTGGAAAGGGCATAGGCCCGGCGAAGGCGAGGGCGATCTTGGAAAAGTTTGATTTGGGTTTGACTTCTAAAGAAGTGTTGACATGCCTGGAAGATTGTCGGGGGATTGGCCCAAAATTGGCTGACCAGATACGACAGCATATCGATGTGGAGGAAAGCGTATGACTCTGATCTCATGCGCCTGGATGCGCCTGAATACCGAAGCCGCAAAGCTCGGAAAAGCTGCGATGATCTGCACATACCCGGGATACGAAGGCTATTGCTCAGCACATTGGCAAACGGGAATATGCCCATGCGCGGACGAGGTGATCGATTGAGCCAGGCCGACGTTCTGACCTGGCTCCAGGATCATCCTGGCTGGCATACGAGGCGAGAAATGGCCCAGGCCATTGGCAGGCATCCTAACTTCTTCTCCTACCCTCTACAGGCCCTACAGAAGTCTGGAGAGGTTGTGGCTAGGGTCGCGGATGGCCGAGCGATGGAGTACCGATTAGCATGAAGCTGGCCGACTACGTGAAGAAAAGCGCTATCAAGTGGGCCAGTGACGTCTCGCCCCGCCACAGGCCCCGGGACCTGTCGCCGCGAACTGCAGCCATTCTGGAGTACGTCCTGCGGGAACAGCCGGAATCCTCATGCGAAGTGGCGGTGGCCCTTGGCATGTCGCTCGGCCTGGTCCGGAACACCATGGACAGGTTGCAGAAAAGGGGCAAGATCCAACTGGTCCACCGGTGGGAGGCATGTGAAATTGAATCTCCCACCACAGAGAAAGCCAATAATAATATAGGGAGGTAATACAATGCTGAGTGATTCTCTGACGGCAGGCACACCGGCCCAAAGTGCCCCCAATGAACACGAAGGGCGAAAGCCTTCTCATTGGGAGCCGGAATTCTCCGAAGGCGCATTAATCGAATGGCATTGCGGTGAATGTCACAAAATTGTTTATTATTCTCTTTGGAGAGCCACATATTGTCCTCACTGTGGTGCTCCGATTTTCAATTCTCCTCGGAGGAAGCTAGACGCTCCTCAGCATCGAGGGATGTCCTACGATGATCAGGAGAGTATGAAGTATGCCGGACCCAACCAGAACGATAGATCTCGATCTGTGGCAGGAAGGTGCTGCAGAAAGCCTTCCAAAAATCACAGTCACCGACCAGGGCCTCCGCTTCGAAGGAAGCCAAGCCGAGTTTGATCGGCTTTGTCTGATCTTAGGCGGCTGGCTCAAGCCATGATCGTAGCACTCATGACAACGCTCGAGTAAAAATTCGTAATACTGGCGATGATAAGAGGCTCTTGTAGCTGAATTGAGCCGCCTTTCGGCCCGGCGAGACTCTAAGTCTCCACCACTCCATACATCCGCCGGGCCTCATCATAGTCATCCGTTGCTGGATGCGTCAGCACAATTCGGGCCGGTAGCCATCCCGGCTCTTCCTCCAAATTATTATGTCAATCGTGTCAATCCATTGTCAAAAGTGATTTTCCATGAAGTACGAATCGATAGCAGAGTACATTGACAAAATCGAAGAGCTTTTGACAAAGGACCTTAGTCCGCAAACAATCGCAAACGATCTGGGCATTCCTGAAAAGTGGCGCACAATCCACCGCTACAAGAAAGAAGTCTTTGATTTTCGAAAGGCAGCCTCTGAGGAATGGACAGAAGAAAAGCAGAAAGGCCATGATGCGCGGCTGAAGGCGGGCAAAGACCGGATCATAGACAATTATGAACTTCTCAATAGGCTGAAGCTGAGGGCAGATACCCTGTTGGATTTCAAGGCGGGGGACGAATATACAGGCAGCAAAGGCGCGGCAAAGATCACACCCGGCTCTCTGGCTGAGATATACGCAAAGGCCGGGCAGATAGGCACGGCAGCAATCAAGGCAGAGCAAGAGTTGGCTGGCGATGACCCCGAGAGCCGCAAAGCCGATACGCTTCTGGAGCTAATCAATGCAGTCTCTGATTCAGAAGAAAGCGGCGGCAGTTAAGCGCATTCGTGAAGATCCTGTATACTTTGTTCGCGATTATCTAGGCTCTGATCCCTGGCCCAACCAGGCCAAAATCCTTGAAGCCGTCCGAGATAACAAAGAAGTTGCCGTGGCGTCATGCCACGCGGCGGGGAAGTCCTGGATCTCAGCAAGGGCGGTCCTGTGGTTCAATTACACTCATAAACTTTCGAGAGTCGTCACAACAGCACCTACCTTCGATCAGGTCAAAGACATCCTTTGGCAGGAGATCAGGCTTGCTTATGCCAGCTCAAAGGTAGAGTTGGGCGGCAAGCTGCTGGATACCAGGCTCGATTTGGGGCCCAACTGGTTTGCCACCGGGCGCTCCACCAACGATGCGAATAGATTCCAGGGCGCGCATAGCTCAAAGGGCTCTATCCTGGTGGTGGCGGATGAAGCGGCGGGAATCGAGCCGGACATATGGGTAGGCATTGATGGCATCCTGACCTCCGAGGATTCTCACCTCTTGGCGATCGGCAACCCAACAGAACCAAGCGGTGAGTTCTTTGAGATGTTCAAACGGCCTGGTGTGGTCAAGATCCACATTAGCGCCTTTGATACTCCAAACTTTACGGCATTTGGTATCACAATCGAGGATATCAGAAGTGGACAATGGCGAGCCAAGATCAAGGGCCCGCTTCCTGCACCCTGGCTGATCACTCCTGATTGGGTGGCTGACAAGTGGCTAAAATGGTGCGGTGGATCTCAGGCGGGTGAGGATAATCCTCTCTGGGTATCTCGTGTCTTAGGTCAATTCCCAAATACTTCTAATGATACTCTGATCCCTCTTATCTGGATCACAAAGGCAATGGAGCGTGCCCTAACACCTGGCGAGCCTTCCGCCCTGGGCTGCGATATCGCCAGGTATGGTGGCGATGAGACTGTCATCCTCCACCGGCGCGGCCCGGTGGCGAGAATCACCAAGACCACATTCCAAGAAAATACCATGCAGACGACCGGGCGGGTGATCGTTGCACTGGCAGACACCGGCGCAAAAGAAGCCCGGATAGACGCGGACGGCCTGGGCGCAGGCGTCTTTGACCGGCTCAATGAGCAGGGGAAGCCCGCCATTGAGATGCATTCCGGCCAATCTCCAAAGGACAAAGAGCGGTTCCTCAATGCCCGCGCTGAATGGTTTTGGGCGCTCAGAGAACGCTTTGAGACCGGAGACATTGACATAGACGATGAAGACCTGGCCGCTCAGCTTTCCAATATCAAGTACAAATTCACTTCCCGAGGCCAAACTCAGATAGAAAGCAAGGACGATATGAAGCGGCGTGGCGTGCATTCGCCCGATAGGGCAGATGCTCTGATGCTTGCCTTTGCTTCTATCGAGGAACCATTTTTAGATGTTGGCTGGGGCACTTCCCGGCTGAAAGGAAAAAGAAACTAAAGATATAAATAGCAGCACTCCCAAGAATGAGTGTCGTAGAATCGCCCTGTGCTCGGCATAC
>JALOBN010000060.1 GCA_023228245.1 Candidatus Pacearchaeota archaeon
TATGTGGGCCGGAATACCTCATCATACGAGGAGATTGCCAGAACGGGCGATAAAGTGCATGATATCGCCACAATTAAGCGGCTTGTGCCCTGCGACAAAAAGACGGTGGAGATGTATCGAGCATGAATCAAGAAACGATAGCGGTTCCCGTCATGTCCTCCATGCAGAAGCTTGCCCTGGCAAGCGATAGGCTCGCGGAGCTGAAAGCCGAAGCGAAACGCTGGCAGGAAGAGTATGATGCCAGGTTGGAAGAGGTCTTGGCGGGCGGTCCCGTTTTCGGGACCAGCAAGTTCCTGAAGGCCACAAAATCGAAAGGCGACGCTTACCAGGCTGATCATGTGATGCTGGTTAGGTCGCCTGTCGTGAAAAGAATTATCCGACAGGATGAATTTATTGAGAAGTATCCCGCGATCTTCCAGCAGATCGGAGTAGTGGCAATCAAGGACGCGGAGGCCGCGATAGGCAGCGATCGCCTAAGCGAAGTATGCGATCTGAAAACGGATTATCGCTATAAGGTGATCAGAACGGAGGTGCCTGTATGAGTCCCATCCTGTCGCTTAGGCACGATCTATGTCGTGCATTGGCCGAGGTATCTGATCCGAGTATCCGCGCTCGGATACCGGCCCTGATAGCAGAATGCGATGAGGTGTTGTATCCCGCGGAGAAAATAGCATGACATTTCCACATATTCTGAGTGAGGAGGTGAAATCTAGATCGACCTAGGCCATCGTTCATATCTTCCTTGGCGGTCTCGCGTCTCGCTGTATTCGCGGGGCCGTCTTTGTAGAGCGGCGCATTCCCGGTCTGTTGGCCACAGATACCGAATGCGGAACTGGAATTAAGAGAGTTCAATTCTCTCCCGCTCTATTTGTCTGACCTATCCCCATAGGCGGGCATGTTCCCGGCTAATATTGAGAGGTCCCTGTTGGCCGGGCAATTTTTAGAAAGCGAAACATATAAATAGTATTAATTACATGGTACACGCGGAGGTTGAAACATGACAGAATTTGAAGTGGGAGATCGTGCCCTAGTAACCAGAAAATTGAGCGCGTGCGAAGACGACCATAACTGCGGTTGGCTTCCACCGATGGATGACATGGTGGAAAAAGAGTACATAATTGAAGAAATCAGTGAGCATGGCAATTATCGTTTAGGTGGGTTTTATTTCCCACCGGTGGTTCTCCGGCGTGTCAATAAGTTGCATGTTGCCAGAATCCTATTCGAAAAGATCCTGGTAAACGGCATGAAATGCCGCCGGATAACGGGATTCGAAGGCATATTGGGGAGAGATGCGCTGCCTAAAAAGTATGTCGAGGGTCAGCCCGCATTCTGGTATGATGATCATGCTTTTTCTGGAGCACATATATTCAACGGAGCGATGATGGATTGGCAACACCCGGATGGCTCCAATTGCAGGCTCTTCTTGGAATTGCCAGATGGTGCAAAAATCGACGTTGGATGCTATTGTTTTGTGGGTATTAACGTGGGTGACGTCTGGCCAGAATCCACCTATCAGGAATTACTCACCTGGCTCAAGCGGGCCGGTTCCCGGTTGGCCAAAATTCGGCAGCAAGAACGAGAGGCCTGGTCAGGCTCCGGGGCCGATGAGATATGATCAAGAATGATATCCGCCGCGTCCAAAAGCATGGGCTCGGCAGCCTGGCGGTATCGCTTCCAAAAGATTATTGCGAAGCGAACGGGATCACAGACGGAACTGCATTGCGGTTTACTGAGTGCCCGAACGGGCTGATGGTAACGAAGGTGATTTGATGAAAGATCTAGCAAAAATGATTGGCAAGCGCATAGAGGCCCGTATCTTACAAGGCGCGCCGTTTGATGTGGTCATTCTGGAAGTAGACGATGAGGAAATCCGTTGTCATGATGACGACGGGCAGGAATATCAGATACGCCGCGATGCAATCATCACGTGGCGGGAAAAGCCGGTAAAGGTAGTGAAGAAGAAGGTGGAATGAATGGAAGAAGAATTCTTGAAGAAGTTCGTTGGGAAACAAGTTGCGATCCTACCATTTGGTGGATCGCTAAACGCGGGCATCCGTGGCAAAGTCGCATCTATGGACGGAGCTATCCTGCGTTTGGTGGATGATGACGAATCCATATACATCGATATCGACGGCATCATGGCTGTAATGTCATGTTGTGAGGCGATCCAAGATGAAGATTGAAGACATTAGGCTAGGTATGCCAATGGTTTCAGCCAGCGGTATCCCGGGCACAGTAGTGGCGATATCCAAAGAAGGTGGCCTGTGGCTGGAGACGGCGGATAGAACGAGGTTTCCGGTACATGTGGAATGTGTGAGACAAATAGAGACGGCATTTCGGCTCGGTGATCAGGTGCGGGCATCTGGTCTTTCTTACACATTCCGGGAATGCGTTGATGGAAAGATCGGCAAAATTGATTATCTAGTCACATATGGCGGCACGAAATGCGCAAATGTGATATGGGCAGATGGTGGTGAAAATGTCGTTCCCGTTGCGCAATTGGCAAAATGCGGAGAATGCCTATTCGATGAAGTTCTCGCGCGGGAATATTGGAAGCCAATTGCCGAGGTAGCCAAATGCTACAAGCAAGTGGGGCCAGAGCAGTTGCTCCTCTCCGCCGAAGCCCGGCGCGTGATAGAGTACCTGAAAGCTCGTGATTGCCCAATTTGCATCAATAACCTGCTGGGTTGCATGGAAAATATCATGTCTGGAATGGCAATCATGGATGGACTAATTGAGGCCAGGGACGCCGGAATTGTAAGGTTGGACGACGGCAAATATAGCATAGTGAGGGATTGAACATGTTAGCCAAATGCGATTGCAAAAATGCCTATCAGGATGCCCATCATGGTCCGGGCGTCCGGGTGCACAACCTGATGAAGGCGGCTAAAGCCGATAGCACCGCGAAACAGGGAAGATGTGTGGTATGTGGAAAAGAGAGGATGATCTAGCATGGAAGAGCTACGAATCAAGATCGAATCTGCCTTTGACAACGTCATCAATGCCAGGAAGGGGCTGCTCGATGCAAAAGAGGTCACCGCCAATGCGAAATGTGACCTAACGGATGCAGAGGTCCGGTATATCCTGTCGGGCCTGTCTGGAAAAAACGAGAAGGAGCGGGAAGCGCAATTGTGGCGTCTATGCGCGGGGTGGCGAGATTCGCTAACTGCCGCGGAAAAAGATGAGCGCGTGGCTACATTGGCGCTTGAGATGGCATTGGATGCACGTAGGAACCTGGAAAGCATATTGAAAATTGAGGAGATGGAGAAATTTGAGGAGATGGAGAAATGGTAGCATTACGCAAACAAGTATTAGTCGACGCCGCAAAAACCTATGCGGCAAAGGCAGGGAAAGAAGTATCGATCAATGACGCGGGCGGGCTGTGCCTGCAACCAGGGGACATCCTGATTTCATGTACTGACGGGAAGCTGGAATGCAACGATCCGGGGACCAAGGAAGCCCTGGCTGAAATCATCATGGAGATGGCTGAGGATGAACCCAGGGGCTCAAATTTGCCCGCAAAGCAGACGACGCGCATGACTAGTCGATCTCAGGCCGGATCTGTCCCTGGCAGCGGCATAAACGCCGCTCAAGCTATCATGACCATGCAGAGCGGTAAAGAGCTAACCTACCAGGTGAACAAGAAGCCTGCTCCAAATGCTACAATGGCTCTCATGGCAGCAACTGACGCCAAAATTGACCTGGTTGAGGTTAATGCCATACTAACTGATGAGCTGGCATCGAGTACCATTAGAGCGAGCCGCAAGAACGGGCGCGTGGTGGATGCAACTGTCAGTATTCGAAAGGCCGATTTCATCAACCTACTTGCATGGAAGGAAGTTGATACTCAGGAAAAACTCAAGAATTTTATCTTGGATGACTCTGACCCTCTGAATATTGCCCTGCCCAATGGCTTTCCGCGGATTAAGCCAGACGCAATGGTCTCTATCAGGATCAAAGGCGAAAATTCAAACACGATAGAGAAGCGCAGGGCAATTGTCCACATCTACATAGAGGCTATGCAGCAATGGATCTTCCAACAGCGGCAATGCCAGACAAAGGCAATACGGAATTCGATTATCCAAATACTGACATCGTCGGGCAATCCAATGGAAGTACTTGATGATGATGAGTTAGCAGATGAAGCGCGAGAGGTTGAGATGGTGGAGGGAAGCAAAGCATGACGCCTCCCATTTTCAACCTAGGGGATGAGGTGGAAGTAATCGGGACGGATCGATATGGCAACGACACCGGAAAGAAGACACTAACTATCTGTATGATGTGGTCCGATGATGGAAAAACGTTCTACTCTGATCGATATAGTCCCTGGTATCCTGCCAATAGCCTGCGATTAGTAAACGAAAAACCACTGTCTCCCATGCAGGTGACCTGCACATATGATCCGGTTGATTGTGAATGTAGGGCTATCCAGGTATCCTGCCCATGTGGACGAAAGGCGGAGATTGCCCTTCCAGAAAAAAGTGAATGGAAAGAGGTGTCGGATGAGCTGAAGATAGGTGATTATGTAGCCATCGTTGGACCAAACCGGTTTGGCAATTCTGGCGCACTTGGTCATATATTTCAAATCACGCAAGTATATCATTCTGATCAGCCGGTTGTGGTTTGGTATTCATCTGAAGGCGAAAACTGTTATCCTGCCAAGAGCTTGCGAAAGCTCACCCCCGAAGAAATCGCCGATCACATGCAACCAAAAGACGAAACGATAATCAGAATGGCAAGCACCATAGAAAGGTGCTGTGAGCGGCTATCTGCAATCGAGAAGCGACTTTCCGCTATCGAAACGTTGCAGTTCTCGCAACAAGACGCGATCGTGCATTTTGAGAATCGTCTTACCTTTGTCGAAAAATTCCAACGTGACCAAGACGATTTCGTGGGCCGGGCAATTCGGGATGGGGTAGCCGAGATATCAGATTTTAGGAGGAAAGCATGAACCAGATACGCTTTTCCCATTTTTACAACAAGTTGCCGCGCGATTACCAATATTCCGAGTTGCTCCAGGTAATACCTATCCGGCTTGCAGAGCTATCCCCGGAATTCAGGCATTATGATACCACCTACCTAGACGGCGGAGAAGAAAAGCAATATCCGCTGCCCGCGGCAGGTAATTACATGATCCTCCTATTGCAGGGCGGATCTGGTCATGGGAAGCTGTGGACTACTATTAGGTCGCAGAAAGGAAAGGGCGGTCTGGATAAGTTGGGATATTATAAATCAATGGTGGGCGAAATATTTGAGTGTAAGGTGATAGGATGACATTGCTAGCCATGCTCTCAAACGAATTTGCCATTTGGCGGGGGCCTATATTAGCCATCATACTCATTGGTCTGGCAGCTACCGCTTGCCTTGCCTATATGACTGGCTACTATGACGGCTATCATGCCGGGGCTGTAATCTATGTCGGAGGGACCCCATGAACCGCATACAGGTTTGCATGGCCCCGGGCGAAGGAGCCCGCGAACAAGATTTGCGAATTGCCTTGTCGCATGATCCTAGGTTCGAGCCGCTGCAAATCGATTCCAATATACCGGTCGATCTGCGTTTCGAATTGCGAAACGTTTCATGGGAAGACACGCCGGATGGGTTGCTCACCGTTCCGAGATTGAGCTGTCATGTTTTGCATGTGGAGCTTAAACGTCCTGAGGACTTCGTACAATCCGTCCTGTCTGGTCACCTGGCAGAGCAGACTCTATCTATCAGAGAGAGCGGTTATAATGGATGTGTGGTCATCCTGGGGAGCTTAGACGACATATATGAGGCCATAAAGGACGCTTCCAAGTCGCGGGCTGGTAAGTACCTGAGGGGCAGCGAACTGTCTCAGGCAATAAGTAGCAACCACCTGAGATGCAAAAGCTTCAGGAAGAGGTCGTTTTTGAACGGTATCCCAATATTCTATGTGGGAGACGACAGCGGGTTTTTCGATCACGTGGAGGAAGACGACAAAGGAAACAAAATCGGTGTCTGGAAAGATATACTGGAATTAGCACATGATTATTTGCTAGACGGTGACATGTTGGGGTTTAGGCAGCGCCCGGCTGAAAACGAACGTGAGATTTGCGCCGCTGCGACTTTGTTTAAAGGGATTGGGTCAGATTCCATGCGGGTGCTTCTGAAGGAGTACACGTTGGCATTTGTGCCGAGGGGCATTTATGCGAAGCCAATAGAGGAGCTGCCGGGATGGGGACCTAAGCGATGTCAGATGATAACAAGCAGGGTTAGGATGGTTTACAGATGAGTATATATAATGTGGGAAGACTTTTTATGTTGGTATCGTTCATGCTTGGGTTTTTGGCAGGGCGGTATGCATGAGTCCAATTGATAAACTGGTCGGGGAGTCAACTTCTGATAGAATCTCTACGCTACTTACGTTCTTTATGATAGGACTTGATTTCGGCATTGGATTCTGGTTGGCATATAGGTGGATTGCATGACAAAATTAGAAGCTGTTATATTCCTTTGTGCTATGATGTGGCTCATAAATGGAATTTTATATTTTGCAAATTGGTGGTTTACTTGAATACTGAAACTGAATTCTTTCTGGCCTATTTGGGCAGCATGATAATCTTATTTTTACTGGGATTTGTATGGGGGCGGTATCTGTGAAGAAGTCCGAGATGGCTGCCACCATCGAGGCATTGCGAAAAGAGAACAGGGAGCTCAAAGAGCAAATCATCATGTACAAACGTAGTTTTGAGGTGGGAGATGACATATATTTGCCCATTCGATACCCCAGCAGGATGCACCGCAATCTTGTGCTATGATTCCAGAGAATGTAATGTCCGTTTACGGGAACAGCGAAATGTGGGTATCATAAAGCAGTTTCGCGACATAGAGGAAACCGGCGATCTACCGCCGGGTTTCAGATGGACATCGATCGAGTGGGGAGAATCTACCGGCTGGATGGGGTGGGTATGTGGGCCGAATGGCTGCAACGATTGGATTAAGTGCCGGAAGATACCGGACGATTTGCTTGGTGAACTTCAATGCTAAATCATGGCCGTCATCCCACCACCAAGCGCAAAGGTCACAAGCTCGGCCAACCCAGACGGCAGGTCGATCCCTCCGCATATCCGGCCATGTCGCAGATGGAGGCAGCTGGTTGGGGCTGGGGCGCAATCGGGAAGGTGTTTGGCGTTACGCCAACGACCGCTAGCAGGCTGGTGCGGAAATACAGGGGCGAGCTATGAATGCCACATCTTCCATTGGCTGGTATCTTTTGGAGCACAAGATAGATCCTGTTATCTTATCTGGCTTTCCAAAACGACTATCAGAGCTCCCGCCTCACCTGGTCACGCGCCTATCGACCAATGGCATGATCAGGAAGCATGAGCGCACATTGCAGCACGGCGCTTGGAGGTGGTTGTGGGTGGCAGGGCCGAAGTTGCCAGGATTGTTGTGCTGGATGGGTAAGCGAAAACGTTAACTTTTTTCTGAATAGTAAGCGATTATGCTTACGTAAAAGCTTAAATAGTAATAGATGCTACTATACATTAGATGAGGCGCGTCTAGTCGCGTTGAGTCTAGGTGGCCTTGTTGCGGCGGGGCAGTTGCGGTTAGTCAAGTCCGGTCCTGTTATGTAGGGTCGACGCATGGCAGTTCCGTTGGGGCAGGGCAAGTCGGGTCAAGGCGGTGTATGGCTAGGCAGTTGAGGTTCGGCACGTCGTGTCTTGTTACGTCTCGTCAAGGCAGTCGCGTTGTGTCATGTCCCGTCCTGTTGCGTTCCGGCAAGTCTGGGCAGTCTCGGTAAGTCGTGGCTAGGCTATGCGTGGCAGTTGTGTCCCGGAAGGTCTAGTCGCGTTAGGTCCAGTTTCGGCAAGGCAGTCGAGTCGTGTTTAGGTAGGCATGGCAGATAGGTTGCGTTTTGCCATGTATGGTCTTGTCCAGTTGGGCTGTGCCTTGCTAAGGCAGTTGGGTCAAGTCTTGTCGTGTCTCGTCTCGCCCCGTTGCGTCATGTAGAGTCAAGTCGGGCCGAGTCCTGTTGAGTCTAGTCATGGCAGTCGAGTCGTGTCCAGTCGCGTCGGGTTGAGCCCAGTCGCGTCCTGTCTAGGCAGTCAAGTCAGGTATAGTTATGTCTCGGCGAGTCAAATCATGTCAAGGCAGTCTATAGGAGAGATAAAAATGGTTGCAAAAGCAAAGAAAACCGAGGTTCCAAGCGGACCTATAACATTGAAAAGAATCGCATTACAGACTCTTAGAATACCCATTGTCGGAATATCCGAACTGATAGTTCATCAATGGTCTGAGAAAGCCAAACGGCAGATGCTGGAAAAGCAGATGTCTCCTGGCATCAAGAGCAAACGAGATGCCAAAGACCCCATAGCAGACTATGAGGCCACAAAATACAAGATGCCAGATGGATCGGATGGCTTCCCGGCGGTTGCCTTCAAGCAGGCAATGGTTGACGCTCTACGATTTTACGAAGGCGTTACAATGGTAATGGGCAAGATGGCATTTTTTGTTGAGGGCGATCTAGTAAAGATCGAAGGCGAACCTCGGATGAGGGAGGATATGGTAAGGCTGGAGACCGGGGTTGCTGATATCAGGCACCGTGCCGGGTACCCCAACTGGTCTGCGATGCTCACCATAAGCTACAATCCTGAGCTACTTACCGCAGAATCGGTTCTTGCCCTGGTAGATGCGGCGGGCCGTATGGTGGGCGTGGGCGAATGGCGGCCATCTAGTAAGAAGAGGACGGGGCCTTATGGAAGGTTCCAGGTTGATGATAGCAGGGCGGTCGAAAAGTCATGAAGCAAACTTATGCATGGAAGATGGGGATGAGTATCCCCGTCAAACCCGATGTCGCGGGAACGATATTCGAAAAGATCATAAAAGAGCGTGGCGAACTGAAGCCGTCGTTTGTGGTCGAGGAAGCAAAGCCTGTCAAATCTCCGCTACATCCATGTTTTGAATGGGACAACGAAAAGGCAGCTTTGGAATGGAGAGAACACCAGGCACGTCAATTGATACGGTATCATGTGGTACTGATTCATCCAGACACATTGCCTAAATCGAGTGTTCCTATTGAAATCAATGCAAGAAATACTACAAGAACGTTTGTGAGTGTCAGAGAGCCAGACGGGAAAACGAAATACCTGCACGTTGAAACCGTGATGTCGGACGCGGTTCTCAGGGATCAATATATCAAGCGAGCATTTAAGGAGATCCAAGATTGGTCAGTTCGTTATGAGTCGATCGCAGAATTCGCTGGAGTCCGGGCGGAAATAAAGAAAATTAAGCTAGATTGATTACCCTTTCTTTTTTCGTAAGCATATTCACTTACCACAAATCAAAAGATATATATACAATGACGTGCAATAGATAGCCGTGCACGGACGATTCGCTCATGAAGGCCATGTCAATCGAACCAACCAGGCCTGGAAAGCAGAATCCGTCCAAGTTTTCGTCCAAGATCCAATGACAAAGCAGCATCTTATTTTCAATATGCCGCGGGGCAACAAGACATGCTCAAAATGCGGCGAAGTAATTCGATATGACACGCGCGGCTATGCGTTTTGCCAATGCCAGATTCACAATGAGATGGTGCATAGGTCAATATCAGATATTGCAAAACAAGTCAGAGCTGATATCAGAATGAGACGAACTAAGCGTTTTGCCAGATCATTAACCGTTTAAGCGGGCCGATTTGGGGTTGAACCGCGCTTTCTATTTATACACTTTATCGAGGTCTACTCATGGAAGAAGATACCTATGCACCATCTACCAAGCCTATACTTGTTGCGGGCCGCCTATCCCATCCCGAGTTCGAACCATCCAAGATCAAGCTGCCCAACCTGCTAGAAATTTGCGGGATGCAAAGGCATAAATAGGTTGGCTGTATAGGTAACTTGTCTTTATCCAAGACCATCAGCCGGTGCCCATTGGCCCAACTTTGGACACCGGACCTCATAGTCTCATGTAGACACTCCATAGGCAGCCCATCACTGCCTATTATTGTCATCGCGAGCGCCAACTCGCTTTCGACTCCAGGGGAAAACATCGGAGATGCATGAAATAGGGCATCCTGCATATCGCGAGTAATCGCATACGAAGTACCCTGGCTATCCTTGTTATCTACAGACCGATAACATATCCCTCCACATCTCCGCCTGCTGCCGGGCGGGAGAACCAATACGGCAGCGAATCCTCGTCATTGCAGTTGATCTCTGCATTCGACCTCTTGCAAGAGCGCCTTCCCACGGTTGGCCGTGGTGGGTTGAGCACAAGATCAACGGCCCGTCGAAGGGAGGTACACCACCAATTGTTCGTTCCCTTCATCCATTTATGACGAAATTCACAAAAGCTAAACAGGGGTTGTGCAAATTGCCCTATCCGACCACGGGGTGAGAGTACGTGAGATCACGCACAACCCATGCGATTCGTAGGCCTGGATATGCCTTGAAACCATCTATCGGAGCATCATGTCAGGCGAACTTTTCCCGGAAATCCTCACCAACCAGATAGCAGAGACATAGAACGATATGACCAACCCACGAAAAACCGGCTATTGTGCCGTATGCGAATACATAAAGAAGCACAAGAAGTGCGGCCTCAACACAAAACTCATGGAAGGGGCCTCATATCGATCTATCGCAATTGAGACCGGCCTGGACCAGCGAACGATAGCAAAACATGCCAAGGCCGGGCATGGGATGCGGCCTGTGATTGCGCAGGCGGGCAGGACCAAAGCGGTGAAAGAGGGGTTGGAACTGGTGAAATGCCAGAAGAAGGTATGGGACGATGCACAAGAAGCTGTGGATTATGCACTTGGACGAAAGAAGCCACCACAGAATCCATTAAACTTAGGCGTATTTGGGCAATGCATCGCGCCGCAGGTGAAGATTATAGAAGTGCTCGCGAAGGTAAGCGATATCAAAGATGACGATGTCCCTGGCATAGATCGAGCCATAGCCAAAATGAAGGAATCGCGAGATGGACAATGAGTTCTATGATGGTTGGCTATTCCCGGATGCCGGAAGCAAGCATGAAGATGTTCTCATAGACTTCATATATTCCGATTACAAGCTATTTTCGCTATGGGGGTCTGTATCATCTGGTAAAACTGTGACCTCCTCACAGGCATGGGCGGGCCTAATCAAGCAAACCCCGAAACAATATCCATTCGCGATGATTGGTAAGACGGAACTTACCCTAGAGGCAAATGTCCTAGATCCATTAACTGACTTTTTGGGGTCGAAAAACTGTTATAAGTCTGGCAACGTGGCCTACATATACGGGCACAAGGTAAGGCTTTATGGGGCAAATGATGCCAAATCAAGATCTAAGATCCAAGGAAAAAGCCTGTATGCCTGGTATGGGGACGAAGTGACCACCTGGCCAGAAGATTTCTTTATGATGGCTCTAAGTCGCCTTCGCGTGGGGAAGGCAAAAGCCATCATGACCATGAATCCTGAGAGCAAATTCCATTGGTTTCATAAACAGGTCATCGAGCGGGCCGACAATCCGGCCATAAAAGCGAAGCTCTACCATTTCACAATGGCAGACAATCCGCACCTACCAGATGATTACAAGGCATGGATTTCCAGTATGTACGTGCCGGGCACGGTATGGTACAAACGCTGGATTATGGGCGAATGGGCCGCGGCAGAAGGTGCAATATTCCCATTTCTCACAGATGATCCCAAAGATGGCTTCATAATCAATGAACTGCCCAACGATTTTATTCGCTATCTGGTTGGCATGGACTACGGCCAACAGCACCCCACCGTTATGCTTCTGGCAGGATTTAGTTCTTCCCTGAATAAATGGGTAGTCATAAAAGAATTTTACACTTCGAATAAAACCAACACCGTCTATTCCAACGAGTTCAAAACTGAGATATTGGATTTCGCGGGCGGCATAGTTCCCGATTCGATTGATGTGGATTCGGGCGGCGGTGGGTTAAGCTTGATCTACCAACTCCGAGACGATTATCATGGCATGAATGTAAGACATGCCATAAAAGTCGATGTCAGCAAAGAAATTCAGGATCTGGCAACGCGCCTTTTCCGTAAGCAATGGGCCATATATAGTCCGGGATGTCCTAAGCTTTTTGAAGAACTGATGAACTACCTATGGGACGATTCGGCCAAATTCAGAGGGAAAGATGAACCTCTTAAGAAAAATGACGACGGCCCGGATGCATTCAGGTATTTGAATAATAGGGTGGTTCATAGTTATGGCTAACGGCAAATGTGCCATATGTGGCAAAGAAATTCCCGAAAAACCAGACGGTCAAGGCTCCTACATGTCCGCCAAAATCGAATTGCACCATCCGTTATTTCCACAGCTTAAGACAATTTACGAGAATAGATGGATTTGCCACCTATGCGTGAAAACGATAGCTAATCACATATCAGACAACGACGCGCTCTTTTAGGATGATAGTATGTTACACAACCTAGATTTCTTGGAACCGGGCCAGTCATGGCCGCCGGAATCGGAGCGTGCTCGTATCGATGCCTACACTGAAAACCAGCGACTTCGGGATGGTAAGTTTGAAAAGGTTTGGCCTGATCTGGCGAAGTATCTGAGGAAGGGCGAGACCACTAAGGGCATTGAGTTCTGTCTCGATTATCCTGATTTAATAATTACAAAGACATGTGATCTCGTACTAGGAGGGCCGCCGGATTTCTGCATTCCAGAGAAAGGCGAATCCGAGAATCCAGCCGAGGCAAACGTATCTGATCTGGTTGCACGGGTCAATTTCATCGAGACACTTGACGCATTTATCGCCAATGTGGACTGTCTAGGCGACGCGGTTCTCAAGCTATCTCAGGCAGATGCGGTCAAGATCGCCAACGTCTGCCCAACTCACTGGTTCCCGGTGGTCAAGCGAGGTACTGATGAGATCATCTACCATGTGCTTGGGTTCAAGTTCCGGGAAGGCGATACCTGCTATCTGGAAGTTGAAATACATGGCAAAAACGAGTCTGGGAAGCATGTAATTGATCATAGGCTCTATAGGTTGAATGAGTCCACCATAAACACATCAACAAATTCTACAATCGGTGAACGGCTGCCGTGGTCAAATCCTGACGTAAAAGAGATCGAAGAGAACCCGATAGATGACTTTCTGGTAATCACCGCTCACAACAAGTCAGATGGTATATTTGGGAAAAGTAGCTTTAAGCCATCCCTGAAGGCGATCCTGAAGAAGCTCATAATTAGGTATGCGCTTGAGCAGGATGTCCTAGATACCTTCTCGCGGCCTACTTTTTTTGGGCCAAAAGAATTTCAGGACATCGATCCTGTAAGCAAGAAGCCGGTATTCCGTCCAGGCGGCTACATTGGCCTAAATCCAGATCCGCATGTCAGCCCGATATTACCAGCCGGGCTCGTATGGGATGCGCACCTGGGCGAGAACGATGTATCCAAGCGGTCACTGATGGACAGGCTTTTTGATGTCTCGGAGATGTCACCGGTGCTATTCGCCGGTAATCTGGCTGGCATGGCCGAATCCGGCACCGCTCTCAGGCTGCGGCTCACAAACACATTGGCCAAATGCTCTCGTATCCGGCGAAAGGTCGATGGGTCAGCAAGGAAAGCGATATCTATCGCGTTGCAACTGGAAGGTAACCCAGTCGATGGCCTATATATTGAATGGAAAGACGGGCTGCCTAAGATTCCATTGGAAGAAGCTCAGAGGTTTTCCTTATGGACCATGACGCCACAGTTTGCGGGTGAGGTGGGCGGGAAGTACTTGCTGAAGGAATTTGGCTATGACGAAGATGACGCCGATGCAATAATGCGAGACCCGACGCGAAATGGTGGCATGGGGGGTGGTA
>JALOBN010000061.1 GCA_023228245.1 Candidatus Pacearchaeota archaeon
TCCAGCCCACGACACCAGGCACAAATAAACTCTTGTATAAGTGCACGGCCAGGTCAGGCGATTACAAGACTCATGCCTCAGCCGAGCCGACCTGGCCCACAACCGCAGGCGAAACGATAGTAGATGACGCGATCACATGGACCTGCATGGCCAATGCTTGCCAGAACTTAGATGCCAACCATCCCTACAAGAATCATGAGATGGGATCGATAATTTTCAATTCCATCTGGGATCTCTGGGACCGTCCGAGCAGTGACTTGAGGCAGGGCATGGTCAAGAATTCTCTAACTCCCTGGGATGGAGTAAAAAAGCAGTGGATAGATATTCACCTGGCCAGCGGCACGGGCAGCTCATGCACATCGGTGTTCAACGCTACAATAAAAGATACGGTCGATTGGTTTTCCTTTGCCGAGTATGGAAGATTGCAGGGGAAGCGGCTACTATATCCTCACGAATTCCAAAATGCTGCATACGGTGGCAATGAAGAGACGAACATAGCCAGATCAAGCGATCCAGTAAGCTGCATCTTCCCTCTCGATACCAATGGCAGAAGCATGATCTCCTACATAGGTGCGATTATGATGTGCGGCGGGCTATACCAGTGGGGCCTCGGAGGAGGCTACAGATTCGATGGCGCAACGGCGCATACGCACCAGGTAGTAGCATCCGGAGATCCGGAGACCATCACGAGCGGGGCCGCGTCAGCCGATGTAGCACCGGCATTCACCTGGTACGATCTACCAGGCGCGAAAGGCTCTCTGTTCAGACAGGGCACGTATGGCTACACAGAACCGCTTTTCGGCGACAGTTGGTATAATGGGACGAATTGCGGGTCGCGGTGCCGGAGTCTGGGTTTCTGGCCCTGGACTGCGAATTCTGAGGTCGGCGGACGGTTCCTCGCGGAGCCCGCTTGAACGTTGTTCGTTGGCCGTAGGCCGTTTTCATGAGGTTTTATGACCGCGCCGACATATACCTTCGCCGCCGACTTCTCCCTGATCCGGGACCAGATCCGGGACATGATCGGGGACACCGATGTCACTAATGATCCGATACTCAGTGATGAGGCGATCGCTTTCTACTATGCTCAGGCCGGGAACGACCTCGCTGGCGGCGCTCTGAAGGCCGCAAAAGCAGCAGCCGCGAAGCTCGCGAGGGAGTTCGATAAGGACATTGACGGCCTAAAAACGAGCAGGAGCCAGCGCCACAAGGCCATGCTGAATGTGATCGCTGCTCTGGAAGACGAAGCGGCCAGAGAAAATGCCAGCTACACGGTGCCGGAATCGGGCACGGTGGCTGATGTGGCCGGATATCCGATAGAGATGGAGCACACAGATCTAGGGAGGCCTGACTGGGATGCAGATGAGTGATTTGGACTGGCGAGCCATCATGAACACGTGGCCGGAAGCTGATATTCGATATCTACGAAGCATCTGTGATGAAAAGCTCAATCAGATGGCAGTGGGCATGGTCAGGCGGAAGACGATCATCAGAGGCGACGGATGAGTCTTGCCGATGACTTCCCCGACGAAATGGCACAGTCGGTTTCCATCCAGGCCGTGAGCAGCACCGGCCTTTACGGGCCGGTCTACGGATCGGCTGTGACCTATGCCTGCCACGCCAAGGAGCAGGTGAAAAACATCATCGACAAGAACGGCACTGCGGCTGTTTCCTCGCTGCAGATCTATCTCGATGGGCATCCGTCGATTGCCGATAGCGCCAAAATCACATACGGCGGGAAGAATCCACCGATCCTGAAGATAGAAAAAAAGTGGGATGAAAAAGGCGGGGCCTATGCAACTGTGATATATACTTGAGGAAGTATGGCAAACATCAAGTGGAATCATTCCGCCTTCAAGAAGTCCGCCCATGACAGAGCTATGGACGGCGTAGAGGAGCTGGCGCGCGGGCCGATCCTGACCGAAGCGAAAGAAGGCTGCCCGGTGGCGCTGGAGCACGGCGGCACCATGAGGAATTCGCTAGGAGTGGAGCGCGACGACAAGAACTCTCGCTGTTATGTGGGCGGCGGAGGCGCGGCTGCTGCTTATATTTTCAGGCAGCACCAGGATATGACACTGAATCACACCACGGGCCACGCCAAATTCATATCGCGAGCAGTGGAAGCACATCAGGGCGAATTAAAGACGTATGTTGAGAAACATATTAACAAATAACTCTTTTTGAATAATGATGTCAATAATAGATCATGTGAGCCATTGGTGGCTCGATGCATGAGGTACTGATATGGCAGATGAACAATATCCTTGGGAGTCTCAGACTATGCTAATAGCATTCCTGGGCACAATGGCATCACTGGCGGCCTCATTCGGCCTGATCCAATTGTCTGTAGAACAGATAGCTGCGATAGGCACCGTACTCTTTCCGATGATTGCAGCCCTTCGGAAATGGAGTGGCGGCGAGAAGATAGTCATGAAGAAGGCGAGCTAAATGTGGACTATCATAGCCCTGATTGTGCTCGCTCTAGCCTTCTGTTGGCTGGCACTGAAATTCCGGGAAGTGGGGCCGCTCACGGAAGAGCTGCAGAAAACGCGATCTGAGAACCTGAAACTCCAGAGCGAACTTCAGCAAACCCGCGAGGCCCTCCGCTCCTGCCAGAACGCCATTGAGAATCACTGATCCTGCCAAAGGAGGCAGAATGAAACTTTTCACGCCCAACGACATTCGAAAATATTTCTACGCTTCCTGCTTTCTTGCATTCATCTGCCTCATATTGGCGGTGATAGCCATCGGCGAATCGGGCCAGGCCAACCTAATCGAGGAGAAGTTCTCAGGCATCGGCCAATTCGATCACAGCAGCTACAGCAAATCGGCTTCTGACCGGGCCATGAGCGACGGCGGCGTGATCGCCTATGAGATGAGCCGGGATTGGCAGAACGAAAGTGCTCAAACATTTTCAACCAGTTTCATAGTATCCGGTGCCAAGGGCGGCTACAAAGATCAATATGTCGTGAAGGCATCGGGTGCCGGATACAAGCATACCTATCAGGCCACCAAGATCAGCGGCGATTTCTCCGGCAGCGGTGAGTCTACCGTGAGCATGGAAACCGGCGTGCAAAGCCTGGACTCCCTGGTGCTCATGGACGGAAATGCCACCTTCCGAGGCAGGATCATCAATGGTCAGACTGGCAAGCCTCTGACTAAAACTGAGATGGACGCGGCAGGCGAGTACATCCTCCGCTCATATCTGAATGTCTCGGAGCCGATCAAGACGCCAGAGGACTGGCTCGGCTTCTGCGCTACGTTTTCGGATGCACTGCCCGCCAGTGTAGGCCCCGCGAAGCTCATCCCGGAGAATGCGACAATATGAACTGGAAAGAAGGCCTGACCATCCTGGCATCGCTTACGGCGGTGCTGGGGTTCGGTCTGACGATACTGGATGAGGCGGGCCCTGATGACGCTCAGCCTCCCAATGTAGCCCCCCCTCCCCATAAGATTGTAATCCTGGCGAGGACAGCGTTCAACGATTCTGGAAATGCGTATGCAGAGGAGTTCAATGGGGAGATCATCCGGCTCAATGACTCAATGCGGGTGGTGTATCTGGTATGACGTTTGCTTCTGATATCGCCGCCGTCCTGACTGCTGCCGGATACAGCAACCTCAGGGCCTACCGGTTCGACAGCTCGACCATCCCTCAAATCTGCATCATTCCAGGGGGCGGCTCCAGCTACATCGTGAGTGGCGGAGACATTGAGAAGCCTAACGTACAGATCCAGGTTCGGGATGCAGATCTCGCCACGGCGGAAGCCAGGGCGCAGGCCATCAAGACACTGCTCCACAAGAAAGACAATCTATCAGGAGCGGTCACTTGCATCTGGGATGGAAGGGCGCCGGATTATTGGATTGACGACAACGGCCTGCATATTTTCTCAATAGAGTTCAAAGTAACACGTAGCACATAGGAGATGATACAAATATGGTACTAGCACCCGAAAGGGCGAGTCTGGGAGTAACTGTTGGAGGAGTGACTGCACTGGGGCTCAAGGACGCCAAGCCCGTCAAGAAGCGGAATCAGAAAGAGATCACGGTGGACAATGACAGCGCCGTTCGCCGGATGGGCCTGTTGGAAGATGCTGATCTGAGCCTGACCTTCGTCTACGATCCGGCAGACGCGGGTCAGCAGGCCATCATTACCAGTGACCAGAATAATACTCAGGTACAATACGTCATCACCAAGGGCAGCATGACATTCACTGCCACTGCTGGAGTATCGCAGCTCTCGTTCCCTGGGGGGCCTGCCGACGAACAAACCATGGAGGTTTCTCTCTCCGTGTCCGGTGGAATCGTCGTCAGCTGAGGCTAGATCATGAGCCTCAATCCTTTGCCCGGCTCCTATGTGCAAGTCCTGCATGGGGCCGGATCGGAGAGCAACTACTCCAGCGAGGCCATGCAAGAGGTCAATCTCTACACGGCCCGCTGGAGCTTCAAGCCCAGGTACACAGTCTACCGGATCACTGCCGCGGCAAAGCGGATCATGACGGACACTGCCGCGCCCGTTTTCCAGAAAAAGGTGCACGGTGCTGGCGATTGGGTCACCATCACCGCTTCCGGCTACACCGTCTGGTACGGCGCTGGCTACATCGAGATTACAACGCCGCTCAATAGTGACGATACCGTCCAATGCCTGAGCGGGAAGTACCTCACGCCTACCGTGCTACTCGGTTGTGCTGAAAATAAGCTCGCCAAAAAGCGCACCACTCAGGAATGCACGATCTTCGGCAATACTGCCGTGGCCAGGAAGGGCACTATTCAGGATTGGAGCAGCTCGCTCTCGTGCTTCTATGGGAAGCAGTGCGCTGAGATATCCAGTTCCGGCGGCGTGGCCAACAGCCATGTCAGGATCATCCACGAGACAGGCGGCCTGGCGGGGAACGGCGCTACCATCGACTTCCAGGACACGGACGCAGCCGCCCTTTCGGTATCGGCGACTGATGATGATATCGTCGTCATTCTCGATACCGACATGGGGAGTCCTATCAGCACGGCTCTGGAAGTGGTGGCCGCCCTCAACAACAACGCAGATTTCCGGGCCCTCGGGATGAGGGCGGAGCTCGTCTCTGGTGAAAATGGCTCAGGTGTGGTGGCCGATTCTGGCCCGTACACCCTTGCAGGCGGCCTGGATGAGATCGACTTCGACGCCCTACAGGGTGAAGTTGTAGCCTTCAGGTTCTACGGGGACTACATCAGCACCGGGGATATGTTCGTCGGCTTCGGGAAGATCGAATCGATAGACTGGCAGGGCGGCCCGGCAGATCTGCTGAAGGCTGGCCTGTCTGTCGTCGGGGCGAAGTATCCGCTCCACCATGTGATCAATTGAGTGAGTCCGGGATGATGGGGTGCGCTGTGGCACATCCTGGACCGGGCTCCCTCAGCTATACTTTTTATGGCAGAAACATATTGATAATAATCATAGAATATTAGAGGGAGCTGAAAAAATATGGCAGTAAGTACACCGTTCGCCGTAGGCGACAAGGAATTCCATCTACGCTATACGAACAAGCAGCAACAGGACATCAGGAACAACGGCCCAAAGAGATTTCTCCCAGAGGGCAGCAAGATCAAGAAATTCCAGAGTCCCATGCAGATCCTCGACCTCATGGGCGATATGGATGTACAGATCTACCTAATCGAGAAGGGCTTGGAGTGGGACGGCTCCGGGGCCAAGAAGATCGACTTCGACCAGGCCGCCGATCTCAGGCAAGAGTACCTAGAGCAGGGAGAGGCCGACGCAGGCGAGAAGCAGGAGGCGCTCATGGAACTCCTGGCTGACGCTCTTGCGCTGAATGTGCTGGGGGCATCCGCAAAAAAGCTCCAGGAGAAGGGGAAGAAGGCTCAGGAAGCGGAAGCGGCGAAGAGCCACGAGACGAAAGTGGAGGAGTACGCCAGGATCAACGAGGCCAGGATCTTGGCTCAGGCCAGGGCGGCCAAGAAGCTAGCGGAAGAGGGACTTGGACCTGGGACGACTGGACCAGAGAAACCCCAAAGCTCTGCATAGGCCTCCTGGGAATGAGTGCCGAGGAATTCCTCAGCAGCACTCCAGTAGAGATCAACTGGAAGATAGAGGCCTATAACGACGCCAGGCGAGACCAGGCAGCGAGAGATTATCGCCTGGTCAATCAGCTAGGCTGGATCTGGCATGATCCGGCCCATGCGCCACAATTCGAACGCTTCTATCCAGAGACCGATCCGGTCACAAAAAAACAGAAAGTAGATTCCAAAACGGCCAAGGCGATCAATACAGCGAAAGCCCTTGGCCACTTTTGAATTTTATTTGTATTGTTAACGATCATAGATTTATTAGAAATATATTTTAGGAGAAATAATGCCATCAGCGGAAGTCGGGAGCGCATACGCCACACTGGGCCTGGATGACTCTAAGCTAGACTCTGGGTTGTCTGGCGCCAAATCCAAGTTTTCCAGTGCAGTGGATGCTATGGAAGGCAAGGCCAAGAGCGTAGGCTCTGCTATCGGCTCGGCTCTGACTACCGGAGCGGTCGCTGCCGGTGCGGCTCTTGTTGGCGTGGCCACCGTGGGTGCCAAGACCTACATGGACATCGAGAGCGCCGCCGCTGATGCTGCTAGCAAGATGGATCTCTCCGCCATCGCTCAGGCCAGCGGCAAGTCGATGGAAGAAGCCTTCACCGGCGTGAAGGAGCATGTGATGAGCCTGGCCGATGAGCTTGGCCAGCTCAACACAAACGCATTCGATCCTACCCAAATAGCTCAGGCTTGCGCCAATCTAGCTGCTGGACGATTCGACGTGGCTTCGGCTTCCGCAGCTGATCTGCGGGATGTTCTCGCCCTGGCCACAGCCACTAACTACGATCTGAGTTCTTCCGCCGGCCTGGCCATGAGCACCATGAATCAGTTCGGGATGGGCGTCGACGATCTTGGCAGGATCTCCGACGTATACGCCACCGCTGCCGGGAAGTCCGCCGCCGGCATGACGGATTTTGATTATGCCATGCAGCAGGCCGGGCCTGTGGCGAAAGGCGTCGGGATGTCCTTCGAAGAGCTGACTGCCCGCGTTTCTAAGCTGGCCGATGCTGGTTATGGCGGTGAGAAGTCAGGCACCGCTCTCAGAACGGCCATGATGGCCTTGACCAGCATCACCAAGCCACAAGGCGAAGCCCTGGAAAGGCTTGGCATTACGTACGATCAGATCAATCCGAAGACGCATTCATTCGGCGAGACTCTGGATCTTCTCGTGGCGAAAGGCGCGGACATCTACGACTTCGGCGAGATCTTCGGGAAAGAAGGCGCTGCAATCGTATATTCGTCTGCCCAACAGAGCGCCGCCGTGAAGGATCTGACGGCCCAGTTGGAGAATTCCAAGGGCGCTGCTTCATCGATGGCAAAGATGATGCTCGACAGCCTGAAAGGATCACTCGATGCTGCTATGGGGGCAGCAAGCTCTCTGGCATATGCCATGGGAAAGGATCTGGAGCCATCCCTCAGGGGCGCGCTAGACTGGTTCTCTAGCACCGGTGCGCCTGCCATCCGGGAATTCTACACCGCTATCAAAGAAGGCAACTGGTCCAAAGTCGGAGAGATGATATCCTCAGGCATCAAGGCTGGATGGTCCAAGCTCAAGGATCTTGGTGGGCAGCTCGTTGGCTGGCTCAAGGGCGTCAATTGGGGGGCTTTGGGCGAATATGTCACCAAAGGCATATATGCCGCTTGGGGCGAGCTAAAGAGTCTGGGCGGGGATCTCCTCGATTCCCTGCAAGCAGTCGATTGGGGCAGCATCGGAACGGCTCTGCTTGACTCTATCAGCTCTGCGATCGATTCCGTCATCGACTATGCAGAAGGCATCTATGATTATTTCGCAGAAATCGATTGGGGCGGCGTATGGGACTCACTGGTATCCGCCTGGGATTCTGCGATCGAGGGGCTGTCGAATGTGGGCAGCACCATCTTAGGATATTTTGACAGTATTGATTGGGGCACCGTAGGCTTCAAGATCGGTCAGGCCATCCGGGATGCCATCGTGGCCCTGGCAGACATTGGGCAGAAAGTCTGGGACTACCTGACTTCGGCTGATTGGTCCGGCGCCGGAAGCTCCATATCCGAGAAGATCAAGGCCGGTCTAGCGAAGCTGAAAGAATTTTGGACGGAATTCAAATCCGGTATCAGCTCAGTGGATTTTGCCACGGCTGGAAAAGAGATTGGAGACAAGATCAAGGCCGGGCTCGGAAAAGTTGCTGACTATGCCAAGTCAATCTACGAGAAAATCAAGACTGGATGGGATAGCTGGATAGCAGAGGACGGTCCGAAGAAGCTCGGCGAGAGCTTCGCTCATTCAGTTGTGAAGGGGGTCGTAGATCTTGGAAAATGGATCTATGACAAGATCGCCGACTACTGGAAGAGCAACGGCAGCTCGATAGGCAGCAATTTCTCGGCGCTATTCCACTCTGCAATAGACTTCGGGAAGACGGCACTCAAAGCGGCCTATGATTTCGTAGTAGGCTTCGCCAATACCGTTCTGACTGCTGGAAAGGGCACAATAGGCGCAGCCATCCTGGAGATCATCGGCGGAGCCATGAACTCTGCATGGGAAGGGGCCGGAGATAGCATCATCGCACAGGCTACCCAGTGGCGAAAGGACGCCGAAGGTATTTGGGAAGCCTCAGACTTCGACACCACAATAGCTGTCACAAAGGACTGGCTGGATGGCGACCCGCTGCCGAAGGATGGTGAAACTCGCTCTCTGACGTATGCTGTTTCGACTACAGGCGAGGACATATCTGCTATAGTCGATGCCATTCCAGGAACAAAAGGCGCCAGTGGCAGCGGCAAGGCATCTGGCTATTGGGCAGGCGGAAAATACTGGCTCACTTCCAGCTCAGGCGGCGTGCAGGCTACCGATTGGGCGCGCCAGATGGGGCAGTCCGGAGCATCTTATGCAGGAGTCCAAGCCAAGCTCCGGGAGGCTCAGCAATCTGGGGCCACTCTGACGGCAGCCGACATGGAAAAAATCATGTCCGAATTCCTGAAAGGCCAGGAAGAGTATGACGCTGCTCACCAGACCGCTGCTGAAGAAGCGGCAGAGATAGAGATCGCTGCTGCCGAGGAGGAAGCTGAGATCGAAACGGAAGCTGCGGAAGAAGCAGCGGCCACCACAACTGAAGCCGCGAAGGTTGCCGCGTCGACCGAAAAATCAGCAGCGCAGGAGCTATATCGTACCCTCATCGGCGGATCAAAAGAAGCTGCCAACGCCATCAAGATAGGCTCTGAGATAGGAGCGGGAAGCGTCAAGATAGGACTGACCGGTGCCGGAAAGGAGATAGCCATCATCGGCCAGGTGGCTCAGCAGCGATTCACCGAAGCAGGCGGGATTCTGTATGATCGCGTGCAGGTGGCCGGATCAGGCTTTTCCGGCGCGGTATCTGCCGCTATCAGTGGCCTGCAGAGCAAGATACAGTATGCAGGCTCAGCCATCCAGACCAGCGCGGGCGGCGCCGGGGCCGCTCTGGCTGCTAAGATAAACTCCGCTGCCAGTGATTTTCAGCTCAAGGGCACATACGCAGGCTCTGCCATCCAGAACGGTGCCGGGAACGCTGCCTCGAAGCTGAGCCTAGGGGCATCCGACATCCTCACAAAAAGCTACAACGCCGGTAGCGCAATCAGGTCGGGCGGATCGGATGCAGGTAGCGCGCTGAGCACGGGCGCGGGATCGCTTCGGAGCGCCGCCAGCGCCGTAAGCTCAGCCGCTTCCAAACTATTCACAGAGAATCCGTTCGGCCACCTATACGCCAGCGGAACGGTGACCAGCGGGCCGGAGCTGGCCGTCATTGGTGAGGATGGTCCAGCCAATCCCGAATTTGTCATCCCCACCAAAACCAAGCGGTGGGATCTGCTCTATGCAGCCTTGCGAGCCTATGGGGTCAGGGGCTTCGCAGAGGGCACGGCAACCGGTGGCACTGCTGCCGCTGTAGATCCTGACGCGATGGCCGCTTATTTCAGCATCACAGGCCTGGCCAGCATGAGCAAGCAGGTGCAGCGAGTCATAAACAGTCTGAAAGATTTCTTCAGGATATCCTGGGGCATAATCAAAAGCGAGGGCGCGACCTATTGGAAGCAGATCAATACAGTGCTGACCGCCGAGGTTACAACTTTTCGCGACAGCGCTTGGCAAGCCATCATCGATGTCCGCAATACTTCAATCACTTCCTTCCAGGAGATACTGGCAGGTGTGAAGTCCGCCTTCTCAGAGATGTGGCCGAGCATATCGGGCTATGTAGATGAGGTCAAAACCGGACTAACATCCGCCATGACGGACGCCGGAACGAGCACGGTTGACGCGATAAACCAGATGATTCTCAATGCAGAAGGTGCGCTGACTGCATGGGCTACAAAGTGGGCCGAAACCTGGGACCAGATGCTCGCAGATCTATCCGAAGCTCAGACACAGATACAAGAGGCGTGCACTGAAATTGCAACGGAACTGGCCAAGATAAATGTATCTGTGAACATCAATGCCAGCATCAATAGCGGATATGGCGGTGGCGGCGGAGGCGGCGGGTACATGGATTGGAATTTCGGCGGCGATGACGATTGGCTAGCGCCAACCGGGGATTGGTCAACTAATGGATACAGACAGACCACTACGGGCCCATGCCCATTGGGGGGCGGATGCCCTGACTACAATCGGGCCGTTCGGGATTCGATCATGCCTTTGGATGATCGCTACATTGGTGGAGGCGGTGGAGGCGGAGGCTATCAGTTGCCCTGGATTTTCGCCGCTCGTGGGGCACTGATAGACGACGGACCGCAGAAAGTGATAGCAGGCGAGGCCGGGCCGGAGCTGATTCTTCCGGCCAAGCTCACGCGAATGTTCCTGTCGCTCGCCGATGCCGGATTGGGTAGCGCAGGATCACGGCCAATCGTCATAGAAGATCACACAGAGCACCGCTGGTATCTGGATGGGAAGGAAGTCACTAATGCCCTAATGGATCGAGTAGTGAAACAACTGAAACTGAATGGAGCAGTGCCGGTAAGATGACGACTACACGAATAGCACTGGAGAAACTTGTCGCGGGAGTCTCTACCCGCGCCAATCTGATTTCATATTTCAATACGAATGCCGATATCATAGATGCCTATCTAGCAAAAAGCAATTGGAATGCCGGGGCGCTAGATCCGGATGCATACAACGATGATAGCGAAGGCTATGCAACCGGCAGCAGATGGTACACTACGACGGCCATTTGGGAGTGCGTGGATGCATCCACTGGGGGCGCAGTGTGGCGGCAAGTCTGGCCAGTTACGGCGGTGCCGCTCAAAGCCGACCTCACCACGAAGGGGGATATGTGGGCAGCGACTGCCGCCAGCACACCGGCAAGGCTCGGAGTCGGCACCAATGGGCAGACTCTCATAGCAGATTCAGCCCAGGCCGCGGGGCTTTCCTGGGCCGATCTGATGACGGACGGCGTATATCGCCAGGCATTAGTAAACGGCTCTTTCCAGATATCTCAAAGGGCAACGGTGTTCACCTCGGCAACTACGCCAGCCAATTCCGACGACACGTACTTAATAGATCGCTGGATACTGCTTTCTGATGGAAATGATATTGTCGATGTCAGCCAGGATGCATCAGTCGTACCAACAGGCGGCGCCGCGTCCGCTAAGTTCGAAGTCGAGACACAAAACAAGAAATTTGGAATTCTGCAAATCATCGAAAGTAAGGATTCTATTCGATACGCAGGGAAGACAGCCAGCCTGCAATTCAAGGCCCGGACAGTGACGGGGAAGGTCATCGAGAATATCCGGGTGGCAGTGCTGTCTTGGTCGTCTACTGCAGATGTTGTCACCAGCGACGTAGTTGCATCTTGGGGGGCAGAAGGAGCGAACCCCACGTTGGCAGCAAACTGGACGGCGGAGAACGTACCCGCAAACTTGGCACTCGTGGCCGATACCTGGACTACCTACAATATCGAAAACATCAGCATCGATACAGCCAGCATGTCCAACCTGGCAATCTTCCTCTGGGTAGACGATACCGATGCAGCGGTAGATGATTTGCTATATATTTCAGATGTGCAGCTTAATGCCGGTGCCGTGTGCCTCCCATTTCTCCCGCGCGACTACAAGCAAGAGTTGGCTCATTGCACGTATTTCTACTGGAAGGATGGCGCGGCGGGCAAGACCTATCACCGATTAGGTACCGGAATTAAAAGCGCGGACGGAAACGCACAGATCATGGTTTTCCATCCTGAAATGCGCTGTGCTGCAATATCGATAGATGTGAGCGGTACTTTTTGCCTTTATGATGGAACAACGATATACACATGCAATGCCATCTCGTTGGAGGCATATACGGCAGGGAAATATGTCACGCTCCTGATATCCACCATGACGGATGCGCTTGCGGATTGGCGGAACTACCAGTTCGCAGCGGAGAATGATGTAAATGCCTATATAGCGATATCTGCGGAGCTATAATGCCTGATCCACTGGTCACGGTGGGCACCACGGATCTCTATACGTCCACTCTCCTGGAGAATGATGCTGAGCTGCTGGAAAATGATTCTGTGCTGCTTGATGACGATTGGGCCGGAATCGGCCACCTGTGGCTGAATGAATCCGGCTTGAACATCGAGCACAATGCCGATCACAGGTCCACCGCCAGCTTCACTGTGTACGATGCATCCGGGGCATACACTTTCTATGAGCGGCAGCTAGTGCATATCAGAAATCTAGACAATGAAATCCGCTTCATGGGCGTGGTGCAAAGCTGCCAGACAATTCGGATACCAGGCACGGCCATCAAGTTCCATTCGATTGAAGCGGCTGATCTCTCTTCGATCCTGGATTGGCGGATGGTGGATTACGCAGCTGAAGACAAGCTCGCAGGTGACGCTGTCAGAGAGATCCTGAGCGAGTACCTGGGTGAGGAAGGCGTCACCGAAGGCTATATCGAAGGCGGCAACCTCATGGATGAGATCGCCATCTCAAACAAGTCGGTATATGAAGGATTTTCCAAACTCGCTGAGGCCTGCGGATTCATCTGCTATCTGGACTATGACCTCAAGCTCTACTTCCACAGCCGGACGCTGTATGCTGCTGAGTGGAGCGTAGCGGATGGTGCCGACATCCTGCAGGACTCGCTGACAATCACCAGAAGCAATGAGAAATACAGAAATACTGAGATAGTGGTCGGCGGCTACGAGGAAACTGCCGAGCAGACCGAAGCCTTCCTGGGGGACGGCACCACCAAGACCTTCCCGCTCGGCTATCCTGTGAACCGGGTGACATCAGTCACCGTGGCAGGGGCAGCCAAAACCATCGGCCAGAAGGGCACGGACTCAGGAAGCTATGAGTGCTACTATGCAGTGGAAAGCGAGACTCTGACTTTTGAAATCGCGCCCGCACAATCAGCTTCCATCGTGGTCGTCTACTACGGCCTGTGGAAATCCAAAAGTAAGGCGGAAGACCTCACAGCAATTGCGGCCAATGCTGCCCGCCAGGGCGTGGGTAGTGGCAAGGTCGAGCACATCACGGTAGATGAGTCTCTGAAGTCGATCACCGCTGCCGGTGAGTATGCCAATGCGAAGCTCACAGAGTACGGCGTCGATGGCATCCAGATCAGCTACAAGACGCGCCGGTCCGGGCTGGCTGCCGGGGTCTTGCAGGCATGGAATT
>JALOBN010000014.1 GCA_023228245.1 Candidatus Pacearchaeota archaeon
TAGGTAGTATATTGAATTATAACTCCTGTTATTCCATTTCCAAATAAAGCAACATTTTTTGAACTTTCACTTCCATTAACTTCCAATAGAAAACGAGGATTTGTTGTCCCTATACCTACATTCTTACTTGAATTAAATAAAACAATATCTCCCGTCGTAGAATTAACTGCCCAAAGCGATTCATTAATTGAAATATTTGTCAAATCTGTCCATCTTCCTATTGCCATAACATCGATTCCTCCCATCGAATCAACAGTAAAGGGTAAAGATGAATTAGTCATAAATCCAACTTGTGTTTCAGTAGTTGTCAAAGCGGAAGTTCTATGATAAGTAAGAGCTGTAGGACGCAATGACGCATTAAGAACTGGATTTCCATTAGGAGTAATAGAAACAACAATTCCTTCTGTTGAAATAAATGGTTGAGGAAATGTCCAATTATATGCAAGAGCAGAATTTAATAAATAAGTTGCATTTCCAGTAGTCCAAGCAATCATTGTTCCATCAGCCAACTTAATATAATTACCATTTGTGTTAGAACCCGATTCTACAATCCCTGTTCCACCTTCGCTGGTTGAACTGATACAAGAAAAACTACTTCCATCAAAAGTTAAAGATTGCCCAGATAAACAAATTGGAATATTAAAGTTTGTTCCATTTACATTTAAGTTTCCGCTAATATTAACATCACCAATAAAAGAATTATTTGTCAAAGTTCTATAATCCGTAATATTAAAATTAGAAGAATTATAATAATTAAAAGAAATAATTTCAGTTTTGTTATAAAATGTTTGATTAATCCAACCATCATTATAATTTTCTATTTCTAAATCATTAGTAAAATTAGAAAGATGCGTATAAGGAAAATTAGATGAATTATAAAATCCAAATGGATTTGAAGCAAGATAATAACTTTCATTTGTAGAATTCCATTCTGATTTAAGTAAATAATCAGATAAAGAAGAATTCAAAGCAAGAGTTCCGTTAACTGCATCACCCCAAATAATAAAATTAGATGGATTGTCAATTTCATAATACAAGGTATCTGCGTAAGTTTTATTCCAATTAAACAAAGTAAGATAAGTAGAATAATTTCCATCCCAATTTTCTTCTGAAATAGAGGTTAAGTAATTTTGAGAAACAACCCAATCATAAAGAGATGTATTTGCAGAAACAATATCTCCATTCCAATCTTTAATTAATCCAGTTGAATTCCAATTTATTAAATAACCCGTTCCATTATAATCAACAATTATCCCCGTCGAATTCCAATCTTTAATCAGCCCAGTAGTGTTATAAGAATCGTAAGTTGAATTATAAGTTGAACTCCAAGAAGCATTATTATCTAATACAATTTGATTTATGTAAAGAGTATCATTATAATTTTCTAAGTCTGTAGAGTTAACAAATCCAAAATCATTAATCTGGGTCTTATTATAATAACCTGTTTCAATCTCAGATTTTGTGAATACGTCGGAAATTTTTGCAAATATAGAATTAATCCAAGAAGATAAAGAGTTATTTATTGATTCGGCATATGCAATTGCGGGAGTTGTTTGATTATAATCCCATTCAATCCCAGCATATAATGTATCTGCAAGAGATTGATTCCAAGAAGAATTACTCGCAAAGGAAATTAAATTATCTACTTCGCTAATGTTGTAAGTTTCAGTTTTATTATAAACATCTTCTTTTTCATAAAAAATTTCGTAAAGCCAAGAAGTTAAAATATTAAGAACTCCACCAGAATTTTCCATTTGTGTTTCATTAAATGAACCAATATCATTCCAGTAAAATGAAGAATTAGAATAATTAGAATAATTCCCGTCAAAAAATCCAGAAGAAACCAAATCTCCCAAAGTAAAACAATTTGTATCGTTGCAAATTTCGTTTACAATAATTCTATCTGTAGAAATATTATAACTTCCCATATCTAAATTTGTATTAACACTAACCCCCGATAAAGTTACATTTTTTGCATTGAATGCATAAGGAACTCTTGCTGCTTTGATTGTCGATTTCAAAACACCGTCTCTGTAATAACAAAACCAATATTGCTCGTCAAAATTTAAGTTAACATCTAATAAATTATAAGAAACAATTCCTCTTGCATCTGTCGTTAAAATTGTTGTATTTGTGTAAAGAATTGGAGAACATGTTGATGAACTTGAAATGTCAATTTTAAAAGTGTAAGTCCCAGCAGAAACTGCCCCACTCTCATCGAGTGCCTGAATTTGAATTGGGATGTTGTCGTAAATACTTTCAGCGACGGAAAAATTAGTAAATGCTAAAATAAATAATGCAAACAATAAAACCCCCTTTTTCATAACTAAATAGAACAAATCTAGTATAAAAATATTTCCGAAGGAAGAATTAAACTTTCAACCGAAATATTGAATAAAAATATTTTTAATCCTTTCGAATCGCCACTTTTATAAACTAAAATACCTATGTTTTACCTAAGTAAATAATAAAGATATTACAGTGGTAAAAACAGAAAAAATAAGTAAGCTTAAAATAGGAAAAATAAATTTTTCTCCTGAAGAAAAAGTTAAGGAGATAAATCCAAAAAAAATTATGAATATTGTTTCTTCAAAAGTCGTTCCTTTCTCCAAATCAGGAGCATATATACCAATTTCTCAGGAATACAAAAATCACAAAGTTTACGTCATAGTCATGGAAGACAAAGAAATTAAATCAGCAAAGGAGAAAAAATGAAGAAATTTGGTAAAATAAATTTATCACTGACGATTTTGTCGACGATAATGATAATCTTAGCATTAAATTTAATTCCAACAGTAAGTTCAGCATTCTATTATTCAAACGGAACAGAAATCGCATTGACCGACTTTTATTCAACGTGGAACACATCGGCAACATCAGCAGGAAGTTCAAATTATACATCAATAACATTGCCTCTCGTCGACAACGAATCTTCATCTTACAATTTCTATGTCGATTGGGGAGATGGAAATTCAAGTTATGTAAACGCATGGAACTCCACAAATAAAACACACACTTACACAACAGCAGGAGTTTACAACATAACAATTTCAGGAACATTTGTAGGTTTCAGATTTAACAATGGAGGGGACAGATTAAAACTTATTGATGTAAAACAATGGGGAAATATGAGATTAGGAAATGCAAATGGTTACTTTTATGGTGCACAAAATATCATTAACTTTTCAGCAACAGACGTTCTGAATTTGTCAGGAACAACGGATTTAAGTAATACATTTTATAGTGCAAGTTCATTCAATGGAAATATTTCTAATTGGAATACTTCAAGTGTGACGAATATGGAACTCATGTTCATTTATGCAACTAGTTTTAATCAAGATATTTCTAATTGGGATGTTTCTAAAGTTACAAATATGATTAGTATGTTCAATTATGCAACTAGTTTTAATCAAAATATTTCTAATTGGAATACTTCAAGTGTTACAAGTATGACTGCTATGTTTTATCAAGCAACTAGTTTTAATCAAAATATTTCTAATTGGAATACTTCAAGTGTTACAAGTATGATAAATATGTTTTCAGGTGCGAGTTCATTTAATCAATCGTTGAATAATTGGGATGTTTCTAAAGTTACAAGTATGAATGATATGTTTGCAGGTGCGAGTTCATTTAATCAAGATATTGGAAATTGGAATGTATCAAGTGTTACAAATATGGAATTAATGTTTTATGAGGCGAGTTCATTTAATCAAAATATTTCTAATTGGGATGTTTCTAAAGTTACAAGTATGAGTTATATGTTCGCTCTGGCAACTAGTTTTAATCAAAATATTTCTAATTGGGATGTTTCTAAAGTTACAAGGATGGAATTAATGTTTTATGGTGCAATTTTATTCAACGGAAACATTTCTAATTGGAATGTTTCAAGTGTGACTGATATGGGGCTTATGTTTCAGGGGGCGAGTTCATTTAATCAAGATATTGGGAATTGGAATGTTTCTAAAGTTACAAATATGTTTGAGATGTTTTTGGGGGCGAGTTCATTTAATCAATCGTTGAATAATTGGGATGTTTCTAAAGTTACAAGTATGGAGAATATGTTTTATCAGGCAACTAGTTTTAATCAAGATATTGGGAATTGGGATGTTTCAAGTGTAACCGATATGAGAAATATGTTTTTGGGGGCGAGTTCATTTAATCAAGATATTGGGAATTGGGATGTTTCTAAAGTTACAAGTATGAATGATATGTTTGCAGGTGCGAGTTCATTTAATCAAGATATTGGGAATTGGGATGTTTCTAAAGTTACAAGTATGAGTTATATGTTTTATAATGCAATTTTATTCAACGGAAACATTTCTAATTGGAATATTTCAAGTGTTACAAATATGGATAATATGTTTTTGGGGGCGAGTTCATTTAATCAAGATATTGGGAATTGGGATGTTTCTAAAGTTACAAGTATGGAGAATATGTTTTATCAGGCAACTAGTTTTAATCAAGATATTGGGAATTGGGATGTTTCTAAAGTTACAAATATGGATAATATGTTTTTGGGGGCGAGTTCATTTAATCAAGATATTGGGAATTGGGATGTTTCAAATATTGGAAGTACAATTAATATGTTTCGTGGGGCGAGTTCATTTAATCAAGATATTGGGAATTGGAATACTTCAAGTGTTACAAGTATGTATACTATGTTTTATGGGGCGAGTTCATTTAATCAAGATATTGGGAATTGGGATGTTTCTAAAGTTACAAGTATGGATACTATGTTTTATGGGGCGAGTTCATTTAATCAAGATATTGGGAATTGGGATGTTTCTAAAGTTACAAGTATGGGTAGTATGTTCAATTATGCAACTAGTTTTAATCAAAATATTTCTAATTGGAATACTTCAAATGTTACAAGGATGGTTAGTATGTTCAATCATGCAACTAGTTTTAATCAAGATATTGGAAATTGGAATGTTTCAAGTGTGACTGATATGAGGTATATGTTTTATTATGCAACTAGTTTTAATCAAGATATTGGAAATTGGAATGTTTCAAGTGTGACTGATATGGAGTTTATGTTTGATGGAGTAACTTTATCCGTAGAAAATTATGATTCAATATTAAACGGCTGGGCAAGTTTATCACCCAATTTAAAAAATTCAGTTTCATTCAGCGGAGGAAATTCTAAATATTGTAATTCAGAAACAGCAAGAAATACAACATTGATTGGAACACATAATTGGACAATTACCGACGGTGGAGAGGGATGTGTCTGCATAGAGAATTGGGCTTGTTCAGAATGGAGTTCCTGCTCTGATGGAGTGCAAACACGAACATGTTCAGATTTGAATTCGTGTGGAACAGAAACTAGCAAACCAATAGAAATACAAATATGTTCTTCTGGTGGAGGCGGAAGTAGTGGGGGAAGTGAAAGTGGTGATGATACAGAAACGCCTTCAACACCCAGCACTCCAGTTATAACTCCTGCTCCGCCAATTGTAACTGCAGAAGAGACAGTACCTGTTTCGGAAATTACTGTAGACGTTCCGATAAATATAGACGTCACAAATCCAGATATTGAAGTTACTGGAATACAAATAGTAGCACTAGAATCAATAGATGGAGAAAAAATAACTGTAGAAAATTTAGAAGAAGTTCCCAAAACAGAACAAGTAATAATAGGATTATGTATCGAAGGAGGATTAGGAGAAATCTACACCGCATTCTCAATCAACTTAGAAAAATTACAGGACGATAAAATAAAAAATGCTACAATTAGTTTTAGAGTTGACAAAGAATGGTATACAAAAAATAACGGAACCCTCGACGATTTAAAATTATTCAGACAAAGTTCAGAAACAGGAGAATGGGACGTTCTCACAACATATTGCAAAGGAGAAGACGATGAATATATTTATTTTGAAGCAGTAACCCCCGGATTCTCAAATTTCGCAGTCCTCTTCGGAAAATGCGATTGTGAATTAAACGCACGAAGATGTTATAATAATTTTGATGTGCAGGTCTGTGTAGGAGAATCAACATGGGTAAGAGCAGAAATCTGTGAATTCGGATGTAACCGGGGAGAATGTATCGAAATAGAAGACGAAACAGATTGGACTGCAGAAAGCATATTTGAAAATAAAACAAATGTAATAACAATTCTCGTCGGGACAATTCTTGCAATAATATTCTTATCTCTCGAAATAAGAAGAAGAATAAAATTAAGAAAAAAACAAATACCTTCTGAAGAAAGAATCAGATTAAAACCACAAATTATCAATAAGAAAAAGAAATTCCTAGAAAAAAGATGGAAGAAAGAAATCGAAAACAGAAAAAAGAAACTCGAAAAGATGGTCAGGAAAAAAAGAATTGAAGAACTGCAGGATAAAAAAGAAAAGAAAAAGAGAATAATAAAACTAAAAGGAGTTCCAGAAATAAAAATAAAGGAAAAAATAATTAATCTATCAAAAGAAAGTCCGTCAATAAAATTCGCAATAAAGGAAAGCAAAACCGAGATAAGAAAAACAGGAAATAAATTTGAAAAAGAAATTGTAAAGAAAAGGATTGAAGAATTAGAAAATAAGAAAAAAGAAAATATTAAAGTAATAAAATTAAATGGAACTCCCAAAATAGAAAATCAAATTGCTGCTAACAAATTTAGAAACAAAAGGGGAAGGATAATTCAGTGGAAGGGAACGAAACCTTTGGAAGAAATAAAATCAAGAAAAGAAATTCCAAAAACAATCGAGGAAAAAACAAAATTAACTATAAAAAGAATAAAACCAAAAATAATCCATGAAGAAAAAACAGAGACAGAGAAAACAATGTTGCAAAAAAGACTGGATGAATTAAAGAATAAAATAAAACATGAAAATAAATAAAATATCAAAACATTGAAATAAAATGAAAAAAGAGTTAGGGGGATTATTTTTTATTGGCGTATTAATTTTATCAAGTTGTATTTTTATCAGAGCAGATATTTTTGGAATTAATTGGGGAAGTTCCGAAGGGGAGATTAACGTTGGAGGAATTACTCCTGGACTTGAACCACCGTCAGCAGAAGCAGAAGAAGGAGGGGGCGGCGGAGGTGGGGGAACAATAACTCCATCAGTTGAAGAAGGATTTACAGTTAGCCCGACGCTGATTGCTACAAAAGTAACAAAAGGACAAGCCAGTCAGGAAAAATTAACAATAACAAATACTGGAAAAACTAGTTTAACAATAAATATTTCAGTTGAATCTTTAGGAAAATATGTCTTCCCAGAAGAAACAAGTTTCACAATAAGTTCTGGAGAAATAAAAAATATAATCCTAAATATTTACGTTCCAGAATCAGAAGATATAAATTTCTCGCAGGGAAAAATAAATGTTCAACATAAAGATACAATAAAAAGTGCAGACATAGTTTTAGACATCCGAGAAAAATCTGCTTTATTCGATTTAAAAACAACCCTTCTAAAAAAGATTTTATTTCAAGGACAGAAAGCATTTGCAGATATAACTGTTTTGAACTTAGGAGATTTAAAAAATATTGATGTATCATTAGAAATGTCACTTATCGACGAGAATAAAACAGTTTATGACATAAAAAAAGAGATGTTCGCAATAAATGATTCTTACGAGGGAGAATTTTTCTTAACAATTCCAAAAGACATTGATTTAGGAAATTATGTCTTCCACTCGAAAGTTTCTTACCAAAATGTAACCGCTGAAAGTTACGATACATTCGAAGTAATCAAGTTATTCATAAATTTCGCTTTGATAATTTTTTATCTTTCTATAGCAATACTTCTTACTTTGATAACATTAGTTTCAATTGTTCTTAGAAACAAATTAAGAACATAGTATCGGGCGTGACCCAAATTTAAAGGGAAAATGAGTGCGAGCGATTTCGCGAATGCAGAAAATTTTAATAGCAATGAGCGAGGTCGGGAATTAAAGAAACCAGAGGTGTCGTTCAAATTTCTTTTTCTAAATTTTCTCTAAAAGTTTCAACATCTTCAATTCTCATTCTGCAACCTACTGCATTTTCATGCCCGCCACCAGTTGCATTTTCTAAATTTTTAATAGCATTCAAAACTTTCGCACGAATTTTATTTCCGCGAACAGAAACATTTGCTTTAATTCCAGTCAAATAAATTACAACAACAATTTTATTTGGAAATAAATAAGAAAGTTCATTAGACAAATCTGCACTTATGCTCATATCTCCGCCATACTGAAAAAAAAGCATTTTATCGTCGGAAGCAACCGCTTTTGCTTTTTCAAGAAGTTTTGAATATTTTCTGTAAATCTGTTTGAACCGGGAATGCATTTCTTTATTTAGGGAACTTTCTTCTAAAACTTCGTTCGGAGATTTTACATTAATTAAAAATTTAACCATTTTCACCACGTTAGTAACTCTGTCTTTAAGTGCGAAAGAAAAAAGATTTGCAATTTTCCCTATCTGCGATTTGTAAAAAATATCAGAAGCATCTTTTGATTTTACAGAAAGTTCAGGAAAATTTTTCTCAAAGTCAGAATAAAATTCAGGAACAAACCTATCTGAAATGCAACCCGCAACTGCAAGCCACAAATCCTCCTTTCTCTCGGCAATTTTGTAACATAAATAAGTAACTGGCTCACTGCTTTTCTTTTTCCCAACGACCGGATTGTAATAAGAAATAAATTTTGGAATTTCAACTTGCACTTCGTGATGGTCAATCCAAACAACAGGAACATTGAATTCTTTCACTTCGTCAAAAAAATCTTTTGAAACAACGGGCTTATCCAAAATAAAAATATAATCTGCATTAAGTTCTCTCGCCTTCCGTGAATATTCTGTATTCATTTCTGGAAAAGATTTTATCGCGACGCCTTTCCCTCGTCCGAGATATCTCTGCAAAAGCAAAAATGAACAAAGTCCGTCGGGATCATTATCATAAAAGAAAACAGGATTTTGTGCTCTCTCGAGATGCTCACGAATCTCCAAAATTTGTTTTTTAGTAAGCATAATAAAAAAAATCTTCCAATATTTAAAAATCCTCCACAATGTCAGTTTCAAGTTTCTTGTAGCCGAAAAAATCCGTTGTGTAATTATATGCACCAGCATTCAAAAAAATAATTTTATCTCCGACTTTTATATTGGAATTTAATTTAACTTTATATCTAAAAATATCATCTCTTGTAGGAGAATTTCCTTTAATCAAAAAGTATTTTCCTGTTTCATTTTCAGAAAGTTCATTCTCTATCAACATTTTCGTTTCAGTCAAAAGAGTATCAAGTGCACAATTGTAAAGTGTCGTATTTACAATTAAATTATTATCATATTTCTGAATAATTTCAACAATTAATTTAACGCACGGTGCAGCCAAAAATCTCCCCGGTTCAATAAAAGTTTCAATTCCTTTTTCATCCAACCATTTTTTTGTCTCTTTCAATTTTGAAAAAATATAATTGAAAACATCGACGTTAGAATTTGCGTAAAAACTCGGCAATCCTCCGCCAAGATTTACAAAATTAATTCTTTCCAAACTTTTTTTTGTCAGCGAATCTTTCAAATCTTCAACAATTTCCCACTCAGAAGTATTCTGTGATTTTCTATGAATATGAATTCCTATTTTTTCAATAAACTTATTTTCTTTTATTTTAGAAATTATTTCGTTAACTTTATCCGAAGCCATTCCGTAAACAAAATATTTTCCGGTTCCAATTCTATGTTCCTGAAATTTCATTCTCAAAGACAAATTAATTTTAAAATTATTTTTTTCAACCAAATCCAAAATTATTTCCAAATCAACTTCATTATCAACAACAAAATTTTTTACTCCTTTCCCAATTATTTCAAGAATTTCTTTTTCAGATTCTGCTTGAAGAAAAAACCAAATTTTAGACTTATTTTTAATTTCTTCAATTTCATCTTTTTCGTGAATTGAAAAATCAACATTTGAATCTTGCAAAATTTGTCCAACAATTCTGTTTGTCTTGTAAGAATAAGAAATTTTTAATCCTAAATCTTCGAGTTTTTTTACCTGTTCATTTAAAACTTTTTTTGATAAAATAAATTTTGCATTCATAAAACTTCTTCTCTTTTCATTTTATCTAAAACACTTGTCATCAGCAAAGGAAAAGTTATAGAAACATCTCCATTAACGGTTGTGGCTTCGCCATCATCCTTTATTTTTCCCCACGATTTTGCTTCGTTTGTCGTAGCTCCAGACATTGAACCAGAACTCGCGTGCGAAGTCGTCATATAAACCGCATAATCAAATCCTCCCGAAAGCAAAGCAGAAAAAATCGCATAATGTTTCGAAGTGCTTCCGCCAAGAGAAATCAATCCTTTCTTTTCGTCGAAACTTAAATCAACAGTTACTCTTTCCATATCTTTAATTACATCAACAATAAAATCGGGATGTTTTTGTTGAAACATATAAAGCTGAAACCCGAAAGATGAATCTGCGATTCCAGGGCAATAAATAGGGATATTATTTCTAGAAGCTTGATGCAAAATAGAATTTTCATCTTCAATTATTAAACCCATTTCATAAACAAGTTCCGACGCTGAAATCCGTTTTTTCTTCTTGTAAATATTTTCTAAAAATTCATTCATCTTATCTTCAAATTTCATATAACTTGAATTATGAATCAAAATATTTCCAACTCTGTTCTCGCCTCTCTCATGCAAAGCAGTATCGTCAGCATTAAAATTTGTAATTTCAAATTCTTCTCCTAAAGATTTTATTATATCTTCTTCAATCGCACCAGAAGTTGTTACAAGAATATTTGGAATTTTTAATTTGCAAAGTTGTGAAAAAAATCCCCTTAATCCGGAAGTAACCATATTCGAAGTAAAAGTCAAAAATATTTTCGCTCCGCTTCTTTTCATTTTCAAAACTATCTTCACCGCTTCGGAAAGTTCAACTGCTTGATAACCTAAAGAGCCAAAGCTATCAACGAGCTCCTCAACAGACATATGCTCACGCCAAATAAAATCTTTAACTTTTTTCATTTGAAAATTGTGAAATAGAAGTATGACTATAATTATTGCTTAGGAATTGGAATTGCTAAAATAGTATAGTCGTGTTTCACGAAATTAGTTGAAAATTCACATTTTTAAATATTGCCTTTAACACAAAAATATTTTTAAATGAAAAACAGCTGAAATAATTATGAATAAATGGATTGAAATTTTACTCGGACTTGTTTTGCTTAATGGAGCAATTTTTGCATGGGGATTTAATTTCTTAAACTTTGGAGAAGCAGCACTAAACTTTTTCAAAGGCGGGCTTGTTTGGATGATAATTTTCATAGGACTCATTCTGATAACTCTCGGAATCAGTGACCTTAAAAATTAATTAATAAAAATTAAAGTTCCTTCTATAATTCCTGCAATAATCAGTAACGGAATTACAATCAAGAAAAAAACCCTCAAGGAATTTATTAAATAATTTTTAAAACCTTTTGCTTTATTTTTTTGAAATACAAATGTTCCAAATTTTAACCCTAAACCTAGAGAAATAAAAATTGCAGGCAATTCAAAAATCCCATGGGGAATTATTTCTAAAAGAGAAGATACTCCAGCACTTTTAACACTCATCAAAGATACAAATCCCAAAACATATCCATTCGCAATCGCAATAATCAAAGGAAAGATTCCATAAATAAAACCAAATAAAATCCCAAGAAAACTACTCTGAACATTATTTGAAATAATATACAAAATTAATTCACTCTGCGAAAGATTCTCTGTCTCTTCTAAAATTTCTCTGATAAATTCTAAAATTGTATTATACAAAAAATCAGGAATAGGAAACAAAAATCCGATTAAAGCAAAAACAAAAAAAATTGCGATAATAGAAAAAATAAATTTCTTCGATTCAATAATATATTTCCAACTTTTTTTATATTCATTAATTAAATTAAACCGATTTTTTTGTTTCATTTTATGAAAAATATTTGCTAATATATTTAGTTTTGTTTTCGTATTTTTTTCTAAGATAAAATCCGTAAATTAATCCGGCAATTAATCCCCCAAGATGTGCCATATTTCCGATAGGAAGTTCAATAAAAAAGCTAATTAATATTAGGGGGACAATTGCAAAGAAAGGCAAAATCCAAAATTGAAGCTCTAATGGAATAGAAATTCTTCGAATATGATTATTGAAAGATAACATTGAAAAAATAGCAATAAAAATGTAAATCGTAACAAAAGTATCAATAAAACCAAGAATATTTCCTGAAAAGAAAATTCCTGCTACAGATTGTAACGCAATAGCAATCAATGGCCCGGCAATAAGATAAATATTTTTATGGGGAATTAAAACTGCAAGTAAACCAAGCAATCCAAAAATTGCACCCGAAGCTCCGACGGCAAAACTTTCAGGACTTCCAAAAATTCTTGCACCAAGTTCAGACCCGCCAAAAAAATATGAAGAAAGAGCAAAAAATAAACCCGCAAAAATTCCAGAAATTAAATAAAACCAAACATATCTTTTTTTCCCAATAATTTTTTCTACCAATGAACCAACAAAAAACAAAGAAATCATATTTGCAAATAAATGAAAAAATCCGCTGTGCATAAACATGCTGGTCAAAAAAGTCCAGAGATAAAAATTATTAATTATATTAGAAGATTTTAACGCAATGTAATCGACAAAAGAAGGATTAAAATAAATTAAAGCAGAAAAAACAAAAAAACAAAATATATTAATTAAGATAATTAAAAGAGTTGCATTAAAATTAAATAATTTTTTTCTATTAGGAATTTGATAAAAAGTCATTTCTTTTTCTTCTTAGTTTCTTTTTTTACTTTTTTTGTTTCCCTAACTTTCTTAGCAGGTTCTTTTTTCTTTGCAGGTTTAGCAACAGCGGGTTTTTTTGTTCTTACTCTCGCTGCTTTTTTCTTTGCTTCTTCTTTTTTCAAAAATCTTGCTTTCGTCTTTTCAGTTTTTTCTTTCTCAACTTTTAAATCCTCGTCGACAAGTGCAAGTTCTCTGTTAAGCTTGTCTAGTTCTTTCATATATTCTTTAATAACAGGAGCGTTATCTTTTCTTGTTACAATACTCCCGCATTCATTGCAAACAAAATTATGAACTAACGCACTTTCCTCGGTAAATTCAATATTACACGGCTCGCAAGTGTAAAATTCTTTTGTCTCCCGACTTTTAATCTGAAATTGAATTTGTTCCATCTTCTTTTGAATCGTCGATTTCAAAAATTCAAGACATTTTATGATTTCAATTTTCCAAAAATAAGTGTACCAGCCTTTTCGTTTATCTTTTTTTCTAATAAAGGAAACCAAACCAAAATCTGAAACTTTATACAAAATATTTCGTGCCTGGTTTATTGTCAGATCCAATTTTTTCGCAATTAAAAATTCGTTTGTATATTTCTTTCCATCAAGCAAATCAACCATCTCGTCAGCAGGTTTACCGACGACAGAAGAGATAGCGTCCTTTAAAAATTTCTGAAGCATTTGATTAATAAAAAGAATCTAAATAAATACCTTTCGGTTTTGTTCGTTAGAACAAAAATGATTGTAAAAATTTTCTATTTTTATTTTCGGTTTCATTTCAAAGATAAATAGTTAGAAAATAAATTTCTTTTTTCTTGAATTTTGTAAAGATTTTTAAACTTATATTCTATCTTATATATATTAAAATATAATTGTTAAAAGATGGGATTGTTCAAGAAAAAAGAAAAAAAGTGGGAAGTTCCAAATTTGCCGGAATTACCTAAATTGCCAGAACTGCCTGAGTTTCCTAATTTTGAAAAATTTAGTGAAGAAAAACTCCCGCAATTGCCAAGTTTTCCTAACGGAGATTTAGGAAATAGATTTTCACAAAACACAATCAAAGAAGCTATAACTGGGAAAAAAGAGGAAGAGGTTCAAGCTGAGGAAATTGAAGAAGAAATTCCAATGATGCGACAACCTCATGTAAAAGAAGAAAGTGAAACTTATTCTGAGAAAGTTGTATCTAATAATTTTGAACCAATTTTCATCAGAATGGATAAATTTGAAGAAGGTTCAAAAAGTTTCGAAGAAGTAAAAAAGAAAGTTACAGAAATTGAAAAAATGCTCGCAGGCGTGAAACAAATCAAAGAAGAGGAAGAAAAAGAATTGCAGTCATGGACAAACGAGATTATGCAGATAAAAGAAAAATTGGAAAAAGTCGATGGCGATATTTTCTCGAAGGTAAAATAAAATGACAACTGAAAATCCTGTCTATTTAAGATTGGAAAGTCCAGAAGCTCGCAAATCAAAAAGAGATATTTTGTCAACAGAAATGTCGCTTCTAAATATTATTAAAACCATAAAAAATTATAAAGAACTTCGCGAAGAAGAATTCGTTCTCCGAATGCAAATGTATAAACTAATTAAAGAAGCAAATTTAGCAATAAGAAAAACACGTTTATCTTTCCCTTTTATACGACTTCCAGAAAAACAAAAAATAGAAGAATTAAAAGTTAAAGAAAGAAAAAAAGAAAGAATGAGAGAAGATATGGATTTAGAATTTCAACTTAAAGAAATACAGGAAAAATTAAGGCGAATGAGTTCTTAATTACAATAATTTTTAAAATAACAAGTGTTAATTATTCTATGGACAGAAAAGTAAATCTGGGATTTACAATTCAATTCATTAAAAATGAATAGAAAAGAATTAATAAAAAAATATATTGAATTTTTCAAATCAAAGAACCACAAAGAAATTCAGAATTCTAGTTTGATTCCAGAAAACGATCCGACAGTTCTTTTCACAACAGCAGGAATGCACCCGTTGGTTCCTTATCTTCTCGGAGAAAAACATCCGCTCGGAAAAAGATTATGCAATGTTCAGAGATGTATTCGAACAGGAGATATCGACGAAGTCGGAGATGAGACACACCATACTTTTTTTGAAATGTTAGGTAATTGGAGTTTAGGTGATTATTTCAAAGAAGACGCAATAAAATTCAGTTTTGAATTCTTAACAAAAATTTTAAAAATCCAAAAAGAAAAATTAGCAGTTTCTATTTTTGCAGGTAATGAAGATGCAAAAAAAGACAATGAATCTGCTTCGATATGGAATAATATAGGAATTCCTAAAGAAAGAATATTTGGCATAACAAACAATTGGTGGGGACCAGCGGGAAAAACAGGACCTTGCGGACCAGACACGGAAATGTTTTATTGGAAATCAAAAAAACCAATTTCAAAAGGAGTAGAGACCGAAGACCTTAATGATAACAATTGGGTAGAAATTTGGAATGATGTTTTAATGGAATTCATTAAAGATGAAAAAGGAAGCTACAAAGAAGCAAAACAAAAAAATATTGATACCGGAATGGGTTTAGAAAGAACTCTCGCAATTTTAAATGGATTTGATGATAATTACCTAACCGAAGTTTGGCAACCAATAATAAAAAAAATTGAAAAACTTTCTGGAAAAAAATATTCAGAAAATAAAAAATCAATGAGAATAATCGCAGACCATATCAAGGCGTCGGTTTTCATAATTGCCGACGGTATTTCTCCTTCAAATACAGAACAAGGTTATATTTTGCGAAGATTAATTAGAAGAGCAATTAGAAATATGAAAGAATTAAAAATTGAAAAGCAAATAGTTCAAATCGCAGAACCTGTTTTTGAAATTTATTCAGATTATTCGCATCTGCAAAAAAATAAAAATAAAATTTTAGAAGAACTAAAAAAAGAAGAAGACAAATTTTTGGAAACTTTAGAAAAAGGAATTCGAGAATTTAAAAAAATGATAAAAGATGAAACGATTTCTGGAAAAGAAGCTTTTTTGTTATATCAATCTTATGGATTTCCAATTGAATTAACAAAAGAAATTGCATCTGAAAGCGGAAGCAAAGTCGATGAAAAAAGTTTTGAAATGGAATTAAAAAAACATCAAGAACTTTCAAGAACAGCGTCGGCAGGAAGATTCAAATCAGGTTTAGCAGATAATTCAGAATCAACAACAAAACTCCACACAGCAACGCACTTGCTTCTCGCAGCATTAAAAATAATTTTGAAAGATGAAAATATTGAACAAAGAGGAGCAAACATAACTCCAGAAAGATTGAGATTTGATTTTACATTTCCAAGAAAATTAACCGACGAGGAATTAAAAAAACTTGAAGAATTAGTCAACGCACAAATTCAAAAATCGTGTGAAGTCGTCAGAGAAGAAATGTCCCCTGCAGAAGCAAAAGCAAAAGGTGCGTGCGGAATTTTTGATAAAAAATATGGGGAAAAAGTTTCAGTTTATTCAATCGGAAATTTTTCAAAAGAAATTTGCACAGGTCCACATGTAAAAAATACTTGTCAAATTGGAAAATTTAAAATTCTAAAAGAAGAATCGTCGTCGTCAGGAATTCGAAGAATCAAGGCAGTCGTTAATTAACTAAAACTAACAAGCCCGTATTTGCTTTTCAAAATCTTGTACTGAAGGTACTGAATATAATTAATTATCCCGTCATCTTTCGCAGATTTTCTTATTGCAATCATATTTTTAGCGTCAATATATTCATATTCGTATTTTTGAAAAGCCAAACCATCATTGGAAGCAATCAAAACTTGCGGATAAGATTTCAATTCTGAAAAAGTGATATACTCCGTTTTATCGTCGGTTATTATCGAAGGACCAGTAGTTTCAACAAAACAAAATTCAGAATCATCAACGCCGTATTCTTTCGGGCATTTTATTCCAACTGCTTCGTGATTCTCTCCGCTGTAATAAAGAAAAGCCGCACCATAACCAATTTCTCTAAGTAAAAAAATCATTAGTTCAGATTTCTCTCCGCAAACTCCCTCGTTATCGTAAAGAACTTCGTAAGGATATCTTTGATATTCAGAAACAATATTTCCAAATCGTACAATTTTATCAGAACCGCCGAATGGAATATTTTGAACAAGGCTTATTGCAATTCTTGCCTGGTCTTCTTTATTTTTTGTTATGTCCTGAATTTCTGCAACGAGCGGGAGAAGCAATTCACGCTGATTCTCGTCGTCAAGCATTCTCAATCTGAAATCAAGCAAAGTAAAATTCTCCTGAAAATCAACAAATCTCGGAATGTCTGCTAAATAATTATACAATTTTTCATAAACAATAAAATCAATTTTTCCTTCTTCTCCTCGAAGAACATAATTTAACGTTACAATTTTTCCCCCTTCTTTATATTGCGAAAGACATTTATTTCCTTCAACAACAGAAAAGTTTGAACATCCGCACACAGACGCCATCTCGACAAGGTCGCCCATAAAACAATAATACGGTTGAATTTTAGAACACTGAGCATACAAAGTTCCGTCGTTACAAGTTTTCATTGAAGAACTAAAAAATAAAAGATAAACTCCTATCGACAAAATAAATATTCCTAAAAGTGAAATAACTAAAATTATCCTCTTTTCCATAAAATAAAATCCGCAAAGAAAATATAAAAACTTAACTACTCAAGATAAACAGAAGGTTTTCCTGGTTTAGTTTTCTTCGCTTTATTTTCAGGATCATATTTTTCTTTATCACTTACAGAAAAAATAGAAACATGCATGTTCGTTTTCTTTTTTATTGTGTCAATTGAATTTTCATAAATTTGTTTTTCATGTGGAAGAGTATAAATAAATAATTTTTCTTTAACACCAACAATTTTCACAATGTTCGCAATATCTGAAACCAAATTTTCAATAACTTTTTCTTGCTCTTCCAGTTTCTCATCAATCTTTTTCTCGTCGGCAACAGGCCATTTCTCTAAAGAAACAAAAGGTTTGTTTCCAAGTTTTTCCCAAAGTTCTTCTGTAATATGCGGACAAAAAGGAACAAACAATTTTACCATACTTTCAATATCTTTCTTTGCAATTTCTTTTTCTTCTGAAAGTGATTCAATTAATTTTCTAAGTTTTATAATCGCAAGATTGTAATCCATAACTTCCAAATCAGAACTTATTTCTTTAATCGTTTTGTTGATTTTGCTTTCTGTTCTTGGAGAAGATTTTCCTTTTTTGATTTCCGAAATAAAATTAATAAATTTATTTACGAACTTGTGCATGCTTTCAATTCCCGTCGAACTCCAAGACGAATCTTTGTCAGGAGACGCAATTGAAATTAAGAAAATTCTCAAAGTATCTGCACTGTATTTTTTAATTACGTCAAGAGGGTCGATTGAATTACCAAAATTCTTTGACATTTTTCTTCCATCTTCTGCATGAACCATTCCCTGATTAAATAAATTATAAGTCGGTTCGTCTAAATTAGTCAACCCTAAATCTCTTAGGAACTTAGTATAAAATCTAAAATAAATCAAATGCATTGTTGCATGTTCTGCTCCACCAATATACAAATCAATCGGCATCCAATATTTTGCTTTTCCTGTGTCAAATATTTTTTTGTTGTTATGTGCGTCGCAGTATCTGAAAAAATACCACGAAGAATTTACAAAAGTATCCATCGTGTCAGTTTCTCTTTTTGCTTCCCCCCCGCACTTTGGACATTTCACGTCGGTGAATTTCTTGTAATTAACTAACGGATTTTTCTCGCTTGTAAATTTAATTTCTTCTGGAAGAACAACAGGTAAGTCTTTTTCAGGAACAGGAACAACTCCACACTTGCTACAATAAATAATTGGAATCGGCGTTCCCCAAAATCTCTGACGAGAAATCAACCAATCTCTTAATTTATAATTAACAACTTTCTTTCCCAACTTTTTCTGTTCAAGATATTTTGTAATATGAACTTTCGCTTCGTCATTAAATAAATTATCAAACTCTCCAGAATTAACCAATCTCCCATTTCCAGAATATGCTTTCAATAATTTTTCTTTTGCTAAATGTTCTTCAGGTTGTATAACAATTTTCTTTTCAATATTATATTTTTCTGCAAAATCAAAATCTCTCTGGTCGTGTGCAGGAACAGCCATAACCATCCCACTTCCATAATCAGCTACGACAAAATTCCCCGCGTAAACAGGAACTTTTTCTTTGGTCATAGGATTAATCGCGTAACTTCCCGTGAAAACTCCTTCCTTTTCCAAATCACCAAAATCTTTTTCTGACGTAGATTTTATTTTTTTCAAAAATTTCTCAACTTCTTTTTTCTGTTTCTCTGTAACTAAACTTATTAATTCTGTATGTTGTGCAGAAACAACAACAAAAGTAACTCCAAAAATAGTATCAGGTCTTGTCGTGAAAACAGGCCATTTCTTTCCATTAATTTCAAAAATAATTTCTGTTCCTTCTGATTTTCCAATCCAATTTCTTTGCATAGATTTAATTCTCTCTGGCCAGTTCTCAAGTTTGTCAATCCCTTCATAAAGTTCGTCTGCATAATCTGTCGTTTTGAAAAACCATTGTTCAAGATGTTTAATTTCTACATCCGTCGTAGAATGTCTCCAGCATTTTCCTCCTTGCACTTGTTCATTTGCTAAAACAGTATTACATTTGGGACACCAATTAACAGCAGAAACTTTTTTGTACGCGAGTCCTTTCTCAAACATTTTCAAAAAAATCCATTGATCCCATTTGTAATAATCTGGTTTGTGTGTCTCAACCATTCTACTCCAATCATAAGTCAAACCCAAAGCTTTTTGTTGTCTAATAAAATTCGCAATCGCATCTTCAGTAAATTTCTTCGGATGAGATTTATTTTTTATCGCAGCATTCTCAGCAGGCAAACCAAACGAATCAAAACCCATCGGATGCAGAACATTAAATCCTTGCATAAGTTTCATTCTCGCTTTGATATCTCCAATAGTGTAATTAAATGCGTGCCCAATATGAAGTCCGCTTCCCGACGGATAAGGATACATTTCAAGAATGTAAAATTTCTTTTTACGAGGATTATCTTGAACTTCGAAAATTTTCTCCTTCGCCCATTTATCCTGCCATTTCTTCTCAACTTTAGCAAAATTAAATTCCATCTTAAAAACAAGAATAATAAACTTTTAAATATTCCTTCGCCGTAGCATAATAATGGAAAAAATAAAAGCATATATCACGGGAGAAATAATCTCCAGTGCCGACGCAGACGCATTTTCTTTATACAAAAAAAGTCATTTCGGCGAACCTAAAAGCAACAAAGTCAACTACTCATTAACAGAAGCAATGTTCTTGCTGGAAGAAGAAAAAATGGAAATATTTTCTGGAAAGAAAAAATTATCTCAAAAAGAATTTCTGGAAAAATGCAGGAGAATTGACAAAAAAATTCAGATAACTTATTTAGTTTTCAAAGATTTGAGAGAAAGAGGCTACGTTGTAAAAACTGCACTAAAATTCGGCGCAGATTTCAGAGTTTATGATAAAGGTTCTGCTCCAGGAGAACAGCACGCAAAATGGATTGTCTTCGCTGAACATGAATCAAATAGAATGACTTGGCATGAATTCTCAGCAAAAAACAGAGTCGCACATTCAACGAAAAAAAATCTTCTATTGGGAATTGTTGACGAAGAAGGAGATATAAGTTATTACGAAGTAAAATGGATCAAGCCGTGAGTATAACAAATTTTATTAATGAATTATATCTTTTCCAATTATGCCCGACGCACTACAATTAAAAGAGAAAATAATTTCATTTATTGAAGCAAAAGGCCCATCCTTACCAATTCAAGTCGCGAAAGAAACGGGAATGAGCATTTTATTCTCATCTGCATTTCTATCTGAATTATATAATGAAAAAAGACTAAATATGAGCAATTTGCGAGTCGGAAGTTCACCGCTTTATTTTATTTCAGGACAAGAACCTCAACTGGAAAGATTCGCAACTTATTTAAAAAATAAAGAAAAAGAAGCGTTCCAAATGTTAAAAGAATACAAATTTTTGGAAGATTCAAAACTGCATCCAGCAATAAGAGTTGCGTTAAGAGAAATAAAAGATTATGCAATCCCTTTCAAAAAAGACGAAGAAATATTTTGGAAATTTTTCACAATATCCGACGACGAAATAAGAAGTATAATAGAAAAACCAGCAGAAGTAGGAATTATCCAAGAAGAAAAGAGAGAAGAATCAAAAAAAGAAATTATAGAAGAAGTTCCAGAAAAAACTGAAAAAATCTTGAATATTTTTGATGAAGAGAAAAATCCCGACTCTGAACAAGTTCAAGTCTCGTCCGCCAAAAATGTCGAACGAAAGAAAAAAGAACCAGTTAAGAAATTAAAGAAAGAAACAAAATCGAAAAAACCAAATAAAAAGAAAGATGAGAATTTTTTTAATAAAATAAAAGAATTTCTTGCTGAACAAAAAATTGAAATTGTAGATATAATTAATTTCAAAAATGACGAGGCGAAAATACGTGTGAAAAAAAAAGATTCTGAAGAATTGTTGTTCGCATTCAATAAGAAAAAGATAACCGAGAAAGAAATTTTAAAAGCAAATAAGGAAGCATCTGAAGAAAAAATGAGATACAGCATATTATCTCTGGGCGAAACTACAAAAAAACTCAACGACTTCATTGACGCGATTAAGAACCTTTCAGAAATAGGAAAAATAGAATAAAAGAAACCTTTAAATAACTAAAAAAAAGAAAAATAATATGGGAAAAATCAAATCAAAACAGATAAGAAAAGCTGCGAATATTTTGAATAAAGAAGAGAACGGAATCAGTGATAGTTTTAACAAAAATAAACGAGTTTTGGCTGGATTGACCCCAAGTAAAAAAGTTAGAAACCAAGTAGCAGGTTTGCTAGCGAAGATGAAGAAAAGAGAAGCAAAAAACAAGAAGTAATTACAAAAACTTTTAAATCGCCTTTTTCTAATAATTTTGTCTCTGTAGCTCAGCGGCAGAGCGCGGCTCTCATAAGGCCGAGGTCGGGCGGTCAGCACTCCCCAGAGACATTTTTCTAAATGTATCGCCCACAGGAACGAGGACACAGAGACATTTATCCTATAAATGGATATGAGACAAAATTTCCAATTTTAGTCCAGAGACATTCCTATTCTTAAAATATAAAAAAATAATTATAAGAAAAAGATTACGGAAAAATCCGTAAGATAAAATTAATCAGAAAATTTTTCTGACAAAAAAAGAGAAAATGAAAAGTAAAGCAAAATTAAATAAAAAAATTTAAATTAAATCGGAAAAGATAAAATTATCTTTTCTTCTTTTTTGTTGTTTTAGCTTTTTTCTTAGCTGCCATGTTTTACACCTCAATTTTAATTAATTACATTAAGATGTTAATGTTTATAAATTTTGTGTAAAAAAAATCTAAAAAATATTTTTTTATCGTCGGAAAATCATTACGCAATCAATTTTCCTGCTTTTTCAAATTTAATTTCCTCATTAATTAATTTTTTTAATGTTGAATTTAATTCAGAAATTTTAACACGAATTTGTTTTTTCGTATCTCTGTCACGAATTGTTACATCTTTATTTTTTTTGCTTTTCTCGTCGATAGTTATGCAAAATGGAGTTCCAATTTCATCATTTCTTGAATACCTTCTTCCAATGCTTCCAGAATTATCATAAGAAACATTCCACTCTTTTTTCAAATCATTAAAAATATTTCTTGCAATTTTTTCAAACTCATCACTTTTTATTATTGGAAAGATAGATGCTTTAATTGGAGAAAGAAAAGCAGGAATTTTCAAAACAATATTTTGTCTTTCAGAATCAAAAGTATATGCTTTTGACAGCACAGCAAGGAAAATTCTTTCGATTCCGAATGTTGGTTCTATAACTCGCGGAATAACTTTCTTTTTGTATTTCTCGTCGAAGATTTCAAGATTTTGCTTGCTTTCTTTCTGATGTTGCGTCAAATCATATTGTCCTCTGTTCGCATTTCCACCAAGTTCTTTAGAACCAAATGGATATTGATAATCTAAATCAAAAGTTGCAGAACTGTAATGACTCAATTCATCTTTTGTATGCTCTCTAATTTTAATTTCAGTCAAACCCATCTTTCTCAACCAAAAAATTTGTTCAGCAAGCCAGTAAGCATGCCATTCATCAAGTTTTTTCTTATCTAATAATTCTTTCATCTCTACTTTTCTCAAATTATCTTTTCCCAATTTTTGAGTTTCTTCGTCTAAAATATTAAATTCAATATTTTTATGTTCCTCGTCGAGCAAATCACATTTTTTTTCTTCGGGATTGATAAAAAATTCAAATTCTCCAATCTGAAATTCTCTGCTTCTAAATAAAAAATCTCTTGGTGCAATTTCATTTCTAAAACATCTTCCAATCTGTGCAATTCCAAACGGCAACTGCATTCTTGAAGTCTGCTGGATGATTTTAAAATCCGTAAACATTCCCTGCGCAGTTTCTCCGCGCAGATAAGCGTCAACAGCGTCGATAGCACCGACTTTTGTTTTAAACATTAAACTAAATTCTCCTTTGATTTCATAATCCCCGCCACACTTTTCACATTTAACTTTTCCAACTTCACTTTTATCTATCTTTGTAGAAATTTTACATTTCGGACAATAAACTGCAACATCATTAAAATTTGCAACATGTCCGCTCGCAACCCAAATTTTCGGGTGAGAAATTATGCTTGCTTCCATTCCAACCATATTTTCTTTTTCTCTAACAAAAAAATTCCACCATTCTTTTTTTATGTTATTAACAAGTTCAACACCTAGCGGACCATAATCCCAAAATCCTGCAAAACCGCCGTAAATATCAGAACTCCTAAAAATAAATCCTTTTGTCTTGCAAAAATTTGTTAAGTCTTCAATTGAAATATTATTTTGAGAGATAAAATTTTCATTAACCAAACTTTTTTTCACATTCCCTGAATCATTTTTTTCTTTTGTTTTTTCTGTAGCCATTTTTTTCAAAATTTCCTTTGCTTTTTTTTCTGCTTGAGTTTTTGTTTTTCCAAGATAAGCAATGGTTTTCGTTTTCACCTTTCCTTCAACACGTTTATTCTCGTTAAGATAGTAATAATCTCTTCCGTTTATTGTCTTTTTGACGACAAAACCCATTAAGAATGTTAGGCACTACACTTTTTAAATTTTAGCATAAATCAAAGAAAATAAAGCATAGGGCTGAGGTTTTGATATTAACAGTTTCATTTAGATTTAATATCAAAGCGGAGGGTGGGACTCGAACCCACGAAAATTTGCTCTGCAGGCAAACGCAGTAGCCGCTGTGCCACCTCCGCAATGTGAAATGTTGCTGACCCAAATTAAAAATTTTGGACCCGCATATTGTTGGTAGAAATAAGTTATATTTAAAATTATTTATTGGGATAAGAAGATTTGAAAGAAACACCTTTTGCTTTTTTGATTAATCCTTTTTTGTTTTCAGGGATATCTTCATTCAACGCTCTCTTCATATATTTCAAAACTTTTCTCTTTCTAAATAGAATTGGACGTTTTGAATTAACACATGGTCCTCCAATGCATCCACCTTTGCAAAAAGTCACATCAAGAAATTTTATCTTTTTATCAGGATTATTCAAAAATTGGATAACTTCTACAACCCCGTCAGCAATTTTTGTTTCATTGCATTTCAAAACATTATCAACATTTGCAGTTTTGGACAATCCTCCAGAAAGAGGATAAACTTTAGTGTAATCATTATAAAATTTATCAAATAAAACTTTTTTCTTTGCGTATTTCTTTTCAGATATTTTATTTTCAGTAAGAATATTCTTCAATTCTTTATAATCAATAACTGCGTCGATAATTTTTGATTGTTTTGCTTCAACTTTTTTAAAATCGCAGGGAGAGATAAAAACAATTTTATGTTGCGGATAAGTTTTCTTGCAAATCTTTGCCATCGCAACCATCGGACTATCAACGGAAATTAGATTCTTGCTATATTCTGGAAATTTTTCCTTAATAGTTTCAACAATTCCAGGACAGACACTGGAAATAATCAGCCTATCCGAATCTTTTAATTTTTTATGATAGTCTCTGTTAATCATTTTCGCACCAAAAGTTAATTCTACGACTTTATCAAAACCTAATTCTTTTAATTGGAAAATTATTTGTGGATAAGAAAAATCTACAACAAAACTCGGAGCAAGCATAGCAACATATTTGCCTTTCAGTGGAAAAATTAAATCACCCATTTTATTATTTTTACAAGAATGCAAAACTTTTAAAGGTTCCCAATCAAATATTATTACAAGCCTCGGTAGCTCAGCCTGGATAGAGCATTAGCCTTCTAAGCTAAGGGTCGCAGGTTCAAATCCTGTCCGGGGCATATAATTAAACGAAGTAAAATTATATTAATTCTAATTTGAACCGTTGGTGCAAATCCCGAGAGTTTACACGAATTCCAAGAAATTTAGTTTTTTTATGGGCTTTTCTTTTTCTAAAAGAAAAAACCAAGATGCAATGAATGTGGGCTGAGTTGTTCCGAGGCTTTTAATTAATCTAAGAGAATTAAGTAGGATAATCTGAAGCGCCAGGACAGCCTTCACAAGGAGTTCCGCCAACACCAGTTACTTTTTCAACACATCTTGAACAATCATAAGTATAATCAAGAACATCAAATTCATTTTTGGCTTTTTCTTTCAAAGTAGGAATTTTTTCCAATTCTTTTTCCAAACCATTCATAAATTAACCAATATCTAGAACTATTTAAAAATTTGTATATTAAATTTCAAACTTATCAAAGTCTTTCGCCAAGACAGAATTCTTAAAAACTTTTTTTGCAGAATCTAAAATCGTCTTAGGATTTTTACTATATCTTTGACTAATATGTGTAAGAATTAATTTTTTAGATTTGGATTTTTTCGCAATCTCTGCAGTTTTTTTTGCATTCAAATGTTTGTATTCTTCAGCTTTATTCTCAAGCTCGTCGCCAAAAGTAGATTCACAAATCAGCAAATCAGAATCTTTAATAAATGGAACAATTTTCTCATTAAATGAAGTATCAAAAACAAAAGAAATTTTCTTACCTTCTTCTTTGTATGTCAAATTTTTCGCAAGAAATTTTTTTCCATTAAAAACAACATCTTTTCCTTCTTTCAATTTTTTTACAATTGGTCCTGCAAGTCCAGTTTTATCCAATTTTTTCTTATCAATTCTCAATAAACTTTTTTTTACAAAAGAATAAGCATTGCAAGGAACACCATGAGTCATCTTCTCTGCTTCGAGATAAAAATCTTCTGTCTCAAAAAATTTACCACTGACTTCTTCAATTTTAATTTCAAAATTTTTCTGAAATGCAAAAGTTTTCAACATTTCACGGATAAATTCTTTTGTTCCTTTTGGTCCGTAAATAAAAAAAGTATTATTATATCCGCTGAAACTTAAAGTTTGCAATAACCCCGGAATCCCAAGAATATGATCTCCATGCCAATGTGTAATTAACAATCGTGTAATTTTTCCAGGATTAATTTCTGCAATTCGTAGTTGTCTCTGCGTTCCTTCTCCGCAATCAACTAAAATATTTTCATTTTTGTAACTAAGTAAAATAGAAGTATGATTTCTTTCTTTACTAGGAATAGCGTCGGAAGTTCCAAGAAAAACTAGTTCAACCATCTCTTAATAAATAAAAAAACGTTTATATAATTGTCTATTTCAATCAAAAATTAGAGAAATTATTTCTTTAGTGCAGTTGATGCTGGAGAAATGCAAATTATTGTATCTCCTCGCAAAAAAGTCAAACCAAGGTTCTTTTTAACCTCGCCATTTTGCATCTCCTTTACATTATCCATCACCAAATTAATGTGGATATCAAAGGCTAAGAGAGTTCCTACAAATTGTTTGTCTCCTTTCAAATAAACTAAAACTTCTTTTCCTTTCGAATTGTTTAACAAATCCAAAGGTCTCTCAATACCGCTAACCATAATTTAATTCATCAAAGTTCATTTATAAAAGTTTCGCAGAATAATTAAGAAAAAAAATTTATAGAAAGATATTTAAACAAAAAATCAAAAACTTTAATATGAGATTAGGGAAAAAAATATCTGGTGGAAGATATGTTCGTAGCAAGGGAAAAAAACTTTGTGAAAGACCCGGACAAAAAAGATTAGTAAAACTCGGAGAAGAAAAAAGAAAAGTAAGAAAAGTTACTGGGGGAAATAAAAAAACTTTATTATTCACTGCAAAATTTGTAAACATTCAAGGAAAAGGAAAAAATAAAAAAGCAGAAATAAAAAATGTTCTTGAAACTCCATCAAATAGATTCTTAGCAAGACAAAATATCATTACAAAAGGAACAGTTGTAATGACCGAGTTAGGAAAAGTTAAGATAACAAACCGCCCAACACAGGAAGGAATCGTTAACGGAATTTTAGTTGAATAAAACTCAACAATATTTTTACTTCTCAAACAAAGTTACAAAAAGAGAAACCTTTATATATAGAAAAACTTTATAAAGGATACGGAAAAATCCCAGAAAATGAATTTTGTAAAAAAATGTCCTGAATGCGGCAGTATAAACTTAACCTATGATTCTCATCTCGGAGAAATAATTTGTAATGACTGTGGACTTGTCGTCGAAGAAAAGATGGCAGATAACGGAGCAGATTTAAGCGGAAAATTCGACAAAGATGAAAAGAAAGGACGTGGTGGAGCACCAATCAGTATGCAGAAATTCGACAAAGGATTAACAACTAACGTCGGTGAAATCTCCGATATTTACAAACTCGAGCCAGGAAACACAAGAAAATTTTTAAGATTAAAAAAATGGCAAGAAAGAGTTTCAACTTCTATTGAAAGAAATTTAAGATTAGCAATGGCAGAATTAAGAGTCATTGCATCTTACTAAAATTTACCAAATGTCGTCAGAGATGAAGCATCAAGAATTTACAATTATGTTTTACAAAGAGGTTTAGTTAGAGGAAGAAGTATGGAATCTGTAATCGCGGCTTGTTTATACGCTGCATGCAGAAGTTACAATATTCCAAGAACATTAGATGAAATGGCAACTGCTTCCGACGTAGAAAGAAAAGAAATCGGAAGAACTTACCGATTCATAATTAGAAAATTGCAAATCAAAGTAAAACAAAGTTCTCCAAAAGATTACATTTCGAGATTCTCTTCAGTTCTGAAACTTTCTCCAAAAACACAAAATGATGCATTAAGTGTTTTAAGAAATGCAGAAAAAGTTGAATTAACTTCAGGAAGAGGTCCAGCGGGAATTGCAGCTGCTGCACTTTACGTCGCTGCTTTGATTAACGACGAGAAAAAAACACAAAGAGAAGTTGCAGACATAGCGGGAATTACAGAAGTAACAATCAGAAACAGATACAAAGAACTAATCGAAAAATTAAAATTGGAAGACAAAATAAAAGAGAAAGAACCGAGCCAAAAATAAAATAACAGTAAAAGATTTTCCAAAAATTTTCTTATTTCTGAAAGAATCCGTATAAAAAATTCACAAGCGATTTTGTATTATTTTCAAAAAGCTATCCAAATATTCCTACAAATAAATAATTCTAAAACTTTTTATATCCTGAATTTTTGATAATCTTAAGCGGGATTGCCAGAGTGGTCAAATGGGACAGACTCAAAATCTGTTGGCTCAGTGCCTACAAAGGTCCGAATCCTTTATCCCGCATAAAATAATTTTCTAAAAAATTACAAAGATTGTTCTAACTGATTAACTAAAAGGAAATCTTTAATTTCAGAAATTTTCATACCAGAACCAATATTCAAACCAAAAACATTCGTAGGTATAATTTGTTCACATTGCTCTTCTGTCAAAACACCATCAAAAATTAAATTATCAACAAATTGTTTATTATCAGCATAATCTCCAGTCAAACCGCCTTCAATATTTTCGATCGCAGAATCTAAATCCTCAATTGTTCTTTCAGTAACTATTTTGAAGTATTTATCTCCCACATATCTGTACGCTTTGTAAATATAATACTCTGACGAAGAAATACTAAAAATATTGTTTGTAGTTTCTTCAGCAATTTCCCCGTCGATATTAGAATAATAAGGATTTTTTGTTTCAACAGAATAACCAAAAATTCCAACTGATAATGGAAGAGAACAACCCTTACCAAGGAAAACAACATCACCAACTTCAAGAGTTCCGGTATTAATTTCAACAAAATTTTCATTAGATTCCAAATCATTCATTAATAAATTCAAGGTTGCGACGCTAACTCCATTTTCAGAAGCAGAACTAATTCCTGTCCCAGCATTCGACAAAGCGGTTCTAACTAAAGCCATTGAATCAATTTGTTTATTCAAAAGTTTAACTGCTTCAGCAAAAATTTGATAAGAGATAGATTCGGTAGAAGTTTCTTCTTCAGTTTCTACAAAATCACTTTGATCATCTGCTGGGAGATTTGCGATTGTTTCTTTTGCAACTGAAGTTTCTTCATTGCTCGTTGCTCTCCAGTAAACATAAACTGGATGTTTATCGTCGCTCAAATCCTCTTCGTAATATCTGAAAACACGATTTCCACTTGAACCTCCATTCCAATCAAATAAGTAAGCAATTTCATTCGCTTCATCTTTCCACCCAATAAAAATAGCACTGTGTCCAGCATCATTTCTCCACACGTAAGAAAGCATATCTCCTGTTTGAATACTTCCTAATTTAGAGGAAGAAGAAGTTAAACAATTACTATAAACAGCAAAGGTGGGAGAATTTTCTGTAGCTAAAACTGTAGTTATCGTAGCGGATTTACAATTTCCAGAAGTGCATTTCTCGTTTGCAATAGTATAACTTTTTCCATCTGCATCAGAATAAGCACACGAATCACCAACTTTTGCATTTCTATAAGATTGATAGGCCGCGTCCCAGCAATTAGAATAAGTGTCTCTTGATGCACTAGTTCCAACTAAATTTTTCGTAGCAGCTAAAACGTTTTTTTGTGCAGTTGTTAATGAATCCTCTTTAACATTTGAAATAGCGACGTTATATGTAACACTACCTGTTGTTGTAGTAGAAGTTCCCTCAGTAGTTTCAGTTTCTTCTTCAATTACATTTCCTTTATATTTAGAAGTAAATAAATTAAAATAAGCATCTGCTTTTAATAAAAGTAATTTAGCTTTCTGATAACTCCAAAATGCATTTTCAAATATGTTATCAACCAAAACAATTTTATTACTGGAATCAGGTTCATTCTCAATCTCTTTAATAACAGAACTAAATTCAGATTCAGTCAAAAATTCTCCTTCTGCCTGTAGTGCTTCAATTGTTAAATCTGAAAGACTAGTCAAAGTTTCATTTTCAATATTAACTGCTTCAACAACATCTTTAACACTTTCAGTATCAATCCAGCAGTCTAATTCTTCATCATCACAATAACCAACATCAATCCACCTTGCATCTTCATTATCATAATCTGGATCAGTTCCTTTTCCGGGGCTTGAAGTTGCACAAACTCTTATAATTCCTTGAGTGTAAATTGCAGGATCAATTGTTGATTCAACTCCAGATTGAAGATTTAAATTTAATAAATTATACAAACTCGTCGTTCCAGAAATACATTCTTCTTGACTTGTAATACCCGTAACATTTGCTTGACTAGAAAGATATTCATCTGTAGCATAATCAATTGCAAAACTAGTTGTAACAGATTTAAATCCACATTCTACTGCTCCATTTATACTTATACAAAGTTCATCATATCCAGAAACTCCAGTAAAATCTTTTGTCTCCGTCGCATAACCTCCAACATTAACATAACCCGAAGCAACTGCTAGTGTAGAAGAAGTATCTTGATAATAAGAACCAGAAGCTGTTCCCTGCAAATAAACTTGGTAATAAGATCCCGCTTCTTCTCCTGCATAAATGTGATAATAAACTTTGTAATGAGAAAGTGCTGGAGATGTAACTGTTGTTAATGAAGTTTCTTCAAACTTTCCGTAATACTGAACAGGAGAATCTGCAGCAGTTAAACTATCAATTAAATCCGCAGTAGAAATTGAACTTCCTGAAACAAATGACTGACAAACTTCACTCTGAATTACTTCTTTAACTTGAGTAGTAAATGCTTCTTTAACATTTGTTCCGTAATAATTTGAAAAATAACTTATTGAATTTTCAGTATTATCTAATGAATCTTGTACACTCAAATATTCCCCTCCACCACGGAGATTTTGTCCCAAGAAGGATTCAATTAATTTAGGAATAACCATCTCTGCAAGAGGAAGTGTTTGCTCCCAAAAAAATTCACAAAGATAAATACTATAAATTTCATCACAAACTCCAACTAACTCTCCACTATCTAAAGCTTCCTGCAAACAATCTCTATAAGATTTTTGTACAGATAAAAATGAATCAATTCCCGCTTTTATTCCCGTAAGACAAACTGGAATCATAATTTTCTCTTTATAGTTTGGAAGACAGAGAACAATGCTTCCAATAATTCCGGACTGTACAACATCCGAGACAGGATAGGTTCCACCAAGATCACATCGGCTCGACGGACAAATTACAGGATCACAAAGATTGAATAATAATAAACATTCGTTAGGTGACATAAAATCTTGACATGCATAATCTGGAATATCTACCGCAGGTTCTCCAACATTAATTGTTGCACTTCCACAATTAGTACTTATTTTAACTTTTCCCGTAGCTGGATAAGCTTCTGAAGCTTGTTCAATCGCACTTAACGCACATTTAACAAGTTTCTCTGCATCTGATTCGCTCATTCCAGGAACTTGGTCATAAGATTGTCCTGTTCCAGTATTAATTAAAATACATTCATCATCACCATATCCAGAAGAATAAAATTCTTCCATTCCGTTAACACCAACATTACATAAATAAAAACTATTAACCGTTCCTGATGCATCATAAGTTTGAATATTTCCCGCAGTTGCAATTGTCTGTTTTGTTGCAGCATACCAACCATCTTTAGTATCAAAAGGAACAATCGCAGGAAGTCCTGCATAAGGTTCAGTCTCGTAATAACTTAATTCAGGATCTTTGTATTCATTTTCATAACTAGAAGAATCATACTTCACAAAATAAACACTTGTTAAATCTTGAGAAGTTGTAATTGTTAAATCGTTATAACCATAAATTTGAAGTGCATTATTTACGTTTTTAATATAATAATTAGATGTGCCGACAGAATTTTCTAAAATTAAAATATATTTATCTCCTTTAGGATAAGTTTGAATAATCTGAACCGGTGTGGCATCTGAGAATGCAGAAATCTTTTTGATTCCTAAATCGCTATTAGTCAACCCCGTGTAAGAAAGTTTTTTAACATCTTTTCCTGTTTCAAAAGAAACTACATTTGAAACATCAACTCCTGCTTCATCTGCAGTTTTTGAACGTGAAGCAGCATTTTCCGACGCTGCCATAACATCAGATAATTCAGAATAAAGTTCTGCTTCTGCAATTGTTTTTAGTTCATCGCTCGAAGAGGAATCAGATAAAATGTTGGAATAAAGTTCAATATTTCTCAAATCTTCAGTAGAATAATAATTACTCTTCCAACTATCATAAGTAAGAGTATCAATAACTTCTGAAGCAGAGATTGTTTCACCTTTTCCAGAAGGGTCTGTAATTGTATTATCCAAATTAGAAGATAATTCCTCACTAACTTGTTCTGTATAATCTTTCATAAATGCATCAGTATTAACAACATCTTCAGACAAGAACTGTGTAGTCGTCGCACTTTCTTGCAACGCTTCTATTTTATCATTCTGTTCATTAATTAAATTTGTAAGTGCATCAACATCTTCATCAATTGTATCCGAGTTTTCATTCAAACAAGAATCAGTAGAGCTGTAAGTTCCATTATTTACTAAATCTGCACATTTTTCAAACCATCCTTCTGCTCCCCTCATAACATATTGTCTTGCAGTCCCCGCATTTCCTAAACCAGAAATAAAATTTTTTGTAATTAAAATTACGCCAGTAGCAAGGCAACTTGTTTTAAGTCCAGTTACAATTTCTCCAAGATTATCTGAAATTTCAGTAAACTCTTCAATTGAATCATTCAAATCTTCAAGTTTATCTTTAATTTCATCTGGAGATAAAGTTATCGCACGCTGTTCAATTCCAATTTCAAAACTAAAATTAGCTTTTGTCCCAGCGTCGTTAATTGTAGAAGTAATTGAAATCTTGGCTGTTTTTTCGATATAAACTTCATTTAATGTAAAAGAATAATCACCCAATTCTTTTGAAACATCTTCTTCAAGTTTAATAGTATCTGAACCAAATGCAGATTTAATTGCAGACATAACTCCTGCATGCTCAACATTTACTTTTATTTGTGCAGAACTTTCATTTGTTATTGAAGACAATTGAACATATTCTCCACCCGTTTCATCTAAATAAACAATCTTGCCCTTAGCTAATTTGTATGTCTTAGCAACCCCAAGATGATTTACTACAGTCAAATCAACACCATATTCTTCATATGTTGGTTCTGAAATCCCTTCTAAAGAAATTGTTTTTATGTTATTATTTATCTCAACAGATTCCTCGTCGGAATTATCACTTGAAAGTTTGTAAACATATTTACAAATACTGGGAAGAAAAGCAGAATCAGGATAATTATTTTTAGCTTCTTCACATAATTCCGCAGCTGTATTTTTTTGATTAGCACTATAAGCAAGAGAGATTTCTGAATACAATGCCTTTTCTCCATAGGTTAAATCTCCAGAATAAACTTCAGAAGTATATTGGTCAATTATTTGTTGATAAGTTTCTTTTGTAACTTCATATGATTCTAAATAATTTTCATCTAATTCCACGTCGGTAGAACCCGCATAATTTTTGACAGAAACCTGCGAACCGAAAACATTTTCAGTTGCCCCATAATTTATTCTGTATAATCTCTGCCCATTTGCAACCCATCGGGATAATCTATTACTTAATCCCGCAATTTTTTTAAGAACGTCACTAACTCCGTCAATAATTCCTGAACCTTCCTGCTGAGATTCAATTAAATCTCCTGCAACAAGATTAAAAGAAGATATTTCACTTTCAGTTAAAGTATCACTTGTTTTCCCCGGCATTGAAACGAGATAAGCAAATAAACCACTAACTTCATCTGCATCTCCTTTTATCCCAACATAACCAAGATAAACATTATTCCCTTTTTCATCTTCGTAAAGATAATCTCCAACACCAACTTCTTTATTTTCTCCATTAATATCCAAAAGTATCTTCGGACTGATTATCAAACTAAAAGTATTTGTCTCTTCATCTTCTTGACATCTAATTGTAACTTTCTGAACTAATCCGCTTTTTTCTATTTCTTTTACAGAACATTTATTATCTAAAAATTTCTCACCCTCGGCAACTTCAATAATTTCATTATTAATCATTAGTTGTACTCGTGTATCTGGATTTTCCAAATCAGCAAGTTTTAATTTAACTCCTGCACCACATCCAACACTAGGAATATAAATTGTATTTGAAGTATCTCCTTCCGCCAATGTAACTGTTGCAATTTTATCATCAGCAGCGTCGTAAACTGAAATTGTTGCTTCGTCACCGTCAATACTTTCAACCTTTAATACGCCTTTACCGCTCCAAAACTGATATAATGATTTTTTAGCTTCCCAATCTTCTTCATTTAATTCAGGAACATGATAAACCCCATCACCCAAACCTAACGCATCATCAACATCATATTCTATCGTAGCTGTAAGGTCTCCTGAAACTGAATCTGGCATTGAAGAAGCATTTGCGTGCTGTTTCAAATTGATAACTACATAACCAATATTTTCAAGAACAGAAGTTGTTAAGGTCGTCCCAGTATCTAAAGCAGCTTTTGCAGGGTAATAAGCAACACCAGAAACATCGGAAGATAAATTTCCTGTAATTGAAACACTTTCAATAGAATTAACTTTTATAAGAGGATTTATTTTTGTGACTGCAAGTTTACAAAAGACAGGAACATCATTTTCTTCTAATAAATCAGAAGTAATGACAGAAGGTGTACATCCAAATGGTTCAAGCTGAATAATAAAATCAGAATCTGTTCCACAGGAAGTTTCAATATTTTCTGCCGTCGATATATCATATTGACTCAATTGTGCAGTTGAACTTGAATAAGCAGAAACAAATGTTAGAGATAAAATTCCGAATAATAAAATTATTCCAAAAATATTTTTATTTATTTTCATGTTAAATTAATCTCCAATCCGCTTTCTTCAAATAAGAGATAATTATTTTGAACACCTTCAATCGTTGTTGGGACACTAAAAGTGTCTGCATTTATCTGTATAGTTCCTGAACTTTTTAAAACCCCATCGGAAAAAGAATAATTCTCTTGCCCGCCACCAGCAAGAACATTTGTAATAACTTGTGCTGGAACAGTAACCTCAAAACATTTTTCTTCAGTAAATCCCAAAAATCCTCCAAGCCCAGAACTAGAAACTTCTATGCATTCTTCAGTTGTCGTCTCCTGAAATTGAATTGAAGAATTTCTGTAAGCATAAACTGAAACAGTATAATCTCCATCGCTGAGATTGACTTTTGTTTTGTCTGGATAATTAACAACAATGGAATCATCGTCGGATACAAAATAAATTAATGCATCTTGAATATAAGCGGAACCTCCCAGATTTAAATCGATTTCTAATTCATATAATTTATTTAAAATTAAACTTATTGAACCTTCATCAACTGAAGAATATTGGTATTTTTTTTCTTGAAATCCATCGGCACTAACAATAATAAATCCATTAACACATTGAGGAAATTCAGATTGTAAAACCCCTGCAGCAGTTTCACCAATATCACAAGTTGTCCCAAAACATTCATAAGAAATTTTAGCTTCGACAGGATTTAAATCACTATCATAAATATTTACTGAAGTCAAGCTATTCATATCATTACAGAATTCATTATCTATTTCAAGAGCAGTTGTATCAAGAGAATTCCTCGCCTGATTTCCGTCAATAACTATAGCCAAGGGGAATTGGAAAGTTTCATCACCATCGTAAATTTGAACTAAAATAGGATATTTCAAATCATAAACAAAATGATAAGGGACATAACAAAATCCCAAGGTACCCAACCCCTCCTGATTTCCTACGGGTTCAGAAATAAGTGAGTTTCCTTCTGAAGGTAAAACTTCAAAACTATAAACCCAATCTCGTGAATTAATAAATCGCACACCATCATCTATGTTTGCATCAATATAAAAATATTTTTCATCAGAAGTTGTAGGTTCTTCTGTAGACAAAGCAAGAGTATTTGTTTCAATTGCTTCTTTCAAATCGCTAAAAATTTCTTCTGCACTCCAAACAAGCGGACTACAAGTTATCTCCACACCGTCGACAGGAGCATAAAGTCGTAAAATATCTAACCCGTAATTTTCTAAAAATAATTCACTCTGTTCTTTTTCATAAATAGTTAGGGCTGAATTATATAAACTAAAAAGATTCGATTTAACTTCGATATTATGATTTGAAACAACAACGCTATCATTTCCTTTGCTTATAGATAAATCCAAATTCATGCTCATTGTTACTGCTCCGTCTTTTATATCAACAGTTGTTTTTGATTCTCCTAAGGAAATTTCAAAACCTTCTTCGTAATAACTTTCAAAATTACAAATTGAAATTCTGCTGTCAATAAAATCTCCAAGTGATTCTTCCATTTCCTGCTCCGTCGGTATTTGTTCATCTTGAATATTATTTCCTGAAACATAATACCAATAAGGAATTGGATTTCCTAAAAAGTTTAATTGTGATGAAAACGGCATGTAAGTTGAACCAGGAACAAAATCAGGAAGTACAATATAACCGGCTTGACTTTCCAATAGACTTATTCCGACAAGGGCTTGTTCTTCTACACAAGACAAAAAAGTATTATACACAGGTTGCACACTGACAGGAACATTAGTCACAGATAAATTATCTCTAAGAATTAGATAAGTAACAATTCCGCCAACGATTAATATCGCAACAATAATAAAAATAGTAACCTGCCCTTTGCGATTTTTTCTTAGGGAATTGCAAAGTAAATTACCATAAACTTTTTTATTATTTTTTATCATTATCAACGCTCTCCTCAATTAATTCCATAATTTCAGTATTAATATCTTTTTGTATTTTATTCTTAAATCTCGCCCAAAGTTTTTCATCCTCGATTAAAAGCAGATACTTCTTCATTCCAAGAATAAATAATTAATTGCTTATAAAAGTTTCTAAATAAATTATTAAGTTATTTATTTAATTACTAAGTAACTTACTTATAAAAAAATGAATAATCTTTTAAAATCAATTCTTCTCGTAAAATTAAGGTCCCATAGTCCAGTGGCTAAGACATGTCCTTGACGTGGACAAGACCGCAGTCCGATTCTGCGTGGGACCATTTTATTTTTGCAGAAGAGGACATCCGATTCCGAGCGATTTCACGAGTGCCAGTTATTGTTTATTGCTCGAGAGAGGTCGGGAGTAAGTAGAGAGTTTGTAAAAATGCCGAAAACTTTTATTGCAATTTTTGCGGGCTCGAGTTGCGTTGGACCATTTTTAGTTGAATGAAATGAAAATTAAGGCATTCTAATAATTTATAAATTCAAAAAACATAATTATATTATGAACACTAAATTCTGCCCGAGGTGTAGAACAATAAATAAGTTAAGTGATGCTTATTGTTTAAAATGTGGTTACGCTTTCCGAAGAGCAAGAAAAAATTCTTTGATAACAATTATTTTCGTAATAATTTTATTAATTATAGGTTGGATCGCATTCAGAACTTTCACAAATCAACCAATAATTCCAGCAGGATTATCAAATATTTTTCAAAATTCAACATTAAATTTAACAAAGTAATCAAGATTTATTTTTTCCACCCTTACTCTGTCCCCAGGATTCACCTAAAACCTTAAACTTAAATTCTGATTTATTCATTTTTGCAATATAACACAAATCTTCAAACAAACTTTCAGGAATACATCTCTGTTCAACAAAATAATTTTTCAAAGTAGAATAATTAAAATTTAACCTATTGGCAAATTCGCTTATCGACGGACAATTCAGTTTTTCTAGAATCTTTTGCAAAAACTTTCTCTGCATGCCTTTTGGAAATTGAACTCTCATAAATCAACTGCGGGACCGGGATATAAAAAACTTTTTAAACCACCCCAAACAACCAATTCTATGAAAATTCCAAAAACGACAAAGAGATTTTGTCCTTATTGTAAAAAGAAAACAGAACAAAAAATAAAATTAGTTTCTACAGGAGCAAAGAGAGGAGCTCTAAAGAGGGGTTCAAAACAAAGGGCGAAACTTAGAGGAAGCAACAGAGGAATCGGAAATAAAGGAAGATGGAGCAAACCAGCAGTTTCAAAATTCAAAAGAAAAACTAAAACAAATAAAAAAACTAATATTATGTATACATGCTTAACTTGCAAAAAATCTAAATACCAGAAAAAAGGAAGAAGAGTTGGCAAGATAATACAAGAATAAAATGGCAATCGCAAAGAAAAAAAAGAAATTTATCGACGTTGAAATTCCAATAGTTGGAAAAGAAACACAAATGCAAGCTTACGAAGTTGAAGAATTGAATGGCAGAATTATGAGATATGATTTAACAAGAGCACTAAAAGGAAAAAGTGTTATGCTAACTTTGGATATAAAAGCAGACAAAGAAAAAGCCGTCGCTGTTCCGAAAAAACTGGAATTAATGCCTTACTTTATTAGAAGAATGGTTAGAAAAGGAACAAATTACGTCGAGGATTCTTTCGATGCAGAATGCAAAGATGCGGATTTGAGAATAAAACCTTTCTTAGTTACAAGAAGAAAAGTTTCGAGAGCAGTCAGAAAAGCTTTGAGAAACGAATGTAAAAAAGAAATCTTGGAATATGTTAAAACAAAAAATGTAGAAGAACTTTTCTCAGAAGTTTTGCAAAATCAGTTGCAGAAAAAATTGAGCATGAAGTTGAAAAAAATTTATCCATTAGCTTTGTGTGAAATTAGAATATTAGATTCTAAGAAAAAATAAGTATTTTTATTAAATAAATTGTATAAAATTAATTAGAAAAGCCTAAGCTCAAAATCAAAGATTTTGGCTAGCCGTCTATTTTGTTTCACAAAAAGCCTGTAGAGGGATTTGAACCCCCGACCCCCGGTTTACAAAACCGATGCTCTGCCACTGAGCTATACAGGCATAAATATTGGATAGAATTAATGGTTTAAAAGATTTCTTATTCTTCTTTAATTTTATACTCAACTTGATATTGTTGATTATCCACTTCCAAAACAATATAATCGAGAGTAACCTCAGACATAAGACAGGTTTTATCCTCCTGAGTATGAATGCGACTAATAACTTCAAATTTCTCAGGAGAAACTTTTATTCTGCCAAGAATTCCATCTTGAACAATAAGTCCAGACCCGTCTATTATAACTTTCTCAAAAAGTTTTTTTGCCAATCCATCTAACCGATCAAATTCTTCTCTTGTTCTTGCAATAATTTTTACCATAAAAACAGAGTTAATTAATTCTTTTTAAAATAGATTGCATTAGAAAATATATTATTCCCCCGTTAACTCCGCCTTCCCAGATTCAATTAAAATCTTCGCAACTTCTTTCGGAATATTTGCAATCTGCCCTTTTTCAAAACCGCCCATTTTTTCCCCGTTCAATCCCATAAATTCGTCGACGTTATCTTTGAAAACAATCAAATCATTTTTCTGTTCATTTCTCTCACCATTAAGCAAATCACTAAGTTTCTTTTCAGAAATATCAATTGCTTTCATTAAATCATCAAACAATAATTTCTCAAACGGCAACATATTATCAAAATCCTGTTTAGAAATCCCTGTCTCCGCAGCAATTAAAACAAGAGTCAAAATCTTTTTCTTTCGTCTAAGAATTAATTCCTTAAACAAAGTAATCGCATTCTCAAGTTGCTTTTTTGTCTTAACAATAACATCAGAAAAAACATCATTATCCTTTGACGCAATGTCCTTTTTCTCTTTCAAATAATCAGAAACCTCGGTAATAAAATTCTTCGGTAACTGCTGAAGTTGGTCAGAATATCTCTCTTTCCTAGACGCTTCGTAAATATCATTATACGTAATCATTATTTTAAATAAAAACACCTGTTTTTAAGAATTATTGTATAACGATTACTTATTGAAACCAACTTTTACAAGAAGTTCTTTTCCGTTGATTCTTCCGAGAGTTCCTTTTCTCGCTTCGTTCTCGTTGAATTTTTTTTCTCTAGGAATTGAATCATTGTAAAATAAAACTGGAACAGGATCAGCAGAATGCGCTTTAAGATAACACGGCGTAGAATGGTCAGCAGTAATTACAACTTTAATTTTATTTGGAGGGCAAAATCTTCTCAAGAAAGCAAAAAAAGTTTTATCAATATATTCAAGCATTTCTTTTTTCTCTGCGGGCTTATTATCGTGTCCAGGCAAATCTGTTTCTTTCAAATGAATATAACAATAATCAAATTTTTTCCAATTTCTTTTAATCACATGAGCAGAAAACTTGCACGCTTTTCTCAAACCAGTCCACAAACTTGCGTAAGAATCAATTTCTTTTGATTTCGGATATTCAAAAGAAAAATTTGTCATCCCGCAAACTTTTGAAAAACCTTGTTCCAACGGCATGTAACCAACAGACATCCATTTTTTGTAAAATTTTAATTTCGGAACTTCAACACCTGCACCTCTAATTAATAAAAAATTTGCAGGCAAAAGTCCTTTTCTCCGTCGAGCTTCATTAACAGGATGTTTATCAAGAACTTCAAACGCCTTTTCCAAAAAATCATTTACAACGTTCGCAGAATATTGTGTGTTGTCTTCTTCGTCAAGAGGTTTGGACAAAGCAATTTTATTAGAATTTATTTGTTTCCCGCCAGAATAAACCAAATCGTTTCCAGAAATATTATCTGAAAATCCTCCCTTGAAAACTAAAACTCCTCTGTGTCCTAAAGTAGATTTAAAAATAAATGGAACTGCAAGTTTAATATTATTCAACGCTTTTGCAAGTGCTTCTGCTTCCCAAGTTTGTAAATTTCTCCCCGCTCTTCTGTCTAAAATATTTCCTGATTTGTAAGAATCAATCGTCGCAAAATTTGCTCTCCACGCTAAATCCCCGCGAACCAATTTTATATTTGTTCCACGAGTTTCAAGTTGTCCTCGCGTCGAAGAAATTAATTCATTACCAAAAATAGAAACAATCGCTTCATCAGATTCAGGAACAAAACCCGGCTTCACAGAATACATATAACCCATTTGTCCTCGCGACGCCAAAAAATTCGCATTCGGCATTTCAGCAGCTTCAAGCGGAGTTTTTTCCCCAAGTTGTCGATTAGGCAAATCCCCCATTCCGTCAACAATAACTAATATTCCTTTCATTCGACGAAATTCCCCCTTCGGAGAATGAGCGAGAAATTTTCAATTTTGACCTCATTTAACTCTTTTTTCATTTATCTAATTAAATTCAAATCTTTATAAAAATTTATGTATGAAAAGTAAAGAGAAAACATATAAATCTTTGATGATTTTATAAAACATGTTTGGAAAACTAAAAGAAAAGCTTCAGAACTGGACAAAAAATTTAGTTAAGAAAGTAGAAGACGAGCAATTTCGCGGAGGAGATGAAGGTGCCGTACAAGCGAAGTTGCAAGCAGTCCCAAAAGAAGAAATTGAAAAAGAATTAAAGAAAAGCAAGACAAAAGAACCTAAAGAAAAAAAGAAAAAAGAGATTAAACCGGAAGTTGAAGAAGTCGAGGAAGAAAAAGAATCTTTTTTCAAAAAACTTAGTTCAAAAATTACAAAAGTAAAAATTTCTGAAAAAGAGTTTGAAGTTTATGGTGAAGAATTAGAAATGCTTCTTTTAGAAAATAATGTCGCTTTGGAAGTTGCAGAAAAAATAGTTAGAGAATTAAAACAAAAAATCGTCGGTAAAGAACTTTTGAAAAAAGAAGTTGAAGATGAAATCCAAGATTCATTCAAAGATATAATCCGTGAAATTTTAATTTCTCCACCAGATTTAATTGAAGAAATAAAAGAAGAAAATCTCCTCAAGAAAAAACCTTATGTGTTATTATTTTGTGGAATTAACGGAACAGGAAAAACGACCACGATTGCGAAGATTGCAGAACATTTAAAACGCAAAAAAATTTCTTGTGTCCTCGCTGCAGCAGATACTTTTAGAGCCGCAGCAATTCAACAACTAGAAGAACACGGGGAAAAAATAGGCGTGAAAGTAATTTCACATGAATATGGTTCAGACCCCGCTTCAGTTGGATTTGATGCAATAAAATTCGCAGAAAAAAATAATATCAACTGCGTTTTAATTGACACAGCAGGAAGAATGCACACACAAAAAAATCTTCTAAAAGAAATGGAAAAAATTGTAAAAGTTTGCAAACCCAACAGAAAAATTTTCGTTGGAGAATCAATAACTGGAAATGACGCAGTCGAGCAAGTCCGAAGTTTTGATGAAGTAATCGGAATAGATGGAATCGTCTTGACAAAAGCAGATATCGACGAAAAAGGCGGGACAGCACTCAGCGTAGGATACGTAACAAAAAAACCAATTTTATATTTGGGGACAGGACAAGAATACGAAAAGATAGAACCTTTTGACAAAGAAAAATTTCTAGAAAAATTAGGATTATAATTTTTCATCAAATTTATATATTCGGATTTTTAATCAAATTTATGTCATTTGAAATAATTTGTAAAGATAAAAAAACAAATGCAAGAATTGGAAAATTAAAAACAAAAGGCGGGACAGCTGAAACTCCTTTTTTTATGCCTGTAGCGACGAGAGCAGTTACAAAAGGTTTGACTTCAGAAGAACTTCACGAAATGGGAGTCCAGTCAGTAATTTCAAATTCATTAATTCTTTACTTGAGAAATGGTTCTGAAATAATAAAAAAAATAGGAGGAATAAGAAAATTCATGCATCACAAAGGAATTAATTTCACAGACTGCGGAGGATTTCAAATGTATTCAAAACAGATTTACATAAGTTCAACAAATGAAGGGATCCAATTCAGAAACCCTATTAACGGAGAAAAATTATTTATCACTCCAGAAAAAGATATGCAGATACAGCTAGACATAAACAGCGATGTCGCAATGAGTTTGGATTCAATGCCGATGTATGAACATTCAAAAAAAGAAATTTCAGATTCAGTTGAAAAAACTTCGATGTGGGCAAAAAGATGCAAAGCATATCACGACAAAGCACAAGAAAAAATTCCAAAAGAAAAAAGGCAAATTTTATTCGGAATAAATCAGGGCGGAATTTACGAAGACTTGAGAGAAAAATCAATCAATGAATTATTAAAATTAAATTTTGAGGGATATTCAATCGGAGGATTTGGAATGGGAGAAACAATCGAAGAGGAATTTAAAATTGTAAAAGCAATGAGAAAAATTATTCCAGAAGAAAAACCAATTTATCTTATGGGAATAGGAACTCCGACAGAAATTTTGAAAGGAATTGCAGAAGGAATTGATATTTTTGACTCACGAATACCGACGCAAAGTGCAAGACGCGGAACTCTTTTCACATCAAAAGGAAAAATAAAAATTCTAAATGAAAAATACAAATTTGACGAATCTTCCCTCGACGAAAATTGCAAATGTTTTGTCTGCAAAAATTATTCAAAAGCATTTCTAAGATATCAGTTAATGAACGATGAACCCATAGGAAAACGGCTCGCAATGTATCACAATATTTACTTCCTTACAAAATTAATTGAAGAAGCAAAAAAGAAAATTAAAGAAGGAACATTTGACGAATTTTTGAAAAAAGTTGAGAAGGAATACGCAGAACCCAAAATTTAATAACCTGTAAAAGACTTCTAAAAATATGCTGGAAAGACTTGGAGAAGTAATCAAAAAAGCGACAGACAAGATAGCAAATGCTCTATTTTTAGACAAGGATTTAGTTGATTCAATCGTAAGAGATTTACAAAGAGCATTGATTGAAGCCGACGTTAATGTTGCTTTAGTAAAAGAATTATCAGACAAAATAAAAAAAGAAGCATTGGACGAGAGAATTAAAGGAATTGAAAAAAAAGAACATTTAATCAAACTTCTTCACGACGAACTTTTAGGAATTCTTGGAGAAAGCAAAGATTTGAAATTAAAATCTGACAGAAATGTAATTCTTTTGTTGGGACTTTATGGGAGCGGAAAAACGACGACGATTTCTAAATTAGGAAATTATTACGCAAAACGGGGATTCAAAGTTGCTTTGGTTGGATTGGATGTTCATCGTCCTGCAGCAGCAGAGCAATTGAAACAGCTCGCTGAAAAAAATAAATTAAATTATTTTGTAGATTTGAAAGAAAAAAATCCTATAAAAATTTTAAAGAAATTTGAAAAAGAATTAAAAAATTATAATTTAATTTTAATTGATACTGCAGGAAGGCACACTCTCGACGATGAATTGATTAAAGAAATTAAAGACATTACAAAAGAGGCGAAGCCGACAGAATTAATTTTGATAATTCCCGCAGATATTGGGCAGGCAGCAAAACAGCAAGCATCTGATTTTAAAAAAGCGGTAAATGTTTCTGGAGTTATTATTACAAGAATGGATTCAACTGCAAAAGCAGGCGGTGCGTTGACAGCGTGTGCAGAAACAAAAGCACCAGTTTATTTTATTGGAACAGGAGAAAAAATAAATGATATCGAAGAATTTAATCCTGAAAGATTTTTATCACGTTTATTGGGGATGGGTGATTTGCAGACGCTGATTGAAAAAATAAAATCAGTTACCGACGAGAACAAGCAGAAAAAAACTCAGAAAAATCTTGAAGAAGGGAAATTAACTTTGGATGATGTTATTGAACAAGTTAAATCAATGAATTCTCTCGGCGGTTTTGATAAAATAAAATCGATGATTCCGGGAATGGGAGACGCAAAAATTCCAGAGGGTGCTTTGGAAAATCAAGAAGCGAAAGTTGCGAAGTGGGAGCATATTGTCAAATCAATGACGCAAGAAGAAAAAGAAAATCCAGAACTTTTAGAAAAGCAAACTTCAAGAATTGCGAGAATCGCGAAGGGTGCTGGAGTTCCAACCAGCGACGTGAGAAGTCTGCTTAAACAATATAAATTACTTAATGATATGTTGAAATCGGGGGGGATGGATATGTCGCAAGGAATGAGCCAAAAACAAATGATGAAATTCGCAAAGAAGTTCGGAAAAAAGATGAGATTCTAAAATGATAAAATTAATACAGCAAGGTGCAGAAGCAAAAATCCTTCTCGACGAAAAAAATAATTTAGTAATAAAAGATAGGATTCAAAAATCTTACAGAATAAAAGAAATCGACGAGAAAATCAGAAAGCAAAGAACAAAAGCAGAAAAAAAACTTTTAGAAAAAGCTTGCAAAATTATCAACGCACCAAACCCACTTCCGCTCGAAGATTTTGATAAAATTAAAATGCCTTTCATAAAAGGAAAAAAACTTTCTGAAAATCTTGATTTATTTCCCTTAAAAAAACAAAAAGAAATTTTGAAAACAATTGGGGAAGAAATTGCAAAATTACACGATACAGAAATTATCCACGGAGATTTAACAACTTCAAATATGATTTTAGTTGAAGATAAAATATTTTTTATTGATTTCGGATTGGGTTACATTTCAAATAAAATTGAAGACAAAGCAGTTGATTTGCATTTGCTGAAACACGCACTTGAAGCACGGCATTTCAAAAATTGGAAAATTCTTTTTACAGAATTTGAAAAAGGTTACAAGAATAACAAAGATTCAAAAAAAATCCTCGAAAGATTAATTGCCGTCGAGAAACGTGGAAGATACAAAGAGCACGACTGAAAATATTTATATAATTAGGTTTTGTATTACATCTATGTTAGCTAATTTTGTCTGCACACAAAGAGAATTAAAAAATGTCAAGACCGAAGAATTAAAAAATTATGTCAGCAAAAAATCAAATATATTATGGATAAATATTCACAACGTTGAAAATGAAGAGGTTGCAGTTCTAAAAGAAGTTTTCAAAATTCATCCTACGACAATTGAAGATATTTTCTCACAGCAAACACCAATAAAATATGAAGACTTCGAAGATTACAAAGTTATAATTTTCAAAGGAGTGAAAGACATAAAAAAAAGAACAGTTGCAACTTACAATATCGCTTTTATCGTCGGTGAAAATTTTGTTATAACCGTAAACGGAGGAAAAGAAGGAACAATCGCGGATTTGTTAAAAAACGAAAAGAAAATTGAATTCTTATTAAGAAAAGGAAGAAAACATTTAGTTCATTACATAATTGATAAAGAAGTCGATGAATATGTTAAAAAAAGAGCAGAACTAAATGACGAGTTGAACAGAGTTGAAATTGAATTTATGACAAGTCAGAATAAAGAAACACTGACAAAAATTTATTCAAAAGAATTAACTTATCTTGAATTAAGGCACATTTCAGAATCAATCACAGATTTATGTTTAGCTTTAACAAAATCTTCAGAACATCGTGAAGATAAAAATTTAATTCCTTATTTCAAAGACGTTTACGACCACGCGTTGAAAACAATGAAAAGTTATCAGTCAATGTTGGAGAGAATGAATGGAATGCAGGAAATGTACGCGACAATGACGTCGATGAAAACTAATGAAGTAATGCGTTCTCTTACAATTATTATGGCTCTGATGATGCCCCTCACAATCATCACAGGTTTTTACGGAATGAATGTTAACCTGCCTTTTCAAGAACATTCTTCAGGATGGTTATTCATTTTAATTTCAATGATAATTTCTGCAATGATTATGATATTCATTTCAAGAAGAAGGGGCTGGATTGCCAAAGGATAAACTATTTTTTAAAAATTTAATTTTCCCATTCAACAACATTCATAGCTTTTTTCTCAATTTCATCAAGTTCCCTTAAACTGCGAATTTGATTTCTGTCAAGAATATTAAAATGCTTTATTTCCGTCAAGTATTCTGGAATTTCCCAAACATCATCTTCTCTTGTTACCCAGTTTAATTTATCAAACCGAGACATATCGACTGGCAGAGAAAATTTTCTCAATGTTTTAATTCCTTTGTCGTGATACTCGTGAAAATAACTCATAACTAATTCTCTGACATCTCGATAAACCGGTTCTCTATATCTTAAAACAGCGTGATTCGATTTTGATATCGCTCCCCATTTTTTATTTTTTTGAAAAACCGCGATGACGTGGTCAAAATCTTTTGAACTCGCTTCCATATCAACAATCAATCCTCTTTCGCCATGAATCCTTAAAGCTAAAGAAGCAAGCAAAGCAGCCTCGATGCAATGAGCGTTATTCGTTTTAAGAACCAGTCTAGGACTTTGACAACTATGCCCATTCGGTTCAAAATTCATAGAAAGATTATTTACAAAATCTTGAATCTTCCTAGGAGAATTCAATTTTTTTAATATTCCTTCTTCCTCTTTTGTTAATCCAAACATTTTATAGCCCTGCCAGGATTCGAACCTGGGTCCCAGCCTCTCTTCGTTTCAACAAGAGAGCGAACAATCACTTGTGAACTCCAAAGGGCTAGATACTTGACCGCTGTACTACAGGGCTTTAATCAAATCTAACAAATCAAATTTATAAGAGTTTTGGAAATTAATATTCATATCAAAAGGTTTAAAAGATTAAATTGCGGTAGATTGAAATGCCAAAAAAAGCAGAAACAGAGAAGAAAGAAGAAACCAAAGTAGAGAAGAAAAGCGAGAAGCTTTCAGAATCAGAATTCGAAAAAAAAGTAATCGAACTCGCAGACAAAGGTATGACTGCAGAAAAAATCGGAGAAACACTGAAAAGACAAGGAATTCATTCTAAAGATTACAGCAAAAAAATATCTCAAATTCTCGGACACAAATACAAAAGTCCAGATATGGAAAACATAAGCAACAAATTAGCAAAATTAGACGAGCATGTAAAAAATAATCACGGAGATAAAAGGGCAATAAGAGAAAAGGGAAGAATATTTGCACAATTGAAAAGATTGAAAGAATATCTCAACAAGTAAATAATTTTGGGGTGAAATGGAATCTAAAGAGTTAAAATCAGAAATTGAAATAATAGCAAATAAGTTTCTAGTCGCAGCGGAAAATAAAGAAATTTTGGTCATAAGCCATTTCGACACCGACGGAATAACTTCTGCAACAATAATGATTCAGACATTAAAAAAACTAGACAAAATTTTCTCTGTAAAAATTCTAAAACGAATCGAAGACGACACAATCCAAAATCTCCCGAAAGATAAAATAATTTTATTTCTTGATTTAGCGTCAGCAAGTTTGGATAAAATAATTGAAAATAATTTGAAAGATGTTTTCATAATCGACCATCACGAAGTAATTCAACAAATCCCCCCAGGAATAAATATTATCAATCCACAATTGAATGGAAAAGAAGAATTAAGTAGTTCAAGTTTAGTTTATCTTTTTTGCAAAGAGATTTGCGAAGACACAAAAGAATTAGCAAAACTCGCGATTCTCGGAATGATTGGTGACTGTATGGAAAAGAGCATTGATAAATTAAATAATTTAATAATCAACGACGGAGAAGTAAAGAAAAAAAGGGGGTTGTTAATTTATCCATCAACACGTCCGTTAAACCGAACTTTGGAATATTGTTCAGACCCTTACATTCCTGGAATAACTGGAAATACGAAAGGAGTAATTGAATTACTGCGTGATGTAGGAATCGGAGCACCGAATGGAAAATACAAAAGTTTGATAGAACTTGACGACGATGAAATGTCAAAATTAGTAACTGCAATAATTTTAAAAAACCCGAGAGTAAAAAACAGAGAAATAATAGGAAATATTTTTTTAATAAAATTTTTTAACAAGTTAGAAGATGCACGAGAATTAAGTGCGATGATTAATGCGTGTTCGCGTTTAGGTGAAACAGAAACGGCAATTCAATTTTGCATGGAATCTCAAAAAGCAAAAAAGCGCGCAGAATTAATGCACACAAAATATAAACAGCACATAATTTCTGGATTAAAATCAGCGTCGGAATCAGAAAAAATAGAAGGCAACGGATTTGTGATTATCAACGCAAAAGAAAAAATAAAAGACACAATAATTGGAACAATTGCAAGCATACTTTCTAACTCCTCAGTTTATGAAGATGGAACAATAATTTTTACAATGGCCTATTACGAAGATAAAATAAAAGTTTCTGCAAGAAGTGTCGGACGAAATGGAAGAAACATCCGTGAAATATTAACCGCCACAATGGAATCAATCGAAGGTGAAGTCGGCGGGCACAAATTTGCAGCAGGATGTATGTTAAGCCAAGAAAAAGAAAATGATTTTTTAATTAGCTTAAAAAAGAATTTAGAAATAGAACTAGTAAAAGTTTAAAACCCGCATATTTCTCTTTATTTTATGGAAGTTGGAGATTTAGTTTCATGTGTTGTTGATAGAATAGTTGGGACCGTTGTATTTGTAAAAATATTAGGACAAAATTCAGATTTAGAAGGAAGCATAGTTTTCAGTGAAGTCGCTCCAGGAAGAATCAGAAATATCAGAGATTACATCGTCCCAAAGAAAAAAATCGTCTGTAAAATTTTGAGAATTTCTAATAATAATATAGATTTATCTTTTAGAAGAGTCAGCCAAAAAGAAAGAAAAGAAGTTCTTGAAGGAGAAAATTTAGAAAAAGGTTACGCCAGCATTTTGAAAAGCGTCGTAGGAGAAGACACAGAAAAAATATTAAAAAAAATAAATGAAAAAGAAAGTTTATTGTCCTTGTTTGAAGAAGCAAAAACAGATTCAAAAGAACTTGAAAAAATTGTCGGAGAAGAAAAAGCAAAAAAAATTATAGATATATTAAATGCTCAAAAAAAGAAAATTTCAAAAGTAAAAAAAGAAATTAACTTAACTACGACAAAACCAAACGGAATAACCTTAATAAAAAAAATCCTTTCAATTTTTAAAGAGTTCGAAGTCAAATATCTTGGTGCAGGAAAATACTTTGTAGAAGCAGAATCTGGAGATGTAAAATCTGCGGACAAAAAAATAAGAGAAAAAATTGAAGAAGCAGAAAAAGAAGCAAAGAAATTAGGTGTTGAATTTTCTTTAAAATAGATATTAAACCATAATTATATTTTTAAATAAAAATAATATAAAAAAATATGATAAAAGAAATTGCAAGGTACGAAAAAGAATTTGAAGATTATTCCGAAGTATATAACATTAATTCATCTCAAGAACCTATTGAAAAAGAAATTAAAAAAGTGAATAAAGCAGTTTCTTCTTTAGAGAACAGAACTCTTAATTTTTTAATTACTGAACAACGCACAAACAAAGAAGCGTTTGGAGAAGGAGGACGGGTTTACAAAAGGACAGCTACGATTTCTAGAGAAAGTAAGATAATAAATCAAAGAGAATTAGGTATGGTTGAAGGAGCATTGATTCAATTAGACTATCACATAAAAATTTAAAATAATTTTCCTTGTTTCTCACCAATCACCGCTTTCCCATATTCTCCATCATAACCTGGCTTAACTTTTATTTTCTCGTCGCGATTTTTCAAAATTAATTCTATCAATCTCGGATTAATATCTTTCTTTACAAATTCTCCTTCAGACACATTCAGTAAAATATTAAATTCAGTTTCAAAAGTTTCAATCAGGGAATTATACAAGGTCCAAACAGTTTTGCTTTCCATTGCAGTTCCTAAAAATAAAGATAAAATTTCGTGAAGCGGGAGAATTTTATAATAAGGTTTTGCATTTTTTGTTTTGAATCCTTTCGGATTATTTGCAAGTTGCTCAACACGATTGTCCACACCAATAGTCAAATGTTTTTTACAAACAGGACAAATTCCATTTAATTTTTTTGTTTCTTCTGGCGACGAAGAGAAATTGCAATTTGAGTGCCCGTCATAATGATATTTTCCGTAAGCAGGGTCAGTTTCAATTGTTGAAATAAAACTATTCTCTCGAATCTGTTTTATAATTTCTGAATAAGAATTTACTTTGTGAAAAATCGTCGCTTCTCTCCCCAAACGAAAAGGCCAGAAACTATGTGCATCAGAAAAACTCACAATTGCTTTTTTTTCAAGCTCTGCAATTCTCCAATTCATTTCAGGATCCGACGACATTCCAGTTTCAATCGCATGAACATTTTCAAACTCTTCTCCAAATGCTTCTTTCAAAGAATCAAATCCAGACATGCTCCCAAAAACTCCAAAATACGGCGTCCATATATGTGCCGGAATTATTTCAATATTCTCAGAAATTTTTCTCATTTGTTTTACAAATTCTTCACAAGAAATTCCGAAAATTGGTCTCCCATCATAATCCCGCCTTCCCAATGTATCTAAATAAGAATTTATTTTTTCAGCAACTTCCACCGACGGAACTAAAACAACAAGATGAATTCTTCTTCCTCGACCTTTTGTATAAATAAAAGAAATTTCTCCAGTAATAATAAATGGAAAATCTTCATAAAAATAAAAACCATTTTTTTCAACTAATTTTTCTTTAATTTCTTTAATCCATAAAGGATGTGTAAAATCTCCAGTTCCTAACAAATTAATTCCTTTAATCTTCGCCCATTTCACAAGATTCTCAAAAGAAATATTTGTACTACACGCTCGCGAATATTTTGAATGAATATGAAAATCTCCAAAAAGAACTTCGTCAAAATTAATCATAAATATTTACAAATTAACAAGATTAAAAATTTACCTGTGATAAATAATACAGAACATTTTTAAATATAATTTTTATCTTCATTTTATGGAAAGAACATTAGTTTTAATCAAGCCCGACGCAATGGCAAAACATCTTGCTGGGAATATAATTACAGATTTGTATACATTAAATTTGAAAATGATTGCATTGAAATTGTCGAATGTAAAAAGAGAACTCGCAGAAATGCATTATTCAGAACATAAAGGAAAACCTTTCTTTGAGGATTTAATAAAACATCTTACAGGAGAATTGCACAATCATGAAAAAGTTATTGCAATAATTTATGAAGGTAAAGACGCAGTTAAAAAAATTCGGGACGCAATTGGAAAAACAAATCCTGACGAATGTGAACCTTGGAGTATCAGAGGAAAATATGGAAAAATCAATACAAAAACAAACTGCCATGAAACAGTTATCCACGCATCAGATTCTGTAGCAAGTGCAAATAGAGAAATCAAACTTTGGTTTGACGACGACGAAATTGTAAATTAATTTTTATTGAACTCATTTTTCTAGAATTATTCATTCCAATTCCCATAAGTTACATGAGCTTTTTCATATCTTGTTAATAACCCTAATTCACATGCACTTTCATAAAGCACAACAGCCGCCTGTGAAAGAGCATCACAACCAAAAGAAGACTCTGCTCTTAATGCACTTTGATTTACTTCAAGTCTAAGTTTATCC
>JALOBN010000062.1 GCA_023228245.1 Candidatus Pacearchaeota archaeon
TTCCGATCTTACGTCTATATTCTCCAGTCGGGCACCGCAACCTCTTCACCTGAAGGCTGGGAAGGAGCGTGCGGCGTGGCATCCGGCAACCTGACTTTGGCGGGCCCGAGTACCCAACAGAAGGCCGACTGGACTCTGAAGGGGCGCGGCGCACTGGCTGCCATTCCGTGAGGCTGAAAGATGACATCAGCCGTGAGCGGCCTATCCGCCGCCCTTTTTCGGGATGAGGCCGAGGAGTACATCGTAACGACCGCTCTCGGCTCCAATCGGGATATCTGCTTCGTATCGAAAAACCACACCACGAACAAAATTGAGATCGTTGTAGGGGGAACCACGGCACCCCTGAGCATTGTCGTGGTAGGCCCAAAGGTCACAGTCACGAGCGCCAATACGGACGGATCTGCAACCAGCACCGCCGCCCAGATCGTGGCCGTTGTCAATGCTGATGTGGATGCGTTCGCTCTCTTCGCCGCTCGCCTTCCACCCGGCAGCACAGGCGCAGGCGTGACGGGCGCTATGTCTGAGAAAACTGCCGCGGACGGGGTAGCATTCACGGCCCTGGCGCTGGTGGATTCTGGAGACCATCTCACCTATCAGGCCGCAGCCGGATCGAGATACTGGGACCCGGACAAGGCCCTAAGCATTCTGGTAGACGCCGCGCCAGTGACGAGCGGCTTCGTGGTGAATCACATACAAGGAAAGGTGACTTTCGCGACTTCTCAGGTGGGCAGCGCCATCACCGCAACAGGCACGCTGCGCTCTCTCCTGGCATTCCAGAAAGTGACCGGACTATTCGACGGCAAGCTCAAGATAGATGGGAAGGAGATAGACACTTCCTCCGTCGATGATGATGGCTGGGGCTCCTCGATGCTCGGGGCTCGTTCCTGGGAGATGACAGCCGGTGCATTCTACTACAACGGCTCAATCCCTCTGGAAGTCATGACGGAAAAGTATCTCTGGAAGTTCTACTCGATCCTGTCAACTACGCCGTTCTCTATCGGATGGGGGCAGATCCGAAGCATGGAAAACATGCTCGCCAATCCCAACGAAGCGCAGAAGCAGACCGTGACCGTGAAAGGCGCGGGCGAACTGTATATGGAGTAGGCCGGAGTGACCCTCCGGTAATTATTTATTTTGATAATGAGAGGAATACTCAATGACAGACGCAATAATTTTGGACATGGACGAATCGAGAGAACTCAAGTGGACATTCGGAGCAATCAAGAACTTTGAGAAGCGCGGTAGGGAGATCCTGAAAAGGCTAGACCTCAAGAACGAGCGCGGGCAGGCCGTCGCAAATATCCCGACTCATGCCGGCTATCTGTTGGCAAACTTCCTCAAGATCTCAGACATCCTGGAGGCTGCCGTAGCCGCTGCGACCAGATTATCGGGTATGGAAGGCAAGAAGGGCGAGCCGTCTGAGGCAAGTACGGCCATTGAGAGCTATCTGCAGAACGGCGGAGATCTGGAATCCCTCCAGAAGGCCGTCTACAAGGCGTACTTGGTGGCCAACGACCCTTCTTCTATTGTGGAGTGGAACGAAAACATTGTCAGGGAAGAAGAGACAAAGAGGATCAACAAAGAGAAGACCGTGGCCAGGATGGAGATAGCCCGGCTAGAGCTGGCCGACGACCTGAAGAAAATCGAGAACATGAAGAAGATTTCTGGCGGTCAGTCTACCGGATCGGATACATAGAGCTGGGACTCCTCCCCGATCAACTCTTTTTGCTCACAGTCAACGAACTCAATGCCCTCTACGAGCATCATCAGGAGCAACGGTCCTGGGAACGAGAGCAAGCGGCATTTTCCGGCTACTGCGCTGGCGTGGCGTTTGCAATGGCATGGAACGGCAAGCTGGAAGGCTTCGATCAATTCTTCCAGAAGCCAACTACGCCTGCCGAAAAGGCGAATACTTCAGAAGAATACATAGCTAGATACAATTCATGGAGCTGATGTAAAATTAGTGGGGGACATTGGAATTATCAAGACATGAAACTTTCGGAAGGTTTTAGCGGCCTCCGAAAGCTGCCTAAAATTTTGGATGTTCTTGAGGAAGTTTTTCATGAAATAGATTTGGCGGAATCTGGAGATTCTGCTCGGCCCGAAAAAGAAAAACTGGTCTATGACGCATTACTAAAATTGGGCGACGAATTATTTAATTAACATTTTTTGCACCGATTGTAAACTTACAATATTAACAATCACTTTCAATGTCAGTGGAGCTACTAAATGACTGAAGCAGGCCGGATCACTGCAATTATAGACGGGGATATTTCCCAACTCACGAGCAAGCTGGCTCAAGCCAAAAGCCAGGCCACCACCGCCGTATCCGGCATAGAGTCGGACATGAAGGGCAAGCTCGGGACGGGCTTGTCTGGCGCTCTCTCTGGCGGTGATTTCGGAAAGGCCGGGAAGCAGATAGGCGGCTCACTGGTCGATGGCATCACCTCTTCGTTCGGTCCTCTAGGCGGTGCCGTGGGCGAGGTAGCGACTGCGCTCGGGCCCACTGGCATGATCGCCACTGCTGCCATAGCCGGGGCTGTCGTGATCGGCTCCGCTGCTTCTGCCGCTGCGATGGAATGGGAATCCGGCATGAGCCAGATTTCCAAGACGACCGGCATAGAAAGGGGCTCTACTGGATTCGAATCTCTGAACAGTGACCTCAAAGATCTCTATTCTACAATGCCCACCACGGTCTCGGGCATCCAATCCGTAGCTGCTGCCGCTGGATCTCTCGGTATCGAGAAGGCATCTATCGCGGGCTTTACCAACGTTGCTCTTCAGATGGGCAGCGCATTCGACATTCCCGCCGAAGAAGCAGCCGTAGCCATCGGAAAAATCAAGGGGCAGCTGAAGAGCCTGCCCGAGGGTGCAAGCGACAGCGCTGACTTTGCGAAGAAGTTCGGGTCCGCTGTCGATTATGTTGGAAATAATTTCAACGCCACTGAGAAAGATGTACTGGATTTCTCCACCAGAACGGCGGGCTCGTTGTCAGCACTCGGAGGAAGTGCCTATGAGATTGCAGGCTGGGGCGGCATGCTCTCCAGCGTCTTCCCCTCCGCAGAGAGAGCCGCAGGCTCTTTTGACTCTCTGCTCACTCAACTCACCACCAACACCCTGAGCCAAAAAACGGCAGCCGAACTCCTCGGCGTATCAACTGAAGAGTTCATGCAGTCGATGACTCAGGACCCCTCAGCAACTCTCCTGAACATTGGAAAAGCCATGGAAGGCTTGCCCACAGACAAACTGATGGGCTTCGCCCGAGACCTGGGTGGCGCCTATGGCATGGACACGCTCGTCAAGATGGTCGGGCACACGGAAGAATGGGGTGCAGCGATTGATGATACGGTCGCGGCTGGCCAGAAAGGCGAATCTATAGGGAACTCGTTCAAGGCCGGGGCCGATAATGCCAAGTCTGGCTTCCAGGTCCTCAAGAATTCCGTCGGCGCCATCCTAACTGACATAGGCGGCCCGATCAACAACGTGGCCAGCTCCATAGCAGGATCTCTGGCCAGTGGCCTCAACAAAGTTAGGGAAATTGGTGAGAACCTCTGGGAGCCCCTTACAGCCGGCTTAAGCCCACTCACTGATGGTATAACGGCGGTTGCTGGTGTTGTAGGGAAACTCGGCGGCATGACCCTGGATGGCTTGGTGGCCGGGGCCAGGGGCATAAATACCGCTTTCCAGACGGGCAAGGCTTTTGTCTCCGCCTTCAAAGAAGAGCTGACCAAGATCGTAGAAAGCTCTTCGACCTTTCAAACACTATCCACAGCGGTACAGCAATTCGGAGATCTGTTTGGAAAAGTTGGAAGCGGTATAAGTGGCATCATTGGAAAGATCGCAGACGGTCTAACCAATGCAATCCCGACTGCAGTATCTGGGGCAGCTGGGGCGATTGGTACGCTCTTCGACAAGGCCGGCCTCGGCGGGGTTACGGATGCTGTCGGTGGAGTTACCGGGTTCTTCGGGGATGTCTATGAGAACATGGGCAAGAAGCTTGGATGGGACACCGGCAACGCTATGGCCGAGGGCATCAAGGAGAACGACGATCTCCAGAACGCACCGGGCGACGCGCTCTCATCAAGCGAGACAAAAGCAGCCGCCGTGAAGAGTGCCCAAGAGCTGGCCGAGGAATGGTGCGCTGCATATGGCTCGTATTTTGAAGCTGGTATGGCGAATCTGGCCAGCGGCGGCTTCATGTCCTGGGATGAGATCAATAGGCGCAAGATCGCATCGGCCTTTGGCGGGAACGGCAAGACCGATTTCGAGGGATCCGCTTACACTGCCACGACAAACGCTGGGATGGATATCGTTTATGAGTACCAAACAAATTCGTTCGGCCAGACAGGCATCATCAAAGCGACCGATGGGACAATTCTGGCCAAGCGAAAAATAAAATCTCGCTATGATCCGGGATATGAAGCTGATGTATCTGCCTTGTTGAAAGAAAGCGGGCTCATGGGTGATCAGGGAAATATCCTCGATATTACGAATTCCAAAGGCGCAGGCGACCTCTGGAGGCTCCAGAACTCTGCGAATGTGGAGATTTCGACAGATGCATTTCTCGATTTTGCTGAGAGCCTCAAGACCGAAATGGCGGATTCCGGCAAAGACGTGATGGACGCATTCACCGCAGGCATGGCGCCAGATACTGCCCAGATAGATAGCCATCTCGACAACCTGCGAAATCTCCGATTATACGATCCAGAAGAAGCCCGGCGACAGGGGGCCGATAATGCAATAGCCTACCTTGAGGCCCTAAACGACTCTCTGAAAGAAGTTGAAGCCGCAAAAGTGGCTTTGGAGATCGATCCCGATAACGAAAATCTTCAAATCGCCCTAGACCAATCTGTGAAAAATGCACAAGGCATAATGGATGCCAATCCACTGTCACTGAAAATCACAACCGATCAGAGTCTTTTCAAAACCGGCATGGCTGATATCAAGAAAAAAATCAACCTGGCAGATATCCTTTACGATCCTGAAGAATTCCAGGAAAAGGTCATGAACGTGCCGGCGTTCATGCAGAACACCTTCCAGCCAGCCCTAGGCGACCAAATAGATTTCATGGTCGATCAGTGGGATAGCGGCTATCAGGAGGCGCGAGACCAAACCGAGGATTTCGTAGATTCGCTGGCTTCCTATGCCGACCAGATGCCCCAACTCTTCACGTCAACCCAGTTGGCGTCGCTAGATGCCTACCAAAACAAATTGATTGATGCGAAAAAAGCCCTGGAAGGCCTGAACTTTGAGAAAGATAAGGCGAACGCCAAAGATAAAGAAATTAATTTCGCCGAGCAGCCAGGCTCCAGCTATGAAGATCTGATGTTTAAGAGGTCCTACATAGGCCCGACATCGGGCTATCAGGCCTTCTTAGACAAGGAAGAGGCCCGGCATTCTGGCGGGCTGACCGTTGAAATCGCAGTCGACACAACACAAGCCGACGATAGCATAGCGGCAATTGATAAAAAGGCAACTGAGGAAAAGACAAAACAACTGAAAATAGATGACACGGTCGCAATCTCTGCCATCTCGGGGATTGATGCAGCGGCTTCTCGACCCGTCACGAAATATGTGTATGTCCAGGAGATGTACGGGGCGGGCGGCGAGTCGTCCTTCACGCCTGCGAAAGGCGGTGTGCAAGGCGGCATATCATGGCTGCCGACCTTCGCGAATGAGGGATATGTTGCCTCTCCAACGCTCGCGGTGGTCGGGGATAGGCCGGGCGGCGAGTATGTAATAGGAGCAGACCGTTTTGAGGCAGCCGCGTCCCGGATGGGCGCGAGCGGGAGCAAGACCATAAACGTCTATGTGACCGTCCAAGGCGATGTGACTGGCCAGGCCCTGGTGGATGACATCATAGGCCAGGTGAGGGAGCAGGTAGCATTTGAGATGAACAAAGATGGATAGAAGTAAATACTAAAGATACGAATTATTAGGTACTATGACGCTCAAAAAGCTTTTGATTGTGGTCTTAATGCTGATCTCTTGCGGATCAGCAATCGACCAGAATGATACCTGGAATATAACCATTTCAGACGAGAAGGGAGTTACATGGATAATTAGTATGCCGAATGGAACTATAATATCCGGTCCAGATAATGCTTCATTGTCTATTATATCAAGTCCAGATGAAGCTTTATTGCCTATTACACATACCAACACCAATGCACCAGTTCCTGCGCCCCCTCAAGATTCTGGCAGGGCTCTCCGGTGGCCTGAAGAGTTACCAGATAAAGATATTTCTGGAATTCCGATCTAATCTCTCTTTTTGTATTTGTTTTTTTGTCAAGGAGTTTTTCATGGTCGAATGGTTTCTTGAAGATAGCTCTGGCGTAGAGTATGCCATCGATGTCGATGAGTATGGCCTGACTAGGTTCTACGATGAAGGCAAGGTTCGGCCATCTGAAGCCTCGATTACAGTCCCCCGGCGAGTTCCCGCCCTCGACAAGCAATGGATTCGCATGGTCGATGATGGCCAGACCCGTTTTCTAGGCTATCTCTCTAGGAAGCCAACCATATCAAGCATCCACAAAAAAATCCTGGTAGCCAGAGGCGTCGAGGCTCTTCTATGGGAATGCCCCTGCCCGGTACTGAGCTATGCATACAACTCGACCACAATGACACAGCTCTTCTCTGATGCCGCCTATCCTGGCTTGATCTATGCCGCGAATTCTCATATCCCCCCAGGCTGGTTGGAAGATTCTAGGCCTGCAGAAACCGTCGATGAATGGCTTGCCCATGGTCCCGCAGTGATCTATGATGAGACAAATGCAATCGTGAAGTATGAAAATTGTGGAACAAAATCAAGAATGGGTAGCACCGCCATCAACGTGAATGGTGTGGCCTATACCAATTATGCATCTTATGCCCTGATGGCAGCAGCAGACCGGGCTACTTATCGGGATGCTGAAGACCTCTATATCCATTTCTGGTCGGGTGGCGCGCCGGAATATGGATATCGGAACCTTCCTCTGTTCGCTGCAAACGCCTTTGATACCCGAGTCCGGCGGGGGGTAATAGACTCGACCTACACATTCAATACCCCGATTCAGGTCGGGCCGGAAAATATGGTCGGTGATATGCTGGCTGGGATTGCCACAGTGCACGGCCTGAATCTACGGCCTCGCTACGTTGGCAAGCTCTGTTATCTGGACGCTTTGGAAGATTTCTCGGACGATGGAATTTTCGATATCCCCGAAGAGCATTGCACAAAAATAAATTTCAAGAATATTAATGCCGTCCAACTGAGTGCTCTGACTGGCCTTGGCGCCGGCCCAAGGCTCTTCAAGCAGGTTCAGTCCATCCTCGACGTTACGCCTGGAGGAGCCTTCATCCGGGATACGGTGGACTGCGAGAAAGGCTATTATGATGCGGATGGGAATCTATGCGTCCTGGCGACAAATGAATGGGAAGCCATCAGGTCTCCTGAAGTCGTCGAGATCGAGACAGACATGCATGATTATATCCCGCTCGGCGCGGACGCTCGACTACTCATCGAGGGCGAGAAGACCAACACCTACCAGGTCCGAAAGGTCGCCAAGAACTCAAAGAGCTCTACAAAGATAGAGCTGGGTGCTCGCTCAAAGGATATCCTGGATGCAATGGCCGCCCAGAGTGCTGTAGGGAATGCCTATGCAACCGAAGAGATGCCTGAGTTCTTCACACCTGGCACAAAGACCGGCGTCTTGACGATAGGGGCCACAAATAAGACAGCAGTACCATTCGTTTCTTCTGCCTTCGCTATGCCCGCCTGGGCGACTGTATCTGCCTATAATCCGAGGGTGCTGCTTGACTTATCCCTCACGATTACAGACGGCTACATATTTGCATATAACACGGTCGCGCAATTCAAGGTAGCCGTAGGCACAGACACCACATGGACTCAGGACGATTCCGTTTTGCAGAGCGAGACACCATTCTACATTGTCGCAAAAGACGACCTAAACGGAATCGACATAACAAGAAAAATTACATGGGGAACAAATAACTATCTATATATAATTACTTCTTTGCTTGGTGCTCTTGCAAATGCGGGAGATTTCTCTGATCTAAACGTAAGCGCAAAGATCTACATGGTAGGCCGCAGGGAGCTATCATAATGGAGTGGCTGCTAGAGGATCGGGCAGGGGTCGAGTATGCCATCGACGTTGATTCCGAGAAGCTCGACCGGTTCTATGATGATTTGAAGGTCAAGCCCTCCGAAGCTACCATAGAAGTCCCTCGGAGAGTTCCGGCGTGGGATAAGCAGTGGATCAGAGCTGTGGAGGATGGGCAGACAAAGTTTCTGGGCTACATATCCAGAAAGCCTCGGATATCAGGCATTGGCAAAAAGACAATAACGGCAAACGGCGTAGAGGCATTGCTCTGGAAATGCCCCTGCCCTAGACTCTCATATTTCGCAAATTATGTCGCATTGCAACAAGTTTTTGACCACATAGCGCCAGACGACGGCGATTATACGTGCTTTTGGCCGGGGCTATTGTTTGCTGCGAATTCCCAGATACCGGACGGCTTAAGGGAAAACTCAATACCAGATTCTACAAATTTACCTTTCATCTCGCACGGCCCTGGGGAAGTAATCGATGAAACCGATGGTATAGTAAAATATAAAAATCTGGGGTTAAAATCTAGAGTAGGTTTAGCTGACATATTTATAAATGGTGCCAAATGCACAAACTGCGCCACATATACCGAAATGGAGGCAACCGAGAAAGCGGTTTTTAGAGACGCGAATGATTTATATATCCGGTTTAGAATAGCATCTTATAGATATTTTGGACTAAAAAATATTTCGGTATATGCCGAGAACGCTTTTGATACAAGGGTACGAAAGGGCCTGATAGATAGCGACGCCGTACTTGCAACTCAGCTCGCCGTCGGTCCGGAAAATCAAGTCGGTGATGTACTACACGATCTAGCTGCAATCCACGGGCTGAATACTCGATTTCGCTATGCAGGAAAACTCTGTTATCTGGACGCTTTGGAAGATTTCTCGGACGATGGAATTTTCGATATCCCTGAAGAGGAATGTGACAAGCTGGAATATAAGACGCCTCAAAACGCTATCCCGGATGCCGTGACGTGTACCGGCCACGGATCAAGATTGATTCAGCAGGTTCAATCGATTTTTAACGTAAAACCCGGCGGGGCTTATGTACGAAAGGTCGCAGATTTTCCAAACACCTTTTTCGATAAGAACCAGACTTTGAAAGAGTACTATTGGGTAGCATCTCCAGCCAGTCATGGATTCAATGATATACCAGTGACAAACCACTTCGGAAGACTTACCGAAAGATCTTCAAACAAATGGTATCAATCAAAAGATCGAGGCAACATAGAGATATCAATCGAGGGCAGAGATGATATTCCAGTTGGTGCGGATGTTCGAATAATCGCAGATGATGCTACCAATACCTATCAGATCCAAAAAATGTCTTTATCATCAAAAAACATGCCCGTTATTACGATCGGGAAAAAGAATTCTGATATCTTAGATGCAATAGAAGCATTGCAATCAAATGATTCATATATAAAAGAAGATATGATTATAATAGGCGACATTTCAGTAAATAAACAGATGTCAGTGGATTGGGTCGCCGATGGCACAGGTCTTCCGGTTACAGATCCCTATTTCGGTCCATTACCAGGAGGTACCTTCGATCCCTACACAATCGCAATTAATACAGGATATTCCTTTGGATATTACTTTGGGAACGTGGATTATGCATCGATGATCGAAGATTACAATATGCGAGTCTTGATGGATTTTTCGGTCGAGTTTTTGGCTAATTCACCAGCGTCGGATGCACATAAAAACAATTGTCAATTTTATTTAGGTCATAATTATTATTGGCAGGAGACAGTAAATACGCCTACTCCTGGTTGGCAAATATATAATTTTAGCACTTATCGATCTTCCAGACGGCCTGGGGTATCTGTTTTCCATCCTCAGTACGACGAAATCACTGGAATGGATATAACAAAAGATATATTATTCGGACCATCAAATGAACTGATAGTATACCTGAAAAGTCCTTATGCATGGCCATATACGACGATTACCGCGCCGGACAGATTCGATAACCCCATATGGCCAAACCGAATTGCATACGACACGCTTACGCATCACATAAGCTACTTGACTGCAAGACTTCGATTATATATTGTAAGTAGAGGAGTATCCTAAAATGGTAACTACCATAACGCCTTACTGTGCCATCCACGGCTATGATTTTTCTTCCATCATCCACGCAGACGGCCGAGAGCCCTCTGGCGGAGCCCTGGGCGTGGAGGAAATTCAAGTAGCTGGCCGGAATTATGCGGATGTTCGGAGCAAGGGGAGGGCGGTCAAGAAATACCGAATCCGGACCATAAAAACCAAGGACCGAGAAGCGATCGAAACGTTCCTGCAAGAAGTCAATACCGCGCCGGAGGACGCGGAGTTCCATCCATTCGACGCTCAGCGATTTGGCCTGATTGCTTCTGCTCATGCTTATCTTACATCTAGTATGGCTCTTGAAAAGAATCTTTATGAGGCCATTGCTGAGATTACATGCCGGGAGGCGTGGCTATATGGGGCTGATAAAGGCATCGCCTTCGCCAATGACGTTGCTCTGAACGCCGTTTCCGATCTTCTGACCAACGAAGGCCAGGAGCAAGCCCCCATCAGCTACATGCAGGCCAGCGGTGATTATGTCTCTTCTGCCTATGTCGAGGATCTTTCTGTTCGGATTACCCCCGGCAGCTCCACAGCTGAGCACGACCGGAAAATGATCCTCTGTGACAAGCTCCTGCGAGATGATATTTTCGAAGTAGGTTGGCGCAAAAAAGAGGTAATCCACAGCTACGAAACGGATTTCTCTAAGCTATGGTCAGAGGTTGCCCTGGACGTCCACAGCAAAACTTCTGGGGGATCGATCACAGGAGAGGTTCTGACTCTCGATAATTCTGATTACATGATGATCCCGTTCTATGGACCACTACCAGTTTCGGGAAGTTCTGGAGCAGTGTCTTTGGAATTGCAGGTAGATGTCTTGACAGGAGACGGTGCAACCGTCTGGTATGCTCTTGAAACGGATCTATCTGATATCGTTGAGGTTGTCCACGATGATCTGGTCGTAGGCCTGAACACAATCACTATCCCCGATCTGGAAGGCAGGGGGCATGTGGCCATAGGCATTAAGGCCGCTGCAAGTGGTTCTGTCGCTCTATCAAATCTGAAGGGTACTGTGAAAAGGTACGTTTCTCCTGCGAAAATACCATGGGCCGATCCTGGTGAGGAGTTTAAAATCAGAGTTGAAAAGACGGCGGGCACTCAGCTATCTTTCTTGGAAGTTGCCTTCAACGACCGCTATTGGTATTAATTGGTGATTATAATGCGATTGAGATATATCTTAAGGTCTGAGGGTACTGTCATTCAGGATCGGGGCGCGTGGGCGCTGACAACCATTTTTGCTGTTGGAAATTTAGCATCCAACGATGGCAGCACCTGGTATTGCTATGCTCCGCATACGGCGGCCACTGCCAATGAACCCGGTGTTGGCGCGGACTGGGAGGATTATTGGCAGCAGTGGAGTGCCAGAGGAGCACCAGGTGAGCCGGGCGGAGTGATGGCCTGGCATGGACTATATGATGCTGGGCATGCATATGTTGCGAATGACGGCATTCTTTCCTCAGATGGCAGGGGCTTCTATGCATTGCAGGCCACGACAGGTAATGCACCTCCTAGCTATCCAACTCTCGCGAATGCCTACTGGAGTTTATTTGCTGAAAGGGGTGCGTCAGACCACGTATCCGGGACGGACCAGTATCTTGACCATGGTGGTGCGAATGAAGTGTCAGCAGCCAACGCAAAGCTCGTTGTGACTGCAAAACATACGCAAGGCACCGACCTGGGGCTTGATACGGGTGGCACAAACCCGGTTACCGCTGCTATGCTCAAATTAGTGTTCGCAAAAGCCAACCGAAACACCGACCAAAGCATAGGAGCAGGCGCGGTAACTGGAATAGTTGCAAATAACCAACTGGTAGACACCCACAATGCATATGATCCAGCTACGGGAATATTTACGGTCCCTGTAGCGGGATATTATAGAGTCACCACTTTCTGGAGGCTGGAAAGCCGTGCATGGACGGCGGGCAATGAGTTGTCGTGCCCGGTGCTAGTCGATGGAAACGAGGAAGGGAAGACCTACGGAACAAACATGCAAGCAACGTTTACGAACATTTTTCATATGGGGGGCTCATTCGTAACCGATTGGCTGACAGTCGGCCAAACCATTCAGCCGGGAATATTTAGCACTCCGGCGGTGGTTATTGATGGGAGCTCCTTTGCGCAGTTCAACACAGTTACGTTCGAAAGACTGGCAGGAGCATAAAGATGACATCCTATCAAGTCACCCCGGACATGCACAGCGCATGGCAAGAGCCCATCATAGCCCTCCAGAGCTCGCCACCGGCATCTCCTTCAGAGGGCGACAGGTACATAGTGCTGCCTACCGGCACGGGGGCCTGGTCTGGCCACGATAATGCAATTGCCTGGTACTATGGCGCTGCATGGACCTTCTGCAGTCCGATAAATGGTTGGAGAGTCTATGATGAGGGTGTCGGCTACTGGCGAAATTTCAATGGGGTTGCATGGGGAGGTAATGCGGAGTCTCTGTATGCGCTTTTAGGAGGGCGATCGGGTGGTCAAACTATCTGTGGTGGAACCGGTGCAAATGAAGATCTGACACTTGATCCGACGAGTCATGCCACGAAGGGTAACTTGGTGGTCAAAGGAGATATCATCTCAAAGGGCCTGGTCTGGACCATCCGCACAAGCGCAGCGGATAATCAGTGGCGTTCAGTTTGTTATGGCAATGGCCTCTTCGTGGCTGTTGCAATTACAGGTTCCGGTAATCGTGTGATGACCAGTCCCGATGGAATCAATTGGACGATCCGCACAAGTGCTGCGGATAATGGGTGGCTTTCAGTTTGTTATGGCAACGGCCTCTTCGTGGCTGTTGCAAATACTGGTTCCGGTAATCGTGTGATGACCAGTCCCGATGGAATCAATTGGACGATCCGCACAAGCGCAGCGGATAATGGGTGG
>JALOBN010000063.1 GCA_023228245.1 Candidatus Pacearchaeota archaeon
TCAATTTCATCGACTTGAAATTGGCGGGCTATGTATTCGGTATAGAGATTTGCTTTCATGCTCTCTCCTTGATATGTGGATCATTCCTGCTCGGAACTTCCGAATGCAGCAGCTTGATTATCGCTTCGGCTTTCTTCGGGCCTATGCGCCTGCCATCTTGCTTGAAGCTTGCTAGATCGTCTAAGCTTGCGGTGCAAAGGTTTGCAATGCTTCCATATTCCAAAAGCAATGCTTTTGCTGTCGAATCTCCCACCCCAACGGCCATGCACAGGGCACCATAAGCCCGAGAATCCACCGGGAACCTTGGCATCCATTGGCTGATGTTCCCCCCATTCAGAACGTTTTTAACGCGACTTAGGATATACTGGTAGGCGAGTTCTCGATTACTACTCAGATACCATACGGGAATATTCACAGCCTCAAAATCTGCGTCCATCGCGCGCTCGGTATTCTGATCCGATAGCCTATTGTCATCGGTTCTCTTTGCCGCTTTCCCACCAGGCGATGAGACCCAAGGACATGCTCTATGGACTTCGTCTAAGCTGCCCAAGACCGCAATAAAGGCCGGTTCTCGTTCTGCCAGCATGTTCTTTACCTGATCTCCAAGGTGGCCTTTCTTGCCTTCCTTAGAGGCCCATAGATCGTTGATCTCCTTAACCTCGACATTGACTATCAGCAAATCGCCGTTGCCTCTGGTGGGATAACGAGGTCCGTCTTTTTGTTCCCAATATTTCCAGAATTTCAGATCTCCAACGATCTCTTCATAGCCATCCCATTGAAAGATTGGCGCGTTTTCGATGGCATACCAAAGAGCCGCTACGCGCTTGGGGGATTGCTGTTCATTCGGAGATGCGAGAACATGGATAGGCTCGCTCATGCGACCACCCGACATTCGCAGACCTCGCCTATATGATCCCGGTAGTACTGCATTTTATCAATTCCGAACTTCCCCCGCTGTGATCTGATAGTAGTCCAAAGTTTTCCCTTCCCGGCACCCGCTTGTAGCAAGAGCACCATGTAGTTGCCGTTCTTGGGAAGCGGATAATACTTGATCTCGCCCGCCTCTTCATAGGCCGTATCATAGAGCAGGAAGTCGGGAGAGAGATCTTCTAGCTTTACTGGCAGGACATCGAGGAGCTTGGACTGTTGGTAATCTCTGACCATCTTTGTATAAAAATGCGAGAATTTTATGATCATGGCTTGTCTCCTTCGATGGCCGCGAGATACCGCAATAGGAACTCAAGCGCGTCGTCCCATTCGCCTTCATTTTCGGAACTCAGGAACTTTATGATGGCATTTATATAACGGGCATCTTCGGCTTGTGGGACAATGCCAGTGGAAAGCTTCGCTGTCGCCTCGTCCAATTCGATCTTTCTTTTCTCATTCACCGTATTCATTTCGATGCATAGCGGATTGGTCGGGTCGCCTCCTAGAACATCACTCCAAGAGCAATTGCACATTGACCTATAGCTCTGCAAGATTCGCAATGCATAGCCGCCATCTGGGGTGGCATTTACAAAGTTATGTTCTTGGTAGAACTTGGCCCTGCCTTCCAGTTCTGCGATCCTCTCCCGAGATGTAACCAGTTCATCAATAGCCTTTCCGTATTCTTCCGCCAACGAATTGTAGCAAATATCGTCCTCTTTTCGCAGTGATGCTAATCGCTTGGCTTCATCGAGGTTAACGGGGGATTCAGTCATGCTGATCCCCTGCCGCCAACTTCGTGCATATTTTGCATTTCTTCTCTTCGGGCGGATTCTCAACGGGCTCTTTCATGAGTTTGGCCATTCGACATAATGACCATCCCCGAACGCCTACAATATGATACTTTCTGCCATATGATTGAATCCAGGTCATTTCATGACCTCCGCTATCTGCATTCTCCAATGCATGATTTGAACGTCTGCCGCTTCTTTCATTCCATCAGTCGCAGATTTCCTTAGGATCTCCTGCGCGACTTTCAAGAGTTCGGATATCAGCAAAAGTTCTGCCTCGCTGCATAGAATTGTGTACTGACCGCCTTTGGCTTTTCGAACGGAGAAGGTCATTTCTTCATCTCCTCCATCATCTCTTCCAGCACATCTGCCGCCCCATGCGCAAATTCTGGATCGTTATCCATATCCGGCATTCGCAATGATCGGATGGCATAATCAAGTGCTGCTATGCGAATATCTTCTACTTCATCCATGCATTCGGCGCAAGTCATGCCATTGCAAGCAAGATCGTCTTCCATTTGCTTGATGATCTTTCGTTGGGTCTTGATATCTTTATTTCGGAAGTCTGCGACTTCAAGAGTGCCGTCTGCGATCATGGCACCGAGAGTCAAATCAGTTCGTGGAAGAGTTTTGGGGTCCAATGCATTTTCGATCTGCGATCTCTGGAAGGCTTCGACAAATGCCAACCGCTTCCCGACATCTTCGACATCTCCAATCAATTCCGCATGTGATTCGCCTATTTCTTTTAGATGTTTCTCGATGGCAGATAGCCGCCTATGATCATTTCCCATTGTCGAACATGGAATAGAGCAATATTGTTCTCCGTCTTGACCCTTGATCGCGGCGTTTCCTAGATATTTGCCACACCAATCACATTTCAGTCTATATTCGGTCGGCATTTCCTTCTTGCATGGGATTTCATCGGGTCCGAGTTTTCGCAGGCTCGATGCGGGCCAAATGGATTGCATCACACCATGACATGAATATCCATGCAATCCAATGGGCCAAGACGGATCATCGATTTCTTCTATCATGAATCGTTTTCCGATAGTATCGGTTAGCCCCGTGATGGATGGCCCAACCACCTCTACATAATCTCCTATCTGCGATTCCTCGACCTTGCGCAGGGAACTGACAGGATACCAAGGAACCCCGATCCGCGACGCCATGATACCCCCGTCGAATTCTTCGTTGTTTCCAATACGTAGTTCTGAAATTTTGAACCTGTTTCCTATTCTTGATACGTCTCCATATGAATCTGGTCCGATGATTTCTACTTTATCATCGAGTTGAAGAGGAGAGGCGGGATTCATGCCTTAACCTCCTTCTCTGGATCTATCCCCATTTCGGCTTGATCGTACATACCCGAAAACTCAGACGGGAATGCCTCTCGGAGAGCTTGGACCAAGGCCACTTTTCTAATCATTGTGGCGGGTTTTGTGACCCAATTAGACTTCCCGGTATCATATTCTTTTCGCGGAACTTCCATCTTATAAGGAGTCTTCTCGCGATCCACTCTATAGACTTCTGCCCATCCTCCCACAAGGACTTCGCCTTCCATCCAGAAGGTGCCCTCTCTCCTCTCAAGGACATCGCCTATTTTCACTATGATGCCCGCCTTGTAACCGGCGAATTTGGGGTGATCCTCCGCCTTCTTGGTGAATGAATCCTTGCCTACCACCATTTGGGCGGCTTTGGTTTGATCGTACTTGATTAAGTATGCATCCCGGAGGAACGGGTTAAGGTTCCGGGCCTGACAAAGCTTCAAGAAGATCATAACTTCCTGATCATTGGCCACCGGACAGATATAGGTCTTGATGTCGTCGAAGGTCAATTCGGCTACCTGGATATCTCTGATAGGCATATCAGGCTTCGCCAGAGGCCCGCAAACGGCATTTCTTGTCTTGGATGGCATAATCGCCTTATCTGTCTGAGATGTGGCCTTTCTGGGCGATTCTACGGCGTTGCTGTCTCTTGCATCCATGATGATCTCTCGGAGCGCGGCCAATAGGCTCGCATCGGTGCAGGTGAATCCGGGGCCAATGATGATCTCGATGTCATTGCCGTCTTTGAGATGCCAGGAATCGGTAGGCTCATCATAGGACTTTTCTATCTTGAGATCTGGATACTTTTGGCAATAGGTTTCAATTGCAGATGCAATTTCGGGTTTGGTGGGAACTTTGCCAGCCATTTAGATCGCCTTCCTTTTCATTTCTTCATACTTTCTTTCTGCTTCCCATGTCTCTTCTTCGTCTGCATCAATTACTGGCAAGTCGGACAGAGAGATTGGATTTTCTTCATATCCAATTACATCGCCCGATGGATGATATATTTCCTGCATTGGTGCGTCTATTCTGCCTTCCTGTGAAAACAACTCTTCCGCCTGCCTGGCAATACCCTGCTCATATTCGAATTGCGCAAATTCGAATGAATGAACGGGCGTCTCTTCTTCGCGATCCATTCAGACACCCCCATTCTCCGGCAATTCCATATCCATAACCTCATACCGATATGTGGTCACTTTCTCCACAAAATCGTCCATCGTCTTCTTTCCGATCAGAGCATCGGCTTTAGTTAGCTCCACTTTACAGACGCTCTTAAGCAGGTCTGGGAAGGCCGCCGCGAACTTGTCAGTTAGCACGGTCCTTCGGGTAGTTGCGGATCGCATGATCTTTATGCTGCCTTCCCGATAGCTCTCGCCCTTCTTCTTCAGCGCCTTGAGGAACTTGTCCTCGCCATATGGCAGGCCGGGCGCGATGCGGGCCAATTCTTCCTCATATTCCTGGGCCTTTTGTGCCCTCTGTTCCCGCATGGACTTGAGGCCAAAGGTCACCTCGGCCTCGGCTATCTGATCATCTAGGGCTTTTAGGGCGCGATGCATGACGGCGAGATTCTGGATAGGAGATATTTTCATTTCTTCGGCTTGCATGTGATAGCCTCCAAGTATCTGCGAACCACGTCTGCATGATACTGATCTGTTCCATAATCGCAGGGGCGCACGCTCATGAGAACGTGGATAATTTTTCGAAAGGCGCGTGCATCGCCTTTCTCTGGCGTGATCGTAATCGACTCCATTTCAGATCGCCTCGATTCTCTGGAATGCGTCCCACGCATGGACTAAATCATAATCACATGCATGAATTTTCGCATTCAGCCTCCGCTTTCCGCGTGATAGTGCGTCGCGCAGGTCTGCGCGTGTCAAAGGCCATGAGCATCTGTTTGCCATCTTCAATCCTTCCTCGTCATAAGCTCATTCACGGCAAACTCAAATCCGTGGCTGATATTCCGAAATCTCTTTTTCTCGACTTCTTTCTCTAGCCAGCGGGCGGTTTCCTCGCTCACTGTAATCGTATATCTTTCCATAGCATGTACTTATCATGCTTGATATAAATACTTATCGATGCGTACTATCTAGCATTGCGTAACATATAAATAGGATCGAAATGAATAGATTGCCTATGTTAATGGTTAGGATTGCTAACGATGTATCTATATCCATGCGACTCCGCGAAGAATTAAAATCCGGGTCGGTGGAATCGGTCCACATTCGCCGAACCGGAAACGGCGATCTTTTGAGCATCGATTATGTAACGCCAGAGGGATATAAGCCATGATCGAACCACCCAAGATCGATATCGAAAAGCTTCGGACCTTAGAAAAAGCAGCATCCGAAGTTGGACAATACATATTCGAAACAATGGGAACAGAAATTCGACCACGACGTTCAGATGAATATGGGTCGTATCTAGCGGATTTCGCATTTTCGGAAGACGCCGCGCTATATGTTGAGATGCGCAATTCTCTGCCCGCCATCTTGGATGAGCTGGAAGCCGTGCGAGCCATTGTCAAGGAATTGGCAGAAAGCAACCCCGAAGACGCGGATGAACGATGCGTTTTCTGCAATCGATGGCAAGGCGGGCATTTGGTAGGCGATCCGCTGCCAGGGCATGAGGCGGATTGCTTGATCACGCGGGCCAAGAGGCTGGTGAACGGATGATTTACTGTGAATCCTACCAATATGGTGAAGATCGGGGATTGAGAAATATGAAACTCTGGTGCAAATTGCACCAAATATCTGTCTATCCAGAAGATATGGATTGCGGAAAAGGATTAGCGAAAAAAGATTAACCAGTTCTCAATTTTTCTAACGCCTCCTTCGCCGCCCGCTTGTTCCTGGCAATGCGCGCCGTCGCTCCATCCGCATTATAGGTGGAATCCCATAGATCGGCTTCAGCGAGTTCTAAGAATTTCGACTCTAAGCGGCCTATATAGGCTTGCTGCTCATCCATCTCCTTCTTGACCGCCTCATATCGGCCTATCCAGGAATCACGGTCTGCAATCCAGGAAGTGATTTGCTGTTCAAGATCACGTATTCTGGCAGGCAACTCATTTCCTTCCTTCATGAGACGACCGACGAGAAGATGGGCAGCTTGAAGTTCTTGATCTTTCTTGCGAATTTCCGCTTGCAGGGACTTAATTTCTCCTTTTAATCTGTGAATTTCTGTGTTGGTTTTAAAACAATTTTCGGGATAATCTTGATTCGATTTATACCGTGCAATAGAACATGTTTTCCAATCGAGTTTGCATGATCCATCGTCGTCAAATGGGCATTCTTCGCTCATAGCAGGCCTCTCAATACAGTTGCCTTTTCTATACATTCCCGGTTCGGCTCATCCTCGTAATATGCCCTATCCCGAAGCGTCTCAATGGCATATCGAATTGCTGCTTTCTCTTCCTCCGTGATCCTGTGCCAGGATGAGAGGTCTGCATCCAGTTCCGATGCCGCGAACGCCTTGAATTTCTCGATTGGCTCATGCCTACCATATAGTTTCAGGCAACGATATTGAATGAAATGCGCATGTTCTTGGATGGCTTGACTTTCTCGCATTTCTGCATAAGCCAGCAATCTCGGAAACATATCTGCCATTTTCACAACAGTTTCAATATGCTTCATAACATTTTCATTTTTGCCTGCGATTACCCGAACCTGCTTGAGATCGTATTCTACATCTTCCTTTGGCAGATCTTCGCAGAGTTGGCGGGCTTCTGACAGAATTTTAGACATGCATACCAGACCCCATTTCAATCAATCCATCTGGATTAAATTTTTTCAATACACATGAACTACAATATCCATTGCGCCCAAATAAGCCTTTGAATTCGCTATTTGGCTTATCTTTTCCACATCCGATGCATTTTCTCATCCTTCTGCCTCCATCAAGCGCGCCGCCTTCTGCAATCGTCTTACTGTAGCAGTCGTTTTTTGGCACGATTCACATACACAAGTTCCGGGTTGCCATTCCCCGGAAAGAACAAAAGCCAAATCGCTTGCATCGCCTGGTTCGAAGAGGCTCAACACTTTCATCATGGCAGGAGCGGCATTTCGCAAGGCAATGAAGAATTTCGTATCTCTTAGAACTATCTTAGGATCTACTTGCATGTCAATCGACCACGGCATTGGAGTTACCTTTTGCTCAAGTTCTGCCAGCCGCTTTATAGCGGCAATAAGCGATTCACTCATGTTTCAACCTCCTGATAGCCTCTTCTGCATCCACCTGAAGCCACGAAGATACCAATTTCTCCAGGTGGCTTCCAACCATCATAGTCCATGATAGGGTGCCATATCCGGCCTTGTCGGCCAGAAGTTGGGTCAGTTTGTCGTTCCAGATGATTAGTTCTGGGGTGGTCATTGATTCTACTTTCTTCATGATTTCTGCTCCTTGATAATCGCATCTATTCGCCTCAATTGATCCAAGGTCAATTTCTCGGGTGAGGTCCCTCGAAAATGTGAGCATAGCCGCTTGAATTCGATTTTCTCCCTAATCTCGCTGGCAGGCTCTGCCAAATGTTCCCGATGATACGCATGAATGCCGCGCTCCCATCCATCTGGATTGTATACGGTATCCTGCCCATTTCGATGAATCACTATTCTACCCGATGGCGTGAGGCGATTGACTTTTGCGAGCCAGATATCTCGGCCACCGAGGCCGCCATAGACGGCGACGGTATCGCCGGGCCTAAGTTGTTTCAGCCATTCATTGGTCATGCTTTGCCCTCGCCGCATCGCGCGCACCAGAAATACAAGCGGTCATCCGTTCCTGGATCGAATCTTGTCTGTGGCTCACCCGGCTCAAAGACGATCTCGCCGAGCTTTCCGGGACCGTCCTCTTCCAGTATCGCTTTTAGGTTGCGCCCGCAACTTTCGCATTCTATGCTCCAATCAATCATGCTTTGCCCTCCCTATACAGTGCCAATGCCTGCTGCAAAGCGATCAGTCTGTGATATTCCCGAACTACCGCATCGGTCGGGCAATAGAAACCGGGCGTGCCATTCGCAACTAGATCCGCTTCCATGTAGGCGAGCGTATCTTTTGCGTTCTTGATCGCGATTTCTAGGCCGTGGCGCGCGGCCAAGATTTCCAGCTCCAGACCGCCTTCGTAATTATATTTGGTCATGTGATCCCCTCGCCCATGATTCCTTTCCCCTTCGGCTCCTGGCATCACTCCGCGCATCTATCATGGCGGCCAATGCCCCATCATTCTTCGCATACTCTCGCAGATAGACCTCTACCGCTCGCGAAATGATGACATTCTTGTCCATTGTCGATATTCTTTCTTGGGCCATCCAGGCGGCCAATGCGATTTCGGTCGCTTCTGGCAATTTCACCTTGGTTATCTTTTCGCTCATGTGCATGTACTTGGGACTATTAGTATTTAAGGATTGCGAGTACTAAGAGAGGCGAAAGGTATTTATGCCAGCGAGTTCTATTAGGGATATCGAAGTGCGGGGTTATGAAAATGAGCTTAATAGGAAATCGAAAGGATGTCTTGGAATTGGATGAGTTGTCAGACGCCTGCTTGAAAGCCAATTTCGGCTATACGGAAGCCGGAATCGAGAATCTGCGAGACCAGGCGAAGGGGATCAGAGAAGAGGAGGTGGCATGAAATGAGTGCAATGGCCCATTACTATCTCTCCCTCCGCGAAGCTTTGGCTGATCTGGAAGGAGAGGAATTTTGGATGGTTAGGTGGATATGTGAGAGGATTGAGAAGAAGGAGATGGCTTAAATGGTTTGCAAATGGTTTCAAGATGCTCCGGGTGATGAAGGCAATCTCGATGAAGGATTCTGCCTATTGACTCCTGGCATAAAATGCGCATCTCTCCGAAATGATGGGGAGACGCCTATGAAAGAATGTGAACAATATACTAGGAAGGTCTGAACATGCCCGACTTTCGCGATGCTTTCCTCATCGCCCGGTATGCCTTCCTGCTCGCACTCATCTGCCCCGCGATCATGGCCGCCCATGCGCAGGTGAGCATGGAGATCTCCGGCAATGTGTCCGGTGAAGGCTCGCATGAATGGAGCTTGGCCAATGCGGCGGGACTCATACAGCAAGATGAGAGGGGTTCGATTCAGGATTGGAGCTTCCTGCTAGCGTTTCACGGCTATAACGTTCCGAATGTGGGCATTCTGGTACTGGATGGGGAAAGATATGAAATAGCCGAGAATGGGTCTATCGAGGCGATCTAAATGGCTTGCCCAAACATCGACCCAACAATCGAGCCTACCAGCTACATGGACCCGGTGGACTACAACGGCTATAGGTTCTGGCATCGACAAAACATGGACGACAAATGGGAAAATGTTCAATTCTGCAAGAAAATTGGCAGGAAAAAGGACGTATTCGAATGTCTGAATGAATGCGAATACAAAGCCTGCTATGCCTATGATCCAAAAGACGAGGTCGCATGATGCCATCCATTCGCGAGATCCTAAAGCTCCAAATCTACGAAATGGGCGGAGATGGCCTCTGCTATCCAGGTTTGAATTGTGGCTGTGGCATCGATGATCTTTTGCCGTGTCTGCGAAGATTGTCTGGAGAGGGGCCAACTCTCGATATGTGCAAGGTCGCGAAGAGGGGAGAAGATGGGTTGTGGTATGTGATGGAGGAGAAGTGAATGGCTGAATTCGATATACAGAAAGTCCGAGGACTTTGCAAATACGTGACGCCTGCTCCGTGGTGCGTCTATGGTGATGAGATTGCCACGGAAGATGAAATAGACATCGATGGCGAAGGAAACCGAACCATTATAATACCGTTTGATGGTTTCGATCTCGATTTCATAGCGGCATCCCGTGAATTGCTGCCAGCGGCGTGTGACGAGATTGAGCGACTTCGGGACGAGCAAGAAGAATGCGCAAACAGTTGCACTCTAGTTCGCGATTATTCGAAGGAACTTGAACAACTTCGCGCCGATGCAAAGAATTGGCAATGTGAATTTCCATGCTCCGAAGAGAAATGGTGCAACAGGCAAAATCTATGCAGTGAAATGAAATCGCTCGCGGCAAAAGTCGATCAAGGTCGGATTGCCTACCATAAACAAGAGCAAGGTATAAGCAATCTTCAAACCGCCCTTGTTATGCGAGATCAGACGATCGCAGAGCAGGCCAAGCACATTCAGGCGCTTGAATCCGACCTAAAATATGCACAAGAAGGTTGCCCGCATGGGTGGCAGGAACATGCAAGATTAGCGGCGATCTTGGGAGGAAACGATGCGCTGCATGTTTTGGCGCAACATGCGATGGACAGAAATGTGAAGCTTGAGGCCGCGCTGATCATAGATCGCACCGAGAAGCTTGTTATGGCTTTCGCGGGATACGAGCCACCCATGACGATGGAAGATTGCGAGCAGATGGCCCGCAAGCAATTACACACCGAGGGTCTACTATGATCGAGCCGGCCAAATTGGTGCTAACAGCAGAGCAACGGGACGCCTTGGGAGAAGCGATCAGCATGATAGAAGATCCGTGCGAAGATGGATATCAGGGAGAGGACAGAGTTCTTGCTATCCTTCAGAACATGCTTTCCGGCTCCGTGCTTGCGTGGGAAGCGACGGAAGAGCGAAAGACCGTCCTGGGAAATTGCATCGCCGGATACGGGCCGGGAGAAGGGGCCCTCCGAGAATATGATGCGAATGTGATTCGGGCCATGCTGACGGAGGCCGAGCCATGATGCTATACGATTTTGCGTTCAGCTTCGTTCTTGGGGCGGGGATCGGATTTTGGTTCGCCGTATATGCGCGTGCTGAGTGGGGATGGCCATGATCTCGATTCGTCGATCTACTGAGCATCGGCCGCGCATAGTCAGGCAATGGCCGCCAAGAACCATTCACCTGCCCGCTCATCCAAGGAAATGGTTGGCCGATGTCTGGATTGTGAAGGCTCGATATTTCGGAGGTGAGTAGCTTGCAATTTCCCAACCATCTCTCATATCGATATTGTGTGCGATGCCGGGATGTGCGCCCCTTTGCCTACATTCCGAAGATCAAGCATAGCAGATGCATGATTTGTGGGGGATATTTGGCGAGGAGGCCCGCATGATGCACATCCCACACGATGATTGCTCGCCAGAATCGGTCGAGGCCCGACGCAACCTGCTTAGAGCCAATCATCCATTGCATAACAAGGAGGGACCAGCACCTACTAGGATACCTGTTGAGCAGGCGATAGCACAATTGGCCGAAGCTAAGGAATGCTATGAGCAGAGGTTGGCGGAGATTGAGACGGAACTTAAGATTTTGAGGGATCAAGTATGAAGTGTTTTTGGACCATCTATCAGGCCAATCCGACCTATGAGAATATGTGCCACTTCCTGAAACATCGTGCATATTGTCGCATGGTCCGGGCTAACTGGCTAACCAGACCGATGCCAGAATCGTTCTTTGCCGAGGCGGGAAGGCACGGGGCAGATGAGTTTGATGATCTGTTTTCAGAGATCCCGGATACATTCAAGCAATTGGCCCATGCGATAATCACCCTATCCACTGAGAGCACGCCAGAAATGAAACGTTGCCGGGAATTCAGACAGCTTTTGTTTATTCTCTGTGATGATTTGAAAAAGGAGAATATCGACCTTAAGTTGCCTTATTTCTGGTATGCCGATGGCGTCATGATTCCGCCTGAATACATTGTCAGGATCACAAATGGCATCGTTGGCTGGGTTTGCGACGATAGTGCGAAAGGTTGCCTGATGGAAGGCGAATGCAGGTACTTCAAGGCGGTGGCTTGATGACAGAAAGCAAATTCCGAACCTGCGAACGCTGTTACTACAAGCGAAATCGCAAAATCTGCCAAAGCTTGATGGGCGATGCGGCCACTTGCCCGGACTGGCGACCGGCTAAACTGAGTAGAAAAGAAAGGCTAAAGGGTGGAAAGCGGCCATGATAGATGCCGAAGTCTGCCAATGGCTCGATGAAGTCCGGGCAGCAGGTGGCCGGCCTCTCGATGTCATGTCAATTGAGATGATGCTCATACCATGGGGCTCCGATTGCTGTCATGGATGCGAGCAATATCAATGCGGCCAATCGATCACAGCACATGGATTTTGCCCTGTCATGCAGAGACGAGTGAGTCCGCATTATTTTTGCGAGAAGTGGGAGCAGGATTGATATGACTTGTGGAGAATGTCGCCATTTCAGGCATTGCAAGGCCCGTGGAAAGAGGGCAGATGACCATCTATGTTTCGAAGAACCAAGCGCATTCAGGCCAATACGGGAGGATGAGCATGTCTAATATCTGTCCGAATCTGATATCTCGCACATCCGCCGCTTGCACCACCCTATACGGTTGTGGCCTCAATCCATCCAGGGTGAGCGAGTTTGCAGACTGCTATCTGGACTGCTCACATTTTCGGGATTGGGTAAACTACCCTCCCCGAAGGGGAGAGGGCTTTCAATAGCCCTGGATTGACCACCTTTAACGATGGT
>JALOBN010000064.1 GCA_023228245.1 Candidatus Pacearchaeota archaeon
GTTAGACTCCAAGTTGGTAAGCTTCAGTGAACGCGCGCAAGAGCTTAACCTGATGGTAATCGAGCGCGACCAAAGGCTCAAAGAGTTAGACTCCAAGTTGGCAAGCTCCAGTGAACGCGCGCAAGAGCTTAACCTGATGGTAATCGAGCGCGACCAAAGGCTCAAAGAGTTAGACTCCAAGTTGGTAAGCTCCAGTGAACACGCGCAAGAGCTTAACCTGATGGTCATTGAGCTCAACAAGAGGCTTGTTGAACAGGATCTGCAGCTCCGAGAAAGAAGTGGTCGCAATGAGGAACTCGAATATCAGTTAACCCAGATGAGACATAGCATCACGTGGCAGCTCTTGATGAGGTATCACAACGGCTTTGTAGAGCGCGCTTTGCCACCTGGGACTAAGCAGAGGAGAATTTACGATCTAGGACTGAAGGGCGGAAGGATCCTCGCAAGCGAAGGCTGGAGATGCTTCTACAGAAACGTTAACGAATACCAGAGAAGGAATTGTCAAAATAGGATTTTTCATACGAAAAGTATCGATGTCCCAACACAGGAAGATATCCCAACACAGGAAGATATCCCAACACAGGAAGATATCCCAACACAGAAAGATATCCCAACACAGAAAGATATCCCAACACAGAAAGATATCCCAACACAGAAAGATATCCCAACACAGAAAGATATCCCAACACAGAAAGATATCCCAACACAGAAAGATATCCCCGAATTACAAGAAGAGGGACGTTTGGTATGTCAAAATATTGTAGAACTAGCATTTACACCTGTGGCGACTCAGATAGATCTTAAAAAAGGCTATAACCTAATCATGTTTCATGTTCTTGAGGGATGCACGCGGCCAAGCACTATTCCAGAATTGAAGACTGAAGATGGTAGATGTCTGAGTTTGGCAGTCAAAGATATGATAATCCAGGATGGATCGTTAGAACTACTCTTTAACTTGGGAAATCATTGGCATGGGATTGAAGAGTGTAATGGAGATTCCATACGCTGGATGGCAAACGACGCCACAATTTTTGTATCGCTAGAATATAACTGCCAAGCAAATTTGAGCTTGCAAGCATTTAGTTTCAACCAACCTAGAACTTTAGAAATATCCGTAAAAACTCTCCGAGACAAACCTCTTAATAAAAAAAATGGTAATACGAAATATGTCCTCCTGAAAGAGGTTAATTCACAAGCTAATTTGGATATCGTAAAGAACAAAATAGAAGCGATCATCGAAAAGTCGCGCGCGGAGATAAGAAAATGAAAGAACTAGTTTCAATCTTAACTGTAAATTATAACGGCAAGAAATTTCTTGAACCATGTTTTGATTCCCTATATAAGATGGAAAGAGATACATTTTGGTTTGAGATAATAATGGTTGATAACCTCTCAAAGGATGATTCTGTGAACTTTATCAAAAACAGGTTCCCAGAAATAAAAATAATTGAAAATAATGTAAATAATTATACGAAGGCCTTGAATCTAGGTATTAGGTACTGCAAAGGCGACTATGTTGTGATCCTAAACAACGATACGACTGTAGATAAAAACTGGTTGATAGGCGCTCTAGAGATAATGAATCAGGATAAAAAAATTGGTGCAGTTCAGAGCAAGATTCTTTTCTCAGATAGAGCTACCATAAACAGTGTGGGTGTTGATGAGGTCGAAGATTTTTATTTCAGAGATATTGGTTTTGAAGAAAAGGATGTAGGTAAATACGAGACTGCGAGGGAGATCAGATACTTCACCGGGGGCTCAGTCATATTAAGAAGAACCTGCCTAGAAAATGTCGGGGAGTTTGATGAAGATTTCGTAATGTTCATGGAGGATATAGACTATAGCATTAGGTGCCGTGATTTAGGATGGAAAATATTTTATTCTCCTAAAAGTATAGTCTACCACAGATATCATGGTACAGCCTCCTCGGATTTGTGCGAATATTTCTGTTCCAGGAATAGATTTCTGCTTCTTGGAAAGCGCTACCCACTGAAATTGGCCAAGAGTATTAAAACGTCTCATTTTTTCCTGAAGAACGAGTTGGATAATTTGCACCATTCTCTCCTTCAAGCTACAAAAAAATTAGTAGAAAATAGTGATACAGAAACCGCAGTAAGATGTCTTGATGAGTTGGAAGCAGTTATGTCTTGGACATTAGGACCAAGCAAAGCATGTAGCTTCTTTTCCCAACTGGAGGTTGTTTTGGGTTTGAGAAAGATACGTATTGGGATTTACGATCATGCATTTCATTTTGCGGGAGGCGGTCAAAAGTACATTGCGAAAATAGCTGAGCTTTTTCAGGACAAATACGAGATTACATTTATCACAAATAAAGATATTAGCTTATCTAAGTACAAGGAATGGTTTGATATTGATATTTCTAGATGCAAATTGAAAATAATAAAATTGGATTTTTTTGAGAAAGCGGAACGCTATTTCATAGACGAAGGAATGGTTGTTCATGAAGAGAACAATCCATTTGATACTATAAGCAAAGAAAGTTCTAATTATGATATATTTATAAATGCAAATATGCTTGGCAAAGTCAAACCATTATCCTCCGCTTCAATATTTGTATGTCATTTCCCAGATAGAGATAAAGAGAGATTCTTTGCAGTTGATCGATATGATTATATTATAACTAATAGCGACTATGGCACATTCTGGCTGAAGCAGAAATGGGGGCTTGATGCTACCCTTCGGCTTTACCCTTCGGTGGATATGTATAATAAAGAGGGAGGAGTTAAAAAGGAGAAGATAATAATATCTGTAGCTAGATTTGAATTAGGTGGAAGCAAGAAGCAGCTAGAGATGGTAAAAGCATTTGGAGAACTTTGTCGAAGGAATCCCAATGTAAAAAAAGAGTGGCGACTCATATTGGCAGGAGGTACGCACAGAGATAACCCCTATTTTGATAGGGTCAGAGAGGAGATAAATACAATTCATGCAGATAATATCGAATTAATGCCGAACTTGAAAGACGACGAACTGCGAGAGTTATATAAAATAGCTTCAATCTTCTGGCATGCATGTGGCCTTAATGCAACAGATCCACATTTGGTGGAGCATTTCGGAATGACGACAGTAGAAGCTATGCAGAATGATTGCGTGCCCATCGTAATCGATGGCGGTGGCCAAAAAGAGATAGTGGAGCATGGGATTAGTGGATTCCGATTCAAAACAATAAGAGAATTGCAGGATTATACGTTAACGGTGATGAACGATGGTCCGTTAAGAGAAAAAGTTTCCCGAAAGGCATTTGAAAGAAGTCATTGTTTCACATCTGAAATATTTGAGGAACATCTAATTGAATTTATAACAAATATAGAGAACCGACTAAAGGCGGGAGAAGCTCTCGAAATAAAAGAGTGAAACGACGTGGCGCATCCGCACAACAAGCTGCGGAGTACTGCGCTTAAAAAATCAAGATCATACCACAGTGAGATTCTGCACGGCCACGCTCAGGCACCTTTCATCAGGGCTGTTCAGATCAGGCTTATCGCTCGGCCTCTCGCATCCTTCAGGGACGCGAAGTCTGAGGGCGTTTATGCCCGTTACCAGGTGGACGGGCGCCTCAATCTCGACGACGAAACCCTTCGAAGGGATCGCCGCCTTTGTCAGAAGCTCATCGCCTGCGTAGACTTCAAGCGTCCGGTTGCGATAGAAGCTCTGCGCCTGCAGGCGCATGGTGGCAGTTCGGTTCGCGGGCGAGTCTATTAGGAGGGTAGCGTTGGCCTGCATCCAGCGAGTCGGTGTGCCAGACCAGTTCTCAAAATCGTGGAAGCCGTTGACATAGTCCAACTGGCCAGATTTCCTCTCGATCAAAGTTATGTTCTGCACGGCCACGCTCAGACACCTTGAATCGATACTATTTAGCTCAGGCTTGTCGCTCGGCTTCTCGCAGCCCTCGGGCACGGTCAGGCGAACGGTGTTCATGCCTTTCTCGATATCTATGGGCACGCTCACATTGATAAAGCTCGTGGGCACGGCAACCTGCGCCGCAAGTGCGCCGCCGGAGGAGATCTCCAGAGTACGATTGCGATAGAAGCTGAGCGCCTGCAGGCTCAGGTTAGCTGTGTGGTTATCAGGCGAGAGTGCAAATATGGTAGCGTCAGCTTGCATCCAGCTGGTTTGAGTGCCTGCCCAGTCTTCAATGCCATGCCAGCCAAGTCCAAATCCTGTAATGATCATTCCATTATTGGATGAGGCTGCTTTGCTTTTTTTATTATACAATGTCATATCGAAAAAGTATAACCTTTGATTATCACTAATTAGGGGCTCGACTCCGAGAATCTGCTTGATATCGGATATCAATACAAGTCCATCACCCTGGAAGCCATAGCTATCTATATAGATACCTTGAAAGCCAGTTTGCGACAGCGTCTTGAGCATATCTCCCACAGGCATGCTTGCTACTATTCTTTGCCAATCGTCCCCTGGCCGCCCCCTCATCGTCCCATAACTCCAGCGAAGCTCCTTCGAATGTAAATACGCTCTAACATGAGAATAATCGGTCATTCTATTGACGGGTGGATGTTCCGGAAAGGGCACATAAGGCAACTGAAATATCATAGCATTTTCCGGCATTATTGCCTCAATAGTATTTACAAATGTTTCATCATTTAAATATTCGGCTTTGGTGGAAGCGTAGGGAGGCACAAAAGAACTGGAAGTCTGATCTAATATCCCAAATATAAGCACGAGACAGATAAATGCATTGAATAGTAGTCGAGAGGTATGACTTTTTGCGTATTTCCGTGAGAGAGCATCCAAAACTAGAAAGACAGCAAAAAGAGAGAAAAATGCAATAAATATGCTCATTCGATTGTACCCTCTGATTTCGGGAGAGATTAGGTATGCAAATAAAGTTCCAAAACCTCCGAGCGTTGCCAACAATACAGCAGATAAATTTAAAATGCTTAACTCATTTATATGACTTGACATGTTCCCTGCTTTGAGTTTCAAACCGTTAGAAATCCGATAAAATGCCCAAGCGATTAACAGCAAGAACCCTATACTTCCTATGACGCCAAGAGATGCAACTGCATTTTCATTGATCAAAGGCGCAGTTCCAGAATAATAACCCGATAATTTTGCTAATAAAGGTATTCGGTGTCCACCTATCGGCAGGATAAGTTGAGCAATTTTTAAACCATATATTTCGGATTCTGCGGGACTACGTACTGCTACTTCAGGATTCTTTCCGTTTTCAATCTGATAAATAAGGCTGGGGGCCATATTTACTAATATGCCAAAAATTATTACTGAAATCAATATAAGGGAATTTAACAAAGGATATTTATTACGTTGAGAAATATATGCGATTATACCTGCAATGAGTAGTAAGAAGCAGGAAAAAAAGGGATAATAAATGAACGTAGATGAGACCAATATACAGATTAAAGCGCTTATTACAAATTTTTTGCTGATTAAGTTCTTCCTAGCATCATTGCCGTGGAATAGAAGAGATTTATCAGTAAACACCCATAAAATGACCATGATCATAGGTGGGATCATATAATATGCAGCTAAACCTAGGTGATGTTCTCCCCTCAAAAAATGATAGGGAATAAAAGTATAGAGTAAGCCACCAACAATTGAATAAAAAGAGGATACTTTAAATTGCCTAAATACATATATCGCAGTTAATGTTGTTAGTGAGAACGTCAATAAATAATAAAGGTTCAATGTTGCCGCATAATTCGGTGCAAAAAGATAGATTAACTTTATAAATATAAAATCTAAATAATTGGTAAAGGGAAGATCATAAAGACATTGACCTATTGGCATACCGAGATAATTATTATACAGGAACCATCCATTCTCAATTGTCCCTTTGACCAACATGCTTGTAAACAATCCATCCCTATCATAGGAAAAGGGAATATCGAGGTCAGCATCCCATAACTTCATCACCCACGCCAACGTAACCATGCACATGCAAAGGGCAGTTGTGTAAATGCCAACTTCTTTTATATATTTTTTTGAAATAAATGTAATCCATTTCATTATATCAGCAGCCTCGCATTTTTTGTATATGAGATCATCCCGGATAAAAATATATTAAACAATTAAATTTTTTTCCCAACCACAATCACAGACGTCCCAAACGGTATCCTCCACCGTCGCGTGATTAGTCGTGCTTCCTGGACTAGCAGCGCGGTCAAGATCTCGTTTGCCACCGGCACAATTTTCCGCTCATCCAAGGTGAGATCTTGAGGTGTACTGCCACGCATCATATTCTTAAGCTTTCTTATGGTCCAGACAAGGGGAAGAATACTTGCCATGTAATATGAGATGTATTCGACATGAAAACCTGATTGTATCAGTTTTCCCTCCAGCTCTTCGGCCTTATAGCGACGATAGTGATGAACAATCTCATCCGCATAGCTCCACATCGATGGATGAGCAGGTACGGTCAGAAAAATATAACCACCATCCGTTATCATGTGGCGGAGCTTTGATAGTACCAAATCATCATCCGATATGTGTTCAAGAACATCAAAAAGACATATTATATCAAATCTATTGGCGAAAGGTGGAAAATGGATGTCTCCTTGAATCAAATTATCAAGATCGCGTTTCTGTGCATATTTTAGGTCTTGTGAGTCCATATCAATTCCTATGACTATGGCGCTCTTGCATGCTTCCTTAATAATTCGTAACGTATTGCCATTTCCGCATCCTACTTCCAATATCCTGCATCCTTGATCCATGTGTGAGGCTATTTGTGTCATCACAGTTCTAATGACATGATTTCTGGCACGGTACCAAAAGTGCCGATCCTCTCCTTCAGCCAAACGAGAGATTTGCGCGGAATCGAAATCGCTGGATCTATAGTCGTTGGTGCTAAGCATCATGATCTATAAATGGCCTCCCTTTATTTTCAATAAAGACCATTATTGTATCCTTGATTCCTACCATGCGTGTACCAGACCTAATGAGACAATTGTCTAAATCGAGGATAACATTGCCTTTCTCGATAACATAAACCTATGATGCGCCCACAGAGCCTTGAGGAAAGTAGGTAATGGACTATATTCGACTAGCATAAATTTATTGATTTTTTCTAGAAACATAGGGTCCTTTCCCATATAGTATTCCATTATGCTCCAGTGCCAGCCTTCATCAGTGATCTTCTCTGATGCCCCGTTCAGCCCTATCCTCATGAACAGGTCCCGGATTGGCATTGCCGTATCGGGCCATGGGGGCACGTCGAACACACCCCTCTCAATCACATCCATTCCGCGGTCTCTGAGAATCTGATTTATTAGTTCGATATTTAGCCATTCCTCATGAACATCATTAAATAGATCCTTATCAATCGCATATTTTCTCAGGTAATACCCGACCTGTTTTGTGTTCTGCACAGAAATGAATACATATTTCGATGATACCCTTACCATCTCCCTTATTAGCTGTGGAGCATCTTTTAGATGCCAAAGTGCGGCAAAGTTCCAGACAAAATCGAATGATTCATCATTAAAGGGAATGGACGAAAAATCATTGACATAATGAACTTCAACGTTCTTCCCCAGTTTCATTAAATCCCATTTCCTCTCGATCTCTTCGACCCGTTCTTTATTATTATCAACTAAAGTGAGTTTGCATCCCCTTTTTGCAAATTGAATACTATTGATGCCCGTTATCCCGGCCATTCCATAGACAGGTACCTCCAAGACATTTTTGATCTTGTATTTATCTATTATCCGGTCAAATAGGTTATTTATCACCACTCGCTCATAGACAGTTCCAAGGCCTTCATTGAAATTATTGTTATACTTCTTCCATGAATCATCCATGTCTATAGCCATCCATTATTTGTATAAAATCTAATTGTATCCGCAACTCCTTCTCTGGTCCCAACATAAGGCGAATAGCCCAATTCCTCTTTTGCTCGTGAGATGCTGTAGAACCGGTTCTTAGATAATAGACCAACTTTAGCGGAGGTCACAAGTGGCTCGGAACTTGGCCTGAGGAACTTATATACTGATTCACAGCCCATACCTGCGACCTTGGCAAGGATAAGGGGTATCTTCACGGTTGGGATTTTAGCATTCATGGACCCTGCAATAATAGAAGCTAAATCATTGATGGTTATTGGGCACTCATCTGCAATTATATACGTTCTGCCCTTCGAACGTGGGTTGTTTTCAGCAAGCATAAAACCGGATACCAAATTTTTTATACTCACTAAATGCATGTAATTGTTGCCATTACCGATAACCCTGAACCTGCCGGCCTTTATGAGCTTTGCCAAATTAAGAATAAAACCGCTTTTATCATTGCCATAGGTAATCACCGGACGAATAATCGTTCCATTTAATCCTCTACTATTGCAGTAGCTTTGAACCAGCTTTTCAGCTTCAAGTTTTGTAATATGGTATTTTCCAGTCGCCCTACATGGCGTATCCTCATCCGCTGGTGGCTGAGCCCACCATCCTATGACCCCGACAGAACTGCAATAAACAAATTTATTGATATTTCTTTTAATGGATGCATCTAACAGGTTTTGGGTTCCCCCTACATTAACGCGCCTATAAGTCTCATAATCTATGCTGTTCAGCTCACCCCTAATCGCGGCCAAATGGTATACGATATCAATATTCTCGGCAGCCTTCATCACCGAATCTGCATCGCTCACATCCCCAAAGGTCAGGTCTACACCAAGCCCCCGAAGATAGGTGCTGTCACTGTTCATTCTCACAAGGCATCTTACGTTATTTCCCTTTTCTACCAATGACCTTGCCATGTTCTGCCCGATAAATCCGGTAGCACCCGTTAATAATATATTACTCATAAGCTTATATTACCTGCTTGATTCCCACTTTTACAGATGTGCCAAGATCGCATAGCATATTCGTATAAGACGCATTTGCCATGGGGCAATAACATTTGCCCTCTTTGGCGCCCTTCCTGGCCAGCTCAGCTTTTTCACTAAACCAGATTTTAGCGAAGTCATAATCCGCATCACGTAGATTGCCCAGAGGATCTGCTTTTATGCAGCACTGCCATACATCGCCGTCTGGCGATATATGGGCCGATGCGAACCCAGCATAACAGGGAATGATCTGCCTTTTTTCCTTTAGAGTATTCTTTACTAATTGGTAATATTCTAATCGTAACCCTTGAGTTAGCTTAGATATGCCTGAAAACTTCTCTTTCTTAAGCTCGGACGATAAGAAATCTATAGCCTTCGAGTAGTCTTCGTACGTTGGAGTAATATTTTTCCCAATGGTATCCAGCTCTACGCGCTCTTCGGCTATTTCTGTAATATATTTAATAGATTTATCACTATTCAAATCGCAAAAATATTTATAGATATTAGCGATTTCATTAACGTTGAATTTTGAAATAACCGTGTGAATGCCAAACTCAAGATTTGCTATATCCAGTGCCTTTATGCCCTCATATGTTCTCATTGATTTTTCAAAATTACCTTTAATACCCCGGATCTCATCATGCTTGCCCTCAATTCCATCGATGGATAAGTTAATAACAATCTGAGTATCCGGACATGTCTTCGCAATCTCCGACACCATTTCGGGTATTTTATTATACAATAGGCCGTTGGTAGGTATTGTGATTATCGACGGCTTGCATCGAAGATAGGCACTTTGGCAGATCTCAGTTAGGTCTTGCCTTAAGAATGGCTCACCTCCGCTCATGACAAACATAAAAGGATTATGCCCAAGAGATGAAAATGTTTTATCAAATTCGTCTATCGAAAATTCATTCGCCTTCTTTTTCCATACATTGCAGGTCTTGCATCGAGAGTTGCAAGAATAGGTGACGCTTATGGTGAGACTTATAGGTAATGCACTAGGATGACCTAGCGCCCTGAATAACTTATATTGAATAATCTTAGGGAGCAAATGCGATTTCTGGTTCATTCGTTTAACTCCTTGGTGGTCTTCAAAATATCCCATTTGTAAGGATTTCTTTTTTTAATATAGAAATCATAAGTCCCTAAAACCCTAGCCAAAATCTCCAAGGTCATCGAGCCAAAAGCAAAAAGGAGTTCTTTTGCGGTTAAATCCAAGTTTCTCGTCAAGAAAATTACTTTCCCAATGCCAAGAGATGATACCGCGTAGCCAGTATTTTTCTTGAGAGCCAAGTGCCCAGCATAGTTGCGCCTCCTCTGATTCAGGAACTCGCCAATATCTTCTGGCCCCCTATTATAAAGCCGTGCGTTTTCTGAGTACTTTAGCTTCAAACCATGCTTCTCCATTGCGAACTCAATATATGCCTCATCCATGGCTGTATCTTTGGGAATCGACTTCAAAATGTTCCGGAAAGCGATCAATTCGCCAAATCTTGGATTTACTAGAGATAACTGATGAAGCAACTCCCATTGAAGCTGCACAGTGAATCCTAAAAAGGTTTTCCTGTCATTCACTGGCATGGAATGCCCCCCAGTCATACCTATGGAAGGATCTACAAAGGGCTCGACTAATTTTTCAATGGTATCTTCTTCGGGAAGGGTGTCGCCGCTCTGTAGCACTAGAACTTCGGATGAAGCATTGCCCAAGAAGAGATTTATCGCTGATGCTTTTCCTTCTCGATTTTCTTGAGTAATTAATTTCACACGAGGATCTATTTTGGCATAATTTTTTACAATACTATTAGTATTATCAGTGGAACCTGATGAGATGACGTAGATATCGGAAATACGGACGATATTTGTCTTCTGCGATAGAAGCATCTCCAGCAATTTGCCGATATTTTTTCCTTCATTATAAACACATATTCCTATACTGGCATTAACCTGTTGCAAGATGGATCACACCTATTCCATTTTCCGATACAATATATAAGCTAATTTGTTGGGTATCAATGGTGCTAGTGGCGATTTTTTTATTCTGAATCCAATTATAGATATTAGCATATTGATAGAGACTTTACGCAAATTTAATTTAGAACCCTCTTTATATTCCCATTTAACTGGAACTTCCTTGATATGATATCCCCTTTCATGAACGATATATAATAGCTCAACATCGAAAGACCAATCTGTTAATCCTAGATCGGTTATGATATCCTTAATAACCTCATTCTTGAAGAATTTTGCACCACATTGGGTATCATTGAAGGGCAATCCGAAGAGAATTTTTATAAGGAAGTTAAAGCCGCGGCTAGCAACAATTCTCAGGGGAGGTTCGTGCTTCATAACATTGGATCCACTAAGCCATCGGGAAGCAATTACACCATCACAACCACTAAGTTCATTCAGCAAGAGATGCAGATCATCTGCAGGTGTAGATCCATCGCTATCTACAAAACCGATTACTTTTCCAGTTGCAGCCTTAAATCCTTCGATCACTGCCCCACCTTTACCTAATCTCTTATCTGGATGGATGTGCTTAATGCATTTATATTTCTTTGATAACTCATCTACAATTTGAGGTGTTCTATCACTGCAACCATCTGTAATTACCAAGACTTCAATATCGGAATAGCAACCGTTGAGAAAATGAGCATAATTTCGTACAGTCTCCTCAACCCGCAGCTCCTCATTATATGCAGGTATTATTATAGATAATTCATACGTAGAGATCCCTCCTCCGACAAAATGACATATCCATAGCTCACAATAAGCAAAACTAAATTAACTACTAATAGTACCTGTATTATGTTTATTGGGCTGGCATGAGATACGGCCATAGAAATTAGCTCAGCGAGTGTAAAAAAAAGAAGGATATACGAATAACGAAGATTATTTGTTGCTAAGCAATACTGGGCAATTACCCATATAAGCGACACAAAGAACATAAGGGCCACATATAATCTTACAATAGGGATGGAATTTAAGTAATCTTCGCCAAAGATTACGACGATTAGCCTTGGAAAAACTATGAATGACCCTGCGGCTAGACCGGAGAGGATTCCCGAATAGATTAAACATTTATTGAGCAGATGCCTCGTCGTTACCTCAAGAGTATGCATCTTCGATGCTTTCGGGAACATCACTGCATACAACGAACTGGGTAAGAACAGGACAATCTTTCCTATAACTGATGCTGCTGCATACAGCCCTGCATCGAAATTTGTAAAGAAGTGTTTTGAGAGTATTACATCTACATTGGATGGTACGGCTAAGCATATCATCACAATCACCGCAGGAACGGAATAATAATACAAACTTTTAAATTTAAAATTATAATTTATTTTATTGTTATTTATATATGATTTTAAGAGTATAAGCGACGAGAGAAAAGCAATTGCCAATCCTAAGGTTACTGCACCAATAGCCCCAGATATGCCATAGCCGAGGCTGACAAGAGTTATTCCAAGCAATAATTTCGGTAAGAACGTTAAAACACCAATTAAGGAGAGCGATTTAAACTTCTGCAATCCTTGTAGAGTTCCCAGGGTGATCGGCAACAGAAGCGAAAAAGTCACAACAGTTCCTAAAATTATTACGCC
>JALOBN010000065.1 GCA_023228245.1 Candidatus Pacearchaeota archaeon
AAAACCGTTGGATGATTTTCTATGGTCGATACACCAGATCCGAGCGCAAGCTCCGAGCAGGCCCCAGCTCAGAACGCGGGGGAATCCCAGGTGGCAGGGACGACAGCGCCAGAAAAGAAGTACACCGACGAGGACGTAGATCGCATCTTCAATGAGAAATGGGCCAAGAAAATGGCCGCTCTAGAGAAGAAACATGGCAAGATAGACGACCTCGCGGCTAAGGCGGCCAAGCTAGAGGAGATTGAAAGGAATAAGCTTTCAGAAGAAGAGAAGAAGAAAGCGGACCTGAAAGCATTGCAAGATCAGATAGACGCAAAGCAGGCCGAATTAACTAAGACTCTTCTCAGGGATAAGAAGCGATCTGCCCTTGATGCTGCCAAATTGACACTTCCAAAAGATGTCTCGCTTAACGATCTTCTGGACATGATGCCGGGATCAGAAGACGACATCGAGGCATCTATTCTCAGATTCAAAAAAATGTTCCCGGAAGCAGAACCATCCAGAGGCCTTGGCTCAGGCACCCAAACACCGCCTGCCGCCAAGCCGCCTGATGTGAAAGAACAAATCGCCGCCCTCACCCAACAGGCCATCGATCCCAAGCTAACTCCAATTGAACGGGGTCATATCCAGGATCAAATTTTGGCCCTCAAGATGAAGGCAGGCGGTTTTGTAATCGCCTAAAGGTGAACTTATGACTATCTCGAACACATCCGCAAATACCCTATATACCAATAACATCGAGCAGGCCGCCGGACTCGCCGGTGATCTGCTCCGCATAGGCCGTGGAAAGACCCCATTCCTGGACAAGATCGGAGGGCTTGGCACAAACGCCAAGATGGCCAAGGATTGGAGATTCATCCTGAATAACCAGTATGCTCTTGAGGCTCCTGGACAAAAGTCCATCACCGAGGCCGCCGCGGCAGCCGCGCCTCCGGTCACCCTGACATATGATAGGGACCAGGACTACAACGTCTGCCAGATATTCCAGTATGGTATCAATGTGAGCTATGCGGCTCAGTCTGCTACATCCTATCTGGATGGTCTGCCCTTGGCCGGTGCTCAACAGATGCCAGTGGACCCGCTCACCTTCCAGCTCAGGGCCACAATGGAGCAGATGGCACTTGATATCGATTGGGCTTTCCTGAATGGAACCTATGCGGGAACGTTTAACGGTGCCGCCATCCAGACCAGGGGGCTCAAGGAGGCCATCACCACAAACAAGATCAATGCGGACAGTGGCTACACAACCGATGAACTGTCCACCAAGATGATCGATGATGCCATGATCGCCCTGGCCGATACTTCCAAGGCCCCCATGCAGGACATGTGGGTACTTTGCACGGCGGGAGCCAAGCAGAAGCTTTCTCAGCTCTATGGCAATACCCCCTTCACCGCACCAAGCACCACCGTCGGTGGGCAGGCGATCGAGACCATCAATACCGACTTTGGACCGCTCAAGCTGATGTATGAGCCACAGATGAGCACCGGCTATATGTTCATCGTTGACATGGCCGATATAAGCCCGGTATTCCTGCCCGTCCCTGGTAAGGGAGCCGTGTTCTATGAGCAGCTCGCCAAGACCGGCGCAGCCGAGGTTGGGCAGCTTTACGCGCAGGTTGGATTGGGATATGTGGCCGAAGAGCATCATGCTCAGATCTATGGCTTCGACCTCGTTTAGGGAGGAAACATGAAGAAATTTATTCTTTTTGTTGTGATCCTATTTTTGATAGGCATGGCCGGAGCAGTCCAGAACTTCGGCCCGCCTTCCGGTATCAAGGTTGCGGCAATCGATGTAACCAATGATGCCAGAATCCGGGGCGATCTCACGTTGGACGGCACTCTCGGAGTAGGTACTAACGTCAGCAATGGGGTATTTGCCGAGGATATTGCTCTCGCTGCTGGCTATGATTGGTATTCGATAGCGGGCGGCGGAGTTGTGGACTTTGGTAATATGACCGGCTATTTCTATGGTCCAACTGGCGTCACTTTGTGGAATGGCAATACAAAGGTCACTGGCACCAAAACATTCATGGTCAATGGCGGAGCCGCGATCTTCGGTTCTTCTGTGACTGCCGCCAGCGTTACATCTAACGCAACCGTCGCGGGCGCGGACCTGATGGCCTCAGATGATGCGATAATCACAGATGACCTGACCGTGGACGGCGGCGCAAGAATCGATGAGACTGCTACCATAAACGCGGGTGTCATAAATACTACGCTAAGCGTGGGTTCTGCCGATGGCCTGACCGTCAATAGCGTCATAGTTCCTCAAGAAATGGTTCTCACCATTCCGATAGGGGCTTCCGAAGTTGATCAGACGGCATTCATCGCCGATGACGCTTGGCAGATTACCAAGATCGAAGAGGCGCATTCGGTGGCTCAGAATACGGCCTACCCCAACACCGGCAACCTGAGCATAAACAAATGCACTGGCACGCAGGCAGCCAACGCTGGCGCTCATCTCCACAATACCACGATGTGGCTGAATTCGACCATTAATACCGTTGCTACACCTACGTTGAATGCGACCACTGGCGCGCTAAATCTGGCAGATGGGAATAGGATCTGTTTGGATTTCAATGGCACTATGACGACCTTCGCAGGCGGTTCTGTGACTATCCATATGAAGAGGATATGAGCATGACCAAATTATTCTTTTTGCGCCCCTGCCCCATCTGGACTACCGTCATCCCGGCCCAATCTGTCCAAGACCTGCCCGAATGGATCGCCAAGAAACTGATCAATGGCGGGGTAGCCATCGAGGAGAGTACGCATCAGGAGAGGATAGCCGAGAGGGCTAAGAGGAAAGCGGAAGAGAAGGCCAAGGCGGACGAGGAAGCCAAGAAATTGGAAGAATCCAAGAAAGCGGGAGGCATCCCAAAAACGCCTGATGAACCGAAAGCTGAAAAGAAGGTTAAGAAGGGCGGCAAGGAATAGGCCGCTCTTAATAATAATTGGTGATAATAAATGACAACTGCCGTTACAAGTAGCTACATTGAGACCATCGAGGATTTTGAGACTCGCTTAACCGGTGATCTTCGGGCCGCTGCAATCGCTTTACTTGCGGCAGAATCCGCGGTGCAAACTTGGTACTTGCAACGGGCCACGCGAAGCATAGATCAATTGCCCTTCATCGGCTATAAGGTCGAAAGCTCCCAAGTCTTACAGCATCCGAGGAAGTTCGTTCTCAATCCAGAACAGGATTCGCCTTGGGGAATCACACTAAGTATTGATGCCTATGGGTACTACTATGAGAGCGCGGTAAATGAGGTAATCAAGGTTGCTTGTGTTGAAGAAGCTCTTGCCCTCTATTCATCGTTTACCAGTACCTCACCTATCTCCGAATCGTCTTTGCAAGCGGCGGGGGTCCAAAGCTTCAGTCTCGGAAAATTGAGCATGCAATTTTCTCCGGGATCTGCTAGTCGATATGGTAATTTAAAGTCAAAAGAGGCGTATGATATAATCGCATCAAGTGGCTATATGGAAATGTGCCCGTTGATTCAATAAATCAATATGCACAAACGCGATATGTATAAATAGCATTAAGTCTATTATCATTTGCTGGATAGGCTGATCCCCGAAAAGATCGTTTCCTAGCGGTCCTGCCAGCTTCAACATCTAGGAGTCGCTATAGGAGGCGATGGATTTGAAACTGTATCAAGACGAAGATTTGCTAAGACAGAAGTATCTCATCGAGATGAAGCCCGCTTGGGCAATAGCGCAAGAACTCCAAACCAGCAAACCGACTATTTTAGCGTGGTTGCGTAAATATAATATTCCTATACGCAGAACTAAAAAGTTGTCGGCTAGTCATATCCAAAAGGCGGTATCTGCTAGAAAAGCAAACGGATACAAGCACTCAGACGAAACAAAAAGAAAGATCTCCGAAGCTCGCGTTGGTTGGGAAATGCCGGATGATGTAAAAAAACGCATCTCGGAAACGTTGAATGGACATCCGTATTGGAGTATTAAACACCACTCAGAAGAATCCAAACGAAAGATCCGAGAAGCGATGCGCGGTGAAAAATGCCATCTATGGAAGGGCGGTAAATCATTTGAACCGTATTGTCAAAAGTTCAATAATGGCATAAAAGAAGAAGTTAGAAATTCTTTTGGCCGAAAGTGTTTCTTGTGCGGCACTCCCGAAAATGGGATGAAGTTAGACGTTCATCATGTAGATTATAACAAAGGCCAAGGATGTGGGCAGAAATGGAACTTGATTCCACTTTGCCATAGCTGTCATACAAAAACAACCGATCATAGAGCCTATTATTTCAACTTATTGATGAACTATTGGGCGATGAATCCAGATATAAATTTTGGAGTCCTATCATGGATCTTTTGAACTTTCCTCATTCCGCCTATCTGGTGACATCGGCCACAAAGGAACTTTATGATGCCGTCCCTGCGTCAAGCCCAATAACATTGACAGGCACGGCACCAACGGGCCAATTCAAATGCCGATGCAAGGTCTCGGCATCTGGCACGCATAACGATATGGTAGGCCACCTATACATCAATGCCGAGGATCTCAATTTCATAAGCGGAGTCACCACCAAGCAATCCACGACTCTTCTAACATCAATACCAGTAGTCACATACAGCGGGTTAGACTGCGCGATCTTGATCGAATGTCTGGATTCGGGTGGTGCGCCCATCCAAGCCGAAACGCTTACTGCTATCAAGATACGTTTCGAACCAACTTCGAAAATGTATATGTCAACGGCGGGAGCATGGACGCAAAGCCAAGCATATGCGATGGTCGTCAATTCGACCATTGGCATAAATTCCAAGATTCGCTATTCGTCGATTGATTACACGGTCAAGCAAGTGGAAGCTCTCAACTGGCTTGATGGAACAGAAATTTATAGAATTTTATATTTCTAAAACTCTTCTGGCAGTTTGCCGGAGTCTATAAGACGGAGTTGATTAAAATGGTTTCAGGAGCTTGGATAGGTCATATTAGAGAGATTAAGGAATATCTCGCAACGATAGCAGGAACGCCGACAATACCGACTGGTGCAGCCCTCGCCGGCCACCAAGTCACGCAAATCGCGGCTGAGCAGGCCACGCAGGTAGCCACCGAAGCCCTGGCTGCACTGATATCAGGCGGAAAGTATCCAATCTCCTTCCCGCCTACTAAGACAGCGAGCGCCCTAGCCACGGCTCAAAGCATCCTAGCCGCTAATCCGGCAGTCGAGACCGCGCTCACCGATGCCGCTTCTATCGATGTGTCGGCCTATACTGATATTGTGGTTGCTGGTGCGGTTACTTTCGGCTCTGCCGCCGCTGACAATGCGGAGGTAGCGATCTATGGCAAGATGGCGAGCGGAGATAGCTACACTGCCCTATATCTTGACAAGAAGACCGTAATCGCTTCTGCTGGCAATGCCGTCCCCTTCCAATTCGATCCTCTGGACATCCGAGGATGGGCCTACCTAAAAATCACATGCAAGAATCTGGACACCACGCCAGGGGCAACGCATGATGCCACCTGCACGGCAAAAGCGATGCTGATTGCATGAGTCTACGAAGGCGGAGAGAAGATCCGCTCGATAAAATTGGCCAAGTTAAGTGGCCATCGGGCGCGGTGGCCCTGTACACAAATCAACGTACATCGGATGGCAGGCTGATGGATCTCTCGCATAACAATAATCACATCGCGATACCATCGGGCGCGTCCTTCGTCGATGGACCTTGGGGCAAATGCCTCTCAATTAGTGGTCAAACACTTACCGTCCCGAATAACGCCGGATTAAATCCAGAACAAATTTCAATACTTGCCATTTTTAATTTTTCTGAAATATATCCTGCCAATATAGAGTTTTTGGCAGCGAAATTGTCCGCAGAAGAACCCAGCCAAAACGTATTGTTTGGGTTGGGTGGCATGGCGAATAACCAACTCCTGGAAGGTTTTGCGTGGACGGCTGGAAAAGAATTGGTTGGTCTTATCTTCGGAGGCGCATTTGTTCTGGATACCTGGAATATGGGCCTTTTTACATATAATGGTACAATCGGAAGATTGTACCTAAATAATATGCAAGTCGCATCGGGGAGTTCTCAATTCTCCGGAAACATTAGGTCAAATTCAAATGACATTACCGTCTTCCTTGGCTCTAATGGATACCTTGCCGCGTTGATCCTCTATCCGCGTGCGTTGACATCAGGAGAATATGCTAGTATATATAATCAGTTATTTATGGGCCAAACACAAGCGACTGGCGCAAATATCATATTCGAAGGTGATTCTCTCACATGGGGCCATCAATCCCCCGACACCACCAGTTATCCGGAAACATTAATGGCATCATATCCTGGAGTATATTGGTGCAGCATGGCACAGGGCGGGGATTTGCTCGCTCAAATGACGCTCGACGGTCCTGCGCAAGTCGATCCCTTACTCAGCGGTGCAGCAAGAAATGTATTGGTGTTTCTTGGCGGAACGAACGATCTGGGCGGTGGCGGTAGAAGCGCCGCGCAGGTCGAGTCGGACATCGAGGCGTATTGTCTCGCCAGAAAAACTGCTGGATGGGAAATCATTCTATGTACCATCCCAAACTCGTTGAGTTTCACGGATAATTTGATCGTGAACCAGTGGCTTCGAGCGCATTATACAGATTTTGCAGATAGATTGGCTGATATCGCGCTCATAGATGAGTTATTGGATGCGTCGGACGCAACACATTTCATTGATGGTGTGCACCTCACTGATGCCGGATATGGCCTAGTTGCGTCGGTGATAAAAACCACGCTGGATGGGCTATTAGCATAGGGCCGTCTAATCATTTTCCGAGGTCCCCATGCTCAATGCAGACGATATCTTGTCGATCATCCGCATGGTGAAATATGACAATCCAATTATAAGGCAGAAAGCATTCATCTGCAAAGATTATAATCAAGTTATAATAGGTGAGTATATGTCGAAGCACATTTGCGAAAATTGCAAACAGGAGTTTGATTGGCCGCCCTCGACGGCGGATACATGGACCTGCCCGACATGTGGCCACAAGAATACGATAGGCGATGCCACATTGGACGACGATTCTCTGGATGGCCTATGCCAGTATGAGGGACCCGGCCATGACCTGCCATTGGGCGGCCATGCGAAGATTCCCAACTGGTTTCCCGAGACGGGCCTGATCAAGGCTTGGGCAGTGTCTGATCCAGAGGCAGACGCGGGCTACACGATGAAGAAGCGGGCAGAGCTAACCAAAGAGGACACCATCATTGGCGCACAAGTAAACCGCAACACATTGGCAAAGCTCATAGCCGAATATGGCGAGGACTTCTATCTGCTGAGGGAGGCCAACGGCGGGCCATTCATGACATTGAAACAGTGGGCGCTCAAGTTTCCAAATCCGAGTGACCCCAACAATGATGTGCGAGGGATTGCGTTGGTGGCGTTGAGGAATATGAGGTTGAAGCTGCAAGGTCCTGGGGTGCATTTCTGATGATCAAGATTGTACTTATGTGCATGCTCTTAGCAATGCCCGCCCTCGCCTCAATGGCAGATGACCTATCCTATCAGGCACCACCCGGAACCGTGGACCTTCAGCACGTGGCCTGGGGGGCAGTGCAGGCCATAGATGCAACCAATCCTGGCATAGATGGCTGGATGCCCACCAAGGAGTCTATGAGCGACTTGGGACCATATTTCGCGGGCACCAGGGAAGCGGTACAAGGGCTAAATGAGACATTGACATCCGCGCGGGTGGAGTTTGTGGCTTCTGAGGTCGTGCTGCCGGCGAGTGTGGGGAATGCGACAAATGTGACCATCCTGGGAGGAAATACATGAAACGAATTGAGATATATGATCCCGAAAAGCCCAATGAGAAAAGCGGTTTTCAGGTCGATGAGCACGTGGCTTCCGCTGTTATAACTCTTCTCATGATGGGATTCGCGGACAAGGAGATGAAATAGATGCCAGATATGCCGGCGGAAATGCAAGTAAAAGTTTCGACTGTCTCCACCGGATGGCGATGGGCGGTCGTTGATTTCCTGATCATGTTTCTTGGTGTCTTCCTTGCCATTCAGGCCGCGAAGGTGATCTAATGAGTTCGTGCGATGCAAATACCCGTTTTCAGCTCACATTGGCTATGCTAGGTTCCGTGCTGCTAATCGCACTTGTGGCTATGATCCTGAGCGCGTTTGGCGTGCCAGTTCCTGAATTCGTGAGCGGCGTAATCCTGGCGAGCTTTGTGCTTATGCTGAAAGATGCCTATACTAGCTATTTCAAGGCGCGAGAAGAGATACAGACCGCTAAGATAGAGGCGGCCAAAATCCAATAATTATTTTTTGCTAATAATAATTTCGGAGGGAACATGAAAAAGCCACCCATCAAAAAAGGGACACCCCAAAAGCTTGCCGTCGTGGTGGGCAACGATGCCTATCCAACCGCGCCGCTGTCAGGATGTATCAATGATGCTAATGCGTTCAATGCCGTCATAGCGACAAGAGGATTCAATGATGCACAAGCAATGGCGGATACGCTCAAGCTGCGGGGCTTCACCAGTAATACGCTTCTGAATGCTACCAAAGCGCAGATATTGGCCGCTCTAAACGCGATGGTGAATAGTGCTGTCGCTGGCAATAATGACAAGTTTGTATTCTTCTTCTCGGGACACGGTTCGCAGGTTCGCGATGTCTCGGGTGATGAAGCCGATGGCTGGGATGAGGTCCTTTGCCCCATCGATTGGCCTCAGTACATTTCAGACGATGACCTGCGAAACATCTTTGGCCGCCTGCCATCAGATGCGACGCTGGATGTGTTTTTCGATTGCTGCCATTCGGGGACAGGAACGCGCGACTTGAACCAGATCGGAACTATCCGGTCCCTGCCGCCCATCGTGGGCAAACGATCCAGAAAGGCGAATACTAAGGCAATCGTCCTTGTTCCGACGCTCAATCATATCCTTTGGGCAGGGTGCCGGGATGGTCAGACTTCAGCAGAACTCATCATAGGCGGGCAGGTCCGGGGCGCGTTCAGCTATTATCTCTGCAAGGCGCTTGGAGCAACGGGCACCCGATCTCAGATGATCAACTATGTCTGCACCAAAGTCGCTGCATTGGGATTATCACAGGTCCCGCAACTTGAGGCCACCCAGGCCGAGGCATTGCAAGCACCATTCACCTGAGGCATCATGGATGGGGCGCAAGAATCCGGCGAGATCCTGCGGGCCATAGGATCTCTTGAGAAAGCGGTCGAAAAGCTTTCAGAGGACATGGGCAAGATATGCGATTTCAAAGATGAACTTCTGGCGACGCGACAAGAATTCAGCGATTACAAGGAAATTCGCAAGGGCCTGCCTGATCAAATCATATCCCTGACTTCTAGGATGGAAATCCAAGAGCGAGAGGCCAAGGATCGGACTGATAGAGTCGAGGCCCTTGAGAAGGAAGTCAAAACTCTGAAGCAGTGGGCAGATAAAGCATCAGGAGTTCAGCTATCTCTCAATGTGCTCATCCTGATAGTGGTTATTGCGTCTCCATTCATCATTTGGTGGCTGGGGGTCCGATGATGTGGGAATATGTTCTGGGGCTGGTGATATGCGCAATCGTCGCGGGCCTCATCACATGGGCATTGCTCACGAAACGGAGGCTGCATGGGATGCTTAAGTTTGGTTAGCGCAATCATTTTGGCATGTTTGCCTGGTGCGGCGGATGAGTTCATAAATGAAGAACCGCCGCTCTATGTCGAAGGCGATCTATTAGATGTTTCAGAAGATGCCACTTCGCCTGTCATAGCCGAAGAAGAGAAGCCCTTAGTATTCCCCGAAGAGATGCCCGCCGCGGCCCAAATCATCGTCGAAGCAAACGAAGATCTGAGCGATATCAATTTCACCGATATCAATTGGACGGAGTTCTATGCGGATTTCGCCCCAATTGAATTCAACATGACCGACTATGATCACATGGCTGCGTAAACTCGCTTGGTCCCTGCTCGGCATACCCACCCATTACGACCTCCGCATCCATCCGCTTGTGAGAGTCGATTATCCGGCCAATGTGCATAGGGGGCTAGGTGGCTGCATCGGGCAGGGTAGCTTTTTACAGGGCCCCGGCCATATCTGGATAGGAGATGATGTCTGGATAGGGCCGAATGTGGGCCTCATCACGGCCAATCATGATTTTGGAGATCTATCCAGGGATGCGGAACCGAGAGACATCTGCATTGATGCACATTGCTGGATAGGGATGAATGCGGTGATCCTTCCAGGAGTGCGTTTGGGCCCGCATACGGTGGTTGGTGCGGGGGCAATTGTGACACATAGCTATCCCGGGGGGCATTGTGTGATTGCGGGAAATCCGGCGAAGGTGATAAGAAAGGTTTGAAAAGAGGATGAGGCCCGCGCGGGCCTATGCATCGCACATTTCAAAATGCCCATCTGCGGAGCATCCCGCGCCATCTTTGCGCGGGCAAACGCCCTCGTAATATCCCTCATCCTGATCTGGAACGAGAGATGCTTCTGAGTCAGGAAATGTGCATCCACATCCTGACCAATGGATGCATCGCCCGATTTTTCCAGTTCGGTTCCTGTTATATTCTTCTTCGGTGGCCATCTATGCCACCTCCCGCGCGGCCTTTCTCGCCCGTAATCCCTCATCGATCAGCTCCCTTCCCAAGGCAGCATCCGATATACCGCGATGAAGGGATTTTTCAGTATCGAACGTGGATTCCAAGTCTCCGCTTAAGCGGGCGGAGATGGAACGGCCCTCGTATTGCTTGGGGCGGGACATTCAGACCGCCCTCTGGATGTGGCCGTCTTCTAGCACAAAACCTATGAATTCGATCCGCTCTCCCGGCACACCTTCGAAGAAGGGTACCCATGCATGGGTACGCGAATTGTGCTCTCCGACCACGTCCTGCAACAGGACGTATTTTCGCATATCCCCGGAAATCCTTCCGGGCTCGCGTTTGACCTCTCCGTCATAGATCGCCGAGAACTTCTCGGCGGGCCAAACATATACCATCAGATGTCCGGCCATGTCTGGTTCTGGGCCTTCATATACTACCTCTTGCCCGACTTCGGGCATGGCGTCATACGGCCAGCCTCGGACCTTATCTGGACCGAAATTGAACCGGGTATCCCGGCATTTCAGCACGGGATGATTATATGGATATTCGAAGACCTGCTTGGTCTTCACGAACTCGCCGTTTTCGCAAACGGTGGCTACATACTCGATCTTCATCATTCCATCCTCGACGCCGAGGAATTTTCCGGTATTCTTGTTTGTCATCTCAGTTCACTTCCAATACCTACATAGGTATGCCAAGTATATATGTATTTCGGTATAACACCCGTTTCGCGAGGATTCCAATGACCAACGCATTCATCCAATGTCAAGGCCACATGTATCCTGCCATCGATTCCTATTGCAAGATATGTCGCGAGAAAGAGAGGATAGCAAGAATCGCAAGCAGTGATCATATTGGTGAAAGCAACAAATTGATAGTCACCAACCAGTGACAAGGTACTACAAGTAAGACGGTCAGATCATGGTTTAAGCGGCATGTCGATGGGCGGCATGGCCTCTTTCTCCATGATGTAGGTGAAAGCATGTCAAATCCATTACCAGATTGCGTATTTGCCAGTTCAAACACCGATGGCATAGCCGATCTAATGCCTGATATGCAAGGCGACTTCCTGGATTACCCGCTCGTGTACGGTTCAGTCAAGCGCGATGGTGATTACAGAGGCAAAACGATCTGGTTTGAAACTGATGATTCGCGGTTCAATGCACTCGGGAATGCCGTCCTCTATGGAGACGTCTATTGGAAATTATGGGAAAGGCCCGATCGTGTTTGGAAGTCGGGCGCTCCCTCGTTTGTCGAGGTCAATTTCTCCACATCAAATGCTCAACCGAGATGGAGAGCACTTGAGCAGATAGGCAAGAAGCGGCACCTCTCGCGCTACTGGCAAGAAAGAGGCATGAGATGTTGGGTAGATCTCAATGTCGCGCCGCGCTGGTGGGAGGAGAATCTTCTCGGTGTTCCGCTTGGCTGGAAAGCCTATGCGACCAGAGTGCACAAAAATGATTCATTGCAAACGATTGCTGATCAAGCATCTTTGGCCGAGTCTCATGCGGGTACAGACCAGATCAAGTTCGCTGTCTGGGGCCATAGGAAGGATATAGAGGCGCTTTGTCAGAGGCAAGGCTGGATCTATGTAAGCGAGCAAAAAGAAATTTGGTCTAAGCGCGATGCAAGCAAAGCGATAAAGAAAGAATCGCTGCAAGCGGAAAATCAAATAATGATTGAAGATATTAAGCCACGAAAGATTACAGGTACTTTGGAGGATTGGATTCATGCCTAAGAGTTCTGGCGGAGGGGGGAATGGCGGGCGATCTGGTGGTGGAGTCGGATCAGGTGATGCGTCGGAACAATTGATGAGCAACCTCAAAAGCGGAAAG
>JALOBN010000066.1 GCA_023228245.1 Candidatus Pacearchaeota archaeon
GGAATGAATGACGACCTCATAGAGAAAACAGAAGCCATGATCAAACGACACGAGGAAGGATATTTTGACTGGTTGCCAATCAAGCAGATTATGCCCGAATTGGTGGCCGAGATCAAACGCCTCCGAGAAATCCAAGAAGTTGGCCCACATGCCGTATCAGTAGGCGGGAAAACATTTCTGTCCATTGATGTGGATGAGAAACGTCTGGAACAACTCGCCGCCAAGGATGCCCTCAACAACGATCTAATGGCCAATTGCAACCAGCTACGAGATAGATGCTGGAAAGCGGAAAGCAAGCTTGCCAGATGGCAGAAGATTGCGATAAAGGAACGATCGTGGTTGTTGCTACTGGAAACTGATATACTAGACCTTCCACTCCGAGAAAACTACGCCAACCAGACCGATAAATACCACGATCGAGCTACCAAAGAGCTTAACCTGCAAGTCACACGAGAATCCAGCTATATAGATCGCTTGGAAGCAGCCTTTTTGGACATGTGGAAAATATCACTAAATCTCCAAGAAAGCGATTTGACTATTGAACAACAGACCGATCTCAATAAAAAAGTTAATGATCTGATACAAAACCACGCGCGAGCCGCCTTGACTAAGATTCGGGAGGGCAAGTAACATGAGCATCGATGCACTGCGATACGACGCGATCACATCCGGCATGCGGATAGAGGCATGCCTACAAATGATACTAGATGCAGAAGATGCGCACCGCGCCACGGCAGACGACCTATCCGAAGCATGGTACCTCGCCCTGCAGAAATACGCCTCGCCTGAAGAAGCGCTCGCCAAGACGACTGATCTCTTTGATAAAGGATACAACCTGGATATGGTGAAATGTGTCCTTATGAGGCATGCATGACATTATATCAATCCTGGTCCGAATTCTGCCAATCCGCCCGCAATCTCCTATGGGCCTATAGCCCCGAGACTATATTTTTCCTCGGCGTTCTGATAGGCATGATATGTGGCATATCACTGGCGCTTGTTACGTATGGAAGGTAAAATATGTCGATAGAAACCGCAGTCGAATTAATTAAAACGTATCAATCCAGAATAATAGCTGGAGGCGAATATGTCAATTCCAGCGAGCTTGAATTGATCAGAACCGAATTGGAAAAGCCGTATAAGTATTATCAGCCATTGTTCCGATTGGATGAGGAATTTCCCGAAACATTGGATTAGATCCTTTCTTTTTACCCTAGGATTGCTCTAGCGGCCCAATGCCGCGAGATCATAGGTCGCTAGGCACAATTGCTTATGAGATGAAAAAAGTAGGCCGATTTGAGCCTCTAGCACCATGGGTCGGAAAGGTCACTTGGATTGTACATCTCATTGGTTTCCGCGATTGCTTCGCGGAGCTTCTTGTTTTCTTCCCGGAGCTTAGCCAACTCCGATGTATCGGGAACGCCTCGCCATGCCAGATAGGCAGGATCTGCTTCGATCAGGCCGCGAATGTATCGCGACATTTCGCCGCGATCTTTTTTCGCGAGATGCTGTAAGAAGGGCAATTGGCCCTCGATGGCGATAGAGACGTTGACGTTCTTGTGGGTGGCGGGCATGGCTCAGGCCACCTCTTCCAGACTGCTAGGAGGATAAATGAAAGCCATATTCCCCAGCATGATATTTCCATCGTTCGATACTTCTGTTATTGGGCCTTCGCGGCCCATGTCATACCGATATCCCCCGATGCTCGGCCCGACTATTCGGTATATGGCGGGCATGGATTAGGCCACCTCCTCATCCTCTTCTTCAGCCATTTCTCGATACTCTTCCATAATCCTTCTAATTTCAAGTATGCTCATTTTCCTCAACCTCACATTTCAACAATCACCTATAGCACGCCTCAGCTTAAATACTTTGCGCTATACAGCGCAATACAGCACAGAGCTGCTTTGAGCCTACTTGCCAGAATCGATATGCTGCTTCTCTTTCTGATATAGCTTGCAATTTGGCCCACATGTTCGCTTCTTGGCCATCATCGCCATGATGCATTCATTGTATGCGATTTGTAGCTCGCGAAGGTCTGATTCTGATATCGTGATTACCACCCATTCAGGAAATCTATGATCCCTTTCATGCACTCGATTTCCTGCTTATCATGCAGCATGAATCGATTGCCCCACATGACGAAATATGGATATGGCCAATCACGGAGCTCGTATCCATAGTAGCAATAGATGTCGTCGTTCTCGGGCGTGTCTGGGTACAGCCATATGCCATGCCCGGGATAACATGGATCACCGCCACCATAGCTAGCAAATCCCCATTCAAATGCATTGGCAGATGAGGATAATATAAATACAACCATTAGGGTTCTTAACATGCACAGTCATCTCCTACCAGTTTTTGGCATCTATTGATGCGCGTCTTGGTTCCCTGCAACATTGCCCTGGCTTCTTTCAGATAGCATGGATTGATTGCCTTTATCACATCGAGCCTTGCCTTCTGCCGTTCTTTCGTTGGGCCAACGTGCTTATATTCTGGATGCTTCGCCTGCCATCGCCTTTGTGCTTCTATCGCGGCTTGCCCTCTTGGATTTCCCATGTTTGGTCTCCTTTATTAAGCGATGCAATTGTATATGTGGTATATGATTTTAGTACACCATATCAGTCTAGTACATATTCATTCTGCTTTGTGTTTAAATGCCCTACGTCTCTGCATGATTATATCTATGCATTTGTATTTATGCACCTCAAACTTGCCTTTTCTGCCTATACCCAAACTCGTTTTCTGTCTTGTCATGAGTCCTTTCTAGGTAGTTAACGACGTTAACCAATGGTATTTTGAGCTTATTTGCCACATTTCTGGCATCTATCCAGCCATTTAGGCCATGTTCTAGAATTGCAGCATTTCTGATCAAATTGGATTCGCTGATGGGTGTTTCCATCTCATTTTTCCCGAATTTCTGTTTTTCGTCTTGGTACAAACCACCTGTTTTTGGTACACTTGGTACACTGTTTGGTACACTATTATCACTATCTACTAACTCATTATCTATATCTGTACCAGTTGTACCAAGCTTTTCATCGTATTTTACTTTTGATTTTTTGGTTTCATCTTTTTTACCTTCTCTCTCATTTTCGCTTGGTACGTCTGGTACACTGGTACAAGGTTCTTCTGATATCGTTTTTCTGTACCCATCGTTTGGTACGGTCTGGTTTGACATTGGTACAACATCCATCTTGATATACCATCCTCGGGTCTTCCCGTTATTGATTCTCATCTGATATTTGGCATTTCCAGCCGCGTCATGAATTAAGAGATTTTCCCGGTCCAATGCCATTGTCATAGATTCAACAGTTGGTGTCTGTGTGAACGTCTTTATTTTACTCAATTCGTTCAAAGTCTGCAAAGGAAGCACGCAAATGCCATTATCCATCCACTTGCCTATTACATTTCCGAGAACCGTCTTTTTCCCTTCCTTAGACACAAAAAGACCCGGATTTCCTATCAAAAGCTCGTTTAGGCCTGCCATAAACCTAGCGGATTCCGTCTCTTCGCTCGTGGTCTCGCCTTGCTCCCTCGCCGCTTCTTCTAAAGCTTTTGCGAATTCCTTCTCCATTTCGTGAAATATCGCCCCAATGGGCGATACTTCCAGTAGTGCCCACACGCTCTTAAGCAAAGTGCAAATCGTTGCCAACCTACCGGGGTTGACATATTCCTTCTTAATGAAATCTGTCATCAGCTTGCTTTGGTAATCGCCGAATCCGGGCGCAAACTCTTGTTCTGTGGTGCCTAGGAAATTCAGCCAATTATAGCCTATTACCGGTAATAGGGTTGCATTTTCCTGCACTTCTCTTAGAAGCTTCCCATCCACGGCGACCCAATTTGTATTAAGTACCCTGGCCGAAGTTGCTGCCTCTTGTGGTTTGACCTCACCTGTGATGATTGGTGTGGTCAGAAACTCGCGTCCTTTTCGTAGGCCGCCGTCTTTCTTGCCCCTTGCCTTTTCCTCTCCTTCTAAAATTCCCTGAATAATGCTCACATAATTGATAGCGTCTTTGGGATCGGCGGCCTTGACGTTATCAAATATTTGTGGCAATATGCCTGCCGCTGCGAAAATCTCCATCGCTCCCACCGCAGTTGACCCACTCTTTCCAGACTTTAGCTTAGGGTCATCGATATAATTTACTCCATAAATACACATTGCTGCAGTTGCCGTGCTGGTCTTGAACGTGCCTGTTCCGCCCCATATCCCAAACCCGAACCGTTTTGTCTTGTGTTCCTTCGCGATGATCGGTGCGCCTAAGATCGTGGCTACCAAGAGAGGAGCATACTTATGGACCTTCATCAGACATTTGAGCACCTTAAGAGCTTTTTTTAGATCACCATCGTAAACGCACGCGGGTATCTGATCTGCCAATTTATATTCTACATTTTCCATTAATTCCACGCCTGGAACCAACGGTATTTTCCCTTCCCACCTCGGAACCGCAATGCGTTTCATCTTCTTTGTGTTTAGGGTAATTCTTTGCACTATATCGAATGTGAGCTTGCCCACCCGGTTCTTGGCTCCAAACGCATTGATGAGGGCCGCTTCAAATTTCTCATCTACTGCCATATCTCTTGCAGACTGTTTGAAGCACACTTCTCTATTATCCTTCGCACCTTTACCTTTAAAAGTGAATTCCGTTTCATCATCTGCAATGGTCTCAGTCGCGATGTAAACCGGGCAATCTGACACCCATGCCAATGTAAGACCCGGTGGTTCACCGTCTTTTGGTTTGGTTTCGACCAATTGCGCTACAATGCCTTCTTTCGTCACGCCGATTGAGAATGGTGCACTATCGGCACTTACCGTTTTCAGCTTTGGCCCTTCCCGTGGCGGCTTGTAGAACTCTTTTGCGTTCTTCAGTGCGTTTTTTATTGTCCTGTCTCTATAGTCAGCTCTGTCTATCCACTTGTCCCGCTTCCCTAGCATGGAAGCTGAAAAGAGTCTTTCCATTTGCGTGGCATTTCCACCGGTCCAAAAGGCAAGCTTATTCATCAAAGCCATATCTGCCGCCGACGGGTCTGGTTTGCCGTTCTTGTCGGTATATCCCAACAACGATCCTTTCCACAGATCTTCGAATTTTCTTCCGTCCTTTGCCAACAATGCCTTTTGAATAATGGCCTTGTCCGACATATTGTTCTTTGCGGGCTCGGACGTGCTTCTTGGTTCTTTTGCGTCCTCGATTTCTTCAGCAAAAATCTCTTCAAATAACGCATCCAATGCTTCTTGCCGAGGCTCGATGGTCTTCATACCAGATCCCCGGTTAGGTAGCATGGCCGCAGGCAATCATAAATCTCATAAGGATTCCCGTGTTTCCGACATCTCCTGATAGGCTTTCGTCCTTTTACGAGTATGTGGATACCGTTGCCGCTCTGCGATCTTTCGGTGTACGAATTGAATTTTTTAATAACCTCTTCTGCCCACGATTCTATTTTACTATCTTTTATACAATCATCTATATCTATGAATATTATGTCTCCCGGTATGATGGGCATCATCCAGCAAATGCCATCAAATCCTCCCACGTCCTGATAGACTGTCATTGCCGTACTCAATTTATACCAGGTGGTAGGATCATTTGACCGGGCACGTTTCCCGTTGGGCTGGTAAGGAACCTTGCCGATTTTGCCGTCCTTTTTGGGTTCTTTTTTCCACAAAACCCACTGTTTGGAGCCTTGAATCTCTTCAGGTAGATTCTCGGGAAAGAATTTCATTTCCCATCCCTCAAAAGTCGAATAGCGATTTCACTTTTCGATCGCCATGCAAGATATCAATCAGATCGTCTATACATCTACCAGCATTTGCGTAAATTTCCGTGCCCGTGAATCTTATTACTTTCCATCCAAGTGCTTGTAATATACGTTCTCTTTGTGCGTCGTGTGTCCTCTGCTCACGGCTTGAATGAAATTCATGCCCGTCAATTTCGATCGCAATTTTATCAGACACCACAGCGAAGTCTAATCTAAAATTTCCATTTTCTGTATAGACCCACCACTGCGGTCGCAGGACCATTCCTCTGGAAATTGCCGCGTCTAGGAATCTCTTTTCGATCGGAGATTCGCATTTGGTAGATGCCCATTGCTTATATTTTTCTTTCATTCTGGTATCATGATATTCTTCTTCAGAGCATGGCACTGGAATACGAATCCAAGGGCGCAAAGGGAATCCGGTCGCCATTCCAAACCCGCGTTCCCAACTTTCTTCTTGATATCCGGGAGACGGATATTGCCCGCGATGGTCTTGGTATTTTTTTGGTATGTTCTCATAGAAATACCTACCAACTATCTTAAAAATGCCATTTTCGGTGCGTTGGATCAAAATAATTGGCTCTTCACACGTGTTCATTATCAATTCTATCTCATCTGGAACATTCTTAATGAATGATCCGAGCATGTAATAGCCAAAGCATTGATATTTAGGACTAAATGCTCTTTCGGCTCTTCTGGTTTCACCTGCGGGCCATTTCTTCATATATGGCACCTCGTGCAATTGCCATCACAATACGGCGCGCCGGTCCTTTCCTCATCGCGATCTGTCACTATCTGCCTATCACACTCATAGGCAAAGCTATAAATAGAAACGTCGCTTATAGGTTCTTGCATCATATCTGACCTCGCTCGGGCCATCCCATTGGTCCGATCTTCCTTCTTTTCTGTATTCATTGCAATCCAGCCAGTCTTAGTACCATCTCTTCCCAAGTCTCTGATTCTTTTAGATCCTTGAGTGCGATATAGTCCGCTGGCTTCAGCTTCAGATTCACCGTTACAAATGGGCGATCCGCTATTTTATTAGCCATGCATGTAAGTAGGTAGGTTATACTATTTAATCCTTCCTACATAATCCGGGCACATCCAAGGCTTGCACATCGCCGGATCAGTCAAGCAACCCACCTTGCCGCATTTCCGATTATCCTTCTTGTGATCCATCTATGACACCTTCATGCTACCGGGTCACTGGTAGCATCCTTTTCTGTCGCGAATGTCACATCCACGACATCCCCGACCGTTACCTTCAACTTTCGCCTTACCTCTTCTGGTATGGTTATCCTTCCACCCGCTATTATTTTTAGCGGCATGTAATATTCTTTCATGTGGGTTGTTATGAATCGCTTAGTATTTATACGTATCGCACCGGGCACATAGATACATTTAAATACATTGACCATCCTATAAGCTACCATGAAAAGAGTCTTCTATCCTTATCATCTTTGGGAGGAGTATAAAGCAGGGATGTGGCGAATAGTACCAAGCAATGAAAGATTCAACTTCGCCAAACAAGCCGCAGGATTAATGTCAGAACCGCAAACCTTCAAAGAATGTATGCAAAAGGCAGTTCACGATTGGCCTATCTCATGTGAAATGAACCTTTCCGCCAAATGCATGAATAGGAGAGCATGGCTAGGTCATGCCGGATGCTGCATAGGAGTGGGATCGCCAGAGGAAGCGACTAGAGAAGGCTGGCACATGCTGACAGAAGAAGAGCAAACCGACGCCAATCGAGTTGCGGATGAGGTAATAGCAGAATGGGAGGCCACATATGCCAAAAAGATATCTTGAGAAGGATGTTCTAACCGCTGCCCGCGAACGAGTAGCATTTGCCTTCGATAATTTTGATAAGGTTTGCGTGTCTTATTCGGGCGGCAAGGATAGTACTGTAATGCTTCATCTGACTATGGACGAGGCTCTTAAGAGGGATGTTAAGGTATCGGTCTTGTTTATTGATCTGGAAGGCCAATACAAGCTCACGATAGATCATATACATGAATGCTTAGATAAGTATGCTGACCACATAGAGCTTTATTGGGTTTGCCTTCCGATCCTTCTCAGAAATGCCGTATCTGTCTATCAACCTAGATGGCTCTGTTGGGACAAAGAGTGCGAAGATGCATGGGTCAGGGATGCCCCGGCGCAAGGAATATTCGATGAGGTATATTTTCCATTTTTCGAACGAGGAATGGAATTTGAAGAGTTTGTACCTGAATTTTCTGAGTGGTTAGCAGACGGCAAGAAATTAGCTCAACTGGTAGGAATCCGAGCAAACGAGAGTCTTAATAGGTTTAGGACCATTGCCAGTGCATCCAAGATTCGCTACGATAATCAGCAATTCACGACAAAAGTATCTGAAAACGTCTATAATATCTATCCTATCTATGATTGGAGGACAGAAGACATTTGGACGTATCACGGTAAGAATCCAGATAAATGCTACAACGAGCTTTATAATCGGATGCATTTGGCGGGATTGAGTATTCACCAACAGCGGATTTGCCAACCATACGGCGATGACCAAAGACGCGGCCTGTGGCTATTCCACCTAATCGAGCCTGAAACGTGGGCAAGAATCGTGGCCAGGGTCAACGGCGCAAATGGTGGCGCGATGTATATCCAAGAATGGGGAAACGTAAATGGATATAGACGGATTACAAAGCCGCCTGCCTGTCCTACTTGGAAGAGTTTTGCAAAGTTGTTAGCCGAATCCATGCCGCCATCTATGAAAGAACACTACCTTAATAAAATATTCTTGTTTGAAAAATGGTGGAAGCCGAAAGGATATGAAGACGGCATACCCGATGAAGCTCCATATGATCTAGAAGCAAAAAGAAAAGTCCCTAGCTGGAGAAGAGTTTGTAAGAGTCTATTAAGAAATGATTATTGGTGCAAAGGAATTGGATTTAGTCAACAAAAAAGTAGCGCTTATCTGGCATATCTGGAAAGAACGAAAAAGAAGAGACTGGATTGTGGTTTTAGTTTGGAGAGATGATTATGGAAGAAGCCTGGTACAAAGAACAAATTGATAAAATCGCGTTCGAACTGGCTAAAGAAAACGACTTAGACATTAAAATCGATATGCTAAACAAAATCAGATTCGCGCTACATGAAGTCAGTCCGCTTAAATCCGAACCAGTCGACTTTGTGATGTGGACAAAGGCAGATAATGTAATCGCAAACGATTACAACCCAAATAATGTAGCGCCTCCTGAAATGGAATTGCTCCGCCTATCTATCGGGCACGATGGTTATACTCAGCCGTGTGTTTGCTGGCAGAAGGATAACATAATCGAGGTAGTGGATGGTTTTCATCGGACCAAAGTTTGTCGAGAGTTCAAGGATGTCCGTGACCGGGTACACGGCTATTTACCAGTCACGATTATCAAAGACGATTGTACCGGAAGGAGCGATAGAATAGCCTCTACAATTCGTCATAACCGTGCCAGAGGCAAGCACGCTGTAACCGGCATGTCTGATATAGTCTTAGAGCTAAAGAGGCGTAATTGGTCAGACGAGAAGATCGGGAAGGAACTTGGAATGGATCCGGATGAATGTCTAAGATTGACTCAAATTACCGGACTGGCTGAAATGTTCAAGGATCGCGAATTCAGCAAAGCATGGGAAGCTGTTATAGATGGCGAAATGCCCGTCGAGGTCATTGATGGATAAAGACACGAATTGTCGAAAATGTGGTAAACCATGTTCACGAAATATGACCGTGCTTGGTATCGGTCCTGTTTGTTATTCGTGCCTGCAATCCCACCAAGATAAATCTTTTTGGGAAAAGCTGCATGGTAGAATTGATAAACGAGTAAAAGTTATAAGAAACGCTAAAGAAAATCCTAATCAGAGGACTCTAAATGACTTATAGCCTTCCAAATGTGATATCTACGTCTCAGATAAATACGTATCGCCACTGCCCACGCAAATATTTTTTGCAATATGTCTTGAAGATCAAAACTGATACCAAGTCTGAAGCATTGGAGGCAGGCAGTCGGGTACATGCAAGCATATCTAGTAGAATATTTAAATCGGATATTCCGATCGAACACCTGATGCTAACCAGAGCAAAAGCAATCCTTGATATGTATCCACCCAATCCGATACTAGAGACAACATACGAAGATCCTAATAATCCTGGTAGATTTCACGGGAACGTGCTTGGCGAACGTGCAATAGGCATTTTTGATTTCCATTGGTCCGATATTCCCTGCGCAGGCGATTGGAAAACCGGTAAGTTTGATCCAAGGTACACGGAAAGTTATGAGGTGCAAGCATATATATTGAATGAATTGTATAAAGAAAAATACAATAGATCACTCACCGGATTCTCGTTTGAGTTTCTGAAATTCGGCAAGATCTATAATGCAACCTGCCTTTCAGGGTCAGAGAAACGAAATGAGATAGAAGAAGCACTAAAAGAAGCATTGGAAAATATCAATCTATGCAAATTCAACAAATGTAAAGGACCGCTTTGTAATTGGTGCGATTTAATTGAATATTGCAAAAAGGACTTTGGATTAGATCTTTTTACTGTCTAACATCCATCTTATTTTTTCCTTATCATGCCACACAAACGGTTCCACCGCATGTATCCTAATCTCTCCATTCTGCATACATCTGCAAAAATATTTAGCGATAGGTCGCGGTTCTTCATTAAACCTCATATTTCAGTATCACCTCTCCTTCCGGCCCCCTACTTCCCCTCCTCACATGATCAGGATATTGGCAAGTCCAAGTGAGCTGCCCCTTGCCATCGGTGCCTACCTCATCAGCCCAATAATAGCAATCGCTGCCTATCTGTATGCCGTACTTGTGGCCGCCATTGGTGGGAGGCGACTCGGTAGATTTCCTAAGGGCGGTGCCTTTCCAGGGATCTGTCATGCTCCTCCATGTGCTGCCTGTTGCCTCTTGGTCTTTCGCTTTTCCGCCCTAGATAGCTTCCGCATCTTGTAATCCTGGCAATTGCCCTGGTTAGATATCATTTTTCCTGCCGGGCACCAATTGTAACGGCTCCATTGGCACGTTTTACAAATCCGGTCCTTTCCATCCATCATAGGTCGCATCCTCCCATACAATCATCCAACTGCTATTATTTCCAGTAATATTTGCATTTGGTGCTACAACCATGGATTCATTGAAGCCGCTTCCTGTAAAGTTTCCCGCCACATACAGGCTCGTGTCGCTACCTGCTGCCAACGATAGCAGCAAAAATAGGATAAGTACCCTCACCTAATCCCTCCAAATCTTGCTACATTTCGTAGCATCAATATCACTGCCATTGCCGCCCGACCCGCCAAACTCCTTACGTGGCCTGACACCTTTCAGCTCTACCAGCCAGTTGGCTTTCAGGTTGCCGGAGGCATCGAATAGGTCGTCTGCGAAATGCCAGACATAGCCGTCCAAAACCAACGGTGCAGCCTGCACCCAAATGTCGGTTTCGCACAAAACACGAGCCATTACCGATGCATCCAAGGGCTTCTCTTCATATGCGATATCTGCTCGCCAGAAGGCTTCCTTTAGGATTTTGCAGCGACTGCATTGCGGGCCGGTGGTGTAGATAGTTATCGGCATGTTATCTCCTTGAAATCTTTGCATTTTTCGTTATCTTTTGGGCATACTTTCCCATCCAGTGTGCATAGTTTAGCCCAATTTGTATAATAATGGTTGATGCAATCTTTCATATGTCCATCAAATCCTTCAAAGCCAAATCTATCTCAGAAATCTTACTCTCGTAACAATCCCTGGCTTCTATCAATTGTGCTATAGCTTGCTCCACTGGAATAATCGCCCTGGTGGGCTGAATCTTCTTCCTCATCAATGGATCAACATTCTGCCTCATGGCTGCTCGATAGGCAACACATAGGGCGCAAGTACAGGATGCCTCATGTTTCATGGTCGGACCTTCCTGGCAGCGAGATAGGCTGCGAGGATGGCTTTGGCGGGCGTATCTCCTTGTATATACCCGGCCAAAACATCATAGTTTTTGTCGCATATGTCGCATACAACCCCATTGATGCAGGCGCAGATACTCGGATCGGAATTTTCCAACAGCCAATGCCATCCTTTCGTCACTATCGCTCTCTGTAATGCCCCCTGTATGATATCTTCCTCATATTCTATATCTACCTGCTCCAGCCCGCGTTCTATTTCGGC
>JALOBN010000103.1 GCA_023228245.1 Candidatus Pacearchaeota archaeon
AGGAGGATTGCATGGAAACTAAAGACGTCAAGTTCAGCCTGAGCAAGGTCAACGACGAAGAGGGGACGTTTGAGGGCTACGCCAGCGTGTTTGGCGTGGTCGATTCATACAACGACGTGGTGGAGGCTGGAGCGTTCAAGAAAACGCTGAAGGAGCAGCAGGTGTTCCCGCTGCTCTGGTCGCACGACGCCACGCAGCCCATCGGTAAGGTGACGGGGGAGGAGGACAACAAGGGGCTCAAGGTCAAGGGTGATCTGAACCTTGAGGTTGGTGCCGCCCGTGAGAAGCGCTCCCTGATGAAGCAGGGCGTCATCAAGGCCATGTCCATCGGGTTCGAGACCGTCAAGGATGATTTGAAAGAGGGCGTGCGGCTGCTGAAGGAGATCAAGCTGTGGGAGATTTCCCTGGTTGTTTTCCCAGCCAACCGCAGGGCCCTCGTGACCAATGTCAAGAGCGCCAACGAGCTTGGGGAGCTGCTGGAGCAGATTCTCTCCGTCAAGGCGCTCACCCATGAACAGAGCGTTGTGGCCGTCAAGGCCATGAAGCATATCGAGACACTGTTGAAGTCGGGCCAGCCGGCTCATGCCACTGAGCACAACCAGCAGCCGTCCTTGGAGGCCATTGCTGCGGACCTCGCTAAACTGCGCAGCACAATTCAATTCAACTAAGGAGCAAACATGGAGATCAAAGAACTGCACGAACAGATCGCCAAGGTTGGTCTGGACCTCCAGGCCAAAGTCAAGGAGATCGGCGAGCAGAAGCTCAGTTCATCCGACTTCAAGGTGTTCGAGGAAAAGAACACTGCGGAGTGGAACAAGCTGAAGGACGAGCTCGCCACCATCAAAACCCCCCAACTGTCAGCCGCTGAGACCAAGGCTGAAAACATCGAGAAGGCCCACAAGGCTTACGACGAGTTCATCCGCAAGGGCGTCTATAATGGCGCTCCCGAGGTGAAGGTTCTCACCATCGGCGATCCGGCCACGGGCGGCTACCTGTCCACGCCGGAGTACATCGCCGAGATCGTCAAGGGCATCACCGAGTACAGCCCCATCCGTTCGCTGGCTCGTGTCATCAGCACGTCCAGGGGTTCGGCCGAGATCCCGGCTGAGGACACCCTGCATACCGCCGCCTGGACCACCGAGGCGGGAACCAAGTCTGAGACCACCGGCATCACCTGGGGCAAGCACACCCTGTTCCCCCACGAGTGCTACGCGCTGGTGGATGTCAGCAATTGGAATCTGGAAGACAGCGCCTTCAACCTGGAGTCCGAGCTCAACGAGGCGTTTGTCAAGAAGTTCGCCGTGCTTGAAGGTACGGCTTTTGTCAGCGGCAATGGCGTTGGCCAGCCCGAGGGCATCACCGTGGAAGCCACCGTGGCCGCTTCCTACAAGACCACGTCGACGGCTTCCACTGGCACGTTCGCCGCGGCTGACCTGTTCACCGGCTTTTACGCTCTCAAGAGCGACTATGCGCGCAACGCCACCTGGGTCATGAACCGTGCCATGGTTGGCTATATCCGCAGGTTCACCGATGCCACCACGGGTCAGTTCCTGTGGCAGCCGGGCATGGTCGGCAATCCCGACATGCTGCTGGGCCGCCCGATCGTCGAGGCCACGGACATGGCTTCGGCTGTGGCTGGCAGTGCCGTTGTCGCCATTCTGGGCGATTTCAAGCGTGGCTATGTTGTCGCTGACCGTCTGCAAATGATCGTGCAGCGCGACCCGTACACCCAGGCCACCGCCGGCAACGTCCGGTTCATCGCTCGCAAGCGCGTTGATGGCAAAGTCATTCTGCCCGAAGCCTTCCGGCTCGTGGCTTGCAGCGCGTAAGGAGGAACAACCATGATTACCTCAAGAGACGCTTACCCTGTTCAATCGTTCTATGCCAGCGCCCGCACCGCTGCGGCTGACGGGGATGCCACCGTGGATCTCAAGGGCTACGAGGGGGCGCTGATCTGCATTTCGTCTGGCACCATCACCGACGGCACCGCCTGGGTGTTTGAGCTCAAGGAGAGCGCGAACAACAGCACGTTCACTGCCGTGGCCGATGGCGACCTGGTTGCCGGTGGACCCACTGCCGGCGATCTGGAGCCGACCTTCACCGATGCTGACAGCGATAACGAGGACCATTGGTTCTACTATCGCGGCAACAAGCGCTACCTACGGATCGACCTCACGGCGGTCACGGGTTCGCCGGGCACCGGCGGCATTTTCTCTGGCATCGTGGTGAAGCTCAACGCCCATCACCTGCCGACTGTTTGAGTTCATGAGTAAAGGGGCGACTGCATCAATAGATCAGGGGAGGGGGAGCCTTCGGGCCCCCCTCGGCCCCTTCGAGGAGGCAAATTGAAACTGAATCGAGTGCAAATCATCGGAGGGCCGTACAAGGTCGCCCAGGATGGGGTTCACATTATCGAAGTTACCGACGGGCAGGTTGTCGAGCTGCTGCCTGAGACCTGCGAGGCGTGGATCAGATATGGCAAGGCCAAGTTGCCTGAGGGTCAAGCGCCTGAAAACAAGATGATCGAAAAAGCGCCTGAGATCAAGCCGGGCCCGGTGGACATCGCGCCGCTGGTTGCCCCGCACAAGAGAACGAGGAGGAGAAAGTGAGAAAGCTAATATCGTTTCTGTTTGTCGCCCTGTTGTGCGTGGGCCTGGGCGCTACTGTTACCGAGAAGACCGCCAGCTACGGCCTG
>JALOBN010000001.1:0-62807 GCA_023228245.1 Candidatus Pacearchaeota archaeon
CGGCGGCGGCGGCGTTGTAGGCGGCGTAGGCGGCGGCGGCGTAGGCGGTGGCGTAGGCGGCGGCGGCGTAGGCGTTGTAGGCGGCGGAGGCGTAGGCGTAGGCGGCGGAGGCGTAGGCGTTGGCGGCGGAGTAGGCGTTGGCGGCCCACGCACCCTGTCTAACCCCTTTCAGCTCCTCCAGACCGTCCGCAAATTGCTCCGCCACCTCGATCGCCCGCAACGACCTCCGGTTGTCCCACCCTGTGATCCGACATGCCTCTCTGGCACACCAGCAGGCGAAAAGTTTCAGAATCCGATCTGGGAGGATACCCCTTCTGGTAAGAACCCACACCTTGTCAGCTGGTGGGATATCTGCGTCCAAAACCTGCAGGGCTGTCACCCCTTCAGGAGGGACTAGCTGGGCTATCCTGCTGTCGTCGTAGCAGGCATTATTTTTTCGGAGAAATTCTCTAGTGATAATGTTGGTCATTTGGTTCCCTGTCTGGTGTCTGGTGTATCCCGCATCACGCATGGCTTCATCTTCGATACAGCGCAAGATATACTAGTCAAAGATGTTCTTGTTGTGGTTTTATAAGTAGAAATAATAGGAAATCCCAAAGACACTATACCCCAAAACTACGGCTCTTGTCGAGTTAGTTGTGGCGCATAGCAACTACGTGAGGTTGCTTGCTTTTGGCAATTGAGTACTTCTTGCGCGGCCTGCGCCTGGTCTGTTCGACCGGCCGACTTTGCCGCTTGTAGGGTGTGTTGTCCATGATGCTGCCGTCCCGCGCAAGCTTGACATGATCTAGATACGGAAGGAACTCTAGTTCTCCGTACTGCATCAAATCATGATATCTTGCTTTTAGTTCTGCAATTGCATCACTTACTTTATCTTGAGTTTCGTAGATTGTGTCAAACGCTAAACTCCAGACATTTTTATCTTTACGCCAAATTCTGTATCCCATTACTTCCTAATTCTACTAAGTGCCAAGAGAGGGAGTCGAACCCTCACGCCTTGCGGCAGTAGTGTTTGGGGCTACCATGTCTGCCATTCCATCACCTTGGCTTAATTTTGATCTGGATTTATTGTTACAAACATTACACATACCAGATTTTCTAAGTGCTGTTAATTTTCTATTGCAGTTATTGCAAAAATGACCTGGCCCTCTTTTGCTTTTATTGTTCCTACCAGCGAATGTTGATTGCTGGCTGTTGCAATTAGGGCAAAGTAATCTTAGGTTTTCAAATCTAAAATCATTATTTATTCCGTTTATATGATCTAACACCATTACCAACGGCTTGTCTTTCCAACTCCATTTCTTCTGTATCAAAATCACCTATCATATTGATGTAATCCGAGAAGATCCAGGAACCTCTTTGGAATGCTTTTTTATTCTTGATAGCTACTTTATGAGCAACCTTTTGTGCCCATTTATAGATGCCAGGATTCTTAGCTTTCATTTGGTAGCGTTCCACGACATATTTACTTTCAACATACCGTGATCAAATTCCCAGTGACAATTTCTACATAAAGCAACCAAGTTTGAAATATCATTTATGTCTGACACTTTTGCATCATCTTGGAAACAAGATACTGGTTTTTTATGAGACACTTCATAATGTTTATCATATCCGCAAACATAACATTTTTTAGGCGACCCACTACTATCATATATAATTCTTGCCTTTTTCCTTAGTGTAGATGATGCTGATTGCCAATTTTTTCTTCTAGCAAACAAACTTCCTTTGGTTTGATTTTCAAAATCATAGATATTTGGTTTTAGTTTCTGTTCGGCAGTAAGAGTTGGTGATTGTGAAACCCTATTTAGCTTATAACAACCATCGCAAAATTTTCTATATTTTATCTTTCCACGTTCGTTTCTTTTAAGATCTAATTTACACTTGCAGTTATCACAAAAATATTCCTTACCACTACCTAGCCTATTTTTTGTAAATCTCGTAACACATACCCGGTTGCAAAACCTTTTGCGCCTTACTTGAGCTACCTGTAAATCTTCTACATGGATAATATTTCCACATTGTTCACAAAGACTAGGTGTTTGGTAGTATCTCTCTATTGATTCTTGCCGCAACTTCTTCGCTGTTGCCTGCCCACCCAACGATTGAAGTTTGGTTGCGCTTATGGTTTCCGAAGATTGCATATAAGCATGCCGAACTATTGATAGGTGCGGAAGCTGGATTTGAACCAGCGTAAGCCAAAGGTTATGAGCCTTGCGAGGGAAACCGGACTCCTCAATTCCGCAGTGACTCCAGCGAGATTTGAACTCGCATTGGCGCTTAGAGAGAGCGTCATCCTGCCATTAGAAGATGGAGCCGAATTATCTAAGGACATCTATGTATATTGATATATGTCCTTATATGGTAAACCGAAAAAAGACTAGTGTAATATATAAACCTACTACTGAAAAATTTCAAGAAATTGTCAATGCCTGCAAGAGTTTAGCTGAGATTCTAGAACATTTCGGGATTGGAAGCGGAAACTACAAAACCCTCAAAAGAAGATTGATTGAAGATGAAATCAGCTATGGTCATATAACGTTGGGATTGGCCTCGAACAGAAATAGAAAGTTTGGTCCTAAAAAAGATATATCAGAGTATTTGCAAAATGGAATTAAAGTAAATTCTCAAGTATTAAAAGATCGGCTCATCAGTTCCAATATTTTTGATGATAAATGCTTCAAATGCGGCCAAGGTAATGAATGGAATGGAGAGCCGTTAGTGTTGCAACTAGACCATATAAGCGGAGATCATGATGATAACAGATTAGAAAATCTAAGGATATTATGTCCCAATTGCCATACTCAGACGCCTACGTTTTCTGGTAGGAAGGGTAAAGTAAATCACCATCGCTGCGAGCAGTGTAACCGAAAAATATCTCCAGATGCTAATAGATGCAGAAAGTGTCACTTGGCTACTCTAAATCACTCCTAGCCGTTAGAAGATGGGGGCAAAGAATAAGGGTAACGCGAAAACCAAATCAACAAGTCACGAACCCAAAAAACGAAAGAACACACATGAACAAGACAAGAAAAGAACGAACTATATTTCGCGTTACCCAGTCGGCCTAGATGGACTCGAACCATCGTGAAGAGTGTATCAGACTCTCATACTAACCATTATATGATAGGCCGTAATATGTATCTGCTAAGTTATTGATAGATTGAGTAGGCCTGGATGGAGTCGAACCATCTTGTCAGATTTATAAGAACTGCATCTTAACCCGTGGATGACAGGCCCATATCACTCCGAGACGATCCGAGACATTTTACCTTCATCTATACATATAGTAGGATATTCATTCTCCCAATCTATATAAACGCTTTCAATATCTCTACTCGCAAAACCAGTATCGAACACAATATTTACATTTGCTAATTGCGGCATTTCCGAAAGCTTTTCAATTAACTCGTATACTTTCATTCGCTTCTTCCTCGATGCTTCTTTTCGGAAACCCTTACAGTTCTATATCTCCTGTTCGGGTCTTGCTTACTCAACCATTTGATGTGCTTGGCGAACTTCTCGTCCCCTAAAAGCGCATCAACTGTATTATATCTATCTTCCAATTCTTTATTTGTGAAGAATGCATGTACTGACTTATGACAGTCCAAACATATCGGAAGAGTAACCTTTCCTCCGCGAGAGCGAGGAGTCAAATGATGATCGCTCCGGTGGGGAACTTCTCGACTACAAAGTGGACAATCTTCCATCATGGCTCAACATCTAATTCTGGTTCGGGACCATCTTCCCATGTTATTGGAACATCATATTTCGAAACCCATATATCGCCAAGGTGCTCGTTATCCAATCTGCGGCACGCTCTACTAGCCGATGTACGCAAAGGACCACAAACACTGAATAGAAAATAAAACATCTTTGTTAATAGAGAATTTATCATGGTGTCAATGGAGGGAGTCGAACCCCCAAACCTTTCGGTGGCACGTTCTAAGCGTACTGTGTTTGCCGTTTCACCACATTGACATGGAGCTTTTTGCTATTGTAACTATTCTATGAGCTAATTCGAGCTTCTGAACCTGGGTTTGATAAGGCTTACCATTTTCACCAAAAGTGAAAAGATCAAGCAATTCTTTCGGAAATCTATCTTGTTTGTATGTGTCCAGGTACTTTCTACACTTGATATTAAAATACCTTTCAACATTAATATCGGAGATGTCTATTCCTAATTCACAAGCATGATATCCTGGTTTTGGATGATCCCAAATTGCAACAAATCCGGTTATAAAGTTCTTTGGGTCGTCGGCACAAAGGAATATATGGTGAGGATGTTCTTTAGCAAAACTTACCATATCAGCCCACATAAGATCAAACCACTCGTATTGTATTTCTTCGTATACCATCTCCCCAACGTAGCATTGACAATCAATCATTATGGTCCTTGATATGGTCTCTTGCAATCCATATTATGCCTTGGCATATCATTGCTCGGCCACCAACTGCCGCACCATACACAAATCTGAATGTCATTCTCTTCTAGTTTGACGAGATGACTTTCCTTTATAGATTTTGGGGATACTTCAATTTCCATACTTATCTATATATCAGCAGACCGCACAGGATTTGAACCCGTACCAATGGACTTGGAAACCACTATGCTACCCATTACACCAACGGCCTATAAGAAGTATCAGGGAGATTAAGCTTCCATCTCTGCGCTACTGGCAGAGTCCTACAATTCCGGGCAATTCCGGGTTGTTATTGGACGATGATACTTCGGTGAGACATAACAGAGTCGAACTGTTGTCATCAGGGTAAGAACCTGCAGCTCTACCATTGAGCTAATATCCCGTGCGGAACATCCTCAGATTTGAACTGAGTGCTAATGCTCCAGTGGAGGTAGAGAGAATCGAACTCACATAGACGGTGTAAGAGACCGCTAGTCTACCGTTGACTTATACCTCCAGAGTATTCTTTGGAATAATTATACTAAGTTTCTTGCATGCCTTTTGTATTGCTCTTGTGGTTACGCCAAGATCGGCTGCAAGTATTTTGATTGGCGTTGCGCTTATCAGATTTTGTAGTTCCAGTGATGAGTTTGGAATCTTTCTTGAAGAATCTGTTTTACACTTGACACTACAATATTTGTTAGGGGCATTTCCTCCGCGACCGCGAAGTGTGAACTCGGATTTGCAATGTTGACAAATACACTTCTCTAATGATTTATTCTTTCTTGCCGGAATTTTGCTTCTGATAAAAGCTTCCTTTTCTAGCAATGCTCTTTTGTAATCTATTTCGTGAATTTCACCGTGGCAATTCATACATAAAAGATCGCACTTATCTAGCTCGGCCCTTATAATTTCCCACTTTACCAGCTTATTACCAATATTGAATTCTTTTTCTTCAGGGTTCCTGTGATGAAATACCATAGAAGTTGTACATTTATGGTAACCACACTCTATACATTTTCCGCCCTTATATTCAATTGCTTTTTGCTTGATTTTTCTAAGCTGTTTTGAGACGCACCAGGCGGAGTAAATGTTAGAAAATTCAGGATCTCTGCGAACTGTCATGCGTTGGTATATATCAAGTTATATACCAACGATCTGTGAGTTCGGTAGGCCATATCAGAATCGAACTGATATTTACAGATTAAAAGTCTGCGAGTCTCCCATTGACTTAATGGCCCGTAGTAACCCCTGTCAGATTCGGACTGACAACTTCCAGCTTGTAATGCTGGCACTCTAGCCGTTGAGTTAAGGGGTCGTTTATTTGATTTCGAACCTACAAATATATCAATATATTGGCAGATCGATATGTATTGGAATGATAATGATTTGATAGTTGCTGTAAAAGAAAGTAAAACGATAACTCAGGTTCTGCAGAAATTTGGAGTTCCATCAAACCAAGGGTTTTATAATAGAAAGTTTCATTCTGAAATTGAGCGTTTGGGAATTGATACTTCTCATTTTAGAGCGCCATCAGCTAAGAATGCGGTTAATCTTAATAAGATTATGGTTGAAAACTCAGAATGGCTAGGTCGTTCTAGTGATTTAAAAAAGAGACTTATTAGAAATAATCTGCTAACAAACGTCTGTTCGAAATGTGGACAGAAACCATTTTGGAATGGACAGGTTCTTGTATTACAAATAGATCATATCAACGGAAATAATACAGACAACAGATTAGAAAATTTAAGAATATTGTGTCCAAATTGCCACACGCAAACAGAAACATTCTCTTGCAGGCGAAGACGAGTGGTAAATATATGTAAGGTATGCGGTGATAAACATACCACAAAATCAAAGCTGTGTAGGGATTGTAGTTTAAAGACAAGACCTAGAAAGACAAAAATAAATTGGCCATCAAATGATGAGCTTATTAAATTGCTAAAAACAACAAACTATGTTGAACTTGGCAGGGAGCTCGGCGTTTCTGATAATGCAATTAGAAAAAGACTAGCAAGAAATTCTACCGTTTAACTAAGCGCCCATATCACTTACCAAGTCTTCCTACCACACCCTTTCCACCAACCGTTTTATGCCGTACCGTTACTGCTGTAGGTGGTGGAGGTGGATACTCTTCTTCAAGTTCAATGTAGTTTTCTTCTTTCTTGTTTTCCATTTGTTATCCTGGTCAGGTTCGAACTGACGACTTCCTCCTAGTCGGGGAGGCACTCTACCATTGAGCTACAGGATATCGAACTGGCGTCCCCGAGAGGATTCGAACCTCTAGAATCTCCTGTTTCGTAGACAGGTGCATTATCCAGTTTTGCTACGAGGGCGTATCTAAAGAACGATTCCTTTGTAGAATCCTCGTTCTTTTGCTGTCTTGATTCGATGACAATTTGCACATCGAACATCACACTTCAGAATTTCTTCCTTCAATTTTTGAAACCGATGCTTTACCATGCGGCTGATGTCGTACTCTTTGTTGCAGCGGTGATCGAATTCCAAAGCTCTCGGGTCTGGGTTTCCGCAATCTATGCATCCATGCTCCTTGAGCCAATCGACCATAAACTGCAGATTCCTCTTCCTATATATCGCATTATTCTTGTCGGCCTTGTCTTTGTAGTATTCTTTGTTGGCCTGATAGTGCTCTTTGTGAAACTCAGATGTACAGGTCTTGCACCTGTGCTGGTAACCATCGGCGGTTCCGTTTCTTTTGTAAAAAAATTGGTCAAGGGGTGCGGGGTAATCAAACTTACATTTGGTACATACTTTCATAACTGGATACGAAGGTATTGGTAGATTTCGTATCCGGAACCCGCATTATTCTTTATGCAACGAAGACATTGGTGACCACGGTGCGATTCGAACGCACAACATCCAGTTTAGGAAACTAGCACTCTGTCCATTGAGTTACGCGGCCATTATCTGTGATTGACTTTTGGTTCCACACCATCATTCAACTCTGCTTCGATCATCTTCTTCGAGAATCTACGCCGCGCTCTTCGCAAGCCGCGCTTCAACACCTCAACCAAGCCTTTACGGTTACCACAGCTCATCAAACTTCCTCTATTACCGATGTTCATTTCGGCTTCCCGCATTCTATCTCTCTCTGCCATAATTCTCCGATAATTCTCGTTCGATAACTTTCTTGGAAATTCTGCGCCTTGCTCGACGCAAACCTTTCTTCAAACCGAAAGATATACATCTACCATTTTGCCAGTCCCAACCTCTATTGAGACTTCCTACACTACAAGAATTTCTATCTGCTTGTTTGATGAACATATTTGCTGACATACAAACCTCTAGTACCCCTTGAGAGAATCGAACTCCCACTCCCTGCTTCGAAGGCAAGAACTCTAATCCATTAAGTTAAAGGGGCGTATACTTTAAGACCTCCGGTTGGTCCGCATATATCTTAGTACCTCCAGAGGGACTTGAACCCACAACATTCTCTTTAGAAGAGAGACACTCTGATTCCAATTGAGTTATGGAGGCGTAATCTTACGAGATATCGGCACAACACCGATAGGATATTTCATAGTTCTTTGCACCTGGGCCGTGAGATGATGTAATGGATGGTACGTAATTATCTCTACATCTATTTCTAATACCATCAACATAATGACCACCGAACAATGAACTTACAAATGGTGCTTTTTTCATTGAGCCTTCGGAGTTTACTGACCACTCATCTACGTTACCAACTATATCGTAAACTCCAAAATCTGACTTACATGTTTCAAATGATCCGCTAGGTGCGCGATGATCTACTTTTTCGAATGGGTTGTTATCAGGGTCAATCCACTGATGTCCCATATTACATTTCTTTATATCCCTAACGTAACCGTATGGGTATGGCTTTCGTTCAGGGCCTTCACATGCCAATGTTAGTTCTTTGACATCGCACAATCTTTTACCAGAAGATTCACATTTGTTTTTTGCCGAATACCAATCAACGAACACTTCAGGTATTTCTCCACGGTCAGTTTGAGCTTCGAATTTATCAATGCAGAATCTCATGTGTACTTGTTTAGAGACGCATTTGGTTGGGTACTCAAACTTCTCGCACATCCTTGGATATGGATTGTATGCATCTTTCCATTTGAGGCATTTCTCTTTTACGTACGGACAATATTGACCATTGATCTCAACCATTCCATCTGGGCATGTCTCTGGAGGTGGCGGAGGATATTCGGCTGGCGAAGAGAACAATTTCTCTTCATATACCGTATTCATGAAGTCAAGTTCAAAATCTTGTTCTTTTGGAATCGGCTCTTGCGCAATGGCTATTGAACCGTGATGAATATTCTTTACTGATAAGCAAGCAAATGAAGCTAAGGCTATCAAAATCCACTTGGTAGATTTCATATCGTATTCTTGGTTTATTAGTATACACCCAGCTTGTAACTTTCTCGACCGAGACTATTTCACAAGACTGTTGCAATAGGCAACCAGAATTGCATGTGACATATCATCTGGGTGCGTAACACCTTGCACATTATTCATGTGTTGAGCTAGTTCAGACTCTGACCATAAGCTCCACTTGTTTCGCAGATAGCGTCCGAGCGTATGGTGGAGTTCGGAGGCTGCTTGTTCTCCGCCTTCCCTCAAGAAGGTCTGGGCATCTGCGCACAGCATTTTATTCAATGCTGAGACAGCTTCGTCTAGAGTTTTTGGAGGTTCGCTATTTGGCTTCTGATGAAGTGGTGAATCCTTAAGCGCTGACATAAACACCTCCACAAATCTATTCCATAAACCTATTTTTCTCCTAACAAGTAGCGCCCTCAGCGAGTATCGATCTCGCCTCTTCTCCGTGACAGGGAGGTGTCCTTCCAATGAACGATGAGGGCTAAACATTTCTGTATCTTACCTATATCACAATAGGCAGTGCTAACGAAGGGATTCGGACCCTTATGTCTAAATGACGTTACGTTCTGAGCGTAGTGCGTATACCAGTTCCGCCACGTTAGCGTTGTTGCATTTCTTTTATGGTTTCAATCCACTCTTCAAGATCGAATGGCTTTTCTGCCGGAGGCTTTGGGTATCCTCGACAGTCATCACATTTCAGATGATGATCTTCTCGCAGATCACCTTGCCAATATGTTTCACCGCAAACTTCGCATTTTTGTTCTGTTGCAATACACATGTCAATCTATATATCAAGTAATTGGCACCCCTAGGGAGACTTGAACTCCTCATTTGCAGATTGAAAGTCTGCGATCCTAACCTTTAGAAGATAGGGGCATGTGGCTCCAGCAGCACGAATCGAACGCGCGGGATCTCCGGTAACAGCGGAAACAGGGTACCTACACCCAAGCACTGGAATATTCGAAATTCACGAATCTAGAATTTTGTGGGTCCTCTCAGAATCGAACTGAGTTCTCTTGTTCTTCAGACAAGCGCTGAAATTACCAAACTAGCTCAGGACCCATTGTCCCCGACGAGAGTATAGCTGCTTACCAGTCTTGGGAACCAGACCACAGGAATCTCTCAAAATAACCATACATCCCAAGTAAGGAGATTTATCGGGTGTGGAACTCCTCGGGATCGAACCGAGTTATCTTGTGCTTCAGACAAGCGTGTTAACCATAATCACTAGGGTTCCATTGCGAGGCTGCTCTACCTTTGAGCTACTAAATTCCACGTTCTCCTTCGAATCATTGTACACTGATTGAGCGGAAGATGACCTATCGGTACTACGCTTCATTTACCTTGGGATCGAACCAAGAACCACACCTCTAGTGCTCAAGGCCAGAATCAACCAGCAATAAGCTTATGTTTTCTATTTCTGCTATTTCTTTGAGTTTGGGCCTGACTGATTAGTGAAGTTCCACCTTTATTACCTCCCCATCCATCAGTCTGGCTATGACAATTTGGACATAAAAATTGTAGATTTTCAATTCTATCATCAAGCCAATTTCTATCTTTGTGGTCTATCTGAAGCCTTAATTCTTTACCATTCCAAGAGTCACCAGTTCCACACATATTACACTTATAAACAATACCAGATTCAATAAGAGCCCGTCGAAGACGAAATGCCGGTTGTCTTCTTCCGCTTTCGCGTATAATTAGTACTTGATCTGCGCGGAGTTGTGGAGAGGCTCCTTTATGTGTCAGACCTTTATTAGAACCCTTGCCAGTGAAATGAGATGTATCTATTCCAAATTTAAGAATCATTTTTGATATGTGAGAATGATTACCTCCAGATTGCTTTAACCCAAGATAATTCAAAACCCCAGATACTGAATGATTCTCCAAAATGGCTGACTGGAGTATTTTTGGTGTATATTTCATTACACTACCTTTGTGCTACTGAAAGGAGTCGAACCTTCACGCCTAACGGCAATAGATTCTTAGTCTATCATGGCTGCCAATTACATCACAGTAGCATATTTTTGTTTCGGCGGCCACTTTTGATATGGCGTAGCGCTGCAGCAATACTCCTACTCTTCCACAAGACACCGAAGTTGGGGTAACAAGATTCGAACTTGTATAAAATCATTCAAAGTGATCTATGCTACCATTACATCATATCCCAATATTATAACGTTTTGCCCATTTGCGAATCGCATTATCAGATACTCCAAACATTTTTCCTATTTTTGTCCATGGGTGTTCCGATATAAGTTTTTTAAGTTCATCTTTTGTTGGTCTATTTACCTTTCTGGTGTCAAATCTATCTCTATTCCGCCACAATGGATTATCTGATAGTTTCGGTTTTCTAAATCTCTTACCAGAGAAAGTTGATGTTTGGGAGTGACAATGTGGACAAAGAATTCTTAAGTTCTCTACCCTGTTATCAGTATGATTTCCATTTATATGATCTAGTTGCAACACTAGCGGTTTTCCATTCCAGATTGGGGCTTGACCGCATTCATAACATATATTTTCTAAATAACCTTCTTTAATCAATCTTTTGCGAAGATGACTATTATTGGCATATAAAGAATTTTTGACAAGTATATCACTTAGTGGTTTTGGTGGTGATAGTAATTTACGCTGATTATTCTTATTAAAGAGTATATGAGAGTCATCAATATTGTGTTCTAATATTCTGGCCTTTACTGTTTTGAAGTTATTACCTTTATTTTCAAGTCCAAAATACAATAAAACTTCTTTATATGTTGAACTTATTTGCACTAAATGTTCAAATTTTTCAATGTCTAATGTCCAAATCGAAGATGTTCTTTTTCTACTCATAACATGATGTTTATTTATGAGTAGTTCGAACCTAGAAACAACACACATACTAACCATTTGGACAATAAATAAAAGCCACATCGGTACGAATCGAACGTACTAAGTTATCCTCGGGATTCTCACCAGGCTCGCTGATCAGGCTTGCTCGATGTAGCTGGTTGGGGTAAAAAGATTCGAACTTATATAACGAGCTTCAGAAACTCGCGTCCTGACCGTTGGACGATACCCCAATATGTTTTCTCTTCTTCCCAACTCCTCTACAGTAGGTATCCGTCAAAGAATGACAGTTGGGACATAGTAATCGTAAGTTATCAATTCTATTATCTGTATTGTTTCCATTGATATGATCTAGGTGTAAAGAAAGTTTACATCCAAGCCAATGTGTAGAGTTACAATTAGAACATTTATCTTCTACAAGCCCTGCGCGTAACAATCTCTCTTTCAAGTGAGATGTATTTGTGTATGGGCTGTTTTGAATAAGTATTTCTTCCAGAGGGATTTTGACGCCAACAATATGTGGGAATGTTGTTGCGAAGTGAGATGTGTCAATATTCAACCCAGATATTGACTTTTTGATTGTTTTATAGTTATTGGTCCCTGTGGTGATCCCTAATTTTTTCATCACCTCTGCTAGATGTTTACTGTCAGAAACTGCGGCTATCAAATCAGAATCAGACCACTTTCTAGCGCCCATGACTATCTATATATCTCGATATTCGCAACTCGCTTAGCAAATTCTCTATTCCACGCATTTGCTTCCGCTATGATGATATCACGATCTGAGTCTGTAAGAGTTCTTGGCGGAGGAAGAACTCCTGGTGTGCAGGGGCTTGAACAAAGTTCCAGGCCCTTAATTTCTATTTCTGTTGTGGCTCCTACTTGGATTGGTAACTCCAAAAGATCCTCCTTTTTTGTATGTGTTTTTTTAGTAGTTGGCGGTAGTTGTGAATGGTTGTGGGTAGTTCGCGATTTTTTGAAAGCGGATGATTGTTCAAAATACGTAATAGCGTATAAGGACTTTGTTTGCTTTATTTGGTTTTGGATCTGTGATAATGTCGGTGTACCAATTACTACTTCTTGAACAGCCCTTACATCAAGTTCAGGACATAGCCGAGGATGAAAATGATCAATTCCCTCATTGAGATATTGCTTATACGCTTCGACATCATCTCCTATTGTTATAATCTCATCATCTGAATCTTGATTAAGCTCATCAATAAGCCTTTTACACTTTTCCCATTCACTTTGACTTGAGGCCAATCGCTCGTTTAGTATCTGTTGTATTATGTCCCAATATTTTTCGGAACTTTGTGGTTTGAAATATTTTAAACCGCTAGTATCTATAATACATAGATCTATCTGTTTATCGTGACAAGCCTTGAATTTACGGTTATCATTGTTATGAATAGAGTCAAATTTCTTTTTCCCATATATAGGCTCATAATGAACTATACCGTTCAACTCAAAAGCAAGCTTGAGAGTAGGGAAATAGATATCAAGTTCAGAATCAATGGCTTCTTTGTTGTTATAAAGAACTTCCAATGTTGGGAATTTAGTAGCAATCTGTGATTCAAGCCACACCTCTAATTTAGATCTACGTATTCCGGTTGTTTTATGAGTATTGTTGTATGTTACCGCACAGCTACGTGAGCAGAATACCTTTTCAGATTTGGAATTTTTCTTGGATATGTTTTTGGCCAAGAATTTTTTTCCACATTGTCCACAAGGCTCATCAGTTCTCTTATCAAGAGATGTGGTTTTGCATTTATTACTGCAATAAATACCACTTGAATTTCGTTTCTTAAGTGTAGTCTTTAGATCGAACCTTACATCCTTTGCTTTTCTGTGGAAAACAGATCCGCATTCCCTACATTTTAGTGGAACTTTTTCTGATCCTGGCAGTGAATTCAGGGTTTCTGGGTCGATTAGAATTTCCATCTTATACAAATGTGGAACTATGCCTATGGAAATTCTTTTTTCTATTATTCTTCTTCACATTGGGGGTGATCGATCAGATTCGAACTGACGTACCAAGGGCCACAACCTTGCGTTCTACCATTGAACTACGACCACAGTGCAATTGGCTGGTGTTCAACCTTGCTAATTACCATTGAGCTGCGAAGCCCGCCATTGGCGGCACCCTCACATATTTCGCGGCGCTCTTTGGCGCGTCTTCGGGCTCTGTTACGTTGTAGCTTTATATGCTCGGCTTCAACCGAGCGAGTATGGTAGCGCGTTGGATCGTTCTTGGCAACCAATGCCATGATATAATTTCTAGGTTTCATAACTCCTCAAGTTTTGGTGGTAGTTAGTAGCAGAGCTTGGTAGATTGCCACCTATCAAGCTCTTCCGAACCGGGTTTTGCTCCTACAAGCTACTTACCAGCTGCTTCTCGGATTCATTCAGTCAGGTGCCTTTGTTGTCACTGACCAAATGCAAGGCTCGTCAAAGGCGACATGTTTTGGAGGATGTCATCGAGCCGGGGTGATGTACGAGTATCGATCTCGCCAAGGACTGATTCACAGTCAGCCGGGTTCTCCTGCTCCCTCACACCACCATAGTTATCTACCAGTCCAGTTATCAAATGCGCCAGCTTCTCTTGCGTGGCGCATACTATCCACTAAAAACAACCAAGCTTTATATGGCATATTCCCTCTTGTTAAATTACACCTAATGCAAGCTGGTACCACGTTTGATTGCAGATGCCCAACTGTGTTATCAATTCGGTCTAATGTCATTCGAATAGATGCTTCGCCACAATAAGAGCATCCTTTAGATATCTCAAGATCTATAAACTCTCTAGTTAGATTGTTAGACAAACCTTTCTTTTTATCTGACCTTCTAGAATCTTCCAGAATCCATCTTCCAATTTTCAAACCCAAACCGCGTTCATCTATCTTAATATATGTTTTCTCACGTGCTTGTTTGCACTTATTGCACACATGCCTGTGACAGGATTTATTGGGGATCTTTTGAAAGTTTTGTATCGGTCTTGGGTTTCTGCATATCTTGCATATTCTTTCCTCGTCCATCACGATACTATATCAACAAAAAATTCCGCGCACCTGAGTAACAAACCGATGATTGCAGTTTTTCAACTTGGTTCCGATTACCAATGCCTGTTCCAATTCGGCTACATCCCCGTTGTTTTGCGCCAAAGCGCGGTGGGGATGAGAGGACTCGAACCTCTATATAGTTTTGCGTGTAAGGTCTGCTTGATAGATGCGCGTAGTGTTACCGGAGGGAGTCGAACCCTCATGCCTTGCGGCGGCAATTTTTAAGACTGCTATGTCTGCCTGTTCCATCACAGTAACATTTATTGAGTTTTCGGAGCCGGTGCTGGTACTGGAGTTCGTACCGTAATCGGCTTCTGCCTCTTCTTCATTTCTCCGAGAGGTAGCGGATCAGAAACTACATTTACCATTGTCGCTCCAGGTTCTGCCCCTGGTACTTTTACACCAGCCTTCGGGAGAACGCCAGCTAAATATCCAGAAAGTTGAGCTACCGTTTCGCGCAGCTCCGAATTCAATCTACCAACATCGTGAGCATAGGTATTGATTTCCTCAATCCTCGCCGCCGTCCTCGCGAACGTTTCCGTCTGTGTTTTGAAATCCCTCTTCATCTGCATATAATCTGAGGCCAAGGAAAAGATCAATGGAACCAGCGAAAGTAGCAAGGTAAGTGGGATGGTGAATTTCCAGTGCTTCCCTCGAACGGTAACTCCAGTAGGGGAAATCGAAAGAGGCTTACCATCTGGAGTTGTTGCCACAGCCGCCACAAGAGGTGCAGCCGGAACGATTTGGGCAGGGACCGCTTTCATGGTCTCTAATTCACTCTGTAAAATGATGCTCTTTCTCTCTTCCGCGTCAGCCCTTTTCGCCTCTTCATCGGCGAGTTGCATTGCTGCGCGAGCCCTTGCTTCTGCTGCATCTAAAGCAGAAACCGCCGCTAAGTCATCGTGACTCTTACGGGCTGGCCATACTGGCCTTGGTGGAGGTTTGATTGGAGGACCCATATATAGATGCTAAGAAAGTGACGTATTAGTCTAGGTGATCTGAATCGAACAGACGATTTCCAGTTCCCGAAACTGGCCGATTACCACTATCGTACACCTAGTTGGAATTTCTTTGATAGGTTCTTTCCGCGTGACAATTAGCACAAACAACGTCACATTTTACAATCTCTTCTTTCATTTTCCTCCATCCAACATTTCCAATTTGTTCGGAAATAGTAAAATTCTTATCTGAGGTATGGTCGAACTGCATAACGTATGGAGGATACACAACACTACAATCTTTACATGGTACAGATTTAATTTTTGCCAGCAATTCTCTTTGGGTTTTTCTTTGCTGTACCGTGCGCTTCTTTGCTTTGGCAACATATAAATCTTTGTTTCTTTGGTAATGTTTCTTATTATATTGATTATGACAAGACTTACAAACACCATGACTTTTACCATTGGTTCTTTGAGAAAACTCAGAAGACGACTTTTCTTTATTGCAAGTTGAGCATTTTTTTATATCCATACACTGACTCGAAAATATGCCCAGTTTAGAGTCAATTGGTCAGTGTGAGAAGATTCGAACTTCTAACCTCCTGGATCCAAACCAGTCTACCAGATTGATTTTACACACTGGTCGGAGTGGTGAGAATCGAACTCACCTGATGTCTTGATCCCAAATCAAGCGGCCCGCCTTGAGCCCGCACTCCGATAGGCCTCGAATGATCTGGCGGTCAACAGAGACCGTTACGCAAGCCCGAAAGCTTCACGGCGTATCTCAATTGCATTGTCAGATCATTCGTCGCCAGGCTCCAGGAGTAGGATTCGAACCCACGATGCTTTCGCGCTTGGTTAACAGCCAAGTACCTTTCCGCTCGGTCATCCTGGAATAATTTCTTAATTCTTTTGTGAATTGCGGCATCTGAGCAGCCTAATTCATCTGCCAGTTGCACTACTGATTTGGTGCTAAGCTCTAATTTCAAATCAACTGAATCCCAATCAACTTTATACTGTCGTTTAGCAGCACAACTAAGTGAACACGTAATCTTGAATGTTGGTTTTAATTTATCGCATATTGGGCAATTATCTAACGATAATCCATTCTCTATGTTTTTATATTGAGAAAATGACTCATTGAAAGATGCGGCGTCCTGTGGTACATTTGTAATTCCATCATGAATTTCAGAATGGCAATTGTGGCAAACTAGAACACATTTCCTTAATTCTTTAACTATATTTTCCCATGATGTTGCATTAGCCCTAATTGCTCCAAGTGATATATCTTTTTTCGAAGGATCTAGATGATGAAGGGCCATTGCGCGATAACACTTATGATATCCGCAGCAGACACAAACACCACCCATTGATTCTACAATTCTATTTTTAGTTGTACGCCTCCATTTCTTTACGCCCTCAGAACTTTTACTCATACCAATAAATCAATTGGTTTTGAGTTCTCGACACTATTAGTGGAGTATATAGGATTCGAACCTATTAGGCTTTTGACGACTGTTTTACAGACAGCTCCGACCCTCCAACTTCGGCGATACTCCATTGGTTTCCCGCTGCTCTTACAAGCTACGTCTGCGGGCATGACGGTGGTGACTGGTGGATTCGAACCACTCCTCCGTTAAGAAACTGGTTTACAGCCAGCTGCGATGCCTTATCGCTAATCAGCCACCAAGAAGTACTCAATTGTCAATGAACAATGAAAATGATAACCATCTTCATCATTGGTTGGGTATGCGGGATTCGAACCCACCTCAACTCACCAGAACCCATGGAAATTTGTGCTATTAAACGACCGAAGCCGGCGTTGCTTTCGCTCTGCCGGCTTCCTTTGACTTCTATGTGCTATTGCATCAAGTCTTAGTACTGCGGCAGAGATCCTTTTCAGGTAGATTATAAAAGCGATTTTGCAACCACTCTGGGCGGAGACAAACCACTACATCAACCTGTATCAGGCTAATGAGTTGATGGTTTTTATGCTTGAGAGTAGTCACTGAATTATCCTATTATCTAGGCTTTTTATCGCCGCGTTATCTATCTGCTGAATTATGCCCTGAAGTTTGGCTTTCTCGACCACGATTTATTTGGGCACATTCAATTAGAACTAATGAAACTTAGTGAGCAGCAAACCCGGGTGGCTCCAGACGGTTCGATGCTCGGAGATCGTAGGGTGCATCAAACGCAAAACGATGTCAAGGAACTTTTTCATTCCCTAACATCGTTTGTTCAGCCGGTCTAATTACAGTACTACTTCACAAATGTAGGCACCACTTCGGGTTTCCTTGCCGCGTTGAGAATTCGTGCACACTCCACCGCATCCTCTGGATCGTGGAAGACCAAGTTCGCTTGTATGGGTGTGCTGCCATCTCGATACGTTAAGACGGAACAGATGCGTCCTTGCGCAATGGCGTTCTCTACAAGCTTCTTTGGTCCCACCAGATCACTTGGACCATCGATAGTAGAACCACACCCAAGGCACTTCTTGTAGTGAGATTGGTTGACAGCACCGCAATGGCATCTAATTGTACTCATTAGAAATTATGCACGAATGTCAATCGACCTTCGGCAGCTCCATTGTTCATTTCACGCACGCGATGACTCATCTCGTAGCCGAGGAACAACCCAAGTGAGTTACCAGCCCCAAACGCCAACTCAACGTGGCCGCCGAGCGGTGCTGCGGTTGTCCCCTTCACGCCGTAGCCTTGCGTGTTGAGGTTGTACATGAACTCCATCTGCGGCCCCACGCTGAGGAACTTAGTGGCCTTGTACAGCACCCAGTTGCGCGTATGGATGTAGTCGCTGTAGACGGGGTTGTGGAAGGGCGAATACAGAATAGTCCACCACCATGACTCAAAGTAGATCTTGTCGAGGTTGATGATGGTGTAGAGCTGCGGAGCATTGATTGCCACAGCACGCTTCGCTGCCCAATCAAAAGCAATGCCAGCCATCGGAGTTACCGTGAGCGGGCCGAGAGTGAGGGCGGGTCCGAGGTCGAACTCGCCCCACCATGAATTGACGAGCTTGGGAGCGCCGGTTGGATCAACGCTCATACCTGGGTAGTTCTCGGGGATGAAGACGTCAGCGGAGATGCCCAGGGCTTTCGTCAAAGGATAAGTTGCGCCAGCCCAGAGTTGCGTGCCGAGCATGTAATCCTGATCGAAACGGAAGTAGCTCGGGATCGGTTGTTCTGCTGGCGGAGGTTCTGCGGCAGCGGCGATACATGAGAGGAGTGTTGTTATCAGAAAGATTTGAGTTTTCATATTAATACGATATCTGTGCGCAGAGGTACAATTTGATAGGTTTGTCAATACCGAGGCCGCCCATTACAGCCTCTAGCAATTCGGTAGCGTCTTTGATCTGCTCAAGGCTAATGCCTGCCGGCAGCGCCATATCACGCGGCCTCGAACAATTGAACCCGATCAGTTTGAATCCGAGTGCGAAGATGGATAAATTCCCGTCATCTTCGCATCCATTGTATTGCAAAGGATCGACTCGATGAAGTTGGCAATCCCTCTCATTGGGGCAGCTGATCCATCGAGTGAATAGAGAGTCTGCGTCGTAACGAACTGACGCTGCGTATTTCGTGAACGCCTCAGTGAAAGATCGTCCCATGGTTTCTTGAAGACGGCTTCCGCAAATTCCGCAGAACGAAGCAGAAGAATGGGCCTCGATCACGTGCTGCTGTGGACACTTCTTCCACCCTTGCGGCACCTCGGTCATTACCTCTCCCGGTTCGAAGAGAAAGCCAATGACGAGCTTGGTTGTAATGTCTACTCCCATTTAATCACCAATACTTTATGACGAAGTGGATGATGGTATAGATGATTGTGATCGCCAAACCATAAAATCCAATTGTTGTTGACCACATCTTTAGCTGGAGGGTCAATCTTCCAGGAACATGTTCGCGATACTGAATACGGTTGAAGTTCTTATCTTTGCTACTTCTGGTGTTGGTGATGAGTTCGTGGGGACTGATAGTTTGAAGAACCTACCGTCTTCATTTTGTTTTGCAGCGGCCCTTGCTTCGTCCCTTGCAGCGGTACAATTTGGGCAATCACACTCTGGCGCGTCTGGGTCTTCTTCTTGTTCTGCTTGTATGTCCTGAATGAGTTTCAGCATTAGCATCCGCAGAATCGGCGGAGGTATCATCTCAAATGGATTCACATCTCCTCACAGTGACATCATGAAGTCTTCGATTTCCTGCACCATGTGAATGAATGCAGATTCGCGCTTCATCTGTCGATTGCGGACTAGGGGTAGTGGTGAAACAAACTCCTTGATGATGTTGCTTGGGCTTCCGCCCATAACATAGATTCGATCTCCAAGATAGACTGCTTCATCGATTGCGTGAGTGACCATGATGATGGTTGGTTCGATGCTCGTCCAGATCTCGGCGAGCAAGTCTTGCATCTTGCCACGAGTCTCGATGTCGAGAGCGCCGAATGGTTCATCCATCAACAGGATCTTGCTGTCATACGCCAAGCTGCGAGCAATTGCAACACGCTGCAGCTGACCGCCTGAGAGCGTTGGGGCTTTGGCGAACTTGTGCTCGTGCCCTTTCAGCCCAACTTTCTCGATCATCTCCATCGCCTTGGCTTCGCGCTGCTTCTTGGGGACGCCGCGATACTCCAACCCAAGCGCTACGTTCTGCAAGACGGTGTAGTGCTCGAATGATGAGTAGGCTTGGAACACCATGCCAACGAAGTCCGAAGCAAGTCGAGGACGGCCGGAAATCAAAACCTCGCCAGAAGACGGAGTTTGGAGCCCGCTCAGATAGCGAAGGATGTGACTCTTGCCGCAACCAGACGACCCGAGAATGACAACAAACTCACCTTTTCCTGGTAAATCCTCAATGAGAAGATTCAGGTCTTCGATGACAACATGTTCCTTACCACCAGTGTCTTTGTAGACTTGTCGAATGCCCTTCAGCTCCAGGATATCTGGAAGATCGGTATTCACCATTGGTACAACTTGAGCTGCCATGGATACCTCACGAATACTTGTGTGGATTGATGAGCATGTCCAGCCCAAGGAATATCTTATCTTGGACGTAACCAACCAAGATGATGACTGCCAGTAGTGCGAATGTCTTGTCGGTGCGCCCCGCTCGCGCTGAGCCATAGAGCAAACCGCCAATACCACCTGTGTTATTCATCATCTCAGCAACGATGATGTAGGTCCAGCTTATCGCAACTAGCACCTGAATGTCCAGCACAATACGACTTCGCACATGCGGAAAGAAGACTGTGCGGAACATCTGGAACTTCGTTGCGCCCAAGGTAAAGGCAGTCTGTTGATACAGCACTGGAACTTCTCGCACTCGCTGAACAACCACCGGCAGCAAGTAGACACTGATCCCAAAGGCGAGGAACTGGATCTTCATCATGTTTTCGATTCCGAACCACACCATAAAAAGCCCGGTCAAGGCCGTTAGTGGAAGGTACCGAATCGAGTCAACTGGCTTGCTGAACATCCCGTGTGGTATCGGGAACATCCCAATCCCGAACCCGAGAGGCAGGCAGATCGCAACCGCCTCCAAGTAGCCCATGAGATTAAGGAAGCACGAATACAGGAGGTTCCGAACCATGGCATCTTTGAAGTGCAGATCCGGAATGGTTTGAATTACCGCCAATGGTGACGGTAGGATGCGCGGACCGACCAAGCCAGTTGCGCAGATACCAGCCCAAAGAGACAGCAAAGCGAGGATGCCAGCAACTTGTAACGCCGTTGACATCCTCGGACTTGGCGTCCCTCGTATTTCCATGAGGGATGACATGGTTCTAGTTTTCTAGGATCTGGAAATCGGTTCTTCGGTTCTTGGATAAGCACGCTGGTGTATCTTCAGAGCAGAGCGGGTTGCTGGGGCCAACGCCATCGCCATTTGGAGGAGAGAATCGGTTGCGGTCGAAGCCATGCTGAGTGACAAGGTAGTCCACAACCGCTTTTGCACGTTCTTTGCTGATGCGCGTATTGGTCGCAGGGTTTCCTGTGTTGTCGGTGTTCCCGATGATGCGAATGTGCTGACTTGGAAAGGCCTTAGCCGCATCGATGAACAGCATGTCGATGATGCCCCGAGCGTTCTCATCCAACACTGAACTACCACTTGCAAAGCTCACCTTGACTGGCTTGCTGGCAATCGCCTTGGATTGTGCGACAGCGGCAGTGGGGGCTGTGAACGTAGCCTTCTGCTCAGCAACGCCACCTTGAGCCGCATCGAGACCTAGGCCTTTGATGAACTCCAGATCAACGATCTTTTCCCAAGGAAGGGGGTTTGACGCGAGATTGAGTTTCCCGTAAACGGTAGTCATCTTCTCGTAGAGTTGCTTACCAGTCACGCCTGTGTAGTTTGGCGCGAGCCCGAAGAACTCCAAGTTGTCGCCATAGGTTGCTAGTCGAGTGTTGTTAATGGCGCGCAACGCGAACTCAGGATCTACACCAGTCAGACTCTGTTGCAAGATCTGTGCAGCCTGAGCTTTGGCGGCTGGGCTATCATTGATCTCCTTGGCACCCTGCAACCAACCACGCACCAACTTGACGAAATCACCCTTACGCGCTTGGTAGACATTCTCCTTGACGAAGAAGCCATCAGCGATGATATGTGTGGCCTTCTTGGTATTGATGAGCACCGAGGAGCCCTTGACTGCATTGATACAACCATCGTCATCCGGAGACCAGACAACTGCCGCATCGACGTTGTTTGACTTGAATGCTGTCGCCGCATCGATAGCGCTGTTCTGCTTGACGATGGTAACATCCATCATGCTGAGCCCTCCCATATCCAACATCCACAGCAAGAATGTGTGGCTTGGTGTGGCTTCGGCAACTGCAATCTTCTTTCCAGCAAGATCTGTTACGGACTTAATGCCGGATCGAACAACGATAGAATCACCACCGCGAGACCAATCAGCCTGGAAGAGGAACCTTACTCCACCTTCGATGCCACCAGACTCTGTGGGGAATGAGTCGATGGTAGACCACATAGCATCCATTTTGCCACCACGGAATGCGGCGCGCGACGCGGCGAAGTCATCCATGACAGTGAAGTTCACGCAGATACCGTCTTTGTGGTAACGCGAATTGGAGTTGTCTTTGAAGCCTTGGTTCCAGAATTGGCCGCCGACATATCCACCCCAAGTTACGACACCGATTTCGAGGCACTTGTTAGACGGAGCCGCATTGCCATCAGAGAGTTCGCCAGAGCCCTTTGCCATGAGACCCGTAACATCGCCAGCCTGCTGCCCTTTGGGGATGATCTTGTCCCGGTAATGGAAGGTTGCGAGGAGTCCGCCGACTACGGCTACTAGAATAACTACTTTGCCTGCTGGTTGAATTCCCATTAGATTGTCCTATCGATAAGTTGTTGTGTATTGGTTTATTGGGTTGAATTGGTTACTACTTGTTGAAGATTTTAGAGAATGAACTTGTGTGAGCGACGTTCTGCGCCATCTCGTCAGCTTCGAGTTCTTCGAGTTCTGCGGTTGATGGAGATGTGGCACTCTCTGCAATGCGCACGCGGCCCGCCTGGAGTGCGCCTGCTTCATAACTGAGAACACCATCTTTCTTCCAGTTCGCCAATAGCTCCAGCCCTTGGTCGTTAAGCACATCGCTCTTAAGATCCATGGTCTTCAACGAGCCTTCGGCTTGCTTCATGAAACGATCCATCTCCCCCAGCTTCATACCAACCTGATCAGTTACGTACTGGCAAGTCTGATCGAACAGGGCCTTAGCTTCGTCGCCGTTGATGAGTTCGGAAGCACCCTTCATTGCTCGGTAGGATTCCTTGACGGCTTGGTACTCGTCAACCAGCATGGTAACTTGGTTGTCGGTGTCCAGATACAGGATGTCGAGGCGCTTCTCCATTTCTTCGAGAATCTCAAGCGTCTGCTTCATCTTATTAAGGCTGACCTGACGCCGTTTAATGAATTCCACTTCGCGTGCAGCAAAAGTTGCCTGTAAATTGGCTGTTGCCGTATCCCCACGTTTTTCGGCAGCTGCGGCTGTACGCATGTAACCTTGAGCGCCCTCAACCTTTTCTTTGCGCTGAGAAATGTCGCGCTCGACTTTCCCAACCTGTGCGGAAAGTGATGTGACGTAGCCGCCGATCTTCTTCATCTTCTTCCGCATTTGCACAAGGTAGTTTTTGAGAATACCAATGGCATCAATGGCGATGAAGATACTGGTAACTAGACGCGCAAGAGACTGGAATGCCGTGCCGCACATGAATCGAAATCGCTCGTTCATCAGCAGGGCAGTTATTGAGCCAATGGTTCCAAGAAGGAAACCGAAATAGAGAGTGTTTTCAGCAAGCTTGATGAGTTGATCTAAATGGCTAAGGATTGCCATTCCGCCAACCACAGCGGCGGTACCTATCAAAATCATCCCGCCGGTACCTTCGGGCTTCTCCCAGAAACTCTTGATTTTAGATGTGTCCATGTTTACTTACTGTATGTAGGTATTGATCTTGTTACGATCAGAGTTGAGTCTTTCGACAATGGCAAGTTGTGTTGCTTCGAACGCAGAAGTCTTGTTCTTGATGTCTAGGTCAGCTTGTGCCTTCTCCATTCGAAGTTGGTCCTGTTGCCTTCTACGCTCACCAATTGCTGCTGTCAATTTCTGGATTTGGGCGGCATCTTGCTCGTTCAGCTTATCGAGGTCGGAGATGGTTTGGTCCTTGCCACTGATATCTGTTGCAGCTAGGCCTGCCACGTAGTTGTGGAATTCATGACCTTTAGTGGCGATGACCTTGAGGTAGTAGTCAATGGCCTCTAGCAGCTGTGGCTTGGTGACCTTGGCGATTTGAGCGGAAGCAAACGCTGCCTGGAATAGCTTCGGCTCTGGAAGCCCGATGTTGGCCATGTTGGCAAGGACGTCGCGGAACTCGATATAGTCGAATCCTGGGATGTTTGCCTCCAAGATCGCATCTTCGAGGATCTTGGCCATTTCCGGATCTATTTGGCCCGGAAGTGGCGGAGCGACACGGGCCACTGGGGTAGCTGCAACCGTGGTCACTGGTTTTGACGCTGATGCTTTTGGAGCGGCAGGCGCTTCTGGTACTTCTGGATCGGTCGGTGTTCCATCTGGTTTGTAGAAAAGACTAGTGAATTTGCCTAACACTTACAGTCTCCTTGTACATTGTCCTTAGTAGCAGAATGAAATATTGGTTGACGATATCAGTTTGCTTAGCTCATGTCAATGAATTTGGGGGCCAGCCAGTTTCCAGTAGGGCTGGAACCAAATAAGACATTGCTAATTAGTCTGTGGTAATTAGACGGCTGATTTTTTTGCGTGGAGGAGGGGGCGGATAATTCTTCCGTCCGGCCATCACTGGTGGGGTCTCAACCATCTGAAAGACCCCGTGGCTGATGTCAACGACGAACTGACACTGTACAGGGGTTTCCGGGCCTAGCGTTGGCTCTCTCACTATAGAGAGGGCCTCTTCGCCGGTAGTGCCAAGCCGAACAAGCACTGAGGCCAGAGCTAGTGCGGTGCGACCCTTTCCGGTATGACAGTGAACAAAGACCTTCTTGCCGTCCTTAAGTGCGGCGATGATTGTGTCAGCATCGCGGCAGAAAGCCTCTGCATCGTTCGGAGTGCCAAAGTCATCGATTGGAGAGTGAAGTTCCTTGGCGGGTCCTATGTCTCCGTGCGCATCTTCGAGCAAGTTCCAGATGATATTGATCCCCTGACGTTCGCATTCACTGGTAAAGAAGCCGAGTTCCCACTTATGCCATTGTCGTCCAAAAAGTATCGCGCTGTATTGAGTCTTGATTTCGCCCTTGAAGATTGGGTACGCCGTCATGATGATGTCTTCAGGACTCATGTCGGTGTTAGTGGTCATTTGGGTGTTGGCTTAGGAGGGGGTGGGGGAGTTTTCTTGCTTACAGAACTGATAGTAGGGGAATCATCAGGAACTGTCAAGTAGTTGGCAAGTTCTCTCTGTCGTTTTGTCTTATTCAAGAGTTCTAGTGCTGCATTATACTCATCGCCCTCTTCGACTGGGCGATTTAGGTATTGCTGATATTGCCACTGTTCATTAGTCGGGTGGCCGGGTTGGGCTACAGAACCCGACTCTGGATGAACCTGGTGCATGGCCAAATACCGTTTGTACCAATCACGATACTCCTTCGGCATGCGAACAAGGTGCTGTTGCATGAGCAAGGCTGTTGGGCGGCTGCCTTCCATCTTGGAGATATCGCGCAACCGAAGCAGCTCTTGATAGCGTTGCTGAGCATCTGGATTGACCGATCCCATTTCACGCTGCACCAACTTCTCCATCAATGAACCGGTGTTGTGAGCAAGCTGATCGATAGTGTCTAGATACGTAGAGAGGTGGAGCGCATCGTTTGGGCTTCTGGACTCTTCTACTTTCTGGATTAGCCGCTCCAGATGCAGGAGGTGTTTGGAAATGCTTGACCACGCTTTATTACCAGTGGCTGTTCTGAACTCTGAGAGAAAACCAGTGACAGCCATCTCAAGGCCTTTGGTGTATTCTCCATCAGCTACCGCTCGTTGTATCTCTTTCTTGAGCGGTTCGTTGGTGCTGCAATCAAACTCATAAGCAACCGCCTTTGTTCCAAGTTCAAAAATCTCTTTTGCTCCTGGTATCAAATCGAATGCCATGAATTTTTGTATATTTTCCACTTCCTGCGAACTATGTATATCTTGAATAAGAGTAGGAATCAAAGCATGGAAAATTCGGAGAGCCATGTTCTCTCGAAGATCTGCAAAGGCGTATAGGGAATACGCCGTAGCCAGCTTCAGGATCTTGTTGAATTTAACCATATATTATCTACCTAACTATTACCATGGCATATGGGTATGGGATCGATCGCATTACCCGGCGCAATAGTTATGGTCAACAACGATCTATCATCAAGTGTGCAAAATCGCCTACAAATTCAATTGCATATTGATGAGACAATCACCGGTCAAGAATTAGACCTCCGAATTGCTGCCGATCCAAACTATCCCCAAAGCATTCGAGCCATGCGTCAGCGGGTACTAGTAATGAGAGATTTTAGAGAAACCGCCAATCGCACCGTAATGGACGTTGTCATATTTGTGCGTGAGAGTATGGTATATGTTGAGTGCAATTGTTTCGGGCCAACTGGGAAAACTTTTGTGCTGAAGGATATTTACTGGGGGCAATTGGGAATCTATGAAACCAATCTCGACCGCACCTGCCAAACTGATGGGTGCGAATGTACGTCTCCGGTTGTGAATTGTGGATGTCGGACTCCAGTTTGCGATGGATATGGAAGGTCACCTTACTATCCGGCGCGATTTGACCCGAAGTACCCAGCCGAGAATCATTGGTACAATCAGGTTCGAGAATCCCATGTGTTCAGTAGTACTGGGTGCTGCGGGCAAACCACGGACCGCGTATTATGTAGGCAATATTGGTGTGATACGCATGGGAATGTGATCCCCCAAGTTGACTGCCGATTGGTAAAGCAATAATCAATATCTGGTAGCTTCCTTAAGAAATCTACTTGATAACAACTCAAGTTGTGAAGTTTTATTAATTGTAAATGGGAAATTTACAAATAACTTTGTATCTGTTGTATCTCCGCAATACAAAGATAACTGAGAAATAGTAAATTCAACCTTTGGAAATTTAGTATTCTTTGGAGGTTTATCTTTTGAGAATCCTAATGTAATATGTGGTTTATACTCTGGAAATTTTTTGTCGTACTTTATTTTATCCCCATCAAATGCATGACGTATTTTATTTCTAAGGCTCATCAGCTCTTTGGATTTAACTGGGCATATAACCGGGTACACATCATCAGATTCAAAGAATGAATATTCAGAAACATATGCTGTAAGGGGTCTAAGATCTTCTGTGATATTGAATATGATGGGAATAATTTTCAATATTCTAGATATTGGTAAGTCATCACCGAAATAGAATAGGGTTATATGATTCGAGGGGTCTCTTTCCATATCCAGGTCAAATTCTTGGAAGAGTCTTGAAATATCTGGTTGAATCGGTATCGCTAACATTGCCATATACGTGATTCGGCAAAATTAGTAGTGGAAAACCAAGCAATAGTTTAGCATATTCCTGGAGGAAGTATGAATAAGCCCCAGGTATTTACCTTATTGGATTTTGTTACATTTGGAATGCTTGCTGTAATCGCAATTGTAGCTGACGTGGCTACATGGATGTCAGATACGCAGTTCCAGGCGAAAGCATTGATGACAACTGTATGCGTTGCCTTTGCGGCGATCTATGCGGTAGTGCTATTTATGCGCAAGAAGACGATTGATTCTTGTGACTTCATTACAGATGGTGGCTGGGGTGTTAGAAACCATTCCACAACTCATATTACCAAAGAAGAGATAGAAGTTGAAATCCAGCGGGCCAAGGATTTATGGGCTCCAGTCATTCATTGGGACGATGCGGTTGATGCGGTCCTCAAGAAGAACTACATGATTGTATTCGAGGATGGAGTTGGGACTGATCCTTGTACTGGTAAACGAATTGCGGGTATTACGATTGCGAGTAGGTTCTCGGCATTCGATGGTCAAATCATTGTTTACAAGATGGATACACTTACCCTGAAGGCCTCGGCTCTAATACATGAAATTGGACATTTGATATACTTTGGTAAGTTTGGTATCCTGGATAATGAAATTACACACAAGTACATGGCAGATCATATGCTATCATGATTGTTTTGATTACAATGTTGTTGTCTCAAGAACCATTGTTTGAAATGTATCATTATTGAGGGGAATGATTTGGTGACATCAATTGTCAAAGAATTACCAATTGGTGCTATAGTAGCTGATTCTGGAGCTATCGTTCATTTTAATATCCGTCTTTGAACCAACCGCTTCCTTTTAGTTGAAAGCCCTGCCCACCGGAAACCAATCGCTTTGCAGTTTCTTGGCCACACTTAGGGCAAATTTTTTCGGCATCTTCGGTTATCTTAGACTCCTTTTCCCATTCATTATTACAATCGTGATTCACACAACAATATTCGTAAGTTGGCATACTTCCTCAATTACAACCAATATATCAACATATTGGTATGGCCGTTCAAAAAAAACTAATTTATGGCATATTGGATGATGTGTTTTCCGAAGCCGTTCTAAAATCAAAATCTTGGGTTGATGTATGTGATCGACTTAAAGTTAATAGTGAAAACAGAAAATGGGCAAAGAAGCGTGCGGTTGAGCTGGGTCTTGACTATAAGCATTTTGGTTTTGTTGAATTACATAAAAAAGAACTAGAAAAAATAGTAATGTCTTCTAATTCATATTTAGAAGTTCAGAACCAAATATCAAAAAGTGCCAAATATACTCGTAAGCTTATCAAAGATAACAATATATCAACAAAGCACTTCCCAAGAATTAAGTCACGAAGAACTAAGGAAAATATTAGTGATGAGCGTATTATTAAGCTTGTAAACAAGCTTAATTCGGTAACTGCTATTTTGAATACACTTGGCTTGTGTGAGTCGAAGGAAAATTACCAGTGGATAAGAAATAAGTGCAAAGATCTTAAACTAAGAACAAAATTCAAAATTGACTGGGCTAATTGGGGTAAAGATAAAATACTAAGTTCTTTAGATAAATTAAAACATGTATCTACATCAATAACTAACAAATTGATAAAATGTGGGTTCAAGAAAAACGAATGTGAAATATGCGGCCAGAAGCCAATGCACCACAATAAGCCATTGATGCTGCAGTGTCATCATATAGACGGTCATAGGAATAATAATACTTTTGAAAACTTACAAATCCTTTGTCCAAATTGCCACACTCAAACTTACAATTACTCAAGGAGTAGAGTGTAATTATAGGTGCTTTACTGCCAAATCAGCAAGCGCACTTCGCTCTCCTTTTTCTAGTAAAATATGACCCACAATAGGATTATCACGAATGCTCTTTATCGCAGCAGTTAGTCCATTTGATTCTTTATTTACATATGGATTATCTATCTGTTCTATATCCCCAGTAAAAATTAGCTTTGTATTGTCACCACAACGGCTGATGATTGTCTTAATTTCGTGCTGAGAAAGAGATTGAGCCTCATCCAAAATCATTATTTGATTAATAATGCTTCTACCACGAATATATACCAAAGGTTCAATTTCAATTATGTTATCGTCAAATAATTTTTGGCAAGAGTCAATTTTATATTTTTTCCTAGCGCCACTTGACATTAGTATGTAGTCTATATTATCGTAAATAGGCTGCATAAAAGGCCTTAATTTTTCATCGGCCGTGCCAGGAAGGTATCCAATATCTTTACCCATCGGCATTACTGGTCGGGACACCAGAAGCTTGGTATATATATTGTTTTCGAAAATTGAATATAATGCTGCTGATACGCTCAATATTGACTTACCACTTCCAGCAGTTCCCATTAGCGTAACAAACTTTATACTATCATCTAGAAGCAGATCAAAAGCAAACTTTTGTTCAACATTTCGGGGTTTAAGTCCCATGATGTTGTTTGGAATATTGAGTTTTTTAACCAGCCTCTGTCCGTTTTCTAATTTAATTCTTCCCAGAGCTGTGGCCCCACTAATTTCATCTTTTAACAACACTGAAGCGTTTATAAAAAGGTCCTCAGATAACGGAATAGATCCAATAGCGTAGAATTCATCTAACGCTCCTTTGGTAACGATCACTTCTTTAACTTCATTCTCTAATGTGTTTACGTCAACAGATTGAGATTCATATGATGCGGTTTGTATGCCAATACTCTCTGCCCTAATTCTTAGGTTTACGTCCATAGTTACTAGAATTGTTTTAATTTCAGATGATTCTTGTAATTCTAACGAACATTGGAGAATTGCACTATCCATGCTTTTAGAATCTAAAGCAACATTAATAACTTTCCGCTCTTTAGGAACATAAATAGTCAATTTACCATCTTCTATATAAATCCCTTTAGATAAAGATCCTTGACAACGCAAATCATCTAGTATTCTGCAAGCCTCTCGTGAGTTTCTACCACGAATAGATGGCTCACTCTTAAGCTTATCAAGTTCTTCTAGTACATAAATCGGAATATATAGATTATTGTCCTCGAATTTGAAAATGGATTGCGGGTCATGAATCAGAACGTTAGTATCAAGAATGTAGTTTTTCTTCACCTAAACCTCTATGATATACAGATATATCCGCATCTTACAATTCTTTGGCATTGAAACATGGATATTCGAAAGTTAGCTATGTATGCTGGTGTGTTTCTTCGGCATGCTCAAGATAGTATCAATACTCCAAATGTAACCATTCAGCCTGGGCGTCCTGAAGCGAACTGTGCTTTGGAGATATTGAAGCTCTGGAAGCCTGATTACTTTGTAGGCGTCCGCAATATCGTTATTGGGCCATCAGCTAACTACGGTCATGTCGAATCTGGTGCTGGTAAAGATCCGGCCGTAATCTATTTGAACGCTGATCGAATTGTTTCCGAATCAGGTGGGCAACAAGGCGGACAAGCAGCGGCGCTTGCAACTGCCAAAGTCATTGCGCATGAGAAAGGCCACGTAGCGTCCTTCAATCCGCAACAAGGATTTGTTGGCGGAGAGACGCCTGCAGAAGGCCAAGAACAAGAGTTTGAGAATTGGTTAAATTCGGGCGGAATGAAACGGGTCGAGAGCCTACCATCCTATCAAGCTCTTGGTCACAAATGAAGAAGTTACTCGCCGCTCTGTTGCTACTCTGTTGCTCATGTACTTGCATGGCTAGTAATGGAGTTTCCCCAACTATTGCGATGGGTAAGTTGAGTTGTTTTGGAGGCACTTGTTGTTGGCCATACAAGCATCATCGAGAAGTGAGGAACTATCACTTCATGCTATGTGCCGATCAAACCCCGGATATTATCGGCATCACACCCAACCATACCTATGATAATAATGGTTACGATAGTTGGAGATTTTCGACGAAGGCGTACTTTTTACATCCATAGGACAATATGACTTTTTATGGGCAGTGGGACATACCAGTAGACCAAGTGCTGTACGAGAACTATTTCAAGACAACAAGAAATGGTTTCTTTATAGAGGCAGGGGCATCAGACGGCGTGCTTCTTTCTTGTTGTAAGTTTTTTGAAGATGAAATGGGATGGACCGGAATAAACTTCGAACCAGCAAATGATTACTATGCACGTTTGGCGCTTAATAGACCAAATTGTATCAATATCAACTCTGGTCTATCAGACAAGACAGAGGTACTAATGTTTCGTGACGTTATCTCACCAGGCTGCGCGGGAGTGGGTAACGGATCGTTTTCGCATAGTCAAGAACATATGAATGAGCTTGATAAATACGGATGTTCGTATAATGAATATGAAGTTAGTGTTGTGAGCTATTCGGATGCGATATCTCGGCACAACGTTCAAGTAGTAGATTTGATGTGTTTAGATGTAGAGGGCCACGAATTCAAGGTTCTGGATGGCATATCAACTTCAACCATACTCCCAAAGATAATGTGTATTGAATACAGTTACATTAGTATCTATGTTTTGATTGAGCGTATGAAGAAGCTAGGATATACATTCAACTTCATTAGTTTCAACAATGCGTATTTCAGTCTTGAGAAGATGAACCGAACAGATTGGTTCGGCAAGGGGTATGAGGAGTATTCGATAACACCAAGCGGCGGAACTCGCATCTCGCCATTCGAATACCCTTAAATGACTAAGAGACACAAAAGTGTCTCTTACATCTGATTCTGCGATTAGAAGATCGAAATCTGTCTATTACTTCAATGTCTGCAGGCGCGATAGACACTTGGGCGCAGCGCTCTTGCGCATGGGCCAGGTCACCAGCACGGTCTCAGAGTTGGGCTCCACTTCAGTCAAACCGGCATCGCGCACGAGGAAGACGTTGAGTTCGGAGATGATCTTCTCAAAGTCCTTCTTCTTGCCACCGAGCACCACCTTGCGGAAGCTGGTGTTCAACCACTCCTCAACGATCTCCATCACCCCAGCGTATTCGGGCTTGAGTGGGGTCATCTCCTCTATCGAATGCTTCAGAAGCATTTGGTACCGCAACACGAACATCTCAGCGCCGTGGCCTATCTGAGCCCCAATCTTCCCAGCGCTCATTGGGATGTCAGTTCTTACGATGAAGTACTGAACGATTGGATCTCCTTGTTCAGCCCTAACTTGCGCCAAGCGTTCATCGTCAAAAGGATTTGGTTCGATTGGCATGGCTACTCTATCGCAACGTTACGGAAGATTGCAAGGCCATTGGAGTGCTCAATATACGTGGCAGCAACAATCAGGGCAGGATTGATTGTTCGAAGCCAATTCGCAGCTCTTTGGAGATCGTTGTTTTGGCGATCAATAATGCTTTGTGATGGCATTCCATTTAGGGCATTTTTGTAGAAGCCACAACCTGCGTGAGCTAGCAACCAGATCTTCTTAATCCCATGTCCTTTGACTAGGAATGAAGTGCCATTCTTACAAGCTTCAGACTGCAGTATGGATGCGCTGGCCATGTCGAGCAGAGCTGGGCCGCCAGGCATGGCCATGACGTCGTAGCGCTCGATTCCGTTGCTGCGCATGAGTTCGGCTACGATGGGGGTGTACCGGCCATCACTGCACTGAATGACCAAAGCCTCGGGATGGGTGTCGTCGAACTTCATGGCCTCCGGTCCTTTCGAGATCAGCCCTTGTGAAGTTTTCAACACCTTATCAGCAGCCTCTGCCACGGAGAGAACGGATTCGGTCACTGAAGTTGTAACAGATCTAGGATCGCTACTACTAATTCTCGGTCTACCATAACGATCTTTCTGAATTCCCATGTCACAATTCCCTTATGGTGGCGGTAATGGTAGTGTTGGAGATTCGCAAGCCTTATTCCGCATCAATTACCAGCAGCTACCAACTCGTTCGCTCGACTGGCTTTTTCTTCAGCTCTCTTTTCTTTTCTCAGGGCCTTTTTAACCCTAGATCCAAAGTCAGAAGAGATTGATGTGTACAAGCCTCGTCTATAAGGAGTCTTACCGTTATTAGCACTTTCACAGGTACTCCCAGTTCCATACGCAGAGAACATTTCGAAGACCCAATCATGCTTAAGTGTAGGAGTTTTGGAAGCCTGCCACGAGCACATGTTTCTTGATCGAGAGAACATATCCATGCCAAAGCTAAAGCAATTCTCTAGCGCCTCTTCACTGGTACCAAGAAACGTTTCGGGATCGATTTTAAACTTAGCAAGAACCAACGGATGAATCTGCACAAGGCAAACCTCACCTCCAGGACCTCTTCCTTGACCACCAGCATCATCTGTTAGCGGGTCATTTTTCTTGGTATGTCCAGAACGTCCTCGGCCTACTTCGACGTCTTCTCGGAGTCCACTCTCAGCAATCATAGACGCGCTAACAACTGATACCAAATCAACGAATGTCCAGCCCCTAAACGCTTTGCTTCGAGTACAATCTGAAATTTTATTAAGGCTATCATCAAGACACAACTTCTTTTGTGCAGTCTTTATTATTGATCCTATTATCACCTCATATCTAGTTTTCCCTTCTTCTACAGATTCCTTTTTCACATAGGAATTATAGAAAGTAGACCATTTATATTCTGAACAAGAGTCGCCACATTCAACTGGAACAACAGAAAATGCGGAATGGCCAGGTGGGGCTACTACTAGAATGGTTTGCAATAACAATATCTGTAGATTCATTTAATTTCCGTTTCAATAGAGTCCTAGCGTACTAGGCAATTAAATAGCTGAATAGTCACCTGCAAATTGATGTTCTACAAACTTTTTCGGAATCCCTCCTTTATGAAGATGTCATCGATAATGCAAGTGACGATAGCTACCACAACGAGACTGCCGACAAGCAAGTATCAAGGCCACATTTCACACCCCTTTGGCCAATCGGCGGAGCCACGATAACATAGGATTCAAGAAGTGTCCAGTTAGTCGTATTTGGCAATCAACACAATTTCACTTGACATTGCCGCCCCAACATGATCCTACGTAAATTGGCGTACCAATCAGTGAATTTAGGTCTACTGGATGGCTGACCTGCTTCGGAATTTGTGGTCTGAAGGGCCCGGTGTACTGCATCTGATCTTGCTGGAAGCACGCATCACAACAATACACAGATTGCCCATCGGAAATTTCAAGTCCGCACACATGGCACTTAGATGTTTCTTGTAACATGTTTAGAGAGCGGAAAGAATGATTCCGATATTTGCCCAATCAACACTTTCTGTTTCAAGTAATTCTCTGATTATCTTCACTTCTCGATAAGTTCGTTCTGTATCTGCTGCAACGCCTTTCGCTTCGTTAGCTGTTGATCTGATCTTATCCATCTCTTCATCAGTCAACTCTACAGAGAATGCATGCGCAACATGGCAGGATAACGTACCACAAACCTGGCGCGTTCCGATAGGCTTAAATCGCTCTTCTAAAATCTGCAGGCCAGTTTCCTCAGAAACCTCTTCTACAGCCGTAATTTCTGCCGGCTTCTCTTTCTTACTTGAGCCGCCAGGAGTCTCGTGAATACAACCATCTTCAGTCCTAGCCGCCTGCCTGAACTCTTTGACGATGACAACTTCGGTATCCAATTTATCGTCACCAACTTTGCGATACAGAACAACTTGCGCTGTATCATTGCGACCAATCACCACTTCATTGGCCTTTTCTCTATCCTCATTCTCAACCCACATCTTTGCCTGAACCGCAAAGAGAGCTGGTGTTCGATTCGGAGGAAAAGAGAATTTCACCCGAGCATCAGTGATGTGATTACCGGCAGCCTTTTGTGACTCCAGCCAGTTTTGAAACGATGGATGCTTCCAGATGTAAAGAGGAACTGTAGCATCTCCATCGCTACGTTCCATACCATCACCAAGGGTTTCAACAGCCTCTCGAAGTACCGCTTCTAGGTTGTTATGAATATGGACTCTAAACTTCTCGGCGTAGCGATCAAGATACCGAATATGCTCGGCGTTCTCTGGGCGTCCGTAGAAGATCTTGCCCGAGTTGTACCACATTCCCCATTCTACATTGGTAGTTAGGGCTGGCATATCATGCATGTCGCGAGGAACCCAGAAGACAATCGCATCAGCGCGATTCATCCCCTCTTCTTCCCAATCGATCTGGTCTTCGTAGCCAGTGGCGGACCATTTCCCATCGCGCGGCTCTGGCACAAAGACATGGCCATCGAAGTTTTGAAGCAGGTGGAGGGCCGTAGAACGCCAGCCAACCATGCCCTTCAACACCTCATCCTTCCATGAGTTGCGGGCATCGACGACATCATCCTTCCAGCTAGGATTGCCGCGAGGAGTTGGCCCGCAGAGGAAGATGGTTTTGGTAACTGTTGTGGGGAATGGTTCTTTCGCGTATATAGCTTTCATTATTATCCTATCAGATGGTGATTAGAGATTCGTAGGCAAGCTGCTCAAATAAAGCAATGCGCTTACCATTCGAGTCCAATAATGAAACGCCAGCATTGAACCCAAGACGATCCGTCTCCTGAACCAAAGACCAATCAGGACGAGCGATGGTGAAGAGAGTCTCAACAACTCTATGGGCTTGTATATCCTTAATAGTATTATCCATCATCATCCTCATTATCCTCTTATAAGTCATCATCGTCATCTGCATAGCCGTATTGACTTCCTGATTGCTTTCTCCATACATGCTCTGGCGGCCTCAAAAGATTTTCAGATAGACCAAGAACAGTGTGGAGATTTGACAACCATTCAACTAGGCTCTCATAATTCGTAAGCATCTTTAGGCGGCGAGTAAAAGCTGCCTTCTTAGCCTTACTCACCGTTGGTAGTAACGACAATATAACTTCTGGTTGGGCTTGTGAAAGAGCTTTCAACCAAATGTCTGACTTGGAGCTATTGAGGAGCTTGGCCGCGATAGATGGATCAGTTTGCATCCTGATGAAGTTGGCATCTTCCTCGCTGAGAATAATCTCTGGGTTTGGGATTATTCTACCAAGCTTCATCCTCAAACCCTTGACCTTTACCTTTGGATGTTCGGAAAGGTACTTCACAACTTCATCAATGCACTTAGGGGCCTCGGCCTGTATGTTTTTTAGATCCTCTATCCTCAAATGAGTTAGGTGATTTATAGACTTGTTGGTGATTGGGGCATCAGTATCAAATAGATAGTAACCAGCGCCACGCAGATCGTGTTCTAGGAATTTGATAGTAGCTTTGTGTTGGTACTTGGCCCAAGCTAATACATCTACCCGTGTAGTTGTATGGGTCTTTATCTTGTGAAGCATGGGATCTTCACGATCATGCAGACACGCAAAGACGGCATCCTCAAACCTGCGATTGCGCTTGACCCAATCATCTATGTCATCTACTTCATCATCATTCTCTTCCCAAATGGTAACATCCATCAATCCCTTTTTCTGGATTGCGAATTTACGATGAGCAATTTTATCTAGAAGGACATAGAAGATATTGCCGCCAGCACTATAATCTTCCCAATAATCTTCATTCTCCATAGCAATGCACCACCTAGATGCTTTGCCATAGTACAACATCGCTGTCTTACTATTGATCCTGATTAGAGTGCAGGTATCGTCACTAAACACCTTAACGGCACCCATTTCCTTAGAGAAGATCTCAACTTGTCGCTTACTCAGCTCCAGGTCTTTGATTTCATTCTCTAGGGCTTTTAGATCTTTGTATTGGTAGATGTCTGATTCGCGCAAACGCTTTGAGTCTTTATGGAATGCGTTTACGGTGGAGCGAACATCTTCCTTGCTATACTTCTTTGCCAATTGTGCGGCAATCCACATAAGGTATTTGTTCTTATGTGTGGGGTCCGCGATCTCTAGCGCCAAACCGGCATATTCTGGGAAAGCCTTCTTTACTTCTTGAATCCTATTCATAACCACTTCCGGTTGGAGGGGCAATCATCCTCGGCGTGAGGACAAATTGAGTCAGCTCGATTAACGCCGCTCGGCGCAGCGCTCTCGACAGCAGACTTTATGAATAGATAACTTTGCCAGTCAGATCTACGACACAGTCTCCATCATTAAAGATGGCACAATGCTTGAAGCTATTGCGCGTGGTAACAATCCTACCCCATTCATTGCAGCGCATGTTTGAGCGTAGAATATCTTCCTTTGGATCGTTGCGCGCCTCCACCTCGGCTAAAGTCTCCACTACTCCATTGATGAAGTACATCTTGCTTTCGGCTTTGAGCTTAGGTTTTACTTCGAGCGATTCTCCTTCCCACGAGTTCACTGGTTCGGCTTCAATCATCGTTATGAACTTGAATCCGTATGGTTTGGCACCATGCCGCTCTGTGATATCCTCATACATTTTACAAGCTAGTGTTGGTGACCAGGCATCAATTTTCTTTTGCCTTTCTTCACTAACAAAGGATCCTGGACTTGAAAATATAACATAGTGAACTTCATGTGTGGTTATCATAATAGTATATTCTTTCAATAGAACAGAAGTGCCCAGGATTTGTCCTGGGCACTTATTACCTGCTTCGGCTACCGACGAATATTCCGTTCCGAATTCTTGCGGACCTCCTCAAGATTGTACTCCTTGAGGAACCTGCCATTTTCCCAAACATCAACCAACTCATCAATCTTCGTGTCTTCTTGTCGAACGGTTGCGAACGAACCATCGAGTCTGATCAGCGCCTGCCGACCAGCCTTCGAGCGCTTGCCTGGATCCGTGATTGGGTCCTTGCTGATAGCTACTCGTTGGCCGTTGATTGTAGCTTCCGAGCATTTGAGCGCGAATCTCTGCGTGTCACGATTGACCAATTGCAGAAGGCCTCCGCCCATTCCCAGATTGAGATTCGACATCGAGTAGTTGTGTCTAAGCACGACATCAATGATCTCAGGGATCGATTTGATGTTGATGCCATCACCTTGGATCAGTCTGAAGTATGGCGGCAACACTTTGTAGCCACGCATATTCTTTTCCATTCCCACCTTGCGTTCGAGAACCTGTAGGCTCTTCAACACAACCTCTGGCGGCTCCCCCGAGTCTGGGCGAATCACGAGTGTGCCACCGGTTGCTTTCACGACATCACGGAGATCGCCGCCCCAGCAGTTCTCAAGGATATCCCAGTAATCGAAGCTGTCCGAAACCGAGGCAGCTACTTTACCAGGAGCCGTGAGGAATTGCTTGACCATATTGGCGTGCGATTGGTATTCGCGTTCCCGGCCCCACATCGTATGAGTGCTGTGCTCGGCTGCTGGAATCGAGAACGCCGCCATCGGATGGTTGTAGTAATGGTTGGCATATCGAACACCCTCTATTGTATCACTACCATAGAAGTTTACGGTATGAGCCATTCCACCAATGCCAGCCGATTCTCTCGAACTGACACCGCGCGAACCGAAATCATGGAGCTTGAAATAAATCTCACCCCAAGGATCGTTTGCACTTGTCTGTAGAGCTTCAAGAATCATCTTCTTGCAGTAGAACGACAAGGTCGCAACCGTTGTTGGATACCACAATCTAACGAGCTGAGTTTCCAACCACGAGACTGCCCAGAACGTATCCGGATCAGTACTCTCAATTGACATCAGGACGTTGTGTGTTGGTACTTCGGTACCTTCTGGAACGGCCTTGATCTTGACTGGCCAGTAACCACCGTTGTCAACGATGCGCTGAAAGCCTGCCGCATTGAATGGCTCGCCGTGGGCTGCTAAGAATGTAGCTGCTTCGTCAATGTCAATTTGAGTGATTCGTCTCGACAGGTATTCCTTGAGCCAATATTGCAGGCCAAAGAAAATCGTTGAGCCAAACTGACCTCCTCGGCTTTCGAGGTAATCATACATGGCAGTTGTGCCAGGTGGATAAATTTTGAAATGGCATGATTTATAACTATCCACATCTAAAATCTGGTTTTGTCTTAGTGTCATTATCTCTCCTAAATATATTGTGTCGAGTGAGTCTCTTTATACGCATATATTCAAATATAATCATGGATATATGCGAAGTAAAAAGAAGATTGTTTGAAAATCATAATGGAACGGTAAGTATCGTTGATGATACTTATGTTGGTTTTAAACAACGAGCTAAGTTTGTTGATTCTGAATATGGTGAATGGGTTTCTCCGGTGTATGCAGTTTGTCGTGGAACTCGTCATCCTAAGCGTGCGAGAGTTGCTTCTAGAGTTTCAATACAAGATATGCAAACAAAAATTGATGAGAGATTTGGATATGGGTTGATTTTAGCTGACGAAAATAGCTTTGGCGGATTGACCACTGAATGTAAATTTATTGATTCTGAATATTGAGAATTTACTGCGTATCCTCAGAATGTTTTAAATGGTTTAGGACACCCGCAACGATGGACAGATACCAGATCGGAAAGAATGAGGTCTCCAATTAAATTTATAGAAAAAAAGGTTGAAGAGGCGTCAGGTGGAAAAGTTAAGATAATAGGTAATTACAATGGTATGTTGCATAAGTGTTTATTCTCTGATAAAGAATACGGTGAGTTTGAGGCTTATCCTGTTAATGTAATTCATCATAAAACCAGACATCCTGATGGTGCCACAGAACGACGTGAAGATGCCATGTTAAAACATTTTGGGGTACGACATCATATGCAAATTGCTTCACAATCTCTTAAAGTGGCCATAAAACACAATCGTAAATTTATTGAAAAGCATTGGGAAACTGGAGAAAAAATTATATGTATAGCTAGTTATGAGTTAAAAACTGTTCAGTGGTTAAATAAAACCAAAATTCGTTTTCTTTGGCAGCCACATGTTTTCTTTATGCCTGATGGAAAACGAAGCTATAGGCCAGATGCTTATTTAATTGACAGCGATTTATGGATTGAAATAAAGGGACGGTTTTATCCTGCCGCTAAAGAAAAATGGGATTGGTTTCATTCTGAATACAAAAACTCAGAATTGTGGAATAAAGATAAACTGCAAGAAATTGGTATCTTGCCCAAAAGGAAGATGTCAATCTAAAAACTACTTCTTGGTAATAATGCTGAGTTGGCCACATGCCGCCCCAGCAGCAACTTCTGCATTCGTGGCAACAGCTATCGCGTGATCGAAGCCAGCCTTTGCCAATTGATCGCAAACCATCTTAGTGAAATTATCCGTATTCATAACATGCTCCTATACTACTAAACAAGGTTCACTCCCCGGATCACACCAGGACCCAGATTGTTCCCCTTAGAAATTTCGTTGGGATTGATTGGGCTGACCTTGATAAAGAACTTAGCTGGGTCGAAATTTGCCATCAGCTTCTCAATATCAAAATCATCTTCATCAACCAACGTCATATTGACCGTTGTCTTCAGCTTGGACTCAGTTCTAATCTGCCCAAGTTCCTGAATTGTCATCTTTTTTGTAACTGGAATTAAAGCATCTCTACGCGCCTCATCCAGTGAGTGAAGTGAAACTTGCAGGGTTATATTGTCTTTTATCCATGAGAAGTCCGAACCCTGCATTCCAATTGTAGAAACGTAATGGTGAGTTCCTGGATATTTCTCCTCAATGAGTCGGATAGCTTCTTGAACATAAGGAAGATTAAGGAAGGGCTCTCCCATTCTTGTATAGTTGATCTTATGCTCTTGGGCTTCACAAAAGCTTAGGTCACTATGCTGCGAAAGGATGAATTCGACTTGCTCTACAATCTCAGCCGCCGTGAGCTTTCTCCATCTTGGGAGCTTGCCAGTGGCGCAGTTGTGAACCAGAATGTCATTTGCAAAATATGTTTTCTCATCAGTCTCTATATTGTAAACATCACCATCATAATATTCTTCTGACACATCAACAACTACATCAAGAGAACTAAATGACTTTGATCTTTTACAATTAAGATAAATAGCTTTTGGGTGTACCGGCCGGAATGTGGCGCAAAAATCTTTATTCGACAACTCAGATTCCAAAACGAAACAGTCTTTTACAACACCATCGCTTTTATTTGATTCGTATAGTTTTATTTCAGATTTCACATCAAACAATAATAAGTATTTTGAGACCCTACCTAATAAATTGATATTTGTGTTGCATACTCTATATGATTTATTATTCCTTAAGGAAAATCCTTCAGCGTCCCAAAACCCCGCAACGTATCCACGTGCAAAATCTTTTGTAGATTCGCACTTCTCTACAAGTGAATCTAGTACTTCTTTTGACTTTTTACCAAAACTAAACCTACCATTATTGTGGCCATTATCCCAAACTTTTGTTGTGACAACCCCGTATTTGTTTAGTAATTTGCGACATAACGCAAGCGTTGTCTCTTCTGATTGCGACACGCTTGTTTTGAAAGAAGCATTTCCGGTATTCTTTGTGTAAACACCATCACCATCCACAAATCCAACTACCCAACCTAAATACCACCCTTCAGTTCTTGTGTGTATCTCGTTACACGAGATAGCCATATCACCAACCCTCACTGAGCTTATTGGAATAAACTTCTTTCTATACTTAAGACGCTTTATAGCAATTGGGTGCTCTGGAGTTCCGGTAACAATCTTTCCGCTTTTAGTAATTACATGAATGATTTTACCTGAATAGTGACGCTTCATTATCCCAGTTACAATAGATGCTTTAGAATACAATGAAGCGTATTCGGATTTTTCATTAGATGCTTTGGTAAGTTGATTTGAAATTACAATATCACCAACAGTAACGTCACAGATGTACTTATAGGAAAAGTTTGCCATTTGAATGACAGATGTTGGTAATAAGCAGAACTTACATCCCACTGGGCATCCACTCATTGTAGATACGCCTATCATCCACCGTTCCTTTCTACTACCAAGATTCTCATCATCTAGGGCGTTTTGGTTTCTACCAGTAGCGTCCTTGGTGTAGAAGGGTAAGAAAGTATCTGTACATTCGATAGGAAACCCATCGTCAGTTTCTAGGGCATATACCGTTCCATTCGCGAATTTGCATCTTCTAGTCTCTTTCATTTATGCCTCAGAATTTGTTAACAAAGAAATGTATTATATGAAAGTGGTCCTCAAAGAAGTCTTCTTCCCGGCGCATCACATCTCGCAATGGAATCCAGAAAGCCTTCTCTGCATCATCATCTCCCTTGACCTTCGGAAGCGGCCCCGAGCCAAGGTCAAGGCAAAATGCATGAGTAATCGTTCTGCCACGCAATGAACGGTCCGGATGATCGAAGACGCGCTGGTCCGTGATGCGCTTCTTCAACTCGTCCTTAGGAACAGAGATGCGCGTTTCCTCTTTCAGCTCGCGCAGGCAGCAATCAGGGATTCTCTCGTTTTGATTCAAGAACCCGCCTGGTAGTGCCAGCAAACCACGGCCAGGGTAGCCGCGCCGCTTGACCACCAAGATATGTCCGCTTTTGATAACTACGGCGTCTGTGGTGACGAAGGTTGGAGGATATGGACTCTTGCTCCAAATCTCCTTGTACTCGATGATGTGGTTGTACTCCATCACCAAGTCTTCATACTTGGTAGTGTCTCCAACATTCTTCGGATCGTGGAACTTCATCTCTCCCACGAGCTGCTGGTACACTGGCCACGGAACAACCTTCTTGAGTTCCTCGATATTTCCGGTGAAGAACAGACTTCGAACTCTCGTTGCGTCAATATCACCAAGATCCCCGGTGTCTTCAAACTTCCAAGTGGGGAATAGGTGCAAGTAGAATGTAGATCGATCCTTATCATGACCGAACAGAGTAACATCACAGTCATCTGTATCGAGGTCATCAGGGCCAATTTGCGACAGGGCCGATTGTAGAGCGCTCAACCAAAGGTTATCATTGTAGAGATAGTCCTTGGCGGCAACAATTGACACACGGGCATTCTCGTCAGCTGTGAGACATGCCCGGATCATTCGCTCGCGTTCGTCCGTGGTCCAAGGGTTCTTCACCGTCTTGGCTTGACACGCAGAGCCTAGAACAATTGCCAAATGCTCTACACCTTCGAGCGCCACATGAATGGCGGCAAGATGCGCATTGTGCAGGGGTTGGAAACGCCCAATATAAACACCTAGCTTTTTCATACTAATCACTCTCCGTGTTTGTTGTGAAGCTCCCCTCACTGGGAAGTTGATCACTAAGAAAGCAGTGCCTTCTATAATTAGATGGACGGGCTTAAGGGTTCTCGACCTGGACTTAATACCATCATCTAATATTCATCTTCACAAATATGCGTAGAACTAAACAGTGCCTGGAAAAGTATTATAGATAATTCCCGGCTTAGTAAACCCAAGAAATCCATCTTGATTTGCTTTATCTACCCACTCGTCCCATTTCTCAAGAACATTATCTTGATAATGAATCAAGAGCATCTTTCTCTTGATACTATCTTTGAGTGTTCTTAATTGATCGTAGGTAGCGTGGATACCACTTGGGAAAGATGTCTCGCAGTCATGGATGATAACACTCGCCTCTTCGTAGTAGGCCTTCATGGCTGTTTCGGGGGCGAACTGCACATCAGTGGTAATGAAGACTCTGGCTTTATCAGTTCCATCATCTGTGAACATGAGCCCGAACGAATCAAGAATGCTGTACTTAGCAGAGACGTGAAGGCTTTGTACAAGATCGAACGTCAAACCTTCCCACTCAAATGATCCATTCTTTGATATTGGATGTACATCGAAGTAGGTTTCGATTGTTGCGTCGATACCTTCAAGACCTTCCATACCTCCGCGCAATGAATGATCCCACAATGAACGGATCAGACCACGCTCACAAAAGAACTTAGGTAAAGGCAATGGGCAAGCCATACAAGCCTGCTCCATACCTCTCTTGGTGAAGTAGCGCGTGAACGCTAAGAACTCAATGCCTCCAACATGATCTGCGTGGGCATGAGAAATGTATACGGCGTCTATATCCTTGAATGTTAGGCCCTGATCTCGAAGACTGAACCTAACATCTCCACCACAATCTATCAAAAGGTATTTGCCATTTCTTTCGATGACAAAGTTCGTTTGATAGTTCTTCATGGTAAAGGCAGAGCCCGTACCCAAAGCAATTATCTTGGTAGGCATGGTTTATAGGAACTCTTTGTCTTGGACATCAGTAACGGGAGTCTTGACCGTCAGCTTGCCGAATTCATATTGGCGGAAAGTCCTAAGCACGCCGTCGAACTCAATCTTGACTTCAAACAGTTGCTTATCATCGGGAGAATGGTCCCAATGCTCTGCTTCGGCCTTCTTGAGCAGACCAGCCTTGCCGTCGTGGTGAATGACCATATCTTTGACAAGTTTCTCAATCGGATAGTTGGAAAGAGGAACAGCTTCATCACGAACGGCCCAACCGAATGCACAGCGTACAGCTCCCTGATCGTCTTGCGTCAGGCCAATCAAGCCGCCAATAAATTCCATGGGCAAAATGGAATCGTAGTAATTCCAAATGAACGGAACCTTCGATAGAGATTGGTTGAAGTCCGAGAGAGTGTTACCACCCATAACCTTTTGGGGTGTGTAGGTTCCCATATACTTGTTTCGCTCATTGCGGCTGTCCACGTATGGAAAGAACGCATTGACGTGGCCGGAAATGAATGGGCCTCCGCTGCCGCCGCCTTCCTTGTACCAGCTCTTCCAGAAGCTAACGTCAATCTCTCCCTTTGCGGCGAGTACGAATTGGTCAAGAACCGGCTTGAGATGATCGGTCCACCAAGACAGGCCAAATTCATCAAAGGCATTCACCTTGTCGCGGATTGCTTCCCAGTCCTCTACGCTGCCGGTGAGAGTGATCATTGGGATATGGCACAAAGTTGTAACTGAGTAATCAAAGTACTTACTCATAGCATCCATGAGAACTATCTCTGAGGATACTCTTTGAAGCTTTCCGGTAGTGGAGAAATTTCCGACAATCAAATCCTTCTTAGGGCCAATGAATCCACCAATCTTCTCTGAGAATTCATCGAAGCAGCCTTCCCAATCGTTAACCCCGCCGCGAATGAATTGGTCTCGCCGAATATCGATTGTCTTCTTGCCTTGGAATGTAACAAACTTACTGCGCAGTTCCTCAGCGTTCTCTTTGATATGAGTGGCGAGGCCATGTTCGATGGTGAGCCAGATTGCGTCTGGGTCCAAGATCATATGGCGATGTTCGGCAAAGGAAAGATGCGCCAGTCCAACTAAGTTTGAGACACAACCCCCACCAATAAGCAGGCGGTCCATTTGGCAAACCTGCTCAAGGTCTCCTCCAACCTTCTGAATGATTTGGTTGCGAACATCAATAGTAGAACGAACCTTAGCTGTATTAAGTTCGCCGCCCAATTCAAATGTCTTGCTCATGATCTTTGATTCCTACCAAATTCACTAACGCATGGGCACAGTCTGAAATAGTGCCTCTGCAAACCATTGGTTTTATCAAACTTTCCCCTCTGTTATCGAGGGCACACCAAGTAATATCACCTGTTGTGGATGTGGTCTCAATTACCCAGCCTAGTTTTTCTTCGACACGGAATAGTTCCCACTTCAATACTCCGAAGAATAATGTTGGGATCCATTGAAGTCCGCTTGGCTCTAAGTTATTCACTGTCTCTTCCAGCCAGCTTGGCAAGATCCGTTAAGAAATTGCCTTTGGAGAAATACATCTTCATGATTTCAATGGCAATCTCTCTAGCGTATTTCCGGCCAACAAACTTCCAGCTCTCGGGCTCGGGAAGCTCTGACAGAGAGGGCCACATTCTACTACTAATCTCGCCCTGTCGGCAAGCGTGTTGTGCAATGCGCGTGATCGCTGTCGTCAGCAATTCCGCCACTGACTTCTCCAGGGCAATTTCCTGGCAGCCTTTTACCGTAGGAAGTGGGTCGTTGAATTTCCGAAGGAAACAACCGCGCGAACCTCCCTCAAAAAACCACCGTAGGCTTTTCCACCCATACCTAGCGGATTCAAGCTCCATCCATTGAATCACGTCAGAATCTACATTGATATGAGGATCAATAGCTCCCTTGTTGTACAGAGCTAGGATATCATTAGGGGATAGTTGATATTCACACTCCCCATCGACTAGGTCTGTTAACTTTGGGAAAATCATAGTTTTGCTTCACCACTGTGCAAAAACCAATCGTAGGTTGTGTAAATACCACGGCCTAAACAGATCTTGTACTCGTACCCAAGGGCCTTTAACCTGGAAATATCTGTCAGTTTACGAGGGGTACCATCAGGCTTAGAACGGTCAAATTCAATCGTTCCCTTGTACCCAACAATCTCGGAAACTAACCACGCCAATTCATTAAGTGCAATATCTTCCCCAGTACCAACATTGATTTGAATTGAATCACTATAGTTCTCGGCAAGAAATACCAATGCCTCAGCCGCATCATCTACATGTAAGAATTCACGACGTGGAGAACCAGAACCCCACAACGTAATAGTGGGAGAATTGTTTATGTAAGCATCATGAAACTTACGAATCATAGCTGGAAGAACGTGGCTATTATTCAGATCAAAATTGTCATTTGGGCCATATAGATTTGTTGGCATAGCAGAGATGAAGTCATCTCCGTATTGCTTTCGGTACGCCTGACACAGTTTGATGCCAGCAATCTTCGCAACTGCATACCACTCATTCGTAGGTTCAAGTGGCCCAGATAGTAATGACTCTTCTTTGATTGGTTGTTGTGCATCGCGAGGATATACGCACGTCGAACCAAGGAACACCAACTTCTTCACACCAACATTATGGGCGGAATGAATGATGTTTGTTTCAATAGCTAAGTTGTCGTAGATGAAGTCTGCAGGATAGGTGGAGTTGGCAAGTATTCCTCCAACCTTAGCCGCTGCTACAAATACCACCTCTGGTTTAGATTCATTTAAGAAACAACAAACACTTGCCTGATCTCTAAAATCAATGTTACTTGTAGTGACAATACACTGACGATTCTTAAGTTGACGCAATATCGCTGATCCAACCATTCCTTTATGACCAGCGACCCATACTCTTTTACCAGAAATGTCAAAGAGTTTGTTCATAGCTGGCCTCGCTGTTTTGCCCGGACAGCTTCAACAACCTGCTCTTGCTCGGCTAAGAGCATATCGCTATCAATCATCATCTTTATGAGTTCTCGAAAACCAACTAAAGGCTTCCACCCAAGTGATCGTGCCTTTGACGGGTCTCCGAGCAGCAAATCTACTTCCGTTGGTCTTTCATAGCGTTGGTCATGCTCAACGTATTTCTTCCAATCTAAATCTAGCATACCAAATGCTATATCCAGGAATTCACGAATACTATGAGTTTCTCCAGTAGCAATCACATAATCATCTGGGGTTTCCGCTTGAAGGATTCTCCACATCGCCTCCACATAATCCCCGGCATATCCCCAATCACGCTTGGCGTCTAGGTTCCCTAAGAACAGTTTGTCCTGGAGTCCAAGTTTGATGCGCGTAGCTGCCCTAGTGATCTTGCGAGTTACGAATGTCTCTCCACGCCGAGGGCTATTATGTACAACAACCCTACCAACTCCAGCACAGAAAACTCCACTTTCTGTTTCGAAGTCAAATACCCATTCTTCTGGGATGAGATCCGGTTTAGTCCACCGAACTTCTGCCGGCTCTTTATGTGGAGCTGTGGTTATGACGTTGAGTTGGTAATAGTCATTATCACCACGATGTTCGATATAAGTGGAGGATATTTGTCCTGATACAGAATAGTAAAGAACACACAATCCCTGTGCTAATATTGGGCTGTTTGTTTTTACACTAATTACATTTGGAGTAGCTCCAGCTTTCAAACCATCTCCGGCATAATATCCTTTAATGAATGCTTTTTTTACAGCAACTGATCCATTCAAAACAAGTCTAGGGACTTTCTTCAACCCTGATTTTGTATCATAAATCTGTTCTCTTAACCACAAACTTATAGAACGAACACCGTTGAGATTTAGTTGTGTTACAGGGTTCCCATTTTCAAAACCAGATGGATATTCGGCAGAGGTTGATGTTCCTATAAATAGAGTTTTCCATAAAAACTTAACACGATCAAGAAGAAACTCATCTTGATTATTAAATCTTGGCTTGCATTGATCTAGAATAGATCCTTCTGCAACCATCAATCCTAAAAATTCAGATAATTCTTCTGTAATAGACACCCACTCAGGAAGAGTTTCCGGAAGGGAGCCTAACAACAAACAATCTCCAGCTTTAATTGCATCCGCCCTTAATTCTGAACTATCTGCTTTAATCATTGTATGGTGAGAGGTACAATTTACAATACCGGCCCTACCCTCAACATAAAGCATATCATGATCTTTATTTGTTGTTTGACGTCTAGTAGCTGTGATTAAATTAAGCGCAGTCCATTTAGTCCCATCCCAAATTTCAAGCTCTGGGTTCATCTTGAATGTTTGAGATGATTTTCCTTTTCTTAACAACGGAATTAACGAAGATGCAGTACATACATCTACTATTCCATTATTTCTAATTACCACTGGAGATTTATCACTGATACACTCATGATTGAAGAGGATCCCATTGGTAGCGAACATTCCATAGGACTCTCTGTAATTCTGAGTGATGTAGAAGGCATACGCTTTGGCGGCTGCGTACGGACTGCGAGGATAGAATGGAGTTGTTTCGCTCTGTGGAGTTTCCCGAACCTTACCGTACATTTCGCTTGAAGATGCCTGATAGAACTTGGCATCCGGCTTGATCCTGCGAATGGCTTCGAGCATTCGGACAGTACCAAGCGCTACAATCTCGGCAGTGTATTCTGGGATGTCGAAGCTGACGCGCACGTGTGAATTATGAACAACAATATTACCAACCCCAACAGAAAAATTAGTTGTTCCTTCTACGCTAATATCATAAACATAACCATCATAATCTTCCCAAGTTAGTTTTTTTTCACCCTGGTTTGGCTGATATGTAACACACTCTCTAAAAGAGTAGTAAACTGTATCGTCATTTATATTATTAATATGTACAGTATAATCAGATCCGATAATTGTAGCTAATGTGCCAACTTGACAAGCTAAATGATAAGATGTGGTTCCATATCTCCAAGTACTTCTGGTATGTTTGTTGTCTGTAATTGACCCGTCACCAAACAACATACTAGAAAACAATACTTTTATATTGTCTAGAGTAAAAGAGAAAAATAAATCTGGTATTTTTCTAGATGAAGAATCGTTTCCGCAATTATATTTTAGCCAATCATATAATGTTTTTGATCGTATTTGCAATTCCCAAACGTCCTCATATCCATCCTTTTTATGTTTCACAAAACAAGATGGGCCACAATAAAAGCTATCTAAATTAACTTGTATCTCTTTAAGCCAATTAAGATTTTGATTAGATATTCCAACTAAATATGATCCGTTAGATGTATTATAAGTAATATGGCCTTCGGATACAAAAGCCCCAATAAAGCTACAGAAAGCAATAAGTTTGTCACCAGTTAAATGTTTAACTACTTTTGTAGATGTGTCTTTTTTAGACCAGCAATACACATCATCCCTTTTGATGTGTATTTTGCTTGATAACATATCAAAACAATCAACACTCGGTACTCGTTGATAGTTTAGTTTTCTCATATTTAGAAGCCACGGGTTTTTTTCTGGCTGTTCTAAATTACCCATAGTATCATAAATTGAGTGATTTGGAGTTACAACAATTTCCCCGAACTTTTGGCGCATTCTCGCCAATTGGCCTTTATAATGATGACGTGAAATTTGTTTTATTTGAGACCATGTACCCATTCCATTCCAAAACCCAAGGGCTCTTAATTGTTTTGATGATTCAGTATTAATTACCTCCACATCTAATCCGTTAGCATCTTCAACTATAATTGTGTGCTTTGATTTTAATCTATCCCATAATTCCTCAAATGTTGGGTGTATAATTTTTGAACTCGTCAATATTGGTAGTCTGCATCTTGCATCAACAGATTGAGCTGCGAGATTGTACACTTCGTCCGGGCGTACTTGTTCTAGTACGGTAGCTAGCGATGATGCATCATTCATATCGGCGTAGATCAGCCTCAACGACACATTCGATTCATGAGCATCTTTGTATAAATGCTCTATACGGTCAGTATTGAAAGATGAGGAACGGCGAATAGTTCCCCACACTTCGTAGCCTTTATCGAGAAGAAGTTCAGCGAGGTAAGATCCGTCTTGTCCGGTTATTCCAGTGATTAGTGCTTTCCTCATACTTGAATATGAGACTTGACCAAAATCCTTCTCGACTGCTTTTTACCACTGATTCCTAAATCTAGTTCCAACAATCTCCACTGGCTCAGTTAGATGTTCATTAGCCCAAGCACCACTCATTTTTCCAAACCCACAATTACCCTCTCTGTAATTACCAGTGCCAGCATACCAGCATCTTTTCTATCAGTCTCGCAATATACAAAGCGAGCACCTTTAGATGCAACTTTCTTTTTATCAGCAACTGGTAAGTCTTCAAGTTTGTACGCTTTGCTATAAGCCCCTTCTGGAAGCACTAGTGTATACAAATCATGTTTCAGAAATGCTTCTTTTGCTTCTCTCAGCATATCCTCCGCATAAAAGCTAACATGTATTTTGAATCTACAATATGTACCCATTTAGGGTGTTGATAATTGTGTTTGAATGGGAATTGACATTCTTTTTTCAATAGGTAATTAGCAGTCCACCCATTCTGAGAATACCCAAATTCGCAACATGGAAGAAGTCTACCGAGTTCATCGGTTGCCTCAATTCCAGATTCATCATTTTCATCACCTATGAGATTGCAAGAGCAGCCACGTGGTACGCAGTCATCGCAATAGTATTCAAAGCCACGTGGCATATATTCCCAAGTGGCCATCTTTGCATGACACACATCGCAGCGTACCTTGATTATACTTCTCATCTTGGCCCAGGATCACAAGTGTCGAAGAAGTTTTTACTTTCCTTCAATGGAACATAATCTAGGTAGTTATCATACCAAGCAACATCAACCCATTTGTGAATTGATGGCTTTCGGAACCCTTGTTGTCCGATAGCCTTGAACTCTTGAATTACCCTTTGCCGCCACCTTCGTTGCTCTAGGTAATCTCCAAGAATAACTGTTGGTAGAGCATGCGGAATAATGAAGAACTTAGTAATCACCCGAAAACAGGCGCGTGACTTTTCTGGAGGAATCATCCATTCAAGTGTCATCCGATACCTGTACTGTTCGTGCCAATTGGTCTCATGAGATAGTTTGGCTCGGTAGGCATCATCTTTCCAGGCTTGATCTCTGCGGTCTCTACATCAATGGCGAACTTGACAATATGGTTCTTATTATCAACCAAGATCACCTTCGGCATCCAATCGCGAGCCTTCTTGCCAGTCAGCTCAGTAAATGTGGCGATGATGATTAGATCTCCAACCCCACACAACTTAGCTCCTGCACCATTGACGCAGATTTCTCCACTGTCAGGCTTCCCGGCAAGAGCATACGTTACAAGTCGGTGCCCATTGGAGATATTCCACACATGAACCATCTCATATGGAAGGATGTCAGCTGCCTTCAAAAGCGATGAATCAATTGTGATGCTGCCTTCGTAGTTCAGATCCGCACTAGTGATGGTTGCCCGATGGATCTTTGATTTGAACATTGTACGTTTCATAGGCACCTAATAAATTGCCCCGGCACAGACACGCTGGGAAGGCGGGAGGTCCATGCCGGGGCGTAAGATCAATATCCGCCAAATGCCACTACATCAATTCGCTTCTTCTTACTCTTGGCAGGCTTCTTCTTTTTCTCGGCAACTGGCGCTAGTGTTTCATCTACTTCGCCTAACAGTTGCTGAGCTACCTTCCTGCAAGTGTAACAAATACACTCCCTGAATTTCCTGCCAGTTTTCTCTTTCTTATCAAACACCGTGTGGTTCATCCAGCAGAGAGAATGGTCCTTATGGTTGGCAATCCAGTTATCATCTAGGGCCTCAGGCGTCCCGAATAAGCTAGCAATTTTCGCAAATTTTGACATCCGCCACCTCAGAGTGCGAATGACATCATGCACAATCTACATAAAAAAACAATACATTTCTTGGTAATATAGATGTGCGCGACTATGCTACTTATCTAGCGAAAGGCTTACATACGCGCGCTTTGACTCCTTGGAATCGAAGTTTTATCGTGCGTTTGCTCTTTGGTAGATCTTTGATTGTAGTGATTCTCTTACCAGAAGAACAGAGTAGCAATTCTAAGGTCTCTAATTCAGCCTTACGAATGATTGCCATTCTCGCAAGGTATTCATCTTCTGCCTTTTGTTTTGCAGCTCGTTTTGCGGCTCTGATTCGTGGGCTACGATCCTCAGCCCACTTCTTAATTTTCTCAATACTCACAATGGCCAATACCAAAAGCCAAAATCCAATTGGGATAACTAATAGGTATGCCGGCGCTAACAGGAACCACTTCTGGAAATGTAGACACTTGATTTTGGAAAGTGTGAACGCAGCCACCATCAACCATGGAACTGGTATTAAGAGCCAACTAAGCGGGTCGAACTTCTTAATTGTCAAGAAGTCAATGCGCCTATCGATTTCAGCACTTGATGAGAAGAAGTTGTTCCATACCGTCCACTTACCAATCATTAGATTGAATATCTGGATACAGAGAGTAACAACTATAAAAAGAATCACAGCCAGCACAAATGCAATTGGCTGTACGGTATAGGCCAGAATTCTTCTGCGCCTGAATTCGCACTGATCAACGGCTTTGTTTCGGAAGAAGAAGTTAACCCACTTCTTCTCGAACTCAGAAGGCTCGGGCGCGAAACACCCAGAGGGCAAATCAACATCCAAATGACTCTGGATAGCTTTTGGCCCCAAGTCATAACTGGAACTTTCTTCCATCCACCTCTTGGCTAGAAGGTATGTACAAACATCTCTATCCCCATCCCAATGATTTGGGAAAGACATCGCTTGTAAATTCCAACCGCCTCGCTCTTCACGGCTGCGCATCATCCACTTATCGATATCCTCTTTGGAGTCTGTAACCCAAGCAAGGATTCGGTTCTTGCCATGGCGATAGAATGTAACATAGGCCATCATATCTGACAGCTTTGCCCACCCGCGCCATTCTGCTGTCTGCCCACTACTCTCCGGAGGCGCAACGCTCAGCAGGACATAGAGTTCCTTGCGGCTGTGATTGAGTAACCAATCCCGATCCACGCACCACGTAATTGGGATGGACCCGGTGATCACTCCGGTCTCGGTCAGCCTCAGCTCGAACAGCACCGTCTCTGGTTCAGGTTCCTTCACAGGCTCTTTTTCAGAACCAATCTGGTCAGGGGGTAGGATGACCTCGTGCTGCGGAGCGGCCTCTGCAGCTTCCTGTACGGGCTCTGGGTGGACCGAGGGCAACCCAGTAACCGGTTTCTCCGCGGGCCTTGGAACCGTCAATTTTGGTAATTTAATCTCATCCATTAGTTCCTACCTATCTAGTGCTGCCAGAAACTGTCGAGTGTTATCATATACACTCACAGCTGTCCTGATCTCATTTTGAATTGCAATGTTGGTAATATGCTTCTCAATTGATCGAAGCAAGTCTTCCGGAGTCACCTGTACGAACGGAGACATGATCTTGAACATCGCCTGCCGCTTCTCTGGTGTGAACTTCGAAGGATGGAATTTTTGGCCATCGCTATTCAGAAGCTTCAAGACTTTTTCTGCAGCTTCTGGATGATGGGAAACGAAGTGGCTCATCTTCTCGCGCCACACGTTATCCACAACTTTGCGCATGATGTCCCCAACCGCACCCTTGAGAGCTTGCGCCGCGCCATCCAGGATCTCGTCTGTCATCTCGGGCGAGCACGGCAGGTACGCCAAGAACTGCTTCAGGAGGGCCACGCGGTCAGCTTGCGTGAGTTCGCCAACGATGATGACCTTACTGAAGCGCCTGATGAGTGGCATCGGAATGCGCTCAGGATGGTTGGTAGCTCCCCACAATGCCAAGTTCGGATAGGTGGTAATACCGTCCATCAACACTTGGAACTCTGTGGCGAGATTGGTACCGCCGAAAGCGTTCTGTCCTTGAGAATCATTAAGAATGGTATCAATCTCATCAATCAAGAAGAAGACTTGTTTCTTGGATTCTTTTTGGATCTTCAATCCAGCTTCAAATAGGCGCTTGGGATTCTTCTCCTGCTCACCCTTCCAACATGTTAAGAAGTCCGATGCTTGAACAAATACTCCAACAGCTTTGCGATCACTAGCGACAGCTCTCAGGACTTCAGTTTTACCACAATTATGTGTTACTGTAAAGTCATCTAAAAGATATCTATGATTACCATCAACAGTGAAGCCAAAATATTCCTCAGGCGGAAGCTCTCTCAATTCAAACCCAACACGAAGGACATCCTTTATTTGTTTTCTGGCCTCTGCTTTTTTACGAGCAATACGTACTGGAATTTGTTGTATATTCCCAGAAATCTTTACACGATAATAATCTCTAGATATACCATTTGAGTCTTCTCTATCAAATGGGCGTATGTATGCGGCAAATCCAAGACTACGCGCAATAAATACCACATCATTAGCTAATAATTTTGATTTTGATTGAAAATCATAGCATCCATCTGTCAGACTGCCATCCGTGTCTATAAGTCCAGCTAGAATTTCTAAACGATCTGATCTTAAAGATATTTTGTATATACTTGGAACAAATTTACTTTCTGTCGAAGTTCCACCAAGCCCCAAGTCTCTAAGAATAGACATAATGGGGTTTGTGTGATGTTGAATTCCAGAAAGATAATACCTAGTCACTGAAGAGGTTGGATCGGGAGATGGATTAATATGAAGATTAAACTTAGAAGCTTGAGAATATACCTCTTGTACAAGCTCGTCATCCCCAGTGGTAAGGCCAGGACACGCCCCTAAAGATCCATCGCCAAGAAGCGCCCCTAAGAAGTAAGGATCGAGTGGAAGTATTTGTGATGTGAAGTTTACACCAACTCTGAATAATTTAAACTCACTTCGCATGTAAGAGGACCATGATATGTAATCAGCCACAGATACATCTCTAATTTCACCGCTCATTTTATTGTGGCCCATACGAACCAAACTTAGTATATGACCTTTATTAACTACCCAAGGTTCGCCCTTTGTCGGTATAATTTCCACCATAGACTCGGTTCCATGGTGAAGGTTTTTAACCATTCGTGGTGTATTATCGTCTCCCATTAACAAATCACCACATCTAATATCTTCTACAGAAACAATCTCGCCATCAAATTTAAGTATTTTTTGTCCTTTACGATGACACCCCTGAGGACCAACAAGTAATACGTTGCTCTTGTCCGCTTTCCTGGACGGAGATGTGGCCAAGAAAACATCGAACCATTTTGCCCCATCCAAGATGTGCTTCATGAAGTCCACAACATCTTGGAATCCAGATCCGATAACCTCTTCCAGATTCACTGACGGTTTGATACCAGGCACTACCTTCAGCTCACCCGGGGCATCTCCGGTGAACGCATTTCCACTGCCAATCTTGCACACGAAGAACGAGTTCTCTTCGAGGTGGTATTCTCTTAGTTCTTGTTTCCTACCAAGAATGTACTGAAGAAGCTCTGCCGTTGGAGCGCCCTCTGCAATTAGCCTAGTAATTGCGCGTAGGGTTTCGTTCTTATATCCCAACTCGTGCCGCTCTTCAATGGTGAGCAGACCAGTTTTCTCTTTGTAAGTGATGCCGCTGGGATTCAAATCCCGGATGAAGATCATCGCCTGTTCAAAGCGTCCTTTATCAGCCCTGGAAACTCGGCCTTTGAACTTCGTGATTCTCCGAATTTTGTCCGCGTGAATCTTGGCGTAGGTGCTTAAGCTCTTCCCAGACTCCCACAGCTTACCCATCTCATCTTCAATAAACTGGATGAACTTTGAGGGGTCTCTGGCAAAAGTCCCTAGAAGCCCTGTCTTGATGGCTTCGGTCAGAAGCTCTGCTTTACGGATGGTGTAGACTGAAATCTCGTCAACTTTCTTACCATCCTGAATCTCTCCATGCGAGTCAACGTTCTCATAGATTGACATCGCGAGATCGGTGGTGATTGGATCTACATGAATCTCAATGCCCTCAGATGAGTGACGGTGATTGAGGGCTTTGTAGTATCCCTCAAGCCTAGTGGAGATATGCAAGCCAGTTGCGATCACGGTTTTCAAACAGTCCTCTGCCGAGAGAATGGCATTGGCAAAAGCTGACACCGTAGGGGCGTGCATTTGATATTGAATTGTGAAAGCTTGCAGATCTTCAAAATTGGCAGCCACAAGCTTTCTAGAGAACAGCTCAATATGCTCAGCGTGCATATTCTTTGCCGTCTCATGTAGGAAGTAATGTGCTGCTTGGAGATCTGTAATTACTTCAAGAACAACTCGAACGAAATTATCACCATTGGAATGAGAGAAGTCTTCCAACGGATCACTCTCAACCATCAACTCGTCAAACGGGTTATGTCGTTTGATTGCCTGTCGAACGCCTTCCAGCAGAGCATTGAAGGATTGGCGCAAGCGCTGGGCCTCATCCTCTAGGCCGTCAGAGACAGTGCTCATTTGGGCAACTATCTCGTCCACCTCGGCGGTGAAGTCTTCATCTAAGCCATTGATGACATCTACTAGTTCGTAGAAGGTGTGTGGTTTCGCCTCAACGAGCAAATAGTTTTCACTCAGTTGGCTTCGAAGAAATTTTCTATTCATATTCTATGTCTATCTTAATTGTTTTCGAGATGGATTCTTCACCAGACTGAGTGGACACAAAAAGAGGAACTTGTTCTTCGTCTTTCAGTGTCTCTTCAATACAGTTGCTATAACCTTGATAGTAACAACTTTTAGTTCTACCTTGGGCATTAGAACACTTTCATCAATTTCAAATGATCAATGAGGGCGTCAACGCTTCCGGTCCTGAAGATGTTCCCGGGATCGGTTTCGCGCGAATCAATGCACCAGCCAGGAGTGCTCCACAGAACCGGAACACCAGGCCACCACCTTGGCCCGCCTACACGTTGCGCCCATGATACAACGTTTGACGGTTTATCGTCAATTAAAACATCACCGTTTACCAGGTATTTGCGATGACCTAATATGATATCTTTTCTATCAAATCCCAATTCTTCAATCAACCACTCAAACCGCTCACTAGGGTAGAATTTCGATCTTGGAATTGATGTGAGGCACACAACCTGACCAATTTCTCGTAACCTATAAATCAACTCATCTGCATAGTCATACTTTTTCAAGCCACGAATTACGCCTGGAGTTTTACAGATATAATCCCACAACTGACTACTGATAGATTTTACATTAGGATAATCAAAGTAATCCCAGTTCATCCCATCACAAGTAACATCAATATTGAATTGGCTCTTGATAGCTCCCAGAGCCATTTCGTTGAAGTTGGCTAGAACTCCATCACAATCAATGAGTATAATCTTCTTCTGAGTGGTTTGCATAACCACGAGTATAGACCGACCGCCAATTTTTCTCGTCCTTGAACATAACTTGTCTGTGAGCTTCTTTCACCGCGCTCTCTAGGGTACCAAATCCTTTTGGAAATACCTTCTTCTGGTCTGCTTGTTTGTAAATTATAAAATCAATCATGCGTGAGACCCCACATATACAATCGCATTACCAAAGAGGTATACATCTGGGTTTTCGCAGCTGTCGGTTTTTTCAATCCAACGCGGAAGCCAGGGTGTTGGTTCTTTCCATGTGATGACGAGCCAATCCTCATCGCCACCATTTAAACAACAAGCTTTCCTAAGCGCTTTAGGAGCTTCGTAAAATGGGAAAACGACTGCTTGATTTTCATTTTCTACGTGGCCTTGGATTACCAGTAGAATTTCTCTTGCGTCATCAATTATTGATTGTTCGATTCCATGCTCTATCAGGTCTTTGATTGTGTATTTTGACATGGTGACTACGGGCGATCTGGGCATTCGGCTATGGCGTGTTCCATTCCACACTTACACGGCTCGCACGGACCAACATGTGCGTAGCCACCAGAAAGAGAGCACTTCTCATCAACGCAAACTGAAGCATATCGCTGTGTGCGTAGGCGAACCATCTCGTCTGTACAATAAGGATCGCCTATCATTGTTTCCGCGCAAATAGTGTCTGTCACCAGATGGAGTGACCAACTCGTTCTCGTCCAAATCTTCCTCCTCATTAGGAGCTTCAGGAGCTTCAGGATCAAGTTCTAATGCATCAGGATCTGGCTTTGGTTTTCGGATACCTTTATTTTTAGTCACGGCAATTATTCCGTAACCGATCTGCCATTCTCGAAATGGGCAAGAAGCTTACTCATAATACTCATCAAACTTGGCACAGATAAGCTTGTACGGATTGAGCGTTGTTTCCGTTGTTTCAAGCTCACAACCAGCAGCGTTCAAGTGTCCGCCTCCACCATGAGCTTTGCAGAACTTGCCACAATCAAATGACTCTCCGAAGCTTCTAAGAGACAACAGAAGCCCAGGAAAACAACCAGGGTTATTCTTGGTATAGCTGAAGCCGATGACAACTTCGCACTCATCTTCTAGAAGGTCGGAAACATCGGAGATGAATCTGCTTGGGACAATTGCAATAACAAGACCACTGTCTGTGCGGTACGTCCATCGCTTTTCTGCAATGCTCTGCGAGCGATCATTCTCATTGGAAATAAGAATAGGACCAAGCCAGCCGATTTTTTCATCCCAGTTTTCGGCTAGCCAAACTAAATCTTTGGACATCCAAAACTCTTTATTGAAAAACATCAAAAGAGCGGCTTGCTCGCATGATTCCTTCCAGCACTCATGTTCTAACTGCCAATTGTCCCTGATACCAGCTACAAAAGCGAAGTGTCTTACGAATCTTACAGTATCAATGGCAGCTGCTAGAACTCCAGTAGCCAACTTGTGATCATTGATTGGTTTCCAAACCTCACGATACGCTAGATAGGCCCCACTAATCTCCGGATCGGTTTCCTTGCAAGCGAAGGCGCTATTCAACCCGTATGCGGCAACTGTGTCCCTAGAATACTTGTGATGATCAAGAACGATAGTTCCGACATCAACAAACTCCTGAGTTCTGTCCTGTGGAGGAGTGCAATCACAGAAGAGAAGGCCAGGCTCAGCCTTCATCTCTCTATATTCGGCAGAGTCATGTTGAGCAAAGATGATCTGTTCTGGCTTGAGATTTAGGGCATCTCTCAAGATTATGGCAGATGCCGTTCCATCTGGGCAATTGGCATGAACGACAACTTTAGTTACTGCTTGTAGTTGTGAAATTTGCATATCATCCACTCATCAAACTGAACATGACATTCAACATCAAGGCTATTACTGTGGTATTGTAGGCGAACGATTGTATGGCATGCACTAAAGCCATTCGCCTAATTGATCTGCTGGTAATTGCAACATCGGAAGTTTGAAAGCAAGAACCAATAGTGAAGGCGAAAGGAACGAGAGTCCTCCAACAACACGCACAGATCCATTGTTTTGCGTTCTGCGATAGTACATCCGAGCGTACCTCATTGTCCAGCTTATATGGTTTAAAACCTATGCCCCAACAACTCCGGACAGACAGACGGCCCACCACAATGCTCGGCCTTGGCTTCGTGCTCTCGCATCAGGGCAATGGAAGCTAGAAGGGAGGCCCTCTTCGTGATAGGCGAGCTATTCGTCATCGCTAGTCTGAAGTCCTGGGTACATCTCATAGCAAAGCGTCTCGATATGCCTTTTCAGGGCGTCATGGATTTCGGCAATCCCGACTCGACCCCTATACTCTTGAAGGAGCCATTCATAGTCTGTCCGCTCGTGACGAAGGAAATTGACAGCGATCCTCGAAATGAACTCCTGCGATTCATTGCCGCAAGCGTACTTCTCGTGATGGCCGCGAGAATAATGAAGATCGTTGTATGTCTCCACCGCCAATGTCCGCAATTCGCCGAGGGTTCTGGGCCATTCGGAGGTCCAGTTTGACGACGTGATATGCTCCTCAAGTTCTGCCAGTGCCTTCTGCCGTTTTGTCTCAACCGCCCTTCGCGACGCCGCCTGCCGATCTGATCGCCTGGCGTCTATATCGGCCACCATGTCCTTCACCGACTTGCGTTTCGCGAGCCGCACCAATTCGGTGGGATCATACAGCCCCACTGGTGGTCCCGACTTGTAGTACTGGTTGGCTACAAAGTCAGTGGGTTGAATCAGGCGTTCGAGTCTATTCGGGGTAACGCCTATCAACGTCGCTGCCGTCGTCTTTCCAAAAACCAAACATTCTCTTGATTGGGTTTCGTATTGCAGCTTCTTGCAGGCACGACGACGTGCGGCCACTACCTTCTCGTCAATCATGATTGCATCTCCTGTTCTGAACGAGCTACCAACCTTGCTGGCAGCCATTGTCGCAACCACCAAAGGCTCGCCGAGTGTCGGGGCGGTATCCTCAGTATGCTTCATCTCAGTATGCTTCACCATAACAGATGCATTTGGCTGCGTTCTGTGTCCGGCCCGAACCAATTATCCCCGCTTGCGGCTCTTGGTCTGAATTCCCGTGACTCCGAGCGCGATTTCGACGGTCGCTTGACTCAGCGAGCGGTTCCATCCGGACGGCTACAAGAAGGCCGACTTTAGCCGACTTGGGATTATGTAGGAATGGCATTTTCTACTTCTATCTCTACAAATCTGATATTTGACCAGTAGTACAATCGCCCAGAATGAGTTGAGGCTCCTGCAACATCTGTAAGGAACAAACTCAAATCATTATTTTCAAAAGTGGAAGATGCAGCACTTACTGCTCGCAGCAAACCGCCCAATGTACAATACGCTCCAAGACATTTGATAGAGCTTCCCTCATGTCTTCCTTGATATGAGAAAGTTCTGATACCTTGAGATTCCAGAAGTGCTTGTACAGGATGTTTTTTCATGTTGTTCTGTATTTGCGATCACAACCTTCGTACATGTTATCCACACCAGTTGCATTGAACCTTGCCAAGCGATTCAAGTCTTCTGTAGCCCCAGGTGCATCCGGAGGGCATGGGCAGAAGCTTCCCCACCGACGATCTGGGCCGTGGCCATCTTGGCAGAACCATCCGCGCTCACGACACTCAGCCACTCCAGGCCATTCTCCGGTCCAAGGAAGGTAGCCTCCAATCTCTTCCACAGCTGCATCGAACTTCTCGTACATTTCTTGAGTTGGGCCATTGTGGTAGATGTCTGGATGTTCAACTTCAAGCAATGACCTATTCATTCCATTGACCTTATAGACACAACCGCAAGAGATGAGTTGCATCTTACACATAGGACAGCGCTCAACATCACAGCCATGAATATGCTTAGCTCCAATCACCGCGGCGCAATCATGACATTGCATATTTGCTGAATGTACATTCATAGTTTTGATAAGGCGGCCTGAGCGGCACCTTCCCCATTATCTCTATCGTACAGAAATGGATCGAAACTATCACCGCTCAAATCAACCTTCATGACTCGGCCTTGAAGATAATCAAAGCTAAGAGATAGTGTAAGTATATGCTCAGCCTGCTCTCGCGTCATGTCTGCAGGGATGTGCCAAAGGTTACCTAGACCTTGAGCACGCGCTGAGTTGTATAGTGCGGCCAGAACATCCGCTTTATTAAATTTTGATATATCAATCATGAGTCAGGCCCATCTACCCAATAAGAATGGCCGCACTCCTTATTGGTGCATGTAAACTTCTCGTCCTCATATCCACCACAAGAAGAATCCCAAACCCTGACGGTCATCGCCGATCCGCATTTTGGGCATTTGCGATCACAGGGCTTTTCTTCATTGAAGGTGCCGTCTAATTCGCTCATCTCTTGTGTGTGCATTCTAGGCCTAAAACAATCCTCGGCGGACAACTTGTCTTGGAGCCTTACATCCACTGTTTGTGCTCCAGCGCGTGGCACATTCAACTGGAGTTATGGCCAACTTACCATTGTCGTTGTAGGAGATGCTGCAACTAACATAGCCATCATGATCGGTATCACGATCGGTACATGATACGCTTTTGATTTCCACCCCAAGTGATTGTGCATATTTGCGAGCTTCAGCTTCCGCTTCTCCACTATTGGATGCACAACTCCTAAATGTGATGAAACCAAAGATAATGGCTCCGATGACGCCGATTATCGCCACAACAATCAGCAACTCTACCAATGTGAAACCGCGATTCTTTCTCATGTTCATTTCTCCTTAACTGCCCTAACGAATTTTGGATGACCATCACAACCAACGGAAACCCACGCCCAATCGAATCTTGAGAATGAGTTTCCGCAGATGAACAACCACCAGAGCCACCTATCTATTCGGTACCACGGAGGATTGAATAGAACAACTGGCTCTGATGTGAAGAAGTCTAAGTAAGTTACCATCTA
>JALOBN010000001.1:62907-104346 GCA_023228245.1 Candidatus Pacearchaeota archaeon
AAACGATTGACGATCCATGTCACGAGCTTGCGCACGAAATCATCAAGCAGCGTGCCGATCAGCGAGGGGATCCAGAAGACAACCCACGCAACAATCTTGCCCTTGTACTCTTTATACGAAGGGGCTTTTGATAGGTCGGTGGTATTCTTGAAAGAGCAATTTTGGAGATGCTTATACTCAGTTTCTTCTGGCTCGTGGCCCAAACCGTACGCAGACTTTCGCGGTTCTCGCGCAAACCTGCTAGCTTCCTCCGCATCACGATCCGCCTGACGCTTGGCTTCGCGAGCCTTTCGGGCGCGGAACTCTTCCAGCTTCTCCTCGCGATACTCCTTGAATCGGTAGAGGAACGAGATCCATTTGACAAAGGACCACGTAATACCTGCGGCTAGATAAACCCCAAACAACATTAGAATTGTAGTGGGGTTTGTTTTGATATACTCAATAATGTTGATCTTCATGAGGAAGTGTATCGACAACAAACTTACGACACACATCAGCGTTGACCAACCGTAGTACTCCAACTCCACCAACACCACAAAGGCGATAAATAGAGCCAGCTCAATCCCAAGAATCCACGGAGCAAATCCAAACAATAAAAACATATCAACCTTCTTGGTAATTAGAATAACTCAAACAGAATCGTTTTGCTGAAGAAGTTTCAAAGACCCAAATCTAGCTAACATCTGATTCTTGTAGCGAGGATCTTTGGTAACCTCGGTAGCATGCCCCACCCAATCAGGAAGTACAAAAGCCTCAGCTTCTTCCCGCGTAGAGAACTCACATTCAACAATTACCAGCCCGAACAATCCGAGCTTGTATTCATCAAACTCGAATTTCTGTATGACTGTTCCATCAGTGTGGCTATATCCAAGAGTGTGTTCGAATAAGGTTTTGTGGCGGCCCATATCCCCACGATAAATGGTGAACCGATCCTTCATCAGGGTATGAGCGGCCTTTGCCCAAAGCCCATCATATACCCACTGAGGAATTTCAGATTCCCATTCTTGACGAGCGAGATGTCCGCTACCCTTTGTGGTCAGGTAATGAACTGCTTCACCAATTCCATAACCACGAAGCTTGCGCAAACGAAGCTCAAACTCACCATCGAAAACGTACCCTTGATCTATTTCCTGGCGCAGATCATTGGTACAGAACTCAGGCAGCTTATCCAATCTCCACTTGCGTTCTATTTCCATGGTGTCAATCTTCTCAAACATCTTGCGAAGATAATAGAGCGTTCTCTCTTTATATTGAGTTGGAATTGTCCCGATTGAGAAACTCTCGAACTCATCTATCTTAGCTAGAATCTGGTCTTTGGAGTAGAGCATGAATAGATTCCTGAATAGATTCTCACGGTACAATTACCAAAGAAATCAAGTATTTACGTGAAAACGTGAATAGATTCAGAATGGATTCTGAAGCCTATTTATCCCAGTGTGGCACGCTCAGGTCCAGTGCCAACTGCTGGGCGCGGCGAGCTGATACGCCATCCATGCGAGTGTTCCGCCGCTCGTAGTTCTCTTGGTCTTTCCCAGGGTACTCCAAGCAATCCTCCACTCGAAGCCCCTCGGGAACAGATGGTACGAAGGATGTGAGCCGGCTATGCATCGTTGGCCAAATGGTACCGTCCGAAACGGAGAGGCCAAGAATCGCCAAGTAGTGCAACCGCGCCTTTTTCCAACCGCAATCGCGCACCACATCGTAGGAAGAGCTGTCGCAATGAACCACCACGCGCCACGCCACTTCGTTCACCGGTATCGGGTAGTCAATTACAATCGGCGGGCTGAAGATCCCCTCACGATCCATCAGCGCTTGTTCGGCAGTCTCGTAAAGCACTGGCTCGGTCAGCCCTTTGCGCCCACTCGATTCGACTAGCGAGAAGCCGAACGTGCCGCCGTAGCCTGAGGGACTGATGTACTTCCCGCCGCCCAGAACTCCGATGTATGGATTCGTTGACGGAGGGATCTCTACCACTTCATCAGTGATCCTTCCGTCCGTGTACACACGCTCTCGGCGCGGCCCCAACGCTTGCTTTTTGGCCATTTCCTCTGGACGCAGGAATCGACACAAGAAGAACATGTGCCCTCGTAGCATAAATCCCCCTTAAAGTCAATTGGCCAGATTGCTCTGGCCAACTTACTGGGCTGTTTCATGAATGCACAAACCCCCAAGTTCTAAATGGGGAAAAGCACGTACCACGGATCTCCCGTGTCACCATGGCCCACCGAGAAGATACTACACCAAAAGGTATAGGTCAAGTTTAGTTTGATTTTCTAGACCCGCGCTCATGTACGCAGTCAAGAGGTCGCTGACCCAATATCGTTCTTATGCAGTCAATTACAAGACGATCACAAAGACGCTCAGTGAGTAGAGGTTCTTTATGTCTCCCGTAATTCAGTATCTTTAATAGAAGTAACCCAGAATCGTGGTCTGTATCATCTTGTGTGAAGCACAGATCTTCTGTATTCATAAGTTATTCCACAATCATAGATGATGTTCTAACTGGAACTTCCCAACCATCAACGTAGCTTTTGCTCTTCTCTATCAGATCAAGATGCTTGCGGATCCATCGCATGAATGCAATAGCCTTATCTTCAGGTAGGAATATACCACTGCCGCAGTCGCTTATCGGAATCGGAAATTCAAAGCCGCATTCTGTTGCGTACCAAAGTTCCTTGTCCTGATAATGTACAAACCTAACCTTCTGATTATTAACAACCATCTCCTTAAGAGTTCTCATAGCAATCTACCTTCGGCACCAAAACGCAGATGTTGTCATCGGTATACAAAAAGGCCTTACCACAAACAATACAGTTATCAAACCTAGATAATTTGTAGTCGGCGTTGCGGCGCACAAGCAGAATGCCCAGATCGCAATCGGGGCACTCAGACTTGTAATCACTCTCACTCCATCTCTTTAGATCGGAGTGTTTGATCTTCCGTGGCTTGTCCATGTCACTGAGAATCAAGCTCTCGATTAATGTCTGTTGGAGTTAACTTCTCCAATGCCAAGTGTAGAATTGCCGCCGCCACTTCGCCCGCCCTCATTGAGTTCAAAGGATCGGCAAGTGAGTGAGCTTTCGCTAATCCCTTGATTGCTTTCCAGTCTTCTTTGGAGACTTTGATTTTGGTTTTCTTTGGTTTTTGAGTCTTGTTTTTGACGGTGGCTTCTTCAGAACTGGAATTGGACATGGTACCTCTTCACCAACCAAGTCTTTCACAGAAGTGCGATTGATCTCGGTCAATGTTACTTTCATTGAGACCACTACACAAGACTCAGGAATCGCCTTGCCCGTGCGATGCCACTTGGGATTGGAACTGTACCCGCGCAGATATTGCTTCAGGTATTTCACCACGGCCCCCAAGGTATCCCAGCTCTTGCCGCGATCACTCCACTGTGGAATGTAACCGCCGTGCGAGTACAATCCGGTAGACGTGTCAAGGATCTTGAACCTGATCATGCGCCCGCCACTATACCCGAAACATCAAGATATTTCAACCCCTTAAATAGGGCAAGGGGCTGCCATTACAGCAGCCCTTCCGCGCCAGCCTGAGACTGACCTTGCTATCGGAGTTCCTTAATTGTCCATTACCTCGTGAGTAGGACTTTCAGGCCTGATTTACAGGACAGATACCTTTTTACAGTACTTTTCAAACACAGCAGAGCGGCTTCAAGCAGCACCGTTACGAGGATGGTCGTGCGTAGCTATGCGCCCAACCCGGTACTGTCGTCTCTACATGTGAGGCTGTCGTGAAATCAGAAAACCACTGTAGCGAATTTCGACAAAAGTGTCAACTATCTTTTTGCAGCAGCTTCTTCCTGTTTCATTCGGCCTTTTCAAGCCCAATCAAGAACTTGCCAGCCGTTCCAGGGCTCCAGATCTTATTGATTCCGCCACCGACACTCACTCCATCCCGCTCCAGCTCCTCGATCAGCTGCTTAGCTTGGGCGATTGCCTTTCCAAGTAGGTTTTGGCCCCTCCACTTTGACTTGTCGAGTGCGTCCGGATTGTCGGTGCCCAAGCCAATTCCCCAGATTTTATCCACGGGACTTGCCTCTACAAATTCCAAGTCACCAACCTTCTGAAGAAGGATTAGTAACTTCGGATTCTGGCGATACTTCTCTACTGTTGCGCGAAGAACAACTTCATAAGCAACATCAGACCACTTATCTGGATCAAATCCTTTGACTTCTCTACCAAGTTGTTTTTGGGCCTTGGGAATTTGCGTTGCCATGATTTTCTTCAATGTAACTCGGTCACCGAATAATCGAGCCTTCATTGCCATCATGTATTGTTCAACGCAGCTATAACTCACACTGTCAATCAGCATCGGTGAAAATTGCCAATTAGAAAGCCATGCGGTCCAAAACAAACACAAACCATTTCCTGTGACTATATCACTCATGATAGTTCTTTCAATTCACGGTAAAATTCCATTCGCCGATGGCACTACATTCCTTAAGTTCCATTAGATTCATCTTATTACCGTCTCCGAGAAGAAGACGAAAATGATTTAGACGAAAATGATGACTTGGATGGGGTTGAAGAAGATCTGGGCGTGGATGACAAGGACTTCATCGAGCTGAACGTTATCGGATGACTGGCTGATGAAGTGGTGCGTGACGAACTATACGAGTGCGGCGGCGTCACCTTCGATGTGTAGCTACTCGAACTGAACGTCATGCTGCGTGGGGCCGGGGGTGTGACGCGAATGTTTGTTGTATGGAATACCGTTGTCTGCGTAGTATGGAAGACTACTCGCGGTTGAGTGCGATAGAAGGCGTACCGCGTTGGAACTCCCATGTACACCGAGCGCGGAGATGATAACCACCCTACCCACAAAAGATCGTGAGCGAAAGTATCGTAGTAGCGGTAGTCTGGATTGTCGTAACCTCGCACGTAGCTTGTGTAGTTGGCGTGATAATGAGTCTGTCCACCATCCATCGTAAACGTAGCTACAGCAATCGACTGATCCGGAACCCCATCCCCTGGATGCGCGATGAACTCGAATTTGGATCCGTGCTCAACCTCATCAACCAAAATGATGTCCCTTTTGCCGTCCCCGTTGATGTCAACACGTGTATATGGATTATCATCGCCAGGTTTGTTGATCTCACGTTCCAACGCATTGGCATCGGACAAACCGCCTTTGATGAGGCCACCTATAGAGTTCAAAGCAAAGTCATCGGCATTAATAGAATTGGTAGATTCCACTTGCACATTATCTACGCGAGATGTTTGTTCGTCACATCCGCAAATGATAAACACACCTAGTAATAGATATAGTTTCATTCGATACTCCTCTTCGTCTCCGCTTCGCTGCGGCCGCTGCAAACCCAAACACCCTTGACATGCATGACGCGAGCTGGATACGCGCAACGCCCAACGGCAGCCTCAGGCCCAATCACTGACTCTTCACAGCGCGAGAACTTCGCCTTGAAATCTAAGCAATAGAAAGTGTTGATGAGTAGTCCAGCCGCTAAGAACCAGTAGAATAGTTTCATGTTCATGTACCGATTTCCTTGTACCAATTCTCATACCCAATCGCTACTGGCTGAGTCTTCTTCTTCCAAAGAAAACGATTCTCAGCAATCTCTAACTCTACAGCAAGCAACTTCCTCGACCTACGTAGAATCCAAAAAGCACCACATAAGATCAGAAAGCTTATGAAGAGAAAGATGTAGCTTATCCAGTTTGCAACTGGTGGGGACAAGTATGACATATAGGCTTACCTTTACAAATGTTACATCCCTTTAGTGTTCTGAGATTATCCATGCGAGAAACGTTGACTGTGACAATTTCTCCGCACTTTAAACAAAGAGCTTTCCAATAAGAGCTACTGGCATTAGGCCCCTCGCCAGCAATTTTAATCAGCTTGTAAGGCCCTACGATCTCATCCACAAACCCTTGGTGAAATTCTATCCACCTTTCGCAGTACAAGTCATCTGCATTTGGAGGATCCCATCTACTATCAATGTGGTCTTCCATGACTTACGCGCATCACGACTTCAATGGGCATGGCTTAGATATCAGGCCCCTTTAAGTCTTATCCATATTCAACATAGCCAGCCGGTATCTCAAGAGAATAAGATGTCTATAGCTGGCAGGCTTGTTCTCCGGAACTCACCAAGCAGCGTGAGACTACATTCAGGCAATCACTATTCTTGCTGCAAGATGGGGAGCACTGATACTTACCTGTACGGGTTTGTAAACACTTAGTGGTAGTAAAGCTCTCGACACACAGGGAGTGCTCAGGTATGCCATCAGGGGCACAATTGATGGTTGAATCCAGCCCTTCAATCCAAGCGGCACAAGTGCTGATAGACAATCCGCAAACTGTTGCAGCTGCACCATCAATGGTAAGTGCATCGGTTCGAGTGATTGTGTAGGGTTGGTTATCGGGATCGCTGCAATTGGTAGGTGCCCCTATTGTAGTATCGCCTTTCTTCCAAAGACATACGAAGTGTCCAGTAAGCGTTTGGGCTAGGCCCACTGCTTCTTCAACACAAGCTTGTCCTGCAAGACACTGCTCATCAGATACACAAGTCTGGCATAAGCCAGCTGAAGCTTTTGTTTCGGTTGTGCAGGTATATTTGCTGCACATCGTAGCGTCCGGACAAGCTTCCAATTCAGTTTTAGTACACTGAACACAGCCTCCGTTGTCCGGAGAGCACACGTGCTTTTCCTCAATGTACTGGCAGTCCCTGGATTGGCTACAAGGTCTACAAGTGTGGCTTAAGTCATCACAGACAGAAGCTGAAGCTTTTGTGCAGTCTTTGCTGGTGAGACACTCAACGCAGGTATTAGTCTCCGCACTACACAGACTCTTGCACAATCCATTGCAAGGTGGGCCGCCCGCAGCTCCAGCAATAGAGATAAGGCCATTCCCAGCTGCTCCTCCCGATACCAAATTCGTTATTACTCCTGCAGCCCCTCCTTGAAGGGTGTTCAACGAAAGATTGGTCCCTGCAGTCCCTACCACTGTAGGTGTCCCGGCAACCCCACCTGAAGTGGGGTTACCACCCAAAGCTCCTCCTTGGGTAGATATGATCCCTGCAGTCCCACTTTGAGAGGAGGGCATTCCGCTGACCCCTATCACTGAATAGTAGTTATTGTCTGCACATCCAGTTAGTCCGATGAATGCAGCAATACTTATGATGGCCTTTTTTTTAAACATCAGTTCTCCTAGTTCAGTTGATGGTTGTCTTAGAACGCAACAGTCCTCAAAAAGGTGCGAAATGGTTGATCAGATTCCAAACTTTCGACGAACTTTTCTAGCACTGCCCGATCTGTAGTTACAAAGTAATGGTTAACTCTGAATATAGGCCGGATATCCATTCCCAGGACATGTACGCGAACGTTTATCGCCCCTGTCGAAGATGATTACCGCGAAATGATGACCATCAGGAACATCATCTGGCCCTTTGACTTCCTTCATGCCTTCCGGAGTAATCATATCAATCACCTATCGAAGTTGGAATGAAACCTATTGGATCGTGCGAGGCCGGCTCCGCCACATCAGAGGAAATTATCAAGTGCGCATTTAACACGCCCTCGTAGCCGGCAATATCATCCAGCTGTGCCTGAGCTTCGCTGTCCTGGTAAGGCCCTGCTTTGTGAATGCCCGCCCCTTGAACTTGGTATTGAACGTATTTCACATGTTTCTCGCATTGTTGAGATGTTTGATACGGCCGAGTATACCGCAAACAGATAGTATCAAAGACATGGCAGCTATGCAGGCTGGAGGCCCGTTGAGGAGGTCGGTTTCTTTCCAGTTGAAGATGATGTAGATAAAGGATATCAAGAATGTCGGAGCAAAGATGTAGAATGTCACCAGAGAAAACCTAGACAGGGTAATCTGCGTATCCCGATCCCAATTCCTACGCCATTCTCGTTGGTTAAATCTTTGATACATTTTTACTCCTATTCAATTCCCCTACCAACTTAGCAATCTCGCCATACAGCGCAGGCCCGTAATTCCATGCATCAACTCCAACAGAGATAGACTGCCGCCCCGTGATCTTCTCCGTGCTGTGTGAGTGCCCATGCAGAAGGATCTCCCCAGGATTTCTTTGAGGTCTGCGAGTGACGTAATTATCAATCGCACCACGAAGACCGTCATAAGGGTAATGGCAAACGCGGCATGTAACTCCAGCGATGGACATGACAGCCTCCTTCATCACCAGCTCGAACCCAATCGCTGCCATTGCTCCGTCACCCTGATCGTGGTTGCCGGTGATTAGGAATTTGCGCCCGTTCATTTTACCAAGAAGGTGAATGTATTTGTCCGGCTTGCCCTTGAAAAAGCAGTCACCCAACCACAACACGCAATCGCCAGAACCTATCATTCGATTGTATCTAAGCACCAACTCATCATTCATTTCGAATACGCTCTCGAACGGGCGTGAGCAATATTCGATGATGTTGGCATGACCCAAGTGAGGATCGCTATAGAACGCCTTGAACATGTTATCCTTGAGACCGGATTGCTCGCGCCATGTTTGCTGTGGTGGCGGGGAAGTAGCTTGGCATATTGGCCCGAGGCTGATTGGTAACCCCAACCACTTTCCCCGTGGTGCGCGAGAGAGCGATTCCGTTGTCCAACCTCACCACCGCTGAAGTTACTTCGACAACCGTATGCTTTCCAACAGTGGCAGTTTTCCGTCCCTCAATTTTGATAGTGAGAAAACTTACAAACTGATCTCCGACTTGAGCGTGATGGTAAGCGTATGCATCTGCTGTCTTCATACATTGTCTTCTTTGGTAAAATCAAGTATCAGAAGCTAGGTATGCTACACCAAACCCCCTTAAAAAGCAAGAGGCACCAACCAGCTTGCAATCCGGTTGATGCCTTCCCGACCCAGTGGATCACTGGACTTGCATCGGATTCCTACTCGCCCGGTCTCGGAATGGGCTTTGGGCGTGGCCGCAGGGTACCTTGGAGAAGAACGAGATCCCAAGGGTTGGATCCTCAACCACTCATCACCTCCATGGGCTTCGTTGCGACCGAGGCTCATTTGCTGGGTGACTCGGACACGTTACCAAACCCCGGCGCGCACGTCAATCCTTAAACGAAGAAGCCCGGTTTTTTCTTGGTTGGGTGTTCGGTTAGTATTTGGAGATGACTCGCGAGAATTGGTCTTCCCAAAACGCTTTATCTGGAATCGGCTTTGCAATCAAACCAAGCCGCGCAACCAAATCCCACCAGCCTTGGCCGGGCATCCCTGTTGCCGCCGAAATCACAATCGACGACAGGATCGGTCGCTCATGCGCAAAATCATCCTCGGCAATTGCGGTCAAAGCTCTCGGCAGTGATCCCCATTGGTGAGGGATCCCCAACACATCCCCAATCACGCCGTAGCTAATGGGGTTCTGGATCCTGCGCGCCTGATAACGCAGAAGTCCGTACACCTGATATGTGATGAAGGCCTGATTTACATCAGAGCTGATGTTAGTTAGCATTGCTTTCCTTTTCTCCGGTCGAGAGCCCGAAGGGGATTCATCTCTGACCGTACGGCTACCCTATCACAGCTCCGCATCCAACGTCAAGAGCAGCAGCGAATACCGTACCGCATGTCCGAGTTGTCCCGGTTGTTTCCGTATTTGGCCAGCCCGCAGGTCAAATGCTGACCACTAAGCCGAGGACAAAATCCCCTCCACGGACCGACAATAGCTCCAGCGAGCAGAACCCTCGCAAGAATCTTCCCACTCCCCAACGTTGCCGCTCAGATCGAACAATCCGGCATACGATTGACACCCAGATAAACTACCAACAGCTGCCGGAAAGAATCCAACGGCAACTCTTTGTGCGTTGGATAAGTATCTATATTGTGGGCCTGGTGGCAAATCGCAGCTCACACCCGAGCAATTGAACAATCTCAAAGAACTTGGGTGGGAATGGGACGACGAACAGGACGCTTGGGGATTTTACACAGGGCACGGTTAGCTATGCAAATGATAATGGTCAAGGAGGAAACGCTCGATTATTTGATGGAGAGATGTTTGGATTCTCTCGTGCGCCGTCTTGTTGGAGAAAATGTTCCATACCAAGCCGTGGAAAAAGAAGTGCGAGAGATGTGTGATAGGATCAAGAAAACCGCGATATGAATATGGGCTTTCTATATATTGCAAACCAGCTATCAAAAAAGGATCCTTCATTCCATCCAATGACTCCAAGGGAACTGATTGGAATTTTGGTGGTGGCTTTCATAATTCTCTTTTTAGTGTGGCTATTGTAATGTCTAATTTATGGATTGATGATGAGCGCAATCCGCCTGATGGTTGGATATGGGTAAAGACTGCGCTTGACGCTATAAAGGCAATTAGGACATGTTAGCGAGGAGTGATGAGTGTAAAAGAAATGGTTGGAGGCGAGCTTCTTTATTGATGCTATCGATGGCTTGTTGCATTCGCTGGCGGCCTACGGGATTCGCCGAATGGATCAACATCTTTGGACATCGGTACTTTGCGAAACACTTCAGCTTCCAAGTACAACAGCACCTCATAACCAGTGCCACCATCCTCCCCTAGATCATGATCGAAGGAGATTGTGTCGAACTGAACACAATTACTCCAAGACATCTCCCAGGTTCGGCGAAAGAACAATATGTAATTGAACGCATGACAAACTCCTATCGAATAGGATCTTTGGCTCGGCGAACTTCAGGCTTTGGCCCACCCGTTTCCTGCTTCTTGATCTGAACGCCCTTCCCCACCACCTCCAGCTGCTCAACATCAAATGCCTGAGCATCTTTCGGTGCGCCTTCCTTAGTCATGGTCTGAGGTTGTAACGTGAAACGAATACACCCGCTCAACCAATCGGTCTTCGCAACCGCAATTCCCTCAAAGCCAGTGACGATATCTCGACACAGAACGCCAAGCTTAACCTCCCTCCCCATAACCTTGTCCACGGCTCGGCGAACAGCACTCTTCTTCACAGTCTTCTTTGCAGTTGTCATATCAATCTCCTATCTAGCAACCCAACCTTCGCGCGAATCCAAAACCCATTCAGTTGGTTTTTGATAATCCGCCACGATACTCCACTCATCAACGTCAGCTGCGATCTCTCGTGCCTTCGTTCGAATCTCATCCCCACTCCACGCAAGCGCTTCATGGTTCCCGCCCGCCAAGTTCTTCACGAAACGGTACGGAGAAAGCCTGGATGGTACACCCGATGCCGCCAACACTGCAACTAAGATGTGCGTGTCGTAGACTTGAGAACGAATGCGCTCGGCCTCTGCAGGATCCTCGTCAATGTCAGGATCTGCCAAATACGCATCCCGAGTGTATACCACCACATGACAATTAGTCACAGGCTCGGCAAACTCACGCTTCAGATACGCATGAACCTTACCTCTATATGAGCACAATACGTAATCATTAGGGTTATTTCGATTGCGCCCCATCCCACCAGACACAAACGGGACGGCTTTTGGCACATGAATTAATGCTTGTCCAGGAATACGCTCTGCTCCAAAGTCATGACCCAACATTGCTAGTGTTACGCAGTCCATGAACCGGCCAGCATTTACGACTTTGGTTCCAATCGTAACCCGATCAAATGCAGTTACAATTGTACTGATAGCTACGCACAGGCGCACTTTACCAGTGTCAAGGTCGTAGCTAATTTTCTTTACATCGACCATACTGAGTTCCTCGAATGTTCAAGTTCACAATCATCAACTATAATCACATGGTCAATTCCAGGATCGCTCTCCGCCAAGGAAACCAACTTCCTTAGCATAGCAATTTCCTTGACCTTCCTAATATAAACTGGAACTATAAGGACATTCATCATCGCTCCATGTCAGATAGAGCTATATCAATAGCCCCAGTTGACAACCATACCTCGTACAGAGATATGAGTAATGAAACTATCAAGCTGCCAATACTTGCCCCAAAGATAATCCGCCCAGCAATATTCCACTCAAGAAACATTGACAGCATCGATATACTACAAAGGATGAATGCAATCACGCCAAACAATTGCATCGTCTTCATCAAATGAAGTCTTCTGCGCAAACTGTCTATCTGACGATTGTTGATTGAATGATCGCTAGGACAGGTAGTTTCCCCAAAACGTACCCCAAGCTCTACCTTGCGAAGATTACGGATCAGATTCGCCAACGCCAAGAAGCGCTGAGTGTACGCCAGGAACAGCAAAGAGATTGCCGGGAAGAGCATCGCTGGAGTGGTGAGAGCTACTGTGTTCATAACCAACGATCTAGAATGATAAGTAAAATTCCCAGCATCAACCAAATCCAAGATTTAGTGATTGGTGTATGGATTTCGTAGCTCATTGTAGAATCAGTTCAACAAGTGCCCTAGACGCCTCTAGCAATGGTGCTCGTGCCTTATCACCAATCTTCACAATTGGATTGCACCCATTCTCTTGTGTTCGGTTATCAAATGCCGTCCACAAAATCTCGTCATTGTCACCATACACTCCAGGAGTTAGCCAACCAACCTTCTTGCCGTTCAGGTGGAGAGCTGGAAGGCCGATGCCAAGAAAATCGCCGGCAACCCAGGACAAGCCGCTGCCTTCCGGCAATGCGCACAGCTCTTCTGGAGGAGACGGCGGAGCTTCGGGCACAGGCCCTTTATCGGCCGGTGGAGTCCCGCGCCAAGTAGCCAACTTCTCCATATCGGTATGAGTGACTTGCTCGGTTTCCAAGGCGGCATCATACAACTTTTGGAGCAATGTGACTACCAAACCCGATGCCAACGATCCGTGAATGCACCAATCCAAGACCTCCAGGATCTCGATAGCCTTCGCTGGAGATGACCACTTCTCAATCAGCGGCTTCATAGACGCATCAAGTTGACTATCTGGTGCTTGTAGAAGTATCTCTTTCATTTAGGATCCTTTTTCTGCTTCTCCCTAGCGTCACCATCGTCTTTGAGCATCTTCCAGCAAACGGCACATACCTTATCGTTGCTAGGTCTGCCGCAAAAATCACATTGATATTTCATTACCATACCTTTATTAGTGTCTGATCCAAACCCGCACCACTCCCATCAGTCTTAACATCCGTCGGCGGCCTTCTGGGAAATGGAACGAACCTAATCGTCCAATGCCCGTCCTTCTGCACACGCTCGCTAGGAGGCCATCTACCAGGACAGTACTGAACCGCATCGTGCCGAAATGAAATGTTGGTATTAGTATTCATTCTTCTTTGGTAAATCATTAGGTGCTAAATCAACCTCTGACCACTTACCAACCCCTATATTATCCAATCGACCTTGAATGTACTTCACTACTCGGGCCTTGGCATCCTCTTCAGAATCACCAAGCATTCGTATTGGGGCGTGACTAACCCAAGGCGGTACGAAGCAGATCGCCTCATGAGTATGACCAGTAGCGATAGCTTGCATCTGGTCAATGCTATTGGTGAGTATTTGGAACTTCATGACTACTTAGTCCCGTGGATCTTTTCAATTAGATCAAGGACTGCGTAATACTCTGGTGAAATTAGGTATGTTATACCCCAGTACAAAAACAATGGAGTTAGGACAGTTGTGGCCAAACCAAAAACTACACAAAAGGCCCAACCCCAACCTTGTGCGGTCTCATCTTTTGATGCCCACAACCGAGGCACAATGAAGTACTTGTACCAAATCCAGAATATACAAGGAACCATTATAGCCCCGAGTATGTAGAAGGCTCCCTCGGCTCTCTTTTGCCGAATCATGCACTCCCAGGCGTATAGACTGACCTTTCTAAGTTCAGCCGCCATTTGAGGAGCTATCTGATCTATGCGAGATATTACTGTTGAAGCGAACTTCTCGGCATCAGTTACCAGATTTCCAAGACCATCAGATATCTTATCAAGAGCCTTGTCAGCGACTCCAGCAAAAGTAACTTGAGCACTTGAAGCAGTAGAAGCCGCGCTTGAGGCAGCCGAATCTGCAGTAGATGGATCTGCCATATATTTCCTAACTGTGAATCAATTCCCTATTCTGTAAGTATATCTCAACCCCTTCGGATACAAAGGAACTAATATCCCCTTTATACCTGAGGACTTCTTTAACCATAGAAGATGACACGAATGAGTTCTCAGTCTCCGTCACCAAGAACATCGTATCTACCGAAGGTGCAAGCTTCCGATTCACATGAGCCATCGATAACTCAGACTCGAAATCTAAGGTAGCTCGTAACCCTCGAACCATAATCCCAATATTCATCAACTCACAGATTGATACCAACAATCCGCCAAATACAATAACCTCAACATTTGGTAGGTCTTTGCAAATAGCCATCAACAAGAACTTCCGTTCATCTGTGTGAAGAAGTGGGGTCTTTGAACTGTTCGTCCCAATTCCTACATAGAGCTTATCAAAGACCCTTGCCGCTCGATGGATAATGTCTTCGTGGCCTTTGGTAGGCGGATCGAAACTTGCAGCAAATATAGCGTTCATAATTACCTCGTACGCCGGAATCTAATACACGCATAACTGGCCATTCTAATATGGCTCCACCTACTAAGTATCCTAAGATAACAAAGATCTGTCCAATATGTTCCAATTCATTTGAAACTTTAAAGGGGTATCAGCGAGAGAAAACATTTTGTAACCGCACATGTCTTGGTAAGTCAAGAATTGTAGATACACCAGAAAAACACATAAGCGGAAAACAAAGAGCAAGAGAGTATCGAAAAAACCATCCTGATTTGTATAGAAAATGTAAACAAAAACAGATGAAGAAATTGAAGGAGAACAATCCTGCGCAACTAATATGCATGGAAGTAGGGAAGCGCGCCCGAAAGCGTGGCATTCCATTTGATCTCAAACCATCAGATATTATTGTTCCTAAGACATGCCCTATACTTGGGATTGATCTGAGCTTTGGGGTAGGTAGAGTTCATGATGCTTCGCCGTCGCTTGATAGAATCATTCCAGATAAAGGTTACGTCAAAGGTAATTGTTTCGTCATCTCATCTAAGGCTAACAGAATGAAACAAGAGAACACGCTGGAGACGTTGGAGAAGATTGTGTTGTACATTAAGGATAGACTGCCAGCATAGCGTTCATTACCAACTCCATCCAGACTTTACTTCAAACGGGGCTTCTTTCCTGAGCTTCCAAGCTATCAATTTAACCAATGATTTCTTGCTCATAGTATCCAGATCTTTGCGCAGACCTAAATACTTAGCAAAACGAATCAATGATAAGATATCCGATTCTCTCAGTTGATCTTTATTGACCACGCAAACTCATTCAGGGTTCAAATGTTCCTCGATCAAAATCAGAAGCTCTCGCGTGAAAGAACCAGGAATGAATGAGTGTATCGATTCCGCAGACTCCCCGCCCTCAAACCACACATCGAGAACACCTTCACGATCAATTTCAAGCTTGGAAATTGATCGCAGAATTTCGATCACCTTCTCAGGCGAGTGACGATCTGGGGGCGGTGCGCTATCGGTCATATCAGTCCCTGTCCCACTCAGCTTTTGGAGTGGCATTTGTATAAGACTCGATAATGGTGTAGTAGACCGTAGACATCAAGTCAGGTTGAATTGCATTCTTCACAACATTCTCCGCCTTCTCGCGCGTCGAACGTGTAGCAACAACAGACCACTCATCTTGCATCTCAATCTTAACTACCTGGAATACTTTGATCATGGATACAAACTCCTAACTTCCGAACTGATTGCTTCAACCATCTCTACACTAAGTCCGTACTTCTCAGCGATCTTGGCAATGCCATCATTCACATGTTTGCTGAACGCTTCACCTTTAGCCCGTACATCGGCAATGTGCTCATCGTGCTTTCTCTTAGCATCAATCCAGCACTGCCCACGTTCTGGTTCTAAACAATCAATCGGTACAGCCCCACAACCTCCTAGAAAGCTGTCCAAATGCAATGTCTGAATTTGGGCGTATGGAACATCTCCCTCTACAATCTCATCTATGAAGCCAACCTCACCAACAAGATGTACGTGTTGATTCGGAGGTTGCTTTACGACCTTCACCAAATCCCCCGCGGAAAACTTCACAGTTTCCTTCGGTATCATTTCCTCCAAATCCTTCTCCTTGAACTCCTTGAATGGAACCTCTCCATCAGCTACCATCTCGTATACATGACCAACTGGAAATGCAATTGATAGATGTGGACCAGGATACACCAGATGAACCATACTATCATCGGTTAGATTGCGAATGTATCCTATAGCTTTTGGTTTAGTAGACATTAATACCAATCCTTCTTGAGACATGTGAAACAAGAAGTCCCCGCACAACAAACCTTCAATCCACACCCGGTAATGAAGAAGGTAAACCCATCTTCGCTCCTGGACGTCATCGTCACTTGCGCCGTTGGACAGTCTATCAAGTACCTACTCCACTTGGTTAGATGATCCTTCTGCGCTGCCATTTGTTGATCGGGCGTCAATTGCTGGCACCCAAACAACATCAACCCAATCAACAAATGTTTCATAACTACCTCTGACCAAAGCTTCGAGTGTCAATCGCAATAATGATGCCTTCTGGTACGTGCTTCAACATCACGTTCAACTTGTGATCGTCAAATAGCTTGCGCGCTATTCCTAAAGCATCATCAAGAGTTCCTTCGAATGGCTTGTTGTGCATGTACTCCCACTCAGTTCCCTGAAGGCCGCCACACCCACACCAATCATAGATAGTTATTTGCATATCGCTCACAAAAATTTTGCCATAATAGACACACAAACAAAAATCCAAAAGATGATTAGAAATACCTTTTGCCGCTTCTCTTCTCTGTAAGCCTTTAGAATTCTGGCATCTATCTCTTCATTTGTCATCTTACCACTCCCCTCTAGACCACTTCGAGAGTTTCCATACCTTGCCAGTTCGATGGTCAGTTACCCGATCATCCTGTGCTCGATATGTCCGAACCTTGTCTCCGCGCATTCCACTGCCAACCTGATCGCGCCGAGCCTTGTCCTGAGTGTTCTTGCTCATCTCTAAATTCTCAGAGTATATCTTCGCCGTCAATATTCGAACAGCCATCGAACGACTCTGGAATTGAGAACGCATATCCACACGGACAGTTACCCCAGTTGGAATGTGAGTTGCCGTTATGCATGACTCGGTCTTGTTCCGATGTTGCCCTCCAGGCCCCGAACCGCGAGATGGCTTGATCTCTATGTCCGATTCTGGAACACTAAAACTTCTTGGGACATCAGGATTCATCACCGCAACTGTTATCGTGGAGGTTTGCACTCGTCCACGCTTCTCTGTTGGTGGTATTCGCTGATATCTGTGGCCTCCAGGTTCGTCTTTGAAAATAGTGCTGACCCTTTTGCCAGTCACTATCATCGACAGATACCCAGGCCGAGAATCTATTACCTCCGCTTCAAAGACACTCCCGCCCAGCTACTCGCAGGTATGTTCCAGCGTGGTCCTCTACCAACAGCTTCGCATCATCTCCACCTTCTGCCGCCCGTATCTCTATCACTATGCTTTCCATTTCATTTCTCCTTCTTTGGTAATATAACCTAAAGACACTCATCCCTACATTCACGTCCTACTCTCTTACATTCCGCATGACAATCATCCCACGTTCGAGACGCAGCCCTGCAAATCTTCACCGCAGTATCATATGAAAAAAGAACCAAACTCATGAATTCTTCTTCAAGTAATCATACCCCGCCGCTCCAATCAATGCTCCAATAACACCACGGAAGCCAAAGATTACCTATGCGAATAATCCAATGATAACGTACTTTGCCAAATTTGCCATATCCTTAACCTTTATTCCTGATGATCGTCAGAATTCATGAGCTACCTTCTTCCCACCTTAGATAGATGAGATAACGCTTCCACCTCAGCCTCAAAGTCCTCTAATGATAACCTACCGTCGATCAGCTGTTTTTTTATTTCCTCACAATAGTTCAACTTCTCTCGGTATTTAGCCCTTCTTTTTGGGCCTGGAAGATATCTATACGGAACCTGGTAGGAGGCAAAATATATAAGGAACGCACCCACCCCCACAACACTCATTAGCACGGACCACGCCAAATCTTTGATCACCCAGTTGAAAATGGTCAGGCCCACCATTAGAATACAGTAAAATAGGAACACAAAACGATCAATGCTGTACCAAAGCCCGATTCGCTTTGAGTAGAAATATACAAGTTCATCTAATTTAACAAGAGGCTTATGCCAATTAACAAGAGGCTTATGCCAAGCTAGGTCAGGGGTACTAATGTGTCTTATCTCAGATGTCATCTGAACTCCGGGTCTTCACCAATACTTCCATCATAACTTAATCTTCTGTTTACTTCAACACAAACTTTCGAGGGAACCAATCACATCGCCTTACACCTAGCGATGTGTCCGCAATCTCCGCACGTCTTGCCTTTCGGCAATTGCATGCAAGTCTCTTCAGTACAGCCTTTGCCATACTTCTTATCAACGCAGCAGCCTAACATACTCAAAATCGACAATACCATTACGATATAACCCATTTCATAATCTTCAACATCACCAATATCACATATGCCTGCCAAAACCCAACCGCCGGCACACTTGGGAACAAATCAATAAAACAGTTGTTCCATAACCACTGTATCGGTAATGCCAACACCAATCCAAACATAATGGCATTTGCAATCCCCCCAATTACTATAGATAATATCCCAACGATAAATTGGGCTCCCGTCTTAAATGTGCGGTGAATTACAGACGGCCGATACTCATTATACATATTTTTGTCCTTTGGTAAAACAACTAACGTAATCCATTTCTCTGAATCAACTAATGCTTCCTTATCCTGGTCATTACTTATCCCCCTTCAGATACCTGACCCAACATCTCCCGAGCCTTTCCCAAAGCTTCCCTCAATACCTCATTCTCCCCACTCAAATCCGGCGCATCTACCATCCCTTTATAACACTTGTAGACAATCCACCCACATGCCATCGAAATCCCAACTACCGAAAATACCGATAGGATCAATTGGTATGGATGGAATATCAATCTAGAATCTCCACAGAGAACAATTACAAGAGATACCCAATGAGCTAAACAATACGGACATGAAAATAGATTGCCTAGAAATTCTCCCCTATTCCACATCCAATCTCTCAACCACCCAAATAAACTACCACGAGTGATCGTTACCACAATAACCCCAACCACTAATCCTAGTTCCAATAGTTTGTACATCATTTCAGATTCCAGTCGAGAACCCTTACCAACATCCCGTAATTCCGGGGCTAAAAGGGGGATCTTTTTTTCTTGTCCTTAATATTAAGATCTTAATATTTTCAGATCTTAATATTTAAAAATAGAATTAATAAACATCAATTGCGACGTAGGAGCAATTGATCGCTGGGTTTAGAGCATGTTTTTACCAAAGAATGGGGTTTATATTACCCAAATTTAGTTTGTGTTATTATCCCAAATCTTTCATTATGGCATCCAGCGCATCTTCTGTCTTCAGATCCTCAGATCGAAAATCCTTCAACTGCCTTTCAAGAGCTGTAAGTTTCTTCCTCTCAATATCCCACTTAAGAATCTCCACACGAAGCTTTAGATCAGCCAGTGCATCATCAATATCTGTCCCCGCAACCTCCACCGCTAATCCCAAAAACTCACATGCCTTCTCATAAGAACCTTTCCTCATAAGAAGACCGGCAGCAAGAGAAATACAAACCTCAATAGATGAGATCGTATTGATGTTCTTCTCTTCAATTACCCCGTTAGTTCGCCAAACTGCCCGAGGCTTCGTTCCCATCTGCTCCTTCTTCGTCTCAATGGTTTGAAGAAGGGCTTTGATCTTTGCGTCATTTTGAGTTGCCATATTATATCCTTATGTCGATTCCTGTGCCTGCCGGCGTTTTAACCTTCAACTTGTAGAACTTAAACTTCTTCAATTCATCCCACCCAATTGATCTCTTTTCACAATTTGCAATGGATGGTACCTCTACCTTGTTGTCCTTCATCTCAGGTACAAAGGCTGCGGACTTCTGAATCGAATACCCGGAAGTAGAACCTAGATAATTCCAACTTCGACGAATATGAATCACGTGATACTTACTGCCATCCTCTGAGACTAGGAATTTACCCATTATATGTTCTTCATCCGGTATCATCTCTCGTAAACTGTACCCCACTATCTCCCCATACCACTTCGATGCCTTGAACTTATCTAACTCGTCAGGAAATGTAGGTAACGCAGCAGGAGATACTGCCTCTGCCAACCGCGTAAATCCACTATCAACTATGTACGGTGAGTTGAACTCCAAGTCCCCATTTTGGTCCAAGTCCAAAAAGATGTGCCGGTTCCCTATCGGTGTGAACCCCGTCCAACTATTCGTTGTACTGTATGGATACTTCCCTAAGTACAATACGTTGGTCCCATTCTTCATCCGATAAGTAAACCCTGCCTTAACATCCTTCGCCCCAATCTTCTTGCTCTGCCGCGCCGTATGCTCAGTACATAAACCATACTCTGCACTGTCTACAGGTAACAATACCAGCTCCGTACCTTCCCATGCATACACAAACTCACCCTCAAGACCCTTGCCCTTGATTGATGAACTCTCTTGTAGGATGAATAGAAGATTGGCTACCGATATCTCAAACTCAAAATCCCGCGGATCATATACCCGGATGTACTCATTCCTAGCGTTAGAACTCCAAGACCCACGAACCCCTCCTACACCTCGGTTCAATACAAACCCAGATAAAGGCTCGTTCGTAAATTCCTTGGCCGCTATCTTCTTGTCCCGCCACCCCTCCCATGACTTCTCCTTGCGAAGTACTCCCTTGTTGTCGAAATAGATGACGTAAGCCAGCCTCTTCGTATACGTATCTTCTCGCTTCTGATACCCTACCTTTATCTTGGCGGGTACGAACATCTGGCTATTACTCATAATAAATATCTTCTTTGGTAAAATCAACTATTCAAAACCAACCAACATCAATACTTACATGGATCGTAGCGCTCAGGAACCTTCTTCCTAAGCAATTCATCTATCTCACCAAGTAGGTCGTCTATCTTCGGTGCCTTAATCTCAGGAGAGGGAGTGTGAGCTACAGGTACTCGATGCTGCTCCTTCTTCCTCTCTCTAATTTCCTCTAACATGACATTACCTTCCTTCCACTTCCACTCACCAACTTCTCTATCACAGAATCTTGTTCAACCAGCTTTGCCCGAGCTGCCTCTAATGCACGCCGAAATTGATTGTTCTGAAACTCAAGAACACCATTAACCTCATCAAGTTTAGCGTAAGCTTCTCGCGCCATATTCAACTTGCGAGCGAAATAACCCATTGTCGTTACATTATCTAGATTTGCATATCTAGCATTCAACAATAGCTCATTCTGATCCTCAAGTACCGCTATCCGCCGCCGCCCCGCCGGCTCCCACGCCTCCCACGCCTCCCCACGTGGTCCAAAATCATGACCCGCCGGCCGTATCACATGATCTACCCCAAGCCCCATCGCCTCCATCATCTCCCGTACCAGATTCTTAGGCTTAGACATAACTTCCCATCCCCCTTCTACCACCTTTCTCCCCAAACTTGAAGCCCTTTCTGCTCTAAACTACATCTCCCCACTCAACACTGCCCAACTTCCCGCCCAATCATCCTCCCTCCTAACTCCGCCCGCTTCTCCCTTATCATCTCCTCCATTCCTGCCGGCGGATGTACCCACCCCATCTTAACCTACTCTTCATCACACTTCATCATCCTCAACATACCTACTCTCGTTGGCATCCTTATAAACTCCTCCAAATCCGCCCTGAAATCTTCCGGCGCATCTTCCATCATCTCCCGCAATGTCCCCTCATTACATACCACCGCTATCGACTCCGTCACAAATCTATACAACTCCTCTATCCCATACCCTGCTATCCGCGCCGTAATATACCTCACTCCCAATTCCCGGTTCAATGGATCCCCTGCGCCCAATAACTCTCCTATGTGTTTCATCCAAATATCCCTTCTATAATTTCCCCAATGAATTCAACTATTCCCTCTATTACTTCACCCACAATATCCACCAAACTCCACTCCCTCATCTCCCCATTCTATCACCTTACACCCCGATCCGTCAATGCTTACATCTAACTACGCAATATCATTCACCTTTTCTCTCCTTTCCGAATTACCCCGGACGCACGGCATAACGTAGTTATTCTGGGACAACCATCTATTGTGAGATATGGTATTGTTCAATTGACATCGCTCCTTTTACCAAAAAACCAAAGACCTAGACCAATTTCCTTCCCACCAAGCCCCACTTCATCCCATTTTACGACATTCAGCCCTCAAACATCAACACCAAACCAATCGCATCCAACCCAATAAATAATCTTCTTTGGTAAAAATAGGTAAGACAAAAACACCCACCATCATCAACATCTGCCTATGATAACAACACAGGAGAATACAAGAACCCGAAGGTAATGATAACAACAGCAGCCAGAAGAAGAGAGGTGGTAGAAGAAGCATAGGGAGAAATAGCATACAAGAAGATGGACCAGAGGAGAACCGCAGCCAGAAGACAACAGGGAGATTTGCCAGTAGTAAGATCTGCCAGATGTACCTTTTAGGGTGGCCCGGCCGGTCAGCCAGCCCGCTCACCCTATACCCCCTACAATCCATCCCGCCAGCCGCTTTCCCTATCTCCGATTCATCGACCGAAGATTCCGAGGGAAAAGTATTGGTGAGACGACGGTTCGACTGATTCACTTTCGTTCTGTTTCGTTTCATAATTTATGTTTTGGAGTTATCACCATGACCAAGAAGAATACTGCTTCGAAGTTCGCCTCGTCAGTTGCCCCCACCCTGACCGCTTCCAAGCCGGCTCCGACCGCAGTTGTTGCTCCCGCTACCATCGGCAACATGACCCAAGCTGACCTCGTGGCGCTCATTGCCCAGACCGTTGCTGCTACCCTGGCTGCCTCGGCAACTCCAGCTAAGAAACCTGCTGCGGCCAAGAAGCCAGCGGTTGTTCCGGCCACCAAGCCTGCTCCGACCGCGAAGCCTGCTGATGGGCAGTCCAAGTCGGCCGCCTATATCGCACGCTGCAACGTTGACCCCAAGGTCGTCAAAGGGCACTTGGCAAACGCGTACCGTGCAGGTCAAGCAGCGCAAGCTGGTGACCGCACTGCAATCGGCTCCGGTCGCTACAAGAACGCCTACAATGCAACCCTGATCAGCGCCGGCCTCCCAGCTTTCTACGCCGCATAATTGCAACATACCCCACTCGAAGCCACCTGCCTTGTGAGCAGGTGGCTTTTGGCGTTTAAGAGGGCTTCACTCGCCTTTTCACACACAAGGAACACACCATGAAACCTGCAATGACCGATGTTACTTTAGCTCTTATCGCCGAAACCGAAGAGAAGCCCGTCAAGGAGCTGGCTCCGTTCGCTACGGCACTCACAGTTTTCCGTGCGCGCGATACCGAAGGCAATCCAATTCCCCGCCGCTTCACCTGCACCGCCGAAGGTTATGACTTGCACGAGTACAGTGCTACTGCCGGAACGCAATTCGCTGCTGAACGTGGGCTTCGCCGCCAGTTCGAGATGCTAGGCTGGTCGGTTGTTTGGACGGCCGTTCGTGATTATACGAACGGCGAACCTGAGATTGAGTCTGTCGAGTCGGTCTTCGTTGCACCGCGCGAAGTTCCGAACTTGGAGCCAGGCAAGAACCTGCACACTCCGGCCACCGACACTGACGAACCCGGTGAGCACGAAGCTCCGGAGCATGGGCTGACACACCGGCTCCCCAAACTTGACAACGGCCGAGTGACTCCGGTCTCCGACCCCGAGTGCTACAAGGCCATCTACTTCGCCGCGTTCACGCTTGCATCCAATGGGTTCGTAAGCCCGTTCACGCAGGATAAGGCACTTTACGATCTAGGCGAAAAGTCAGGCGTAGAGGGGCGTGGACGTACGCTCCGAAGGCACATTGCTCAGGTCATGGCATCCGGTGAAGCTGGCGTAAGCGTTGGCATCCCGGCCGTAGCGGTTGACCCTTGGGCACTGATTGACGGTCAGTCCGATGCACGCTGGATCCGAGTGTTGCATCTACCGGACCCTACAACCAAAGGCGCACGCAAAGGTGACGGAGAACGCCGCGAAGCATTCTCAACCAACCTATCCGGATTGCCTGCTACCGAACGTGCACGCATGTGGCTGGAACGCCGCGAGGCGAATCGCTACGTAGGCACCAAGGGCCGGAACACTGTAGGAGCCAAAGCCGAACGTACTCAGATCCGGTTGCAATGCCACTTGGCTGCCAAAGCAGCCAAGGATATTGCGATAGCATCTGGTGAGGATGAGGGGACTGCCGACCTACAATACAAGTGGGTGTATGCAGCGACCGCCCGGAACCTCGGAGAATTGCACACAGTGTTCGAAACTCAACTAGCCGAACAAGGCGTAACCGAGCAGATGATTCTTGACTACGCAGCTGCGCAAAAAGCAGCATAAGTAGGAGTCAACTATGGCAACCATTGAGAGTGTGAGCGTTCTCGGATGGATCGGTTTCGCAGTTTATTTGATATTTGCTACGCAGTAAAGGAATAGGTCATATGAAGCATAACGTATACACGGTATCAGAGGATGGTCGGATCGTCATCGATGGCGTACCTCACACACTTGCTGAGGCGCGAGAGTTCAAGGATAAGATCCTAACTGAGGTCTGTGCGCTGGAGGTGCTCGCAGGCTCGCGTGGGTTTTCTCATTCAGACTTGCATGAGAAAACCCAGGAATCGCGAGGTCATGCCTTCACCGATTGGGTAAGACGATGCCTGCGTAGTTGATAATACTAATTGCTTGTGTGTGAATCATGTGATGCAAAGCCCGGAACCGTAAGGTTCCGGGCTTTTGGCATTTAAGAAGTATGTAACATCACACCTCGGGAACAAAATATGAATATCCTCATCAGGCTACCTATTCAGGAATTGTAAATAGTTCCGGTGGGCCGAAGATAGGATATTCGGTTGGTGGGATGAGTACCCCCGGGGGTCGAAAGGAAAAGTTTTCGTTTTTGCCCAGAATATCCCAGGTACCTAGGTCCACCACCCCAAGCCTAATACCCCCTATCCACTACAGTAGGCGCATGTAGGCAAACACACAATCTCCGCATAGTTCAGCAATATAGGAAGGACACACCATGTCAATCATTCTATTCCCGTTCAAGTTGTTAGCGATGATCTTCGGCGGTTTGGGCAAGGGCATCGGACTGGTAGTTGCCGGTCTGGTAGCTGCAGTCATCGTCCGCTATGCCTTATGCGTGTATGCTTGGAACGCAGGCGACGCACACATCACTGGCCCGGTTCTGTTCTGGTCAATGGTTGCGGCATTCGTGCTGACGCTGATTGCCGGGAACTCGAAGTAACATGGTCCCGCAGCAAACAACAGCGGAAACGATTCGGGCGGAGATGCCTGAGTTGGGAGCGAACATGGCGCAGGCGTTAGCAATCCTGGCCAAGGTGAGTGTGGCTGTGCAGTTGCAAAAATCTAAATCACTAGGAGACCCGAGAATTTGATCTCGGGTTCGAAACATGAAAAAGCCAATTGAATCAATCGTTCGCGGTACTATCGAGATCTCGTCCTTCCAATTCAGCCTTGAGGTCACAGAGAATGTGGTGTGGTTGTCACGTACGATGCGCGGCGTCGTGTCCGGGCTACTCGGTGTGTCTACAGGTGACATTGACGTCGTGGTAATTGATGACTTCTTCGTTGGTCGGGGCCGATGGGTCCAGGTTTTGGAAGTTTCGAACAAGACTGGCAAGTTTGACGGCGCTCAACGTATTCGTCTGCTATTCCGTTTGCTCCCGGAGGAACAGGCGCGCGATTTGAGGCCTGTCACTATTGACGTATCGGCCGATGACACGGTTCCTTGCACGGTCACCGTGCGTGACAGATTTGCTGGGAAAGAGGTGCTCTGGCAGCAGTCCTTTGCTCGCTACTCGCACCGACTCACCGATCCGGTTCGTGCCGCGGATATCTTGACGTGGCACTGGACCAGATACTATCGCTTTCTCCCGTGGTGCGACGTTGAGGACTTGGCGCGTGACTTTGGGGCGGAGGCTGTTGGCCTTACCTTGAGCGAGGCCAACCGATTCGCTTCGCGACAGCTCTATCAGAGGGCTCGTGATCAGGGATGGCATAAGTTGACTCTGCGTGAACAGTCTCGCTGGGGACTGAAGGGACAGTGGCATCGAGATGAAGATTATGTTGCCGCGCACGCAAAGGTTGGGGAACCAAACGGAGCATCAGAAGCCACAAATCGGGCCTCGCGTACCAACGGTAGGCTCGACGCCTACGAAGACCACCAAGGCCACTTTACCTTGAGTTAGTTCAATTCTCTCGACGAAAAAGGACAAGTAATTGAATTCTTTGGAAAATTCCAGGGTACCTGGTTAGCAGACCCCAATCCTTAAAGGGCTTAGCGTAAGAAACATTAACACCAAGAGGGAGGTGCTCATGTCAAACAAGGCACCAGATTCAGCCTGTGAGCATTGTGAGCGTGCCAGTGAACGATTGAGAAAGGCTGCGGAACTACTGGAAAAAACCGATGAGCTTAGATTGTCCGTGGCACGTATAAATGTCAGCTTGCCACCACCGAAGCGTACATCATCAGTTGTTCTGATTCGAGACGTAAATGGAGACTTGAGAGTCAAAGATTGAAACCTAGAGCCCTGAACTGAGAGTTTGGGGCTTTGGGCATGCCTGCTTCCCGTAACAAGGAAGCAGGCATTTGGCATTTAAGAGAAGGATGAAGCCGAAATAATAAAACTTCTACCTTCTTTGATAACATACCGCAAACATTGGAGATAACAACATCATGTCAAAGCACAATCGTCCGGTTCTCACGCAGTCAGCAATCATCGACCTCAAGGGGCGAAAGGTTGGGACAGAGGATCTTGAGCAAGCTGCTCTACTGCTGCAATGGGCGGAACAATCTGGCTACAAGGGCAGCGACCTGACTGTTGCAACGGCAGTGGCGGGAGGGCTTCGCGTTGCTGTTGAGATGGCAGAACGCGGCGAACATGAGAAGGCAGCTAAACAAGCAGGGAACTGTTTGTGGACGTTGAAAAAGAACCGCGAACTCTGCACTAAGCAGAATCGTCGCAATCTTGGGAGAATTGATGTGGTGTGCCGCGATGATCGAACGAGAAAGCTCGGGAATATTGTGGAGTGGTTTGCTGGGGTACATTCACGCATTCACGATCAAATTGAAGCGGCGAAGGCTACCGAAGCCGAGGAGTTGGCGAATCTGGAGATGGAATCTTTGCAGTTCGCGGCGAGTGTTGCAACGGGTGTGGAGCTTCAGGAGAACAAGGTCAAGGCCGCCTAATGGCCAAGTTCATCATCGACTTGGAGTCTGAGCCTAGTGAAAGCGGGTTTAGTAAGCTGATGAAGTTCGTATTCTGGATGGTTGTCATCGGGGCAATACTTCGGATGTGCGCACACTAGTACTCGCACACTACTAGCAAACCAGAATAGCTCAAGCCCGGCTCGTTGCATTCAGTTGCAGCGAGCTATGGGCATTTAAGAAGGGCACGGGAGCCCTAACAACAATTCGTGAAAGGTTTAGGATCATGAACAAGTACATTGCGATTTTGAGTATGGCGGTTGGAATTGGCGTGTTTGCGGGAGCAGTTACCATCGCAACGCCTAGTCCAGTGTTGAGACTGACCGAGGATAGCAAGCTAAGCGCCGAGTATGATGCACCGATTGCAAGCTTCCTGGGCAGTGTACCTAATAGCAAGGGCATGGCGCATCCGGTCCGCACAGCCAAACGTGTTGATAGTGCTAGCGTCTCGGCGCAGAGTTCTGATGAGCCAACATTCGGTCAGTTTTCAACACGCGAAGCGATGAATTATCAAACGGTGAGTCATCATTCTCGCACGCCAACGGTCCGCCAAGCAGTGCCAGTGAAGCGAGTAGTTCCAATTGTGCACGTGATAATTGGTGAGATCACATATGGAGCAGGGCTGTAACCATCTGGCCCCGGAAAGGAACTTCATTTCGTCGTGATCCGCCGCGACTGCCTACCGAGTTCGAAATAGCGGCAGTCTGGATGCTGGAGAGTATCTAATGATTGACAATCAACTGACTACATGGTCTGTCAGGAGGTATAGATTCATGCAATTTCCAACGATTCACAACAACGGTTCTGACCCTGCCAAGTTGATTGAAGAGTTTCTCGATGCGTCCGAAGCGCTTCGCGAAGCAATCGACTTTCTAGAAGGTGGTTGCGGGCCACATGCTCGGGACTACTTCGACATGCAACCCACGGCAAACTTCGAGGCTGCGAGTGCAGAGCATACGGCACGGCTTCAAGCGCTCATCAAGGTTCGTGGGGAGTTGCTATCTCTTGCTGACAATGTGCAGGCTCAAGTAGATGAACGGGAAGCGGCTCGGTTGGTTCATCGGGCAGAGCTGAACACGGTAGTAGACAAGTAACAAGTGATTGCCAAGGCTCGTTCTCGAAAGGGAGCGGGCTTTCGGCATTTAAGAGAAGGCAACATCGCCTCTCTAAGGAAAAGGTAACAATGGCAAACGGCAACACGAAGATTCAAGAGCAAACTATCACGGTTGGCAATCGCCGGATGATCATCTCTGAGGAGGGCATCTGGGTAGATAGCCTGAATCCGAACGGTACGGTTGATAGTTCGGTAGCGGTTGCATGGGAAGAGTTGGCAACTCACGAAGCTGACTCGTACATGAGCTTGTACGAGGTCATCCGGGGTGAAGACAATCTGCCGGCACTTCGCAAGGCAGGGTGAAGTGAAGTTCAAGTTAGATGGTGGGGAGAAGTATCCTTACTACTTTCTTGTGGATAGGAAACGCGCCACTGAGTACGGTTGAGAAAAGGAAACCTGTAGGGAGCTGACCCAAGCTGAGAAGGACGCAATCTTCGATAGGGAAGCAACTGAGTTCACTGATGCTGAGGTAGCAATTGTGAACTTATACAATGCTGCTTGCAATGAGTTTGATGCTCTTATCAAGCGGAAGCAGGCGGAGAACAGGGAGAAGCATGGAACGTCTTTATGTAGAGATTGCTCGCACGGTGCGGGCATATGAGAACTGTTGCAATTCACCTGGGCATGAAGAGTGGAAACTCAAACATGCCCAGAGCCTCGGCGAACTCGTACATGAACACATGCCCAGCGGTTCAGGTGTGGACAATGGGACGAGTTTGAATCTTGAGAAGAGCAATGGTGAGAGGCTAGTGTTTGAGACTAGTTATCATCATATGAACGAAGGCGGAGTGTATGATGGTTGGACTGAGCATACGGTGGTGGTGACGGCATCGCTTATGTTTGGTGTGAACATACGGATCACGGGGCGCAACCGGAACGACATCAAGGAATACCTTCACAGTCTTTTTCAGGAGGCGTTGTTGAAGGAAGTGGAGTAGGTGGTTGTTACCAAAGGAGGAAGTTATGAATTTGATATTTGCGATTCTTTTCATGGCTTTCTCCGTTGGGGCGGCCGAAGAATCATCAATACTTTACTCGGCGCTACCCAAGGATGGTTGTGCTGAGGGGCGAAAGCGGTGTGAAGGGATCTGCCATCGCTGCATAGCTGAGGGGCGGAGACCTGATGGTTGTTACGGGGGAGTGGTATTCAACATCTGTTGCGATGGCAATGGAGGACGCACGGACGGGAGTTCGTGTGAATGTAGGGCAAAATGAAAGAATTAGGAACTGACCCATTGTGTTTGCTTGAGCATGACGAGTTTGCCTACGAGGCGTTGCCTGAGTGCTACAAGAATGATCATTCTCTCAAGTTCTTCTTGGATGTGAATGGTAACTTATGTGCGGAACATACTCTTTATCCCGAGGAATACTTGTGGGTGAATGGGGAGTGGTCGAGGATCAAATGAAAGTCCAAGTTGACAACAAGGTAGTAACGATGGTTCTTGTATCTCGGGAGGCACATCAATCGAACAAGATTGTGTATCACGAGTTGAACGAGCATGGGCAACCGATGACAGAACATTCGTTTTCGAGGGACTTCTTACAAGGTGATGGATCGTTCTGGGTGAATGGCCATCACTACAGAACGGGCAACATGGTAGGTGTGGAGTGTGAGATGACGGAGTGTGATTGTTGCTCTTAAAGTTTGGAGAGTGTAAACCTGAATTGAGAAAGAGGCAGACCAATGTCTGTTGATCTACCCACCACCGAACATGCTACGGCGCAAGAGTTGGCAGTTTGGTGCAGTGATGTGCAATTGGCCCGAGCGATTACTTACTTAGAGTTAGTTCACTTAAAGCAGATCCAACCAGGGCCGGAGATTGAGAAGCTGCTTGGTGAAGATTCATTACTTACTTGGAATGAATGGGAAGTAGATGCAGTGCAGCGCCGGATATCGTTGGCGTTGTATATAAAGAGGACCTTGAAGGTTGATCGTCGCAAGGCGAGCTACCCGATAACTCGAATCATTCACAATTGTGTTGAGTGTCATCGAGGCGAGGTACTGAGTTCCTACAACACACGAAGGTAACTGATGGACAAGCCAAGTGTAGTTCGTATTATTAGAATTGCCAGGGCCGAAGCTAGGAGTGCTTTCAAACTATCAAAGCATCATGATGGGGCCTTGGCAGCCAACAGCTCGAACGATGCTTATACAGCAGCAGAAAAGTTAGTACTGGATGGGTCTCTCGGGTGGAAATCCGAGGCTCTTAAACAGCTCCAACATACTGCCAAGCTAGAATACTTAGTATTAGGCAGCAATAGCAATGCGGCAAAAGCAATAGCCGCACTGGAGGGACTGGAGTAACAATGGCAAAGACATCAACGGCAAATAATATTTCCATACCAGCTCCGAGAATTCATCCGGAGTTAGTTCAGGAAGCCAAGAAGCGGGAAGTCAAGAAGAACACCAAGGCTCGGCCGGCGCAGCAACGTAGCGACCGACAACCTTCGGTTGTTAAAAAGCCAACGGCCAAAGCTGCACCGAAAGCAGCCGCACCCAAGAGCAAGCGTGTGCAGTTGTTATCAATCAAGGATGCAAGTTCCGTGATTGACCAGATACGGATAGCATTCTCGGTCTCGGCGATTGGTTCGCTAGTGGGCATCGTGTTAGGGGCATCAATACCGCTGACAACGTTCATGATAGCACACCATGAAGTCAAGGAGTTCTGGTCATTCTACACGGCATTGGTAGCCGGCGGTCTGATTTTTTCAGCAAACAGTGTGTTCTTCTGGACCAAGGCAGCATTCAGAAGTTCTGTCAAAGCTCTAGGATTCGTTGTTCTAATTGAAGGGGCAATGATCTTGAGCAAGATTGAGTGGCTTGGATATCTTGGGTTGGGAATTCTAATTGCTATCAATGCGGTAGCGAGTGGAGCCAACCTGGTCATCAAGCCGGCAGTTCCGAAGAAGCCGAGCTGGATATAGCCGAAACCGCTTTTGGGTCGTTACTTACAGAACAAGGAAACTGAAATGTCAAAAAATATCAAAACACAGTTTGATTTGTACAAGGCTGCTGATAATAAGGTTCAGGAATGCCGAGCGGCTCTTGAGGCATCGATGCGGGAGCGTTCGGTTATAGTGGAGCAGATTGTTAGTGAGTTGAACAGAATCCAGAAACGGCTGGAAGGAGAAGGACGATGAATGTAACGAAGGTATCTAGTACATTATATATTGCTCACGTGGAAGTACACGTACCGAATCAAGATAGTGAGGCGGGTTGGGTACTTGATCGATTTGAGGGCGAGCCATGCCCGAGCGGGTTTGACTCCTGGGAACAATTGAAGGCTCGGTTATTGGAAGCTGGTTTTGAATATGACCCCAGCTTAGTGAAGCTGACTCGGTATGATCTAGGCACCACGAAATATCTATTCTTGATTTAAACGCCACGGACCAACCAACCCGTTTCGAAGTCACCTTGCAAATGATTAGCCTGTCTTCGAGGTACTCAGGCCGGTCTCTTTCCCCAGTTCCGAAACCCAACGGAATAGCCGACCTAATTCAACAGCCTTGACAGATAGTGGAAGGTTTAGTATTGTGCATGAGACTTGCCATCGGTTCACCACCTACCGAGGCAATGCAGTGTGGAAACGTAGTTTCCCCTGCGTATGCAGTTGAGCGAGCCCAATCCCCCTTGGGTTAGCTTGGTGCCGGTCTGCAAAGGTAGCATAGCTGACTGCGCCGCTGAGAAGCGGCAGAAGCGGCGAGAGCTGCTGAATCAAAACCGGCAATTTTTCAGATGGCCCGCTAGACAATTGATGGGCCGTATTTTCCTGGGTCGGCCGGACGTTTTAGATGGAGCCGGAGACCCAGGTCTCTTTTTACCCAAAACCCAGGCCTATCACCCGGCCGGAAAGAAGAGTATGAACCGCTGGCATTTAGACGATAAGTTCTGGAAGGTTGGCAAGATCGTAGTGATCATCGATTCCAAGGGCAACGGAGAGGCAGTTCTGACTACTATCACGAAGATAGGTCAGAAGTATGTCACGGCTCTTAGCAAGCGATTCTATGTCATGGGGTCCTGCATACCAAGGCAGATAGGTTCGGCCAAGTTAGAGAACCCATTAGTTCTCTACACCATGGAGCAGATTAGCGAGTTAGTGTACATGCCTCAAGTTCAATCAGCTTTGTTGAAACTTATGATGGGTGCTCAACTCCTTCAAATTGGAGATGTTCTAGGAATTGAACGACCACAGCATTTGCGGAAAGTTAGGTAACCATGGCAGACTATAAAGACAACGACCCCAAGGGATGCGGAGACCTCTCGGGAGGAGCTGCGTTGGGCCGCTCCACGATTCAAGGCGAGCTAGGTAAAGGCGAAACGCTAACGGTAGTCCGCAAGCAATTGGAAGGTGACTACGATGAGAACGGGACATACTTCGGTGGTGGGTCTGGTACGCAGCCGTTGTTCTGGGTCTCTTCGGAGGACGGTGGTATTGACTACATGATCCGAGCGAAGGACATTGGCGATGCACGAGCACAGGTTGCTGCCAAATATCCTGGAGCCAAGATTGCTGGAGATTCATACAACGTGAGTCTCGATCTGGACACTCTGCAACAATTTCTCGACTGCGAAGTTGAGAGTTTGGAATGCGACCCGAACGTAGTTGCCACAGTGAACGATGAGATAAAGACCGCTGCAGAGGAATTCGAGACGGCGATATGGCGCACACTAGAAACCTGGGTGAGTGCCAATCTCGGGTTGCTTGATCTTGACGGATTCGAGCCGGACGCAGACGGGTTGGTTACCGGGTCGATTGTGCGGGAGATGTCAATTCTCAGCGGTGGTGCTGGATACCTGTACTACCAAGAGCATGAGGGTGCGGGTGTAGGAACATGGGATGGTGATTGGGATCATCTTTTCAAGGACCATCGTGTTACGCTCCGGGCGTTATCTGAAGTGGTGAAGAACGCAACGCATGCTGAGTATCACAAGCTCAAGACGGCGTTGGAAAATTGTGCGTTTTCGAGCGTACCTGAAGAAGAGGATGACGAAGATGAAGACGAAGACTGATGAAAGCAAGTTGTTCAACATTCTCGACGGCAAGGACGAGAATGTATTAGGGGGTTCGGTACCCCTTGATAATTGTTACATCTCGCAATACGGTGCAATCCAAGCAGGTGAGAAATTGCCGAAGGATTTGGAAGTTGGCGAATCAACCCGAGCCGAATACAACATGGGTGGTGGTAGCAAGCCCCAAGCTACGGCACGCTCGCGAAAGTCAAAGCGACACATCTACCGCATCGTGAGGGTAGCATGATAACGCACGAGACTCCGGCAGAAGCACTGGACTCGATGATGAGCATGACCCGTACATTGGGTGCAGCTCAGTGGCGTCAGCTTGGCGAGGATGCTTCCAACGATGGTGCGGCTTGGTTAGGTTGCATTGACAGGGCGATTGAAGCGGTGAAGGTCAAAGACATAGCTAACGCAGAAGATAATTTGTGGTTGGCTCACGAGATTGAATCGAATTGGAAAACTTTCAACGAGGTAGCTCTGAGAATCATTCGGGTATTGGAGCAGCTCCATAGCCCTGAGTCTTTAGAGAACTACCTTCTGAACGGAGTTTGATATGTCAAGACATGGAATGTTACTTGCGAACGTCAAGAACATGAAGTCCTTTTTCGAGGATTACATGGCGCATGACGGTGATTGGGATGTCAAGAGTTTGAAGGCACTTGACCAAACCTTCCGGGCCACAACGAGTGCAATCTCGATGCGTCCGGTACGTGCAGCGATGGAGCTTGCAGACAAGACCATGCACGGTCACGGAGTCGAAGAGATTGTCGGCTTCAAGAACTCGTCGAAGGAGATGACGACGGTTGCTCATTACGTGAACATGGGTGACACGTACGCATCGACAATCATCTATGATTGCCTAGCTGACAAGTTCTATGTTGGAACGTACGGCGATTGGTTGGAGTGGCGGGAAGGGAACGAAGACTATGGACTCGGCGAGAATGACTAATCCCAAGCCGGAGGATATTCTCTGGGAGGGGGTAGCGGACAGTAGGTTATCTCGGATAGTACGGCATGGCAGCAGAGGTTGTTATGCCGAGGTATTCGAGGATAATTCGGTAGATAGTGGGTATCGGGCAGCGATTGGTGAGATGGAAGATAGCGCTGTGTATCAGGTCGCTTTCTTAGACATGAAGAAAAAACTTGATGAGATACTTGAGTTACGGGCCAGTATTAATACCAAGGCGCTGGCACGAGGGCGAGTCTCAGAACTGGCACAGTACGGGCCTTATGGTGGAAAGGGCATTCGGAGACGACGGGAATTTGAGGGCTATATTGCAAATCACTTGCCAAAAGAATATCGGTATGGTCAGATGTATCTAGCTGAGGTTCCTGGAGGATCTCATCGAGCACTTGTAGAAACCAGAGTGTACTTAGCGAATCTGGCAGCGGACGAGCTTAGAGCGCTTCTTCCAAAAGAGGCTCTTGATAACATACCGGATGTGTTCTTAGGTGACATTCCAAGAATTCAGGATATTGGAAAGAAAGGATGATGTAGTAACATGGCACAAGGCAGAATATCACCACCCGAGATGTGGACAGCACGGTATTTCACGAGCTGGTTCATTCCACGGGGCACAGCATGTGAGTTTTGCAAGCCATGCGTACTCGCAAGAGGAATTGGTAGCTGAGTTTGGAGCTGCGATGCTCTGTGGGAAGGCAGGGATTGCAACGAAGACAATCGAGAACTCGGCGGCGTATATCAAATTATGGGAAAGGAAATTGACTCCTGAGATGTTGATTTTTGGAAGCCGGGAAGCGCGGAAGGCATTTGACTACGTGATAGACAAGGCTGCTGAGGAAGAAGTTGCAGCATAGGAGGATCAATGAAGGTAATAATTGGGATTCAATGTGACAATTCGGCATTTGAAGACAACATGGTAGGCGAGGTTCAGCGCATTCTCAGAGCAGCTGGCGCAATATTCGCTGAGTTAGTAGAGGGTGACGAAGCGGCTAAACATAATCTTCGCGATTGCAATGGGAACAATGTTGGTGTCATTGACGTTGATTTTGAAGGATGACGATGCTGAGAGCAAAGACGGTGGGTGATTGGTTCTTTGACAGGGATGGGCGGTTATCGTTCCGAGGTGTATTTGTGATAGCGGTGGTAGAGATCAGCGTGTTAGCGAGCTGGGTTATCTGGAGCGTATGAAGACGGGGGCTCTTTCGGGAGCCCTTGTTTTTACCAAAGAAAGAAGTTTTGTCTTGGGATTCCAAACGAAGTTGATATGGACACTGGGGTTGAGTGGTCATGTCACATCGAGATTGGCGAGAAGATTGAGGAACTACGGTTGGAGCTTTGCAAGCAGCTGTATACGGACCTTGAAGCTGATTACTATTCGAGCATCAGTGATGAAGAGTGTTTGAATTATCTTCGTGCTCGTCGGTTCGTGATACGAGACGGATTGGAAAAGCTCATAACGGATCAAGTTCCCTGCGAAGGAGTACAGGTCATATGAAACGGGTACAGGAGTGGTGCCAACAGCATGGGCATCAGCAGTTCTACTTGACCGAAGGTGGCCTAACGTCTACGCTGTGAAAAGTGCAACGAGACGTTCAACGGTCGGTTCACGGTTGGTGAGTTGTTGATAATTGCAGCGGCTCACAAGGCGTGTGAATGGGATTACTACCCAGACCAATGGACGGAGCAGCAGATTGCCGAAGCTATCATGCACGGCACGGTTCCTGAGTGAGAAGAGAAGTAAAGCTGATGGGGGTTGCTCGAAAGGGCAGCCCCTTTTGGCGGTTAAGAGACTCGCAAAGGCGAGCATAACAATTTCGAAAGGTTGGATAACACCATGGCAAACATCAAAGAAATCATTGCAGAGATGTTGACTGAGGATTGCGGAACGCACATGCTCGATTCGGGTGGTGCTTACGGCCGACATTTCCAGCGCAACCAAGGTCGAGACTTTGAATCCGAGAAGAGCACGGAGGTGAAGTTTGAGATATACAATGGCAAGCTTGATATCTCGATGACTCACAACGTGTATCACTGGTTGGTGAATCGTCTTGAGTTGGCAACGGAACTCGACGGCATCTTCCACGGAATCTACCTCACGAAGAATGGCGCGAGGAAGCCTGAAATCATTCTCGGGATGAATGTTCGTGATGAGGAAAAGTGTTGGGAAGAGTTGGCGGCAGAGTTTCCGGCTTGGGTAGCTGAGAATATTGCAACGGAAGACTACAGTCTTGTTAGTGCATGCCCTCCGGAGCCAAAGTTTCCACGAGAACCGAAAGAGCCGAAGCTTGGCAAGACTCGCAAGGCTCGGAAGTATGCCAAGGCGCAGTACGCTAAGGAGATGGCAGCGTACCGAGTCAAGCTAGAAGCGGCGCGGGATGCTAACGCCAAGTACCGAGAGCGCAAGGCAACGTTGTGTAGATCAAAAGGAATCTACAACGAAGGCGAGCCGATGACGGTCAACACGTACAACGGCGAAGACATGTTGAGTCAGGTGTTGTTGTATACATACTTCACTTGGAACAACGAGGCGTACATCGTTCTGCAGATTCACGGTGGAGCTGACGTTCGCGGAGGTTACACGAAGCCTCGGGTATTCAGGGCTGACGGTTGTGGTGATGAGACAGAAATCTTTGACAATGCGAAGGGTCACATCTTCTGCACAGGCAAGGATCATCATCCGGCAGCTTTGAAGCGCAAGGAATTCCAAGAGAGTCAGTTGGCGTTGCCTGATATCCATGTTGAGACAATCAACTTTGATGACTGCAATGCTAATTGGTACACGGATGACAGCTGCAACTTCTACCCTGACGGGTGTTGCGGTAGCAAGTACGTGAACTTGGAAGACGAGCCGTGCGTTGATTTGCAGAAGGAGATTGACGAGCACGAGGGCGAGGTGCTGGAAGTTGGCGCTTTGGTACCTGGTGGCTGGCGGCCTGGAGTGGTGTGTGTCCTGGACGGCAAAGCATACTGTCCGAAGTGTGGTGCGTTGTTGGGAGCAGGAGAATAGGACTTGGAAGGCCGGGGAGTTTTTCATGGTGTTGGCTCCCCGGTCTTTCGCTAAGGGGGCAAGATGGATGAGTTGAGGTTGCTGAGAGAAGAGAATGTTCTGCTCAAGGTGGAGATTGCTGGATTGAGGTCGCTCGTTGAAGAGCTGCGCAAGATTGTCAGAGTGGCAATCGCATATTTAGAGGGACGTTGGTAATTGATAGAAAGGTTACGTATCATGTCAGATTCAAATAGAAGCTTGGTTGCTCGGAACGACTTCATTCGACGGGTGGTCACGGCGAGCAAGATACCGGCGGACAAGTCTACTGAGCTGGCGACAGAACTTTGGAAGCTTCCGGAGCTTGCTGACAACTGGGATGGATTGACAACTGGCTGCGGGTGAACAACGAGGTGCAAGTAATGGAACGCGAAACACGAATAGAGATAGTTGACCATGCGGTTCGGTGGGCAAACAACATGGTGACGGAAGTGCAATGCAATCACGGAGGGCAGTTGGGTAAGCGAAAGCGTGTTGCTCTCCGAGCCATCGTAACTGCACTGGGCGACTACCTACAAGGAGAACAACCTGGTGATGACAAAGAAGAACCTACTGGCTAGCATACTAAATCTAGCTTTTTTGGTAACAATGGTTGGTTGTGGAGTTGATAAACCAAAGGTGGCGGACATTGTTGTTTGTCATGACAGCTGCAACAAGGCTTTGAAGGCTTGTGTGGATATTTCGGCCGTAACTGATAAGACAATGTGCTTCCAAACCAACAATGAATGCATGGCTGCCTGTGCGAAGGTAACGAAATGACCGACGCAGAGAAACCGGTAATCAAGAAAGATTACCACTGGGTCAAGATAGATCAAACGAAGCAATGGAATAAGCAGTTCCTTGCAATGATTGGCTCGGACGCCAAGGTCATCGTAACGTTTGTATTCGATCACAACTCGTTTACTAACTGTTGCGAACTGACGCCATCGTACGAACTTCATCTTGCCGGAACGGAGTTCACAACCTCTCGCGAATTGAGCGAGGCCGAACGCGAGGAGCTTGAGGACAGGATTCGGGTTGGTGAGTCCGAGTGTGATGACGTTGAGTATCACCATTGCAGTTCGATTGATGACAAGAAGCGGTCAAAGCCGATTCGTCAGTTCGAGAATTGCGAAGATGATGTGACGATTGAAGATGTGATTGAGTACTACAAAGGGAATCCGTGGTGAAGGACACTCGCATTCGGGTAGCTTATTACTACCGAGGGATTCAGGAAGGCATCCCCGTCTACAGGTTGCAATAGTTGAAAGGGAAGTTATGAGCAAAGAACATTTACTACACATCTTGAGGGACAGCAAACCAGACAAGGCGGATCGGTTGAAGAACGCCCTGGAAGACTATAATGGTTCGTTCGCCGTCAAGTTCTACTTGGAGGCAATGCTGGAGTTGTTGAACCCGCCAGTCCAATGCCAAGGTTGCGATGGCGGATGCTGCACCGAAGAGCATGGCGAGCTTCGGAAGTTGCCAGTGGGCGGAGGTAACCTGATCCTTTGCCGGCCCTGCTTCGACCATGAGATGAGATATCGGCACGATGAGGTCATGCGCGGCATCCAGTTCGAACTGCCTAGTTGGGAATCGCTGGAGATATATTCTAGTCAGGAAAGTTAACTCTCGACCACATTATACAGGCCGATTGTTAGGCCTGGAACTCACTGGAAGTTTACGATCTCAGTGAATAGCAGTGGATTATTTGCCGGACGGATAGAATGGGTTTATCTGTCTGGTACTTCTAGCTTTTCTTTGGTAAAACGAGGAATTAGATATGAATGATGCAGAACGTGAAAATTGGGTTGACAACGATGAGGGCCTCTATAGTATGTGGAGATCCAGCCGAACGTCAAAGCGTAAATTCGTCAGGGCAAATAGGCCACTGATTGATAAGGCCATAGCAAATGTCACAACCGGTACGCAACCGGCCCACTATCTGAAGTACGGAGGACGATCATGAAGTTCATCAAAGAGTTCATTACGGAATGGAAGTGTCAGGTTGGTTGGATGCAGGCATTCGGTTGCGTGTTCCCGTGGGAGCGTATTTTGAAACCCAAAGCCAGAGAGGACCTTAGGACTGCCATTAAGGCTCTTGGAGACTGTCTATTCCACATCAGTGAAGGTTCGTGACCAAGAAGATGACCACCAAGGGCCTCATCAAAGAGGCCCTGTCTCGGGAGTACTTCCAACCCATAGAGGGTGCGGTTGCAATTCCAGTGACTTGCTTGCCTGGCAAGGGCCCTCTGGTTCTTGCCGTTGGTGATAATGCTTCAGGTAAGAGCTTCTTTCGACGCATTATCCAAGGCCTCTGCGGTTTGAATCACCTCGAATGCATCCACCTATCAATGGAAGGTCGGCGTAACGTTGCCTACAACCCAGGCTTGTGCTTTGTCTACGGCTCTGAGGAGTACCAAAGTACCGGCCAGAACTCGACGGAGACCGTCCTCGGGGCTATCAAGACTACTAAAGAACGTGAAAACCTTCACGTAATCTTCTGGGACGAACCTGACTTCGGTCTGTCTGAGAGTTGGTCAGCTTCGATGGGCGTCGAGATCGCCAAGGGATTGTCCACCAAGGTGAACCCCAACCTAGTAGCAGCCTTCGTGGTGACCCATAGCCGCCCCTTGATGAAGCCCTTGCTTGACCTGAACCCTCACGTCCTCATCTTCGACGAGAACGCTCCTACGAGCCTCCAGGAGTACCTAGACCGCCCGCTCGTTATCCGTCCACTCCAAGAGCTGAAAGACTTGGGTCACCAACGATTCAAGCGTATTCAGAAGGTGCTGGACCTGCGTAAGGCAAAGAGGAAATGAACTTCCAAGTGAGGAATACTCGATAATCATGAAAACAACAATTCTATCAATGTTCGCAGTTCTTCTCGTGGCTTGTGGTGGAGGTTCTAATACCTCAGAAGATCCTGAGTCTGGTGTCACAGAAACTGGGATAACTGCATGCCACTTGAAAAATGGGGCTACAGCCGTGATCTCCTATAATGGACAAGGAATGTGCTGGGAGAGCGATGGAACCGCAACCCCACCAGTCCAACTTACCTCTGACTACTTCGATGTCATAATCAGTGACAAGCCCTGCGACCGAACCGATCTTGAGTACACCGGTTGCTGTGTCAATCCGAACGTTGTCTGGTTCAGTTACAGTTTCTCATCATGTGGGAAGAACAACGTTGGGGACTGGCATAACTTACCGTAGCCTGGTGGACAGAGTGCTTTAACTTCGAGTATGCTTGCAGGTTCTCAGTATACGCGAAACGAAGTCCAGCGATGATCCGATAGCCAACGCGCTAGTTGAGTTGGCTGACTACTGCGAACAGCTATCGGAGAAGGTTGAGCAGCTGGACGGCAAGGCCTCGGATGCTGAGCACGACCTCAGGGAGGATGTGCGTAGGCTACAGAACGATGTGTCGGGCCTTGAAAGCAACTTGAGTTCATTGACAGGTGACGTTCGGGACTTGGAAAGAAGGTAAGCGAGATGCCTAAGGGTGACTTGGTAGAGATTGAGGGAACGATTGCGAAGGCTTGCGGCGGTGGATTGTATGATATCCAGCCCGATAAGGGAGGGGCCGTCATACAGGCACGGCTCTGCGGGCAGATGAAACAGCGGCACATTCGAGTGCTGCCTGGGGACAAGGTGAAGGTTGGGATTTCGCCGTACGACTTGACGCATGGCCTCATTCAATGGCGGTTCAAATGACCTGGCGAGATGTGGAGTACACACCATGAACTTAGTAGTTGCTGCGCTCCTTGACGTACACGCGAAGATTGCCGCTGAGACACGCGGCGAGAAACCACAACCTGAAGCCAAATGGGCACTCAGAACGGAAGTAAAAAATGGTAGCTCGGAAGACACGGACGAAGACATCGAAGCCAATCGTCAAGTGCGGCTTTATGACGAACAAGGACAACGCTAACCTACATTCGGTGGCGTTCAATAACATCACGAGCGGCGAAGTTCTGGCTCTGATTCATGCGCTACA
>JALOBN010000001.1:104446-157912 GCA_023228245.1 Candidatus Pacearchaeota archaeon
CATTGGACCTGAGTTCATATCTCAGCAATGCGTTCACGGCATTTCAGTCAACAACCGGTGACCAGAAGGCGCAAGAATTCTGGACAGAGCTTGCTGGCGAGATGAATGTGGTCGTAACGCAGGTTGGTGAGCAGGGCGGATGGTTGGTTACCTGGATCAACTCCCATGACCTGAAGGATCAAGGGTAGCTGAGAGGTAATTATGAATTTAGACATACGAACACTTCCTACCATTGACGCCGGAATAACAGAATTCCGCAAAGAAGATAGAGAGGTTATGTTTGTATCGTACAGCCCACAGAACGGCACTCTGTACAACCTCATCTTCACGGACATCAAGGGTTCGGATGAGGTTGGGGAGCAGGGAGGTTGGTTGGTAACCTGGATCAACTCCCATGACCTGAAGGCGATGGTGGTGACTGATAATGGTGGCTTTCTAGCTTGGCAATACGTCATGGAAAAGATGCGGGCAAGCATTTCGGATGCTGTCTGCCTGGCGGAAATCATCGGGCATTGCACTGGGCGTGAATACGACACCTGTGAAGAAGTTGCCCGGCAAGCAGAGGAGTAGGTACTATGTGTGTAGGCGATGAAGTCGATGAATCAGATTTCGATTTTGAGCCTGACATCCAGAATTCTCCTACCAAGCCATACACTCTGGATGATCGCATGTCTGTGGTGAAACTGAGACTTGAGGTCCAGGAAACACTACGGCAAGATACCAGACCTACCACTGGTTACAGCATTGATGAACGTATGAAATGCGTTCGGTTGAAGATTGAGACTGAAGAGCAGCGTGCCAAGATTCGCTATCTTGAGGAAGTTGATAGGTTACTTCAAGGCACGCGGCCAACCAAGGACCCACAATCCATACTCCAGGAATGTCTGACTCCAGAATCCTGGGATCCATAGGAGAAATATCATGTGCATAGGCGATGAAGATTGCGATTGCCACTTGGAAGAAGATGAAGACTTCGACGATGATGAGGAGCTAATTGACTGGGTTGGGTTTGCTGACCCCGGTGGAACATCGGCTCTTCGGGCAGCCACAGTGGACAATCCGAGGATGTATCCCTGTCCTACCTGTGGAGTTGCCAACCGCTTGACGCCGATTGATGTGGCGCGAGGGTACCAGTGCGATTCCTGCAGTGATAGAGATGAGTTTGGTTGCTAATGGCCACTCAAGTCAAGGTGAAGCGAACGCGGGAAAAGCATGAGAAGGTCATTTACTTGTCCCGCCAGGAAACGGTGGGGTTGATACAGAACCTCATCGTACTTCTCACTGACCCGATAGGCGGTGGGGTTACCAACATGATGGTGTACTGCGAGGACCGGAGAAAGAACCCTTACCGGTTGTTCCTGATTCCTCGCAGACCCGAACCTGTGGCGGCGAAGAAGCCATACCGATTCACTGTCAACGGGGTAGTTGTGGAAGCGGATTCCAAAGATGCAGCCACGGCGCTAGCCCAAGAGATACGGAAAGGTAAGAAAGTTGTCATACGTAAACATAGACGGCGCGCTTAAGCGAATGCGGGCAATCCTTTGGTAAAATGAGTGATGCCATATCATTTATGATTAGGCACTCTGCGGGCAAGCTTGATAATGATGGGCTCTCAAAAATTGTTTTCTGGATTTACACTCAAGACAACCCCAAGGCATTTACGCTACCATCCGTCCCCATCGAGTTGGATTGGAAGGTTTTGGTAACTGACTAGCAAATGAGGGAGAGATAGAGCATGGCACAGATAGTACATGAATTCACAATCAGGCGCAAGGATGAGGAAATCGAGCTGAAGGCATCTTTTGAGGTGACTCCGGTGACAGGTGAGCGAAGACGGCCGCGGGCAGGGCATCGGTTGAACATTGACCAAACTGAAGGCGGTCATGCGGTGCTGGATGGTAAGATATTCTTGGTTGATAGTGGTCTTCCTTGGGATGGCCATCTTACAAAGAGGGAACAGGAGAGAGTTGAAGATTCTGCTTGGGAAGTCTACGTAGAATCTGAGCCCGAAGACCGCAACAACCGCTTAGCTGACGATTGTTGCTTTATTGACGGTGCTTTTGATGATGGCATCGACGGGTTTGATGATGACCAGGCTTTGAAGTTGGCAGGTTGCCGCGGCACGATACATTGGTAGGAGATGTATGGGTTGGGATTTTAGAACACTACCCTGTGACAAACAGGAAATCATTGAAGAGTGTGTGAAGAGCATTTGCAGTATGGAATGCCTCAAGCACTCGGTTCAGGGCAACGAACTCTGGTCGGTTTGGGAAAAGAAGGATGGGTCTAGGGTCATCCTTTTGTTCTTGTTGGCCTCGAAAGATTTTTGTTGGGGTTACAAGGAGATTGCTGAGTTATCTGGGCCACATTACTACAAGTGTCCGATGGGATTCTTGGAGATGGCGGCGGTCGCGAACAAAGAATGGCGCGACAAGGTATACGAATATCACGATAGGCGACTTCGAAACCTGTCGGCATTGAAGAAAGTCAGATTGGGAATGATCGTGACGCTTGACATTCCTGGCAATGATTTCAGGGTGACGCACATGAACCCGTTTCTAGGGGTTAGTTCAAAAGATGGAAGGGTGTATCGCTTGGTGAAGAGCCGAGTGATAGCTGTCAGGGAAGGCGAGCCGGTGAAGGTGTTGAAACTGCCGGCCTCAATCGAACAAGTAGGGCTATAGAACATGAGCGATGATCAGATCAATACAGCCGTAGACAATATAGTACCAATCAAGTCAACGGTGACGATTTTCAAGTACCGCATTGACCCGTTCAGTATGGACGATAGCTACGTGAAGATGCCGGAGGGTGCCGAGATCATTTGTGCTCACGGTGATTTTATCTGGGCACGGGTGGATACGAGCAAGCCGGAGGTTGAGCGGCGCATTGTAGTTCTTTGCACTGGTGAACCGATACTACCTGACGAGATGGGCGAGCATATTGCAACCATCTTTCAAGGTGGGCAGGTGCGGCACTTGTACGATTGTGGAGTAACGCGGCATAAGGGCTACTAAGATCTTCCAGAGAATCACTAACCAGCAAAGAGGGGTTGCAACCGTTCTGGGATGAAGAGGTCTGATGGATATGGTAACAATCAAAGTTTACAGGTACCATATAGAGCCATTGAATTGGTTCTGCCGGCTGCTACCGAGGTGGAAGTGGCTGGAACGATGGACTTGTGAAGAGGTTGTAGACGAGCTGGAGGTTGAGGCTCAGGGCGTGTTCTACAAGGGCGAGCAGATGAGCTTTGACGGTCCTGGTGAGCCTGGCTACGTCGAATTTGAAGCCGCATATTTGGATGGGAAACCCTTCATCTTGACCAAGGATGAGGTGTTTATCGCGGAAGAAAAGATATTGAAAGTTATTCGCGATGAGACTCCTAAAAACTTGAGAAAGCGATGGGCAATATGATTATCGATGCAACTATGCAACTAGCATTCACTTTTGTATCATACGAAGCCAATCCGAACACCTCACCTGAGGGCTTTAGGTAGCATGTGCAAACGCGAAGGCGAGCCATTTGAATACTCAAGGTCACTGCTGCCAGCATCTGGTGTTCCTAATAAAGTAACATTTGAAGAAGCGGTAGTTTTGATAACGTTGAAATTGAATTCTGACACAGTACTGTCGTTATACAGGCAGACGGGCATACCAGTCAGGACGATCAGTCGCATTTTAGACAATCTGATAGCCTCGCACCAAGTTCAGTGCAAAGGCAAAAACTACGAGGCAGTGATATCTAATGAACAATCTAACACCCGCACAACAGGATGTTATTCGCATGGCACGCAGTCTCATTCGGGATAATGCCATGAACTGGGCACGGGACGAACTAGCTGCGGATCCAGAGACGGTCTGTGCACAACTCTCTAGAATGATTGGTGAGGATTATAACTTCGAGAATGGCGAAGCAAAATCAAATCACAAACTGACGATCTTTGTAGACACTGTACTTCGAAAGAACAGTGCTGGTGAGCTATTCTTGATGAATCGTCAAGAAGCTGGTTGGAGTTCATCTGCCATTCCGGTTCCAAATGAAGAGTATGTCTTGGAACGCTTCAATGTTACGCTTGGTAAGTGGACTTCGGATAAGTATGGTGAATGCTGCCAAGTTCACAAGGAAGAGTCCAAGTGAATCTTGACCAATTCATAACTCAGGTTCTGGAACACGGGGTGCGCAATGCCTATGTTGAAGAGCCTGGTTTTGATACTCTATACGTTCGGGTTGCAATTCGCTTCTTTGATGGTCAGCAAATGCGCACAATTGACCTAGCAACCATTGGGGCAAGCAATCCTGGCGGTGGGGCGTTCACGAAGCTGGTAGCGAGGTTGAGGGAGAAGTACCCCACGATGACAATCTTTGTAGAGAGCGTACAAACAGAGTGGTTTCGAAATAAGCTTCGTGCGATGGGATTTGTCGAGCGCGATTTGGAGCCTTACAACTTCTATCTGCTACCAAGGAAAATGGAATGAGAACATATCTCTCGGTGGATGTTGATTTTTGGTTCGAACCAACGCGAGCTCGTAAGCAGTTGGTTCTTCTCATGCAGCGAGTTGGAAAGAATATACCAATCATCGCTGTTATGAATCACCAACAAATGTTAGCATCGGTCAATGCTTCGAATGCACAACGTCTGATTAATGTTGATGCGCATTCTGACCTGACCGAGAGCAGTGTTAGAAGGCTCAACTGTGGAACTTGGGTATCGTACGTCACTTGGCGAAAACTAGGTGAATACATTTGGATTCGGCCCGATGCAGGCTTCCAAAATTCATGCAACGGTGATGATAGAGCAATCTGGAATGCTGGAACGGATTGGAAGTACAGCGTATCTAGGTACATCTCATCAAAGAATTTGAAGCTCACTACTTACTTGCAAGGCTGTGTAGGGCTTGGATTATGTATGAGTCCTGCATATGCAACTACAGGAGTTGTTGAAGTCTTTCGGGAGATAGTTGATAGGTACGGAATACCGTATCACAAAGGTAGATTGAGTGAACTCAATACTAAATACGCCAGACCTTCAGGATTTCCTCGACCACCTACCAAAGCGGCAGAGCGAAAGTTGATCCTCGAAGAGTATGGACATAGAAAGAGCGAATAACAATGCTAGCTAATTCAGACCACAGACAAGACCTTGTGAAGCATTGCCTCGGAACAATGATGTTAGCTATGCATTGCGCCAGGCACTTAGGGATAGCTAAGTATTGATTCAAATCCCTTCCGATAAGTGAAGGGGCTGACAGGTCGCGCGCACGCACTCCTTAAGATCTTACGCGCGAGGCTTTGGCCGGATGACCGTACAATGTGGCGAGAGAACTGCCGATATAATTGGTAACCTCAAACCGTCTTGATACATATTCACTACTTAAATTACCCTTTTCGATTAGCGATAGTCGAATTTGAAAAAACTTGTTGACTATCAAATGTCAATAAGTATAATCGATAGAGCCAATAGGGCAACAGCCCACCATCAACAGCAGAAAACAAAGGTACATACAAAATGAACACTTCCAAGAATATCAACGCAGCAGCAGTTCTCGATAGCCTCAGCCCCCAGTCCGTCGCGGCCCTCGAATCACATTTTCGTAATGAGATCCTCTCGACCCTGACCGCTACGCTCGGCTCCCCCATTGCCGCCGTTGCTACCGCTACCGCCGTTGCAGATACCTCTGATGATTCGTCTCCCGTGAAGCGCGGCCCTGGTCGTCCTCGCAAGAACCCCGAGAAGGTCGAGGAACCTGCGAAGCGTGGTCCTGGCCGTCCTGCTGGTTCCAAGAACAAGGCGAAGGCGGATATTGGTCCGAGTGGTCGTGCGAAGGCTGCTAAGGCTGCTGCTAAGGCTGCTGCCGCCGGCCCCACTCCGCGCATTCGATTAGCTGATGGACGAACGGCTTCTCAGGTTATTCGTGACTTTGATGAGAAGTACAACACGAAGCACGAGGAAGAAGCACAAGCCAGTTTGGTGGTTGCTCATTGCGCGAAGCTCGGCTTGGAGATCAAACCGAGTTTGGTCTACAATTGCCGTCAAAATGTAAAGAAGGCTGCTGCCAAGGCCTCCAAGAAGGCCAAGAAGACTGCCAAGTAAGTAGCTTGATGGTGGTTGCGCCCCGCGGCGATTGACTAGAGAGAATGGTCGGACCTAAAAATCCGGCCATTCTTCTAGGCATATTTTCTATGCCTATCTGGCAATATCATTGTGGAGCATATGGAACAGTTATTTGCTGATACTGCAAGCGCCGCCGAGAAGCTTTTCAAGGGGTTGCCTATCCGAGTTTGGGTGGTCAAGCTCGGTGAACGCTCATGGAAATGCCTCATCATCAACACTGACAACTTGATCAAGTTGTCAGTGGGGCCTAAGAGAACAACAGCCGTAGCATCGTTGGTTACAATTAAGGCTCAATTGGAAAGTATCGTCGGCAAGATGAAGAAAGCCGATTAACCTATCAACGAAAGATACGACATGCTCGTAGGATATACTCGTGTTTCTGAGAATGCGAAGACTGGTCCGATTCCAACCAGCATGACAGAGCAAGCGAGCTGTCCAAACGCCTGCCCTTTTAAGGCTGGGAAGCTCTGTTACCCTTACTTTTCTCCATTGGGATTCATGTGGGAAGCATTGATGAACAACGGTTACCACCCGAACTCGCCGAAGTCAGCAACTCAGACAGGTCGGCGTTCCATAACACCAATCACCTGGGATGAGTTTTGTATAAACATTAGCAAGCTGCCTCACAACCAACTCTGGAGGCACAACACTGCAGGAGATCTTCCTGGTGAAGCTGATTCAATTGATATCAAAGCATTACAACAGCTTGTAGATGCCAATAAGAAATCTAGGGCATGTGGTTTTACATATACTCACAAGCCTGTAGGGTACTCTGGCCAGGCACTGGTAAATGCCAGGGCAATTTACGCTGCAAACAAGTCAGGGTTCAGGATCAATCTCAGCGCTGATAGTTTGCATGAGGCTGACGAGCTAGCTGTTTTGGGCATTGCCCCTGTCGTAGTGGTTGTTGATAGCCAGGCACCAAAGAAGATGCGCACTCCGCAGGGAAGATATGTAATTGTATGCCCTGCCGAGACTGGTAAGGATGGTAATGGAATTCAATGTGACCGATGCCAGCTATGTGCCAAGGACCACAAAGCAATTGTAGCCTTTCGAAGCCACGGAACAAGAAGAAACAAGGTCAATGCACTTCTAAAAGTGTTGAACCAATAGTGTTTGGTCGTTTACAAAAGTCGTTTACCAAAGAGGTTTATTATGGGTTTCAACTCAACAGTTATCGTTTGTTTGGATCAGCTTGATTCGATTGAAAAGGATCCTGGTGTTGGGCAAAGCTTGGCGCTAGCGGTTTACCGGAGCAGTATATCAAACCGACCAATTGATGGTCCGCATGGGATGATGGTAGTTGAAACCCATCACGCGGATCATTTGGTGCCGGTGATAGTTGGTGGTAATTCTGGCACAGTGATTCCTGTGTACATTGGAATTAATCCGAATGAGGCTAGGGAAGAAACCAACATTAGAGTATTGAAAGAGATGGCTCGGGTGTTGGGATATCGTGTCAGATTCCAGTAAGATTCCAGAAAAGAAAACAGATGCCTGAGCCGCAGAGAATGTGGCACTAAGGATACATCATGATCGTCAACAAGTACGCCAAGAAATGCCAGTGTTGTGGTAGGCCAGTTGGCGTTGGTAAGGGCTGGGCCTACAACAATGGAAATGGATGGTTCACAACCTGTGCATCATCCGCTTGTCATCGTCATCTCGGCCTTGAAGTTCCTCAGAGTGTCACGGCGAACGCCAATGTTCGCAAGCTCACTGAGGATGGCAAGGTCTACATGGCATATGATCGCGATGCGGTACCGCTGCTTCGTGCAATGCCGGGTGCGAGCTTCAATCCAGAGAACCTTCCAAAGGATCAGGTCTACTGGCAAGTGAGTATAAAGCCAGCTGACCTTCCGCGAGTGGTTGAGATTGCTGATCAACTCAAGTTGGAGGTTCATGAATCGCTTCGTGCGTTGGTTGAAGCGGGTACTGCGGAGAGTCGCGAAGCAGTTGCTCGTGCGACTGCGATTAGCGTCAATGGAAAGACTCTGTTCGGCTTCCAGACGGATGGTGTCAAAGCCCTAGCGTTGCACGACAGGTTCTTCCTAGCCGACGATATGGGTTTGGGCAAGGCGCAGCCTGTTTCAGAACCAGTTCTCACACCAAAAGGATGGGTTCCAATCGGGACTTTGAAAGTTGGTGATTTTGTAATTGGTTCCAATGGAAGACCAACTAGAGTTGATGGGGTGTTTCCCCAGGGTGTAAAGGATATCTTCGAGATCGTCCTTTCTGATGATGCTCGTACTCGCTGTTGTGAAGATCATCTTTGGGCTGTTCAAACTCCAAATGATCGTGTTCGCAATCCAGGCAGAATTCGAGTGCTTTCATTGAAGGATTTGAATGCATTGGGTTTGAAAGATAGGAATGAAAATCATAAATTCTTCATTCCAATGGTACGGCCGGTTGAGTTTGAAGAAACAGACCTTCCGATGCACCCCTACTTATTGGGTGCGTTGATTGCAAACGGCGGATTGTGTGCAACTACAATAACTCATGCTGGTGATGATGAACAACGAGGTGCATTCAAGGAGTATCTTCCAGTTGGAATTTACCTATCACAGAGTGACGATTACACATACCGTCTTTCGTATCTAGGCCCTGAAAATCAAGATACCAATCCAATTACCCAAGTACTTGATAACTTGTGCCTGAAAGGACTGCAAAGCCAAGATAGATTTGTTCCAGAAGAGTACATGCTGGCCTCAGTAGAGCAAAGGCTTAGTCTCCTACAAGGCCTATTGGATAACGATGGAACAATTTCTAAAGACGGAATGTGTATTGAATACAATACAACCTCCCCTGTTCTTGCAAGTCAGGTTTGTTCTTTGGTGCGAAGCCTCGGTGGTATCGCATTGATGTCAAGCCGGATTCCGCTCTTCACACATAACGGAGAAAAGAAAGCTGGGCTGCCAGATTTTAGAATTCGTATCAAACTTCCTAGTGGAATGGTGCCGTTCAGAATTCCGCGCAAGGTAGAGCGGTTCATTCCTCCTACAAAATACCCATCGACACACGCCATCACAGATATCTTCCCAGCTGGTCAGGAGGATTGTGTTTGTATTCGTGTCGAAGCAAAGGATCATCTATACGTTACACGAGACTATATTCTAACGCACAACACGGTCCAGGCAATCGTAGCGCTGCCTGATAACGAAAGGGTATTGGTGATTTGCCCGGCGTCGCTGAAGTACAATTGGCGCGACGAAATTCAGATGTGGCGTCCGAGTTACCGAGTTACAATCTGCAGCGGCAAAGAAGAGACGGTTGCAAAGACATTGGCCGAAGGTAAGAAGACCAAAGCGATACCGTTCAAGATTCCCGAGCCTGGTGAGATTGTGATTTGCAACTACGACATCCTTCCGAACTACCTCGCACCGAAGAAAGACAGCGGCAAGGTATCGAAAAAGGGCAAGCCGATTCTGGTAGCCAATCTCACACCGGAGCAAGAGCAAGCGCTGAGCGAAACGAATGTGATTGGAGATGAATTTCACCTCGTCAAGAACTACAAGACGGCGAGAGCCCAGAAGGTTGGACAGGTAACAAGAATCAGCAAGCGTGTATGGGCTCTATCGGGCACGCCATTGATGAATAACCCTCTGGACTTGTTTGGAGTTCTATCAGCTGGCAACATAAATGTGTTTGGTAGCTGGGACAACTTCCTGAGGTTGTTCAATGGGTACAAGAATCAATGGGGCGGATACGAATTCGGGATGCCGCTACCTGAGGTACCTGAGCGAATGCAGCGGGTCATGCTGCGGCGGCTAAAGACCGAGGTGTTGAAAGACCTACCGCCCAAGGTGTACCAGGACATCGAGGTTGATGACGGAACGCTGACCAAGACACTTAATACATTTCTTGGTAAAGTAACCGGCAAGAAAATCGACGATGATTTCGACTACGAGGCTGAGCTTGACATCGAAGAGCTTCCAGACTTCAAGGAGTTCTCGGAGATTCGTGCAATGCTGGCCAGGTCACGCATCCCAGCGATGCTTGAGATGGTTGAAAGCTACGAAGATTCAGGAACGCCGCTGGTAGTGTTCAGCGCTCACAAGGAACCAATCGAAGCACTGCAGGATCGTGCTGGTTGGAGAATCATCACTGGGGATACTGACCCAGAAACCAGACGCAACTTCGTCAAGGAATTCCAAGACGGATTGTTGAAGGGAATTGCCCTAACAATCAAGACTGGTGGCGTAGGGTTTACGTTGACTCGGGCAACGAACGCTCTGTTTGTTGACTTGGATTGGACGCCTTCATGGAACATTCAAGCTGAGGATCGTCTTGTTCGCATCGGAGCTACTGGCAGCCACGTTTTGATCATGCGAATGCGGTCAAATCATCCGCTAGATCGACACATCCAAAAGCTACTTAAACACAAGATTGCTCTTGCGTACTTGGCACTGGAAGCCAGTATCAAATTCAAGCCACCACCGCCTCGGCTACCAGGAGTTGCGGTGATTCAAGAGACTGATGACGAGATGATGGCTCGCATTCAGGTGGCTGGCGATGAGGTTGAGCGAGAGATAGCACTGGATAGGTTGCAAGGAGTGCTTGCTCGTGAATCGGCGAAGGTCAATAACGTCCCGGAACCTGAGTTGACTCCAGGTCGCAAAGAGATGCTGCGGGATGCGCTGGAATACATGATCAGCGTATGCGATGGCGCTGAGACACGAGACCAAATGGGGTTCAATAAGCCGGACGCCTTTATGGCTCGATGGGTTGGAATGTGCCTACGAGAAGAAGACGAGGTTTCATTTAGGGTTTTGGAAAGGATCCTGGTGAGGTATCGCCGGCAACTCAAGGGTAGGTTTGAAGAGATTTGGAAACCAGCAAACGACTTTTGTAAACGACCAAACACTATTGGTTCAACACATGTTTGGGTAGACGGAGGTAAGTAATGTTCACTCCCGGGATCAACAGCTCCTACGGAGAACCACTGTTGGTGCAGTAGAGCTCGCCAAATCTCAGCAATGAAAGTATTGCTATCGATTGTGAATGCGGTTGTAAGCAGAGAGGAAACACAATGTACATCAAAGACACCAAGAACCACCCCGTCGGCACCACCTACACCGTGCTCGTTCCTGCGCACGCGGCCCGTCGCCGTGACGTCTCGCTAGATGATGCCATATCTGCGTTGCAAACTATGGAGTCCGAGGGGCTCGATGCTGTCATGCACGCGACATTTCCTGATGGTACCAGGGTACTCGGGTGCGTCGGTGACTGGATGCACTGGGTCCCGTGAGAGACACCCTTCCAGTCACGCTCCTCCGACTCAGGTTGGTGAGAAGGGCTGCGGAAACGCAGCCCTTTTCTTTTGTCTTGACAGTTTGGAAAATGCAGCCAAGGCTGTTTCGATAGAGGAATGTATGAGAGGAATGTATGAGAGAGAAGCAAGAACTTACCGTAACGCCCGTACCAGTCGAAAGCACGCTAGTAATTTGGGAGGAGAATCCAGAAAGAATTCGGTTTTCCCTCATAGGGGCCCTGTTATTTGATGGGGTTTTGATTACTCGGGTTTGTCAAACTGGATTTTTATTGTAACAATTTACCAACGCACTCAGAAAGATTCTCACATGGCATCAAGATCAGTCGGACGAGTAGTTCTCAGTTTCGGGATGGCTCAAATTGCCGTCAAACTCTACAACGCCACGGGCTCAGAAGCCGTGAGCTTCAACATGATCAGTCCCAAACGCAATCGGGTTGGTCAACGCCTGTTCGAAAAGTTGCCAGGGTCCACAGAGGACACTGTGATTTGGGGGGAGGAGATCAAGGATCGGAGCAAATTGCTGAAGGGTTACGAATACGCCAAGGATCAGTTCGTCTACTTCACCGACGAAGAAGTGGCGAACATGCAAGCCGGCAAGAAAGACTCTCTGAATATTGCCGAATTCGTTCCTGTCAGCGAAATCGATCCGCTGCACATCGAGAAGACGTACTATACAGCGCCTGACAAGGGCATGGACAAGGGGTACCGATTCTTGTACGAACTTCTCAAAGCTCACAATCGCGCCGCCATCGGGATTTACGTAGCACGTGGCAAGGAACATCTCGTTGCAATCCAGGCGTTCCAACACGGCCTCGTCCTGTACCAGTTGTTCTACAACACGGAGGTTCGGGCATTCGACAATAAGTGTGCGAACATTCCGGTCTCGCCAGTTGAGTTGGCAATGGGCAAGGTGCTGATGGATACGCTGTTCAAGTCGACCTTCGATTCTTCCAAGTACTCAGACAAGTTCATCGATAAAGTGAATAAGGCAGTGGCAGTCAAGCTAGCGGATCCGATGGCTACAATCACAGAGGTTGCGGTTCCGGTATCAACTGGTGGCATGGCTGACACGCTTCGAGCATCGCTGATTTCGATGGGTGTGCCGGAAGACCAAATCGATGCGATGATTGCCAAGGCGATGGGCGATATACCAGCAGTACCGAGTGGACCAGCTGCAGCTGAACCTCTGGTGCTCACTGCACCTGCAGCAAAGTCTGCACGTAAGCAGCGGGCCAAGCAAGCTAGCTAGGGTTGTGGTTGAGGGCTCGAAAACGAGCCCTCAACGACCTGAGTAAGTCCTGCCGATGTAAAATAACTGACCTTCAATCGCGCGTTGTCAGGATTTATTCTGGTCGTTACTGTTGAGATAACTATGTCAGACCCAATATACACTTTGAAAGTGGGAGATATCCTCGTTGCAGTAGATGGAAGCAAGTATGGTGTTATAGTTTTGGACGTTACTAAATATACCAAAACCGAGGATGTTATTGTTCGTCCGTTTGACTCTCATTATGTTGAGAAAACAACGGATTTGATGGATGTTTTTAGGCTCATCTACAGATTCCGATTGGTAGGGGACAAAATTCCAGAATGGGTACCACATGAAGCGAAGATTAACCATCGAGCTACTTGATAGAATGATAGTAATCGCCCAAAAGGATCCTGATAAGAATGAAGCCGAATGGAACTTTTTTCATGGGGTTCTCTGGGGCGAAGAAAAAAATGATCCAGGCATCATATTTGACTTGCTCAAGATGGCAAGGCGAATATTGGTATGGCGAAGCCAAGCTACAGCTACTTTAACAAAGCTACAAAAGGCAAGTGTCTGTGAAAATAAATGATATTATCAATGGGGCCTCTGTGAAAGTAAATGATGTTATCGATGGGGAATACAAAACCTACATCAAAATAAGAACTGGTACGGTTTATCAAAGCATTGGGCCTGGTTCAAACATCATTAGCTATTTGGAAAAAGATGCTAGGATATGGGTAGGTTCGGTATCTGCTGAAGTTACCCGGGCCGCTCAGACTCTGGTGGGTATTTGGGAAACATCCACAGAGTTACGAAAGTTACGAGAGGCTCTTCCGGTAGTAGAAGATAGCGATAGTGATAACTGTCCTTCCTGTGGGCATTCATCAGTCACGCTAAGTGCCGTTAAATATACGTTTGAATATGGCCAGGATGATCGCATCGTGATGCTAACGGCAGTCGTTCCTGTATTCACGTGTGGTCGCAAAGATTGTAAGTTGAGTTGGTTGAATGAGTGTGGCCAAGCCTTGATAGAATATGCCATTACTCAGTATTTGGAATCTCAAGAATCCGAAGTTACCAGAGTCACCTAAACTGATAGTTCCAACTGGTAGAACAATAATTGTTGCAGATGAGCAAAACAAAAAGTTCAAGGTCATCAAAGGTCCAGCGATCATAGATGACTGCGGTCTGGAGATCATAGATGACTGTTTCTGCCATCCGCCGAGCGCACAATGAAAATACTAATACAAGTCAATACAATTGATGGAGAACTCGAAACAGACATTCAATATGCCGTCGTTGAAGTGAATCCCGAGATGCAGCAATACCTAACTCAGCGGCTGGCGTTGTTCAACGCTTCCAAGCAATTTGCAACTGATCTATCAGACATGCGGTTCTGGGGTTGTGCTTTCATCACATTCCACAGCAACATCGACCTCGATACGTTGCTAGGTGAAGATGAGCAGCACGTGTTCGATGAGCAAGGCTACTGGGCAGTGGTTGATGACTTCGCGAACGATGAGGAAGCATCTGAATGGGAGTTCGAACAAGTGGTGCTCGATGGTGATGGCTGGTACGTCACGGCGAATGAAAAGGATACTGGGGTCGAGATTAAGACTCGGGAGATACCATATGACCTGTCCCAATTGTCAGCATAGCAACATTGAAGGTGCACAGTTTTGTGCGGTTTGCGGAACAACACTTAAGGAAACTACAATGACCGAAGAGATTAAGGACAACCTGGAAGAAGTTACCAATGAGCTGGCGGAGGCATTGGCGGCTATTCAAATCGAAGGGTCCAGGCATAAAAGGGAAGCGCAGAGCTACGTTATCCTGCAGAAGTTTGGAACCGATTGCAACATCGAAGCTCGCTACGATGTGCGGTCAATCTCTGAAGTAATTACCGATAACTACGGTAACGAGTTCGTTCCGATGGACTTACATGTGATGGTAACCTATCCATCACATGGTGGAGATGAGGTAGAGTTGGTTTATGATCGCACTCGGTTCTTAAAAAAGTGTTGCATAGAGGCCTTGAAACTTAGAAACGAATTCACACCGAAACCGGTCTTCTGCCTACTACGTTCGGCAGCGCAAAAGCGACAGCGCGAACATGAGAAGAGTGCCGAGGTGGTTCGCTTGACCATCGTCATCAACTGCAAGGGTATGCGGATTGGTGCTTCGAAAAGGTTTTGCGACAGGCACTTCTCTGACCAATTGGTACCCGGCATTTACGATATCAGCATTGACAAGAGGCGCTACACCGCAGACGTCAGCGATAGCAAGGTTGTTACGGTAGTTCGAAGGCCATTGGAGTCCTGAGATGGTAGCCGGCGTTGATGAGATACCAAAATGACCAAGCTGGCAAGGATCCCCACGCCAGAAGATTTGTGGGGTGACTGCGAAGTAACTGGTTGGGACGAGCGACACACGTCCTTATGGAAACTTTGGCTACGAGGGATTGCTGCCATCATCGTATTTGCTGAGCAAAGTGTGATTGACCGGGTTGAGGAGGTAGTTAGATTAACCACGGCAAAAGCGAAGGCTGGAGATCTGACGGCTGAGGAGGCGGTATGGCTGGTGAGCCCGCTAGTCCTGATATCCTCGAAGGAATGGGACACAATAAATGCTATAGCAAGGGAGCAAGGCCAGATGGTAGGGAATTTTTTCCTATCAGATGAGTTCACTAGCAATAATTAGTCATGTATTCATCAAGGTAACACTTAGAGGAATATATGACCAGAGAGACAGCATCAATTCAAAACTTCCTTATTTCAGCTGAACAATCCATTCCTAATTTGGATGGACACAAAATCCGAGTGGCTGAACGTCGAATTCTCTGGTCGAAATTAGCACAGCAAGCGCCTGCTTCGGCAGGCGCTCAACCTCCTCGAACGTATGAGGAGTGGGAAAAACAACAGAAGTACAAGACACCAATTAGTAATCAGCAGCTGATGGATCAACAGGCATGGCAGCAAGCAAACCCAGAAGATGAATTGGGTAAGTTGCTGCGTCCACAGGGACCTCGGCCACCACAGCAGGGAGTTGCTCATGCGCCTACGCAGCAAGTAAGACGCCCAGCTCCAAAGCCAAAGCCGGTAGCACCGGCCGCTAATCCGGTAGTCACACCAGTACCGAAATTTGACCTACGGCAGACAATGGATAGTCCAACTGGAATTCTGCCACCGCAAACGTACACACCAGGTCCCGGGGATGTAAACTACGAAGACGATGAAAAGTCTTTGGGGTATACTCCAGGGCCTAACGATCCGAACTATACCGGAGCAAGCAAGAGCATTTCTGGCCTGCTCAAGATTGCGGACTACCTCAGCAAGAAGCGGACATCCTAAGAAAGAATAGAAAATGTTATTGTGGACAAATGATATACACCTGAACTTCTTGAAGCAAGATGACGGGGCGTTACGATTTGCTCAATATCTAATGGAAGAAAATCCGACGGCGGATGGATTGATAATCGCTGGAGATATTTCTGATGGCAATCTTCTTGAGACTCATTTAACTCAGTTAGCTCAAGGGTTTCCTAAGCCAATATACCTAACCACTGGCAATCATGATTACTACCACAGTTCATTTGCCAAGATAGATGAATTAGTTACTGGTCTTACCAAGAAGTTTGATAATTTACATTGGCTCAATCAAGGCAATCATACTTACGAAGGCATCAGCATCGTAGGTGTAGGTGGGTGGTATGATTCTCGTCAAGGAAATTGTAGGACTCGGGTTGAGCTTTCTGACTTCACGGCGATTGAAGACCTGTGGGGTGGACTCAACTGTCGAGATCTGATGATTGACTTGGTACGAAAGCGAGCGGCCAAGGAAGCTGAGCGGCTCGACGAATTACTTTTTCAAGAAATGGTCGACGTTGATGAAGATGTCGTTTTGGTAGCAACACATATCTCGCCGTATCCTGAGTCTTGCTGGCATAAAGGCAAACAGAGTGATCGCGAATGGTTGCCATGGTTCTGCAGTCACGTTACCGGAGAGGTCCTTGACAAATATGCCGAGAGCTTTCCTGGGAAGAAATTCGTAGTATTAGTAGGGCATGGTCATTCTCCTGGTATTTATGAAAGGCGTGATAATTTGATTGTGTATACTGGCGGCGCTATATATGGCTATCCAGATGTGGCAGGCACGATTGATGTCGTGTGTGGAAAAATTGTTTGTTATAATTCTTTTGGTAAGAAAGTTGAAAGGACATTTCCATAATGGGGAAAATATCGCAGTAATGACGGGGCGTTACGATTTGCTCAATGTCTAATGGAAGAAAATCCGACCGTGGACCTGAGCGGGGTTCCGGTAAGCAGTCATATCGAAAGTCTACAACAGAAAGAGGTCCCTAGTGGCAACTACAATCACTCTCAGCGCGGAATCAAAATTTGGATACAGAGGGCAATACATCGCTCGATTGCGAGGACGGGCGGCAAAGTTCGAGTTCGACCGTGATTTCATCGGAAACAAGTATGGTAAGCGGCTCGATTGCACTACCGTAGAGACCGACGAAACGGGTCTCTATGAAACTTGCGACGTCGGAAAGCACGGCAAAGACAAGTCGTACTACCTCGTTTTGCCGTGGAATGATGGCATCGTGCGTTTGGTGTCGGACCATGAGGACGCCTTGGCAATTGCTAAGCGCATGAGCGCTGGCGAGTGCATCGCAGACATCGTTGCGGTCGAACGTGGCGATGTCGTCATGGTGACGACCTACCCGCGGATTTGCGGCGCTTGCGGCGCAACGTGCGACGGGTGGACTTGCGCGTGTGGCTCGACAGACGTTCATCAGCAGACGGTCCAGACCGCGAAACTCAAGGAAGACGGAAGCGAAGTCCACTCACTCGCCTACGTCATTCGCGGCAAATGCGAAGCGAAAAAGGCGATTGCAGCGGCTACGATCGATGGTGCAGCCCTGGCTATCGCCAATGTGCTTGTGGGGTTGCCGGCAGCGCAGCAGAAACAGGCCTTGGCGGCCGCAAAAGCTCGACTATTCCCAAAGGCCGAACCCCAACATGAAATTGTGAGCGAAGAATGAAACTTCGAGCCAATGGCACCGCGCGGTAAGTGAGGCAATCATGGGGAAAATATCGCAGTTCTTACAGGCAGTAAAGGCAGGTCTGGTTCAAGAAATTCCACCTGAGTATCAAGCTTGTGAATCTTGTCGGCGGCCGAATTGCGATTCTGCAACGGCGGCAATGTGTGAACAACGGATTCTTGGAGAGAGGCAAGAGTCTCAGCGAAGGGTAGAATTGGTAGACGGAAAGGATAAGATTATTGACTGATTTTCTATTAGCAAACCGATGGGATAGAATATTGGATCCTACAGGGTGGTGGGTCTCTATTAAACTTGATGGTCACCGTGCTCATTGGGATGGCAAGCATTTTCGTAGTCGTGGCACAGATGGAAACTTCGGGCGTGTTATAGAGGCACCGGAATGGTTCATCAAAGGACTTCCTTATGAAGTGCTGGATGGTGAGTTGTATGCTGGGCGCGGTGAGATTGGAAAGGTAACTTCGGCAGTCAGTGGTAAGCGCGAACTTGATTGGAAAGCACTTACCTATTCAGTTTACGACGCCCCCGATTACCTGCAAGGATTTGAGCTACGTATTGCATATGCAAAGATGATCTTGAACCGAGCGGTTAACGCAAAGGTGATCGATTTTTGGGTATGCGAAAGTAAAGAGCAACTACTCGTACAGCTTGACAAGATTGTAGCTGAGGGTGGCGAAGGTTTGATGCTTCGCAAGCCTAACTCACGCTATGAGAAGAAGCGAAGCAACACACTGCTCAAGGTGAAGAAGCGATTCGACGCCGAGGCGGTAGTGACAGGACATATTGAGGGAACGCGCCCTGGACTTTGTGGTGCTCTGCAAGTGATGAACAAAGCAGGGCTGCAATTCAAGGTAGCGTCTGGAATGACCGAGGCAATGGCACACAATCCGCCGCCGATTGGAACGGTCATAACGTATGAATGGGAACTGCTGACTAAGGAAGGAATTCCGCGGCCGGCTATATTTGTAAGAATTCGGCAGGGTTAATATGGAATTCGACGCACTCGTATTCAATCTCTTTGGTAATAAGACGATAGCTAAAATGATGGAACGCGATGGACTGCCTCACAATCGTTTGGTCAAGATGACAGCAGAGCGATTGTTTGAGTTGTCCAGGTTATACGATGTGACGGTACGTATTCATACGACGACGCACATCTTCCTGGCACTACAAGCCACCTACCTACCGGGAGACTACAGTGAATAAGGGCGAAACTAAACTACTTGATACATTCAAGCCGTTCATCAATGCCGCACAGGCTTTCGTTGATGAACATATTGTAGGCAATACTACAATGACGGTTCCAGATATTACTGCTGGGTTCATGGCCATCAACCAGTCACTTATTGGTGGAACAATCACACCGGTCGAGTTCGACAAGGGCTTTCGCCTAGCGATTCGTGAGAAGCTCATCACCGGTCTAGAGGTGGCTCAAGGCAAGGGCAAAGGTTACAAGAGAGAGGGAGTTGTCCTTCCGCGATCGGTAACCATCAGTCCGAAAGATTGGGATACGATACGTTACCGGCTTCATCTCACATCTTCCGATGACTTGCCTGAAGTACTGGCCGCACTAGAGGCGGTTGCTCCAATAATCGAAGCTGCAATCGTTGGAGTTTCGGCATTGAAGAGAGCTGGGATGCCACGATGTCTCTGCCCTGGTCCTGCCGGTCGTCATCATGAGACATGGTGTCCTTCCTACAAGTGTGTTGTTGAATAATCGGCTAGCCGGCACAATCCAGCCATCCGATTTGTATCGCTAATCATCAGTCTTAATTAGCATTGACAAATCTTCTGTTCCGCAGATAATGATTGGAATAAGTGCCATGTCTATCCAAGCCGAAATGAATAATGTATTGAATGAACTTGGCATTGATGGAGAATGCATCCGTGCAGAAGCCCACCGCCATCTAGCCTACTACGACATCAAGCTGGCTTGCCGACCATCAGCGCTCGGCAAGCTACAGCGCAGTGCCATGGCCATTGCATTAGCGATCAAGTCACAGACTGTCCCTCTAATGCGGCTCGTGCCCGAGAAAGGAATTGTGCGGTTGCAGGTAGCACTCAGCAAAGCTCAGCCGATTCCGTTCACTAATCTTCTCAAAGGCGAACAGATCCCGGACCATATGGTGTTCCCGATGCTTCTGGGAGAGAGTGATGAGGGCAGTAAGTTGTGGATGGATATGAATAACAATCCACATCTACTGATTGCTGGCAGCACTGGGTCCGGCAAGTCAACTCTGCTTCATGCGCTGATTGCGAATGGTTTGATTCTTCATGCCAAGAACGTTCGCAACGTACATATCTACCTCAATGACCCAAAGAAAACTGAGTTTCAAGAATACACCAGTGACCTTAGCGACACCATCAAAGAGGTTGCCTCTACCTATAGCGATACGTTGAGTCAATTGAATTATCTTGCACAAGTAATGGAAGACCGGTACGCTTTGATGAGTGAGATTAAGATACGCAGCATTGAGGAGAACCCTCGGCGTCTACCTCTCATATTGTGTATTGTTGATGAGGTTGCCGACCTGATGCTACAGGACAGGGGCCGCAAGCTCGAAGCCTTGATTGTCCGGCTTGCGCAGAAGGGTCGCGCTGCTGGCATCTTCATGGTGTTAGCAACGCAGCGCCCGAGCGTCAAGGTTATCACTGGTGAAATCAAAGCCAATTTTCCAGGACGAATTGCTTGCAAGACCGCATCTAAAGTTGACAGCATGGTGATTCTAGACCGTGTTGGCGCAGAAACCTTGCTGGGCCGAGGCGATGCGGTTCTCAAGAATCAACAATTTGAAAGCTTGCGTTTCCAAGTAGCGTATACCACCCCAACCATTAACAAACTAATTTTCAAAAGTTTCCTAGAGAGAAGGACACACTCATGACCACAGTAAAGATCCATTACCTCGGAGAAATTGAAACCGCAACGGGTAAAGCGCACGATGGTTGGACTGGTGGATTTAAGTACAATGGCCACCGCGTAGATGTTCGGCGCGTTGAGCCAACTACCTTGGAGCTTGACATCTGTCCATTCACTAAACTGAGCGTGGGCTGGGGAGATCGTGGTGCATCAGCTGCCGATCTGGCTATCTGGGGTGAGACCGCCAATGGTAGTGTAGAATATTCGGCGAAGCATGGCCTGTGCATCAACGGTTACTTCGTGAAAGATTCTGTGTTGGAATTGCGAGCCATGGAGATTCACTCGGCAATAGTTGCGGCGGCTCAATTGGCGGAAGAGACACGGCCGAATGTATCTGCCGTCTGCGCACAGTACCGCTCCATTTTGAAGTCAATTGCTGAAGAGCACGAGCGGCATTACGCGCAGTGGAAATCTAACCTTCCCAAGATTGCTCGTAAGTTCCGACGCAAGAAGGTGCTGGTTGGAGAGCAAACCGTTCCTGGGAAATGCTGCGTAAGGAGTGTTCGTGGGAACCTACTCGGTTACGTTGATATTTGGAACGGCAAGTGGCTTGAAACTGTGGAAAGAATTACAGCCTAACGGAATCACCATGAACAAAACACTAGCACTCATCAAAGCTTCGCAGCTGAGGGAAGAGGCAGAGCTTGCTCTCTCGGCTATTGATTGGAAAGCCCTGCCACTGCTGTTCAAACAGCTAGGTAGTCAGCTAGCGGCTGTGCGTGGGCTTTGCTCCGAGATTGTTGGCCGGACCGGAGCGTGGCTGGCTCTCACTGATACGGTTGATAGGGTGATGTCATGATTCACTGGAGCATACGCAACGTACAGATTCGTTCTCGAAAATTGAATGAACAGCTTGTGCAGAAGTTGCAAGAAGCTCACGTCGTATTCGTTCAGATGACGGAAATCCAAGAGAAAGTACGGCGTGGAGAGTTGGCCGCTGAGAAAGCGAAAGCATCCTTGGAGCAGGCGGAGGCGTTTCATGCGGCGGCGATGAATGCCTGCTCACAACTACTGGTTGACAGAGTGGCTCTATTCGACCCGTTCATAAAGGTCGAGCCATGATCACTTCGGTCAAAGAGCTACACACCACAATTGAACGCGCCGACTACCAATTCTACAATTACTTGATTTGCAAGGTACGAACTGGTGGATCAATTCGGTACGATCTCTATCGAGTTTGGTTGAGCAATCGCAGCGACAGAACTCTGCTCAAACGCCTTGGATGTGCGCTGCCCCTGGGTCACTGCCGAAGATTGATTCGTGAGCAAGAACCTAATGGAACTGTGGTTGTTTCTCACCGAGCCTCGCCACAAAGGATTTCAAGATGACACGCTATCTTACTATCGAACAAGATATCACCACAATGAAGGTTGACTGCATCGTCAATGCGGCCAACAACCGAATGCTAGGTGGCGGCGGAGTTGATGGATCAATTCATCGTGCTGCCGGTACAAACCTGGTAGAGGCCTGCTCAATCATCCCCGAAGTATCCAAGGGAGTTCGGTGCCCTACTGGCCATGTGCGAATCACTCCAGCGTTCAAGCTGCCATGCAAGTTCGTGATCCATACCGCAGGCCCCATATGGAAAGATGGAACGCACAACGAAGCTGAGTTTCTTGCTTCGTGTTATCGGCGGTCATTGCAGTTGGCGGCGCTGCATGGAAAGTCGGTAGCGATACCGGCAATCAGTACGGGTATCTTCCAGTTCCCGATTGAGCAAGCTTGTCACATTGCGGTGCGTGAAGTGGAAGCGTTCATGCAATGCGACTCGGACCTTGAGGATATCTACTTGGTGACATTCATGTCCGATGAAGTCTCGGAGTGCTTTGCGGAGATGGGAGTACAACATGGCTGACGACAAAGATAAGGGCTTCATTGTAATGGGTCCTGAGTTGCCAAATGGCGGGCGCGCTGCCATTCATGTTGACAAGGAAGGGGTTCACCACGGCGAGATGTTCCGCGAAGGCGAGGCTCCCGAATGTGCAGAGGGAGAACTCACCAGGATCAGGACCGAACAAATTGCCGGGCCAATCTATCAAGTCACCGAAGAAGAGCCGATTGGAAAGCCTTTGATGGTAAACTCTTTGGATTATCGAAATAATTGGAATAACATCTTTGGTAAGAAACAAGACGTTGGAGAAGCATAATGTTAGAAATACAACTTCGAAAAATCGAGAACGGTCGCGAATACCACCTGACTGGTGCTCACATCGAGTCGCTCCCGCAAATGTTTGGTATACAGCTCGCCAACACAAAATACGCTTTGGTACACGCAGAGCCTGAGCTGGCGGTGCTCTACGAGTTTCGCGGGCTGATGTTGCGCGGACACGGAGAGGCCTGGGGTACGTCGCTCACACTTTATGGACCAGTTGATCCGCGAATCAACTCGCAGATCGATCCCGGCGGTAGCCGGCCAAACATGCCGGCGACGATCGTGTGGCACGACGAGATCTGGGATCGCGATGCGATAAACCGCCTCGGCACGAAAGGCGCGATATGTAGTGTGCCAAATGATGAACGAATCGAGGAAGCGCGTAAACAGCTATTTGCGCGGGCCGAACAATATTCGAGGACTGGTGGTTGGCCGCACTGGTTCGACAGGACCGAGCTTGAGTTAGCGAATAACGATAACGATGAATAGTTCCCAGGAAGAAAAACAATGCCGAAGTTCGACGGCTGCTGCGTGAAGCTAATAGTTCTAGAGCATTGTCTTCACGGAATTGGGCAGAGCAAAATTTGAGATTGTCGCTGAGGCACTTGATCATCTGGTCTTGAAGAAACGCAAGAAGAACATTTGGAGCGCGCAGAACCTACTTGGGTAGTGAACTTTGTTATTGTATGGAGAGGCTTCTTGTGATAAGGTATTCTGGATTAGCGAAATGGTCTTTGGCTCAGTGACCGACAACGGACCTGGGTTGTTGTGATCCTCGGATGTCTGGCGCATCTCGGGCTCATTCATTATGTCCTGAGGGGAATGGTTCATATGAAGCATATCACTTACATGCCGTGTAGTTGGGTCTCAATGGAGAAGTAATTAGTGACGCAGCGCAAACCCAACGACAGCTCGAAGCATCCAAGGATCGTAGGCCCCGATGATGAAGGACGGCTCTGCGTCAAGTATTCACGGAAGTTTTGGACGCTGATGGGTGCTTGGTGCAATTTCGAACTCAGTGCAGATCTCATCAGTCTGCGTCACTACCGACACCTTTACACCGAAGGTAATCCCTGGAATCCAGTACATACCAAGGACTTCTGGGCTTGGTACCAAGAGAAGAACAATGGCAAAAGTAAAAGCTGAATCAACCGTATCTACCTCCATGCCAAACGAAGAAGCTGTCATCCCGGTCGTTGGAATGGGCGTCACTGGCTTGGGCTACACCGATCGCTACCCATATACGGTGATCGAAGTCATCGACGACAAAACCCTTCGCATCCAAGAGGACAAGGCCACTCGCACCGACACCAACGGCATGAGCGAGAGCCAATCATACGACTACGAAGCCGACCCAAAGGGTAAGATCTTGACCATCGTCCTTCGGAAGAACGGCCAATGGCATGTGAAAATCCCGAAAGTCGTCCCCGAAGCTACTCGCTTCCAGGTGGGCGTCCGTCGCAAGTATCACGACTACAGCTTCTGAAAAACTATCATTCCAAACTCTATCAGAATATAGCTGTGTTCAGAAAGAAAACAAATGGTAAAAGTTAAAACTAATAAGCAGGCATCTTTTACTGATTATGAGGTTCCTGTTGGGTGGGTTGTCGAGCTTAATTTCTTTGACATGACTGGCGAAAAAGCTAAGACGTGCGGAACTTCAGCGAAGATGTATCACCTTGAGATCCAAGCATCGAAAGACGGCACACAATACCAGCTCTATTCGGAGTATGGCCCAACTGGAAAAGTTGCGGCTTGTGATTGGCGTTACTTTGGGGAAGATAAAAGTTCTGCAGAGGCCGAGTTCAATTCAATTAAGAAATCAAAGATTCGCAAAGGCTATGTTGAAATCGATGTAGCTCAGCGCACCCTTGGTAGTGATGAGGCTAAGAAGCAAGTCAAGGCTGTTACACTAAAGAATGCCGAAGCACTTCCAACTGCGCCGAAGTCTACCATGACCACGGCACAGCAATCCATCGTATTCCTGTTCTTCAATGCACAGGATACTTGGGTTGCCCAGAACCTCAAATGTCCACTAGGTCAGTTGACAAACAACCAGATTGATCTCGGCCGTGCTGCTTTGAATGAAGCCAAGGTAATCATCAATAAAAATTCAACCTTGTCGGATGAAGCTCTCAAAGAACTCACCAGGCTTACAAACAGCTTCTATGGGCTCATCCCTCACAACCTAGGGTCTGGTGCTCGTGGTCAGATGTTGGAGCTTCGCCTCGATACCCTAGACAAGATCGTAGCCAAGGAAACTGACTTGGATACGCTACTCGATGCCAAGCAGGTCAACGCAGTCCTCAAGGCAGACTCCACGCTGGATGACAAGTACCGTTCGCTCAACTGCGATTTCGGCGAGGTGGAGCAGGGCACCGACCTCTGGAAGTTCCTGGTCAGCTACTTCGCGGAATCCAAGGTCAATGGCCACGGCTACCACTCCAGCAGGGTCACCCGCATCTGGTCAATGAAGCGCAAGGACAGCAAGGAAGCTGCCTTCATGCGCAATATGGAAGGTATTGCGAAGCAGGCGGGTAGTCATACGTTCGCCGCTGACACTGCTGATATCAGTGGAGGCAAGAGCAAGCTGTGGACACCTGACCAGCGCCCCGATCTTAACAAAGAAGAAAGGGATTTGTACAAGCGGGCAAATGTTTGGCTTTGCTGGCACGGCACTCGTTCAGCAAACTTGGTAGGTATCACTCGCCGTGGTTTGCTAATTCGTCCTGCTGGTGCGGCGTATACTGGAAGTCTCTTTGGTGACGGAAAATATTTCGCGTGGCAATCGACGAAATCGCTAAATTACAGTGACGGTGGATATTGGACTGGTGGTGGTAAGGTAGATAAACGTTATATGTTCTTGCTAGATTGTGCATTCGGTAAGATGCACCATACGTGGAGTAACCAGTTTTTTAGCGGCCCACCCAAGGGACATCATAGCGTTTATGGTCGTTCGGGTCGTGGTAGTTCATTGCGTAACGATGAGATGATCACGTACGACAGGGACGACAAGGATAACCAAAGTGGCATTCGCTACCTATTTGAGATTACTGGGTAATGTCACTTCCACTTATAGCTCAGACTTTTGACCAGAGGCTTCCCGATGAGGTCGTAGAAGTCATTGGCCTGAGCTTGTGGAAGTTTGATTCGGTATCCTGTTCCATCTTTAATCTTCTCCAGTCCAAAACGCAATCCCCATTTGGCATTCATCTTTTCGCAGATCATTTCTTGATTGCTGGGAGAGAAACATTGAGACGACAGCGTAATGACTATCTGTCTAGTTTTACGCTTTCGTTCGTACGAAGATCCATCGTCTAAGAACCAGTGATGCAGCATGGTTGGTGTTGGAGTCAACGTATCTGGGATTACTTTGATGCCATCCTTGTACCACTCGGAATATGTAGAGCTTAGTTTACTTGTGGCGAATGTAGAGAACTTAAAATAAGAGAAGCTTTTTCCATTCAGATACGATGTATCAGTTTTAATTCTACTCTTCCAATCTCCGGAGAACAACTTGCTAGCAACCAATGATACATGGTCGTAATACTTGTTCTTCTTGTAGAAGTATGGAACAGTTAGAATCGAATCATTCGATCTTCTAAGCCCAGCATCACCAAGCAAAGAACCAAAGACAATATCGGTGTCAAAGACAAATGAATCATCATTTCCAAGGACTTGTGCTTCACTTCTGTTCCGTATAGGAATCCCGAAGTGTATCAATGCTTGTCTTACCGAGTTGCCTGTGGCGGCTCCAATTTCTTCAGAGATTTGCTTTGCCGATTTTCCAAGTGTAATATATTGGTTTGTCAGCCAATCAAGGTCGTTGAGTTGAGTGTACTTTCTAGATGTCATACATCAATGGAACTATATTGATAGATGGGATGTACTAATATGAAACTACGACAGCACCGTGGTGGTCTTGCCGAATCGATGGCCACCACGATTGAGATCGAGCCAACAATGGAGGCGCTTCTTGTAGCAATCAGGGAGCGCTACAAGGGATTGATGGATGTGGCTGACGATGCTGTGAGTGTGAATCCTCACGGTCATCATGATAAGCGAAATAATTGGAACACTCATATCGTTGTTATCCAGGGCTTTGGGGTCTATGGTTTTACGGATGGGCCATTATCATGCTAAGCGAATACCAACAAAAAGATCTAGAAATCATCCTTCTGGTCAGTGAATGGCCATCTATAATCTTTGCCATGGTCAAGAGGAGTTGTGAGGCTGGGGAGATGCCTCAATGCGCCTTCTTGGTAAAGGGGCATGGGCCAAAGCTATACCACAAGAACATGTTCGCACTTGAAAGTGGTTTGCTATCTCCGCAGTTGGATGGAATTCCCACCACGGAATTCGAGAGTTTCGAGGCTATGTTGGAAGCGGGTTGGGAAGCTGATTAATTCTGGTTGAAAGGATATCTATGAAACAAGCAGTAGTTCTAGTAATCTTCGAAGGTGTTCCAGACGAGAATAAGGTTGCCCTTATCCCCTCTGCCGAACTGAGTCCAGAGCTTCGGGGAGCGTTCGATCTCCTGGATGGCAAGATGGTCAATGGCGACTTTGATCTAAGTGCAGAAGTCAACCGAAAGGCTTGCGGCCTTATGTGTGAAGAGATCTACAACGGGCCTATAGCCAAGTACTTCGTCGAGCGCGGTACCACCTTGCCAGAGCGTGACATCCAGGTCGAACGCATCTACCGCCTTGGGCAGTATCTTTAAGGCCTGGTATTGTAGTGGCTTATCACTACATCGAACCTGGCTATAGCTTAATTGAAATTGGCTATATCTATGCATCAAATCTTGGGTCATATGCCACGAAGGCAAAACTCAAGAGAGTCAACCATGCGACAGGGACCTGCGTCCTAACTTACGAGTTCGGTGGAGGCACCCTCTACCTTTCAATAGCTCGGCTATCAAACTGGCATCGAATAGGAAAGCCACCGGAGTAAAAGTTATGGAACTAACACCATCTCACATTGATGCAATCATCATGCACGTGCGGTTTGCAGAAGGGGATTTGATGGGATGTTTTCTAGTCTCTTCTCCGCCAGTTGCCAATCTTGGTGGCGCTATTGGTCGTTTGGAAGCTGCTCTATTGATTGCTAGGGAGTGTTATGCGGAGGCAAAAGCATTGAGTACGGAGCAGATTTCGCACCGTCCTAGCCGCCTGCTAAACCCCTGTCGCGCCTCGAAGGAGCATGTAGCGGGGTGGTTGCAAGGTTCTAGTCGAGATAAAGAGACGCCTGCAATAATGAAGAGCCTTGATACCATTGTCAAAGAATATGGTATCAAATATGTTTTTGTTGAGAGCGGTAGGTCGTCTGTTGAGCAGAAGTGTATTGAGTTAGCAATCAATCCTAACGACTATCCTGATGCGAAGTTTTGGTGTGAATTATCTTGGGGGTCTGGTGATGGCGATAAATATGACTTCGCCTACAACTCTATCGGCGATACTCTTGGAGAGGCAATTCAGAATTGTCTTGACGATTTTCAATCGGCTGTGAGATGCCAATATCCAGACCAAGTGAATGCGGCAAAGGATGCTGGTATCTATTCAAAACTGATCGGTGAAGAGCCTGAGGAATCGCCTGATAGTGATGAGATAGCTGCCGCAGAAGCTGCCGATGACCTAGTGGCGTTATCAAACTCTGTGGCCAAGCTTGGTGCATATTCACCTGACGAAACATGAACCGGCATATCAGTTCAGAAACGTTGCAAGACTTCTTCAATACACTTGGAGAGTCCGAGGCTGTAGATTCTATGACGCAACAGAAGATTGAGTTCACCATCCAAAAAGGTTCTCGTGTTCGAGCTGAGTGGTTTGAGGTAGACCTCTTCAAGGCGTCACTAGCTGGCGTGCAGCTCAAGACAACCGGCAGACCCAAAGAGATTACCGGCACGATACGCCACATGAGAACCAATGATCCGAATTGGGCACCAGAGAACGTGGTGCTGTTCGTTGAGCTAGATGAGGATGATGGAACCGGACAGCACTGCGACAAATGCGGGGTGAAGGAAATCCAAATCAAACCTAGCTGGATTAGAGAGGTGATAGCATTATGAACACAATATACAAATTCCTGTATTGGTTTTGTGGAGTTGTACTGGGTAACCCAATCTACATCTGCAAGCTATACATTTTGGAGCTGAAAGAATATGAACTAAAACTTGAGAAGTGTCGCTCTCAACTGACGGCTGCACATACCACACTCAAACCATATTCAGATTACCTCTCTTTGAAATGCGGATCTGTGAGGGTGGTTGTGTTTCATATGGAAGAAGTACTAACGCGCATAAGCATTCATGCTAGAGGTATTCGTTGTGATATATCAGAAACGGAAACAGCGATAGCTATGTTGATCAAGGCAGGTCACAGCCTCAACCACGAGACTGCCATGAAAGAGGTATATCGTTTGCGGAAAAGCAAAGGACTTATATGAGCACGAATGATGATGCTATGGACAAGGCAATAGTTGCCGCTGCTGAAGCTGCTGTTGATGACTGGGAGCGTGGGCTCAAGGCACGAGAAAATGGTGACGTTCTAGCGGTGCGCAATATCCAGCGAGTACAGCAAGCGGTTAATTCGAAGCGAGATGCGCTTAGCCTAACCGAATTGGTAAGACTGCTTAACCGAACTATCGATACGGCAGCAAGTCTCGACGCTATAACGGATGAAGAGATTGTGATCCTTCGAGCTTTCGTTGGGACTATCCACAGCAGGGGGTGAGGTATGTTTTCATGTCCAGCGAAAGCTCCCATAACACTACGCAGCGAGACTAGCAAAGAGCACACGATGATACCTGGCTCGGAGAAGTATTCGTTCTGCGAGTCAACGACAGCGATACGCAACCATTGGCATATTCGCCAACTGGACGAGTCAGGTAAGCACTCTGGTGGCGGCATCACTACCCCTTCACTCTGCGGCATGGTCAAGCCACTACCTGAGGGGATGGGCGGATGGGATGTGACAGTGGACATCACGCCGCACCATGTAGAGCACAACTGTCAGAAGTGCTGGGAGCAGTTGCAGGTAGAGCTTTCGAAAGGTTCTTAACATGCATATTGATCTTGACAAGTATACCTGGAAGATATTGCCCGGAAGAAAGGTGTGCCATGCCGTTCATAGGTATAATTTCGAAACTGCCTTGCATGGCATTTGTGGCCAAACCAACAGCTATAAACATACTGTTCTACTAGATCCGTTCAAGGATACTAGGAAATGTGAGCATTGTTTGATAGCGATTGTCTATCGCGAAATTGGGTACAACAAAATATATTGGAGAGAGTTCTTGGAAGAAAACCCTGAGTATGGACCTCCATCTTGGAGAGATCACTCCGTTGGTATAGCTGTATGAAACTTGAAGATATCGGATTTTTAGAGGTCGTTGAGGAGCGGGCAAAAAGGATTGAGCCTGGGAAGATTTCGTATTGCGAATGGATCATCACATCCAATTGCAACTTCAACTGTCCCTATTGCAATCGCCTTGAGCCAAGAAACACAAAGGACTTAACCCTAGATCAAATCCGATCCTATACAGAAATTCTAGCTGGTATGGGTTGCAAGTATATTCACCTTACAGGTGGTGATCCTACTACTCGCCCAGACCTTCTAGACATTGTGCGGTTGATTAGGAGCTTCGGCATCAGGGTCGGAATATCAACCAATGGATCTCGAAGGCTAACTTACTATGAGGAATTGGTCGAGGCAGGTATTGAACTGTTCTCCCTCTCACTAGATGTTCACCAGCGAGATCTGAATAACAAGTTCACAATGGTACCTTCGCGTGTCTTTGATGTGGTAGTCTCAAACATTCGAGAACTATCAAAAATGGTATACACGAATGTTGGCGTCGTATTCAACGATGACAATGCGGATAAGTACCGAGAGATCATTGAATTCATATCCGGTTTGGGGGCTCATGATATCCGAATCATGACAGCTACAAAGTACAACAAGATTCTAGCTTTTGAGCTGGATAGCGACTTGCTGGACAAGCATCCCATTTTGAAGTTTAGGGTTGAGAACTTCAATGCCGGCAGGAACATGAGGGGTTCTGGACTAGCCCAAACGCCAAGGTGTCATTTGGTTAGGGATGACATCACGATCTTTGGAGAGGACTTTTATTCTTGCGCCGTATACGTTCGCGAGGGAGGTTCTCCAATAGGCAAGTTTGGTACTGGTAACATTGAACTTCGAGAAGCGTGGTTTGATAGTCACAACTCTCATCGTGATGAGTTGTGCAGTACATATTGCATGGACTTCAAATGTCAATTCAATGACAGAGTAGAGGCGGTCTAATGGCAACTCGCAAGAAGGTTCCAACTTCAACCAATCCAAATCCCCCTCCGCCCAAAGTAGGGACAGTGATCAAAGGACGCAGCGACATAGCACCATGTGAAGTGCGCGCTGTTGTAGATCATGTTAAGGACGATATGTACGGCCACTTGTATCAATTGGTTGTTAGGTCGCAAAGTATAAAGCATCCTGGTTCGTACAGCTATTCGTTGGTTGATGCTCATGCTATTGGCCTTGGTCTTTATGTTGTTGTGAAAGGTAGCGTCAAATGATTCTTTTCCCAAGTCATCCGTCATTCCCCAGGCAACCCGATCCTTCTTTCGAAGAAGAAATTGAGGCTGCTAAAGCCGCGGGTTTCAAGATTGGATTGGTGGATGTTGATCAAAAGATCTTTGCCGGTAGCCAGATCCCATGCCTGTATCGCGGCTGGATTATGACACCAGATGGGTATATCGATTTGTGGCATAAGGAACCTAAGTTGATTATAAATCCAGGCGAGTACGAGAACAGTTACAACTTTCCTGCCTGGTATAATCAAGTAAGGGCTTTTGATAACTCTCTTACGCCTCGGTCTGTTAGTCACCAACTTTCACCAAACATACCAATCAGCGATATTTTCGATCAGCTTGAAGAGGACTCTTGGTATGAGGCATTGACCGGTCCAGTAATAGTTAAGGATTGGGTAAAGAGTCGGAAACACGAATGGTTTGACGCTTGCTACATTAGCGACATTCGCGATAAAGCTGAGTTCAAGCGCGTCGTAACCAACTTCCTCAATGGGCAGGGTGATGACCTTGCCGGCGGCTTAGTGTTCCGAGAGTTCGTTAAGCTCAAGTCAATTGGAGTTCATCCCCAGAGCAAGATGCCTCTCACCAACGAGCATCGCTTCTTCGTGTTCAAGGGACGGATATTCTACTCGGCCCCTTACTGGGATAGGAGTTTCTACGGCACCTCAAACTTGCCAGACAAGAAGGTCATCATCGATCTGGTTCCGCACATCAAGAGCAACTTCTTTGCGATTGATGTTGCCGAGAAAGAGGATGGTGGATGGATTGTGGTTGAGGTGAATGATGGAGGGACGGCTAGCGTTCCTGATGGCGGAAACATTGCTGAGTTCTATCTCAAATTGAGAGTTGTTTTAGCCATGACTAAAAAAGAAGAACGTGAGTTGACCGCCATCATACAGGATGCATGGAAACTACTAGAGCGTCCAGGGTGCGACTCGCAACAAATCCCTGATTACTTACACATCAAAAGCGGGAATGAGTACGAGATAACATCTGTGGCTCTTAGAGAATCTGACTTGATGCCTCTAGTGATCTATAGAAGGAAAGGTCATACCGTTCAATTCGCCCGATCTATATACGAGTTTCTGGAGAAGTTCAGATCCATGGGGTAAGGTTATGACAATTGCGCAAGTAAGGTCCGATACATTAGCAGACTTGCTAGCTGAATTTGACGTACACCTTACCAGAGAACAACTTGATAGTGTCTCCGATTCCTTCGCCGGCCATATCGAAATGGAACGCGAACAGGAGGGTTACAAGTTCTGGGGACCGCACGTTTGTGACGATTGCACGAGACTAAAAGAGCGAGTGAAGGATTTAGAAAAACAATTGGCCGACGCTTACGAAGGCGGAGAGCGTGCGGTAAAGCGAATCCTTGGGCTCTTTCCGGACGACCCCATTGCAATAGACAAACATGGTAACGTTGAGAGGATGCGATGATACTTCTAATTCTAATTGGTTTATTGATCGTGATTGTTCGCCCATGGGAATCAGAACCAGAATACGATTTTTCTCGCGGCTCAGTATTTCCAGAATATATGTAATAGAATGTCATTTGCAAAACCAAAGAAGCTCCGGTGGAGAAGGCTTCTCTCCTTCGCTACTGATATTATCAACAAAACCCCGCACCGTAGCGATGGGATGTTGACGAAGGTTATCAAGACGCTTGCAGTAATTGATTCATTCAATACCCAAATGACCAAGGGTGGAAAGTCATCCGCCATATCAAGCTTCTTTGGTGACCTTGACTTGGTAGAAGTAACCAACGATCAGTTCGTCAACCTCTTCTATTCTACAGGCCTAAGAGATAGCTTCACCATTACTAGGATTGAGGTTGGTGACTACTGCGAGATCGTCAAGGCAACCCGTGCGGATATCGGAACCCTATACTTCGTTGAGTGGCATTGGGGACGGCGGCCTGAACCATCTGCAGACTTCTACCACACGCCGGGATTCAATTTCGAGAAGGCCCTTGCTGTGCTGTGGGAGAACTTCCATGGCCGCATTCATCTAGGGATAACTCAAGGTCGGGAGGGAGAACTCAAATCCACCTATTCCGAAATCCCCGAACCAAAAGAATATCTCTTTGGTAAAACAAGAGAGATGCTTCAAGAGTTCAAGGAACAACATCTACTCTACGTCAGAGACCACGTACCACGCACCTACCTCTTCTGCGGCAAGCAAGGCATTGGTAAGACATCCTTCTGCCTTCGCTTAGCAGCGCTCACTGGAGGAAGGACTCTGCGCATTGATGCTTGTGGCATGACGGAGGTGGGGGTTAGGGACCTAGACTTCATCGTCAATGGGTTGTGTCCGAACTTCCTGATTGTAGATGACATAGACCGTGCCCCAGACCTTACCAAGTCTTTACCAACGCTGTTCTCAATTCTCTCTGACTTCAAGCGCAAGCACCCAAATGTTACGGTGGCGATGACCATCAATGACATCAATCAACTTGATGTGGCTTTGATAAGGCCAGAGCGGATTGATGAGATCATCGAGCTGGAACCTCCCGATGGAGAAGATCGGACGGACATTCTAAAGGGGTACTTGGAGGCTTTCGGAGTTACCGGCGAGGTTGATATCGCCAAGCTCTCTGAAGCCACTGAGGGGCTGACTGCCGCCTACCTTCAGGAGATTGCCTTGCAGCTTCGATACCGCCCTCAGGAGAAGGTTCTGAAGCTTGTGACTAGGATGAATGAGCTGACCAAGGCAAAGGCTGTAGAGAAGGAATCTAAACCAGGTGACATTTGGCACAGGGCCTCAACCAAGGCATGAGTTATGTTCAAGTCAATCGACCTATCTTCTTTAGAATCTACCTGGGCGTACGCACCTGGGGAAGAAGTTTCTCCTGGGGTTTGGGTAACGTGGACACATAATTTTGAGAACTTTTATCTTACCAAAGAGTTTGAAAGTTTTTGTGAGTGTACTTTAGCAGCCACGGATGGGGTAGACCCTTTGAAATGGTTTGTGGATTCTGGTTTTCGCAGCACGTATGGTGTCTGTGATAGTCCTGAGCAATTCCTGGCCAGTGATGTTTACAAGTTCTACAACGAGCGGCCAGAAGAGTTCATTGCAACTTTGACGGAGGTTCGTAAGGATGACCAACCAAAGCAGGGTGGCTGGCGATGGCACAAGTGGGGACCGTACATTGGGACTCACGAGAAGCAGTTCGAGTACCTGGCTGATGAAGAGGGAATCGAGCGCGTGTTCTGCTACCACATCGTGTTGAGGGTGAGTCTCAAAGAACGCCTAGGAGCAATTACCCCCGAGGATTAGTTTTATGACTGTAGAATTATCAGGTCAAGAATCTAAGGCGCTTTGCAAGTGGGCTGGCGTAGACCTTTCTCAAAGCTGCAATGATGATGGATCTCCAAATCCATTATTGGTTGCTGGTGCTATACGCAATGTCATTAGGGCTTCGGAGCAGTTGGGTCCGAAGCTCGTTGCGATGCTTGCGGTGCGTGGTTTGATTGAGCCCGGCGAGACTCCAGTAGATGCTTTGGAAAGGTTGCTAGATTCATGAAGACTATATTCATCCTTGAAGATGATGATGAGGTGGCAACCTCCGATCTTTGCCGCCCATTGAATCCATCTGGTGCGCTGGAACTGTCCGCATTTGGTAGGTATGTTCGGAACAACTCAACATGGATTCCGGTGACAGAAGTACTTGGTCCGATGTGGATGGGGAAGAAGTTGGGCGCGATAAAGAGGGAGCTAACTGAGAAGTCTGTCCATGAGTATGTGTTCGAATACGAAGTGATTCGAGGGGAAGTTCCGAGAGATCATTTGCTGGATGTAGATGCTTATAAGACTCAGATGCTACATGGGTTCTAACTATGACTTACGCTGAATGGATTGCGGCCTACATCGAATCTCAGAATGGTATTGTATATGGGCAATGCTCTTCTGCAGTTGCTGCGATGGTCAAGGTGTTTCCCGAGCTTCGCATTGTTCGGGGTCATGTGTTCGATTTGCAGTTGGGGCAACGAAGTCATTGGTGGTTGGTGACTGCAGCTGGTGAGATTGTAGATCCTACCAAAGGCCAATTCCCTTGCCTCATGGAGTATGAAGAGTGGGTGCCTGGTACTGAGGTGCGGGTTGGGGCTTGTATGCAGTGCGGGGCTGATATCTGGGAAGCTGTTGATTCGCTTGATGGGCCACCTATTCATCGCAACTTTTGCAGTTCAGAATGTGAAGCTGAGTTGATTAGTGAATACAGATGATGCGTTACAGGAAAGACAAAATGAACAAGCTACAAAAAATTGCCGAAGACACAATCGCTGCTATCGATGCCGAGAAGTACACCACTCCTTCAGGCCGCACGCTATCGCTCGACAAGCTGATGGCATCCTGCACTCGAAGGTCAGTTCTCTACAAGCCAGATGGCATTGCGGAACTGGAGAAGTCCAATGGTCTCACTCGGAAGATCGTGGTGGCTCCAGAGATCATGGTGACGAGGGAGTCAACGCTGGAGGCTGCGGCGCGGTTGGCTGGTGAGCGTCCCTGCATCCTCAACTTCGCTTCGGCAAAACACCCTGGTGGCGGCTTCCTGCGTGGGTCTCCGGCGCAAGAGGAGAGTATTGCGCGCAGCTCTGGGTTGTTCCCAACGCTGATTCGGCACCCTGAGTTCTACGAAGAGAACAAGAAGTCACAGAGAAATAACATTGGGTTGTATTTGGACTATGCCATTTACTCTCCGGATGTTCCAGTCATCCGCAATGATGCTGGTGAATGGTTAGAGGAACCATACTTTGTGTCTGTTGTTACATCGCCAGCTCCTAATCGTCATGCAATCTTCGATGATGAAGACAACAAGATGGATGACGATCAAGAGGAAGCAATGGAGATGAAGATTGAACAGACTTTTTCAAAGAGAATGAAACAAGTACTCTCAATCATGGCAGCTCAAGGACATCGAACGATCATCCTGGGAGCGTGGGGATGCGGGGTATTTGGCAATGATCCATTGATGGTTGCTGAATTGTTCAGAGACAACTTGAAGCTTCTGCCGTTTTTTGATAAAGTGGCGTTCCCAATATACGACCGGTCGGACTCAGAAACGCTCCGGTCATTCGTTCAAATCTTCGGGCCGGAGGTTGACCCACGGACCGGTTCGAAACCACAACCGAATTGAGGAACTCCGGCATAGTCAACTGTATTGGATTGACTTGAACTCAATCAACCATTTGGAGAGGCTGCTTTGATTGGCCGTCTCTTCACCAAGAACAAAATGTCAATCACAGTAGCAATTGAACCGCCAGGATATCGCAAGCCCAATGTGAAGGCGGCATTGGAAATTGGATACGCTCCAGTCATGGCCTTTTATGGTGACTGCATGGGTGTTGCCTTGGTCAATAGAGACCCAGCTCAGCTTCACCTTTCTTTCGTTATGCTCTATGAGGATGATGGTTGGTGGTACGAATCCAAAGGTAACCCAATCGATTCGCATTGGATGCCTGAGATGATCGAGGTTCTACAGGAAGCACATCGCTGGGTGAAAGCGCACGCCAGGAAGTCCAAGGATGGTTGCGGATGGGAGGCTAAGAAGTGACCGACACACTATGTGATTGTTGCGAAGTGCTCCACGAAATGTTATGTAAATGCTGCGAATTTGGAATAATCTCTCCTCCGGTGAGTAATTGTAAATTGTACAATCCATCCACTGCCTGCCCAGCTGATGCTGCTGAGATAGTGATCACGGCCGTTGATGCGGTAAAGGCATACTACGCCGACCCTGGGCGATTGAGTACGAATGTAGTGGCCTCGATCGGTAGTAAGTGGCTCGAAGAGGCTATGAATAACTTGAGGTTAGCACTGATTGCCGGTGGCCATCTTCACTTACCTATGCCTACGGATGAGGTTGATGACAATGATTAAAGGCAGAGCCTTCATCTCTGGACCGTACCGTGGTGATCTCACCGATGCTTGCATTGCAGCTAACCTTGCTAAAGCTAGGGTTGTAGCTCAAGAAGTAACACGATTGGGTTGGGTTCCGGTCTGTCCTAACCTAATGTTCACTGAGTTCGCTGAATTGCAGAATTGGAATTTCTGGTTAGAGGCCTCACTTAAAGAACTTGACACATGTGACATCTTGGTGTTGGTTCCTGGTTGGCGAAATTCAACTGGGGTTAGTGGAGAAATAGTTCGTGCAGTAGAACGACACATGCCAGTGTTCAAGTCATCTGAAGATCTTGCTATCTATGAAGCAGACCTATTAGGAATGGCGATTCTATGACTGACAAATCTGAAATGCCAGTAGCTGCTAGTATTATTGTGCAGTACTTGCAGCACCTATCTCAGGAACATTACTGCGCAAAATGGACTGCGGATATTGAGCATAGCATCTGGGAACATGTGATAGGGCCAGACCCAGCTCCAGAAGAGGATGGACGCTTTTGGAATAGAATTGGTAATGATCTCGTCCAGCTGCGCAAGCTAGCCGCTGAGTGCAAGGGCTGGGTTTGCTTCAATGACCTTGCAACTGGACCAGATGACTTCAGATCTTTTGTTCCGATAGAGGAATGGATCAAGCAGCATGCGGCTCATACCGGCAAGGAGATGACCGAAGAGCAACGTCATCGACTGAATGCCTTTATGAACGAACGTCTGAGTGACAAGCAGCGCAAGCTACAAGACCATGCGGCAGCTGTAGTTCTGGCCATCCAAGCATCAGGGCGCACCGATGTTCATCTGGACTTCCTAGAGGTGTTGCGAATGATCCCATTGGAGTTGCGCGGCTGCCCAGATTGCGGCACTCATCCGGGCGGAGTTCATCATCCGAAGTGTAAGAGCCTGACCTATGAAAAGGTTCGTTCTGAAACGGTATATGATGATGCGTTCATAGAGAAGGTTCCATGGAGATAGGCCAGGTGATAAAGCAAATGCAGTGCGCAACCTGCGGAACATTGCGAAGAGCATTGAAGAGCAGGCCAACGCCATTGAGAATGGCACTCTCCCAAATCTCTTGAATGTAGGTTATGGTTGGAGAGATGATAATATTGGCCCAATTGACTTGGGATATGGAGCCTACCATCTGACGGTCTTGGAAGCTAGATGCTTGGTTTCGAAACTGCTTGGTGCCATCTATGCTCTTGGCGGTAATGGAAACACCCAAGGGCAAGCACATGAACCCATCGAACATGCATTCATTGACGCTCTGAAAACTGGGCTGACGTTTCCGTTAGACGAAGAACAAATCCTCAAGGTATTGCAAGAAGCGAAGGCTCGGAATGGCTAAGACTTCATTACAGGCTCATGAAGGATGGATCCCTAAGGATAGTTGCAAGGATCGTTTCCTCTACCGCATTAATTCGCGCAACCTATTCTTAGGTGTCTTCCGCGCGGCAACTGGTGGCTTCATTGGTTTGCGCACGAAGTTCGGCAGCGTGTATGCCTTCGAGGAATACCACTGGGACAATGAAGCTTTCGCAACGGTCAAGCCAGAAGAGCAACTGGAAGAGTTGCCGGCGGAGATTGTTTTGGATACAGGTCTAGGTTCGAGGTGTCATAACTGTCACAAGACCTGTGCGTACATCGATTTCCTTGATGGTCCTCGTGAGAAAGACTATGGCGGCGAACGCAAAGTCTCGATACGTGGAGAGTGGAAGCATACCGAGCCAAGTGATTGCACTGAGGTTCTAGCTTACGGAGAACCAAATGCTCCGCTAGAAAAATGGCTACACGAAATGGAGGCTAAGTATGTCAGCGATTGATTATAAGAATCTGTTGTCTCCTATCGTGTATGGAAAGATCCGTTTCGTAGAGGACGATGGGGGCCGAGCTGCAGCCGGCTTTGAGGGTACGGCTGATGATTGTGCCACTCGTGCGATAGCGATTGTTGCCGAGCTTCCATACAAGGATGTTCATGCCGCACTAACCGAGTGGCAGGGTTGGGCCGCTGATGCTGGTGGGAATGGTTCTGACCATTTCACTTGCAGAAAGGTAGGATTATTGTAAGGGTGTCTCATCATTTTGCGGCAGTCATTGATGGAGTCCTACACGACACCCACGACTGCTCTCGCTATGGCAAGCGCTGCGTATACGGATACTTCAAGAAGGAATCTATATGACCATAACTCGCTACAGCTTTTTCAATGTGCGATGTCTACCGAACTGTTCAGACAAGAACCTTTGCTTCACCGAACATGCACCACCAAAAAAGGAATGCGACCATCCAATCTGTTGTTGCACGAGCAATGTTTCGATTCGTCCGACTGGGGAGCCATCATCGGTAACCCAGCACATTGAATTCGTACCGCTGCAGTTGGGGAAGTTTCGTCCAGAGTTTGGTCTGGATAATGGATGGCTTATCTTTCGTTGGGACATGACTCCTGAGGATATTGAGAAGTGTATCTATGATGATGATAATCGCGATCCTCATGCGTACTTCATGTTCCATCCCGCTCAGCGCAGCGTAAAGATTCAGGTGATGGTTCCTGGGTATGGATTGACAGATTACTTCTTTGCCGATCTGTATATGGGTAACCAGATTGACGTCAGCAAGTTCATCAATGGGCACTCCGCGTCCGAGATGGTAAACCTCTCTGGTACAGCTCACAAGTTATCACTATCTCCGATTACAAGCGAAGACCTCTGGCTGCACAAATGCAACTGGGGAGTGGAGGCGATGCGAGTCTTTGGAGATAGCGAAGAGGCGCGGGCCTGGAGAGATGCAATCATCCGAATGGAACGCCTTCATCAGCTGATGTCGAAGTACAGATCAAAAGAAACTTTCAGTTGGCCAATTGAAGATATTCGAGAGGATGTCAGAGCCAACTTGGAGATCTTTGAAATCGCTAGTCGCGTCGCCAATTATTGCGAACAAGTAGTCTTTGAGTTGCAAACCACGCATCTGTTTCGGCTACAACAGGAACTAGATCTGGTACTTAAGGACGCCCATGTTTGATGCTCCTTATGAGGCTATATTCCTTCTTCCGGAACCTCTCTGCAAATCCTGTGGCGCGAAGATACCTCCATCAGATTCGGGAGCAGACTCATCCGCCTGCCCGCAATGTGGTGAGATCTTCCATTGGTCTCTGAGGGAGAAGGTTGCCACTGCGGCGATCATGGCATACGTTTCTGCGGAGGTGGTTAAGGAAGAAGCCGCCCGTATTCTTCGCGAGTTCAAAGCTCGGCGCTGGTGCAAGAGGCACGGTTTCCAGAGAGTGTTGCCACTAGAACATCCACCGGGAAGGACACTTGAATACTGTGTCCATTGCATTGCTGTGGCGATGGCTCATCCACCGACAAAAAGTTCACCAGATGATTGTCCTGGAGTATTCCTTCCGAGGAACCAATGAGTATTGCGGACAAGCTCATAGCGATGTTCGAGGAGCGCCAGTTAGAACAGATCCAGAACTCATGGTGTCTAGCTGACAAGGCGGCACGCAAGCATCGTCTGAAGACTCTCATCGCCTTGGTGTTGGAGCTTGAGGAGATCAAGAAGGTCAGCATCTTCTCGACTGCCTTTGGAGAGATGGCTATCGAGGCTGTCATCCAGGGAGATTGGCGCGAGCTGGAAGAGGTGGTGGGGTACCAGACGTTCAAGGCTGAGCACCCTGATATACAAGCCGAGTTCGCACCACTATGGGAGAAGTTCCGGGCGATTGCGGAGACGGCGATTGCAGAAGAGCGGCGCAGGGACGGGAAAGCAAGCGAGGCTCACTAATGTATCGAGTACTTCCAGTTGAAGATTTTCCTAGCTACAAGGCATTCCCCGGAGCTAATCCTCCTGCTTGGTTAGTGGTAACTCCATACATTCCAGAGAAGGAGCCGAAGGAACTGGCCTACAAGCTGCGCGGCACAACAACAAGAGAACAATGGTACACCGTAGTCTCGTCGCACCCTACCAAAGGCTCTGCTGATAAAGCTTACAGAAAACTGATGTCACAAGGCAGGGCTCATGGATTCAAAGAGATGGTTGGTGAGGTAGATGATAAGCCCTACCATCTTGCAATGACCGAGAGGCAGGCACAGGTATTGGTGAATGCTCTTGACTTGTACTCTCGAATTGGTATGGGGCAATTGACAGAGGTTACACACATCTTACGTATGACTGTTGTTGGTAACCCAAGCGGCACAGTAGATGCTCTTGACGCTGTTGAGAGATTGACTCGGGAGGCTGCTTCTCTTTGGATGGGTGGTTCCGGAGGCTACTATGGAATTACTAGCGATAAGATCAGTGACGTGTTCAGAGTGGCATGGGATCTTCAGCAAGTAATCCGGTATCGCTTGGCCTGGGATCGAAAGCCCGAGGGTGGGATTCAGGTTCACTTCGATAATCCAATGAAGACTTCTGCTGAGGAGCTTGCGCTTATAAAGAAGGTTTGATTTGATTATGGATGATATGCATCTGCCTTGTGCTGTTTGTGGAAAACCTGAGCCATGCGATGAGTGGGCGTGCCGTGTTGAAATGAATCGGCGCAAGGGTTGCCCCGAGTATACGCCGAACAACTTGCCCATTCGTTGCATCCGTGCAGATGGGATGATGCTGGAGCACGAGCACGGCGATCATCCTGACTACATCTTCCCAGTGGAGGTTGAGTATGTAGGCCCAAAAGATGAGCGGCGCTATCAGTTGGTTGATAGAGAAGGCAATGTAGAGATGATGGACGAGGGATGGAAATACTCCATTGATCATGAGGAACATGCACTTCTTTATACGAATGGAAGCATTGCAGTTACCATCTATGAAACATGTAGCTCAATGTGGTCGTTACTATCATATCCGAAGTTCAAAGATAGTAAGCGTATTGAGGATAAACCGGCAGGATTGTGTATGGGAGGTAGTCTTTGGCTAAAGGATGAGTGGAAACTTACTGACGAATCCTTGAAGAAGATTGCTAGATATTTCAAAACAAAATTAGAGAATGGTTATGAAGAGAAGTGAAGCGAAGGAGATGATCGTCGCTTATATTACTGATGTTCAGGGATGTAAAGCCACTGAGCTTGCGGCGGCTTGGGCGGCATCATACAACGGTGAACATGGACTATCGAGAGAAAAGCTTCTATCTTCCTGGTAACACACAGGTTATTATAGACGCAGAACAAAAGGTTGTAGCGCCAGAAGTGAAAGCCGGAGCTAAGTAACATGGTCATTTCATTAGAGCAGGCTCAGGATTTTATAACTAGCATCCTTCCGAAGGTACGAACCAACTTCGAGGGGAATGGTTTCTTACACCCTGTGGCTTTCATTGGCGCGCAGATAAATCCGGAGACTAGTGAACCATTTGTTGAGACTACCATCATTGCAATAACTCCAGAGATGCTTGGTGTTAGCATGAGTAATAATCAAGGAGTCCAAATGTATACAATGGGACTTCGTCAGATCTCTAAGATGTGCAAGGCCATAATGGTTGTTAGTGTAATTGAGGCGTGGAGATTGATGTTTCCCAAGGGAGAAGATCCTCGTGCTGGCCGTAAAAATTTCCCAAGATCATTGGAGCATGCACCTGGTCGTGAAGAGTGCATTCAGGTCATGATGGAGCACCACAAACTAAATGGTAAGGTAATGATGTGGTGTGCCACTATAACCCGCGATAAACAAGAACGTGGTATATTGGCCGAGTTTACTGGTCCTGATACTATAGATGGATCGGGAAGGTTCCTTGGTATGGTGGAGACTCTGTCATGATGGCGGATGTGATGTATCCATAATCTCATAGGCAGCGTGTACCGAAACTAGGGTAGGAGTTATCAATGACTGTAAAGCTCATCAGGCACACCAGCGAATGTGATCACTCAGACGATCCAATCATGCCATTCAAACTTGAGATGGTACTTAAGGTACCGGAGTTCATGGAGGTTACATGGGTTTGTCTTTATGGCGGAACAGAAGAAATTGTTGCGCGAGGAGATAGTGTTGAAGAACTGCATGCCTGGATGGAAGAGCACAGCCTCAAGACGCATCCACGAATGAGCAGATACGCAATAGCCAATAACGATGGCGTGGTCGTAGATTCATTTGATCGATGAGGCTCCAGATGGAAGCATACAAGAGTACGTGTAATAGTTGTGGCAAGTCTTACTTCTGGAACGGGTACAAGACTGGTATCGGGAAGACAGAATCTCAACTCGAACAGATGAAGAATGAGCGTACCATCTGTAAGTATTGCCAATCTCCCGACCTTGTTACAGAACTGGACCACGAAAGTGAAGAGGGTCAGTTACAAGATGAGTTTGCGGCCTTTACAGCTAACACTGTACTATCTATACTGTTTGGTAAACCATAATCGCTACTAAAAAGCTTCTACTAAAGAGCATGTTGTCGCCTTCAAATACCAGAATTAATAGATGAAGAGGATGAAGAAATGCCAGGACCAGTATCAGATTCTTATCACCCAGAGTTTTCAACCGGCGAGCGTGCCACCAGAGTGCGTGAAGCAATCATGAAGGTACGTGATAGGTTGACATCAATCCTCGGAGATAGGTTATTGAACATCGTTGATGTTGTTGATGGTAACTTCAAAAGCGCAAGGTCGAGGAAGTACATGCATCTGAGCTTTACTGAGCAAGAGCTGCGCACAATTCGATTTGCCCTAAACAGAACTATAGATTCTATATAGCTCGGCGAACTTCATCAACCGATCCAAACGCGAAGCCACACGATTTCCACCAACATGTTGCTTCATATTGAAAGCTATCGCATCTTGTCTTGCCTTTGGCGATAAGTACATTCCATGAAGCTTCTCTTGCTGATTCAGATCAGAGTATTGAGGTATCGGAAAGAACTGTGCTGGGTCTTGTATCTGCCCATTCTTCCATACTTGGAAATGACAATGCGGCCATGTCTTCTGTGCATTGCCGGTGTTGCCAACTGTACCTAGAACGGTATTGGAATCCACCTTCTGCCCCTTCTGAACGTTCGCGGTGGCCAGATGGGCGTAGTAGGTCTTGACTCCATCGGCGTGCTCAACGTTGACCACGTTGCCACCAAGCGGGTCTGTTCCAACGTTGGTGACAACACCAGGTGAAATGGGGTACAATGGGGTGCCTATCGGAGCCCTTAAGTCCACACCCTGATGCTTCCCGCCAAAGCCACCAGAGTTCTGCCAAATTCCCTTGATCGGCGCTTGGAATGACTGCAGAATTGGGGCTGGTGGATTGGCCTTAGGCTTGGGCAATTCGAAGTTGAACAGATCTAAATCTTCATTCTTTGGTAAAGAAACCACAAATACATTCAATAATATCCCATGAGTATTGGCCCAAAGGATATGGCTTGGTTGGAGATTATGACAATACTATATCGTCCAGTTGGTTTCAAGGAACTTCGCCTCATCGCTGATTCTGGATTCCGATCATTTCCGCCGCGCCTTCCTGAGCAACCGTTCTTCTATCCTGTACTGAGTGTTGAGTACGCCAGGAAGATTGCCCATGACTGGAACACGAAGGATGAGTTCTCTGAATACATCGGTTGCGTTGTTCAGTTCGAGGTTGATGAGGCTGCCATCCAACGCTACCCAGCCCAGATTGCCGGAGGATCTCTGCATCAAGAGCTTCAAATCCCAGCGGAAGAATTGGTGGAATTCAACTCCAACATCATAGGAACTATCAAAGTTATAGAGAAATATATCGGAGAGAAGGCTGTTGGGGCTGAGTCTGATGACTTCCTATCCAAGACAAAAGCGGATGAAGTGGAGTGGATACAGGAGCTATCTATAGGATCTGATTGGAATATTAAACACTGTGACTTCTTACTAGACCCAGAGATAATGCAATCATTTGAAGATCTGGCTGCGTCATATATCAATAGGCATTCTATGTCTTCAAAATGGAATAAGAAGATAGATTATGCTGGAGTTAGGTTCTCTTTTGGAATGGCCTATCACGGGAATGATCTGAGTGTGTGGAGCGCAGGGCTTTCTCTTGAGGCTTCAATTCCTTACGGTAATTTCCTGAAGCCAGAGACAAAGGAGAATCTATCTCGTGAGTTCAAGCGCGTCTGTGACTTAATGATTGCCAGTGAACTACCCACAGGACGAGCCTGTGGGCTTCCTTTCGGCCCTTCGGGCATCAAGGAATTTTAATTCGGCCTGTTCCACCATATAGATTTGGTCAAGCGAGCTAAGGTGTTGAAGAGATTGATTGGTGATAGATTAGATTCTGAAATATTTGTGGAGATAGATGGAACCTGAAGAACCAAAGGTAGAGTTAAATGTTGATGGGATGCACGATCCTAATCACGACATCACCTACATCGGCAAAGCCACCAAGATGGAAGATGGTACTTGGCGCTGCCTTGCTAACGTCGAGGGCGCACTCTGTTTGGTTGAGGTGAACATCAGGCCAAGCAAGGAAGACTTACGTGCCTCAGTGTTCTGCTGTTCCTTTTGTGGGAAGTCGAGCGCGGAGTGTGAAATTCTCATCGCTGGGCCAATGGTAAACATTTGCAATGAGTGCATTGAATTGGCTCAGGATTGCGTGGACGATCAGAGGGCGAAGAAGACAGAGGGTAATTCTCCAGTCAGCTTTGTTGGTCACATCAAATCCGATTCGCCTTGTGAGACATGCCGCAATTGCATCCCTCCATTCAATTCAGTAGCGCCTTGGTGGAAGGGAAGTTGCACCGAAGGGTTGGGCCTCAAGACGAAGGTCAAGACGTGCCCGCTCTACATCGAGGCCGAATGGAAGAAGCCTTTCGTGCCGCCGCTGGGAGAGTTCAGCGGCTGCCGATGCCCTGATTGTCCCGAGCGCGAAGGGACTGGCGAATGTTCCTGCTGTGCTGAGCGCCGAGACGAAGAAAAGAACCCCGGGCCGGACCCTTTTGTGTAATGACTTGACCAGTAAAGCCGACCAGTGATACCCTGCCCGAATGCCTGATGACCAGGAAGTCAAGTACAAGTTGGCACAGCGTCAGTTGACTGACGCTGAGGTCAAGCTCAGAAGCTACGCCGTTCTCGAAGCCAAGATCCTCATCCTGCTTCACAACCAAGGAGACCAGGATGTAGACGTTCTCGCCACCAAGCTCGGCTTCAAAGACGACATCGAGGCCAAAAGACCCTTACGCCTCGCCCTAGGAAGCCTCGTAAAAAAGGGACTCATCCGCCCTTCCTCTTGCGTAATCCCAGGAATCGCCGTCATAGACGACATCCGCCCAAGCTAACCATCATGCCATACGGAACTCTCAATGCCGCCCAAGAAGAATGCTTGAAGAAGTTGGTGGCCGGTAAGGTTGTCTACGATCTTGGAGCTGGAGATTTGGTATTGGCGCACAAGCTCCTTGAACTGGGCGCTGCTAAAGTCGTTGCGATTGAGAAGGAACTCTTCTTTATTGACAACGTAGCCCCCGAGATTGAGGTTAGGCAACAATACTTCCAGCATATGGATGAGGACATGGACATCGCATTCGTAAGCTGGCCCGCAAATTACGACAATGGATTGCGGGAAATTCTGAAGCGAACAAAAACAATAATCTATCTTGGTAAAAATACAGACGGATCAATGTGTGGAACTCCAGCTCTCTTCGAATACTTATCCACAAGGAAGATAGAAGAGCACGTTCCGTCCCGAGCAAACACTTTCATCTGCTACACCGATACCTTGGACAAGCCAAGGCACACCGCATGGCTACTGCAGGAAGAGGAAGCGGCCATCAATGCCAATGTTCACGCCGAGCCGGTTCGATACAAGAACCCCAGGTGCCAGCATATAGATGGTTGCCGCGAGGAGAGTTGGGACCATCCAGAAAAAGGTATGCTGTGCCTTTGTCAGGAGCACGCCGAGCTGGTCTTTGCTGGCATTGAGAAGGCCCCACCGCTGCGTAGGAATAGGGACTATCAAGCAGTGGGTAGGAAGACCTTCTTGATTGATGGGGATGGTCCAATCGCCAGTACGGATTTCAGCAGCATTCCAATAGAAGAATCTTTGAAAATCTTAGAAGGCTTCGCAACCATACTTAAATGAGAATCCTTTTCCTAGACGATAACCCGGCTCGCCATGACATAATGGATGCTCAATATCCATTGGACGAGATCATCCACGTCTACGATATCGATACGTACCGAGATGCGCTGGAGAAGTACGACCACTTCGACATGATCAGCTTGGACCATGACCTGAATGATTTCGAACACCGCAGCTACATGGGTGATAGCGATCTGACGGGTAGGGATGCTTGTGGCTACCTGATGAAGTACTTACATAAGGCTCCAGCAGTAATCCACATTCATTCCTCTAACGAAGAGGGGGCTCGGGACATGGCTGAATTCCTGGATAGCCGCGGTGTAAAGAACAGATGGAAGATGTTTCCCGTGGAATTTGTAGAGGAATCAGAGACCTAGCGCATATTCTATTATGAGGATATGGGCCTACCTACTCTTGAAAAGACATGGCAATATAACGTAAACCAGTATATAGCTCCAGGGGCTGATGTTACTGCAGATCGCCGGAACTTGTGGTTTCTAATAAAGCAATCACTAACTGGGTTCGCGTCAAACCCATAAATCCGAGACCCAGACGTCCACATCATCAGCTTGGGTTACAATCAGGCGGCGCGAGAACTCATCGTTGTGCCAGAGCAATCCATTGAACAGCTTGTGCTGAACTGGTTTGACGAAGTGAGATTGGACTAGAGTTCGAACTTCCCCAAGCTTTGTGCAGCGTAGCGAACGCCCAAGGAACTCTCTCAATTCTTCTGGGTAGTCTCGGTTCTTTGGGATGGGTTTGTTGAGCTTTGTCAGCGCCCAATGCACGTCCTCGATGTAGCCGGCTAGACCTACTGTTGGGCTGAGGTCAGGGATATTGGGAATCTCTGTAGTGGATTCGTATGTATCTGTTTCAACTCCAAGCAACCAAAAGCCGCGGCGAGAATAGTCCAGCACTTCCGTTTCTGGATATCCATCACGGTGTCGTACGTAGAATTTTCGGGCCTTGAGATCATACATTGTTTTACCAAAGAGTTATAACATGTCTTTCGGGAAGTCTGGCATCGGCACGGTCTGTCCTGCAAATTGATGTTTCGAATCTGCGCAGAACTCAATCTTACCTGCGTGAATGAAGTAGTGGCAAGAGCCAACGTGATTGATGGACGGATTGAAGGTTGGGGCTTCTAGGTTGCCATCGAACGTCCAGATTGCGCCGAGTCTGTTGGGCTTTTCGGTGTTGATGAGGTGCATCTGCTCGCAGCCTGGACACCAGTGTAGGTAGCACAGCCCGAAGCATTCCGTCCAGGATTCGTGGGATTCGGCCAGCACCGGGCTGAGCAGCTTAATCATGGGAAGGAGCCGTTGGGTTCCAGTGGAATTCAGGGGAGCCTACGAGCAGAGCTTCCGGATCGACCCACTCCATGAGCTTCCTGGTGGTCTGGTAGCTCCAAGTAATATCGCCTGTACCGGTTGCGATTGCGTTCTTGTCACGTCCTCCACCGCCATGTAGAGCAACGTGCTTATCGTTTGGAGTTTCTAGCAAGAACTCAACGTGGTTGTTGTTAGAGCCTGGCGTGTAGTAATGCATTGAAGCGCCGAGCACTGGAGGTCCGTCCTTAGGATAGGTGCGCAGAGCTTTCAAATCGATGGCAATTTGTCTAACCCAAGCGATTGCCATGCCGGTCTTGTACGGACGCTTTAGCAGTTCGTGTTGAACTCCAGCCAACCACCAAACACCAAGCATAAACATTCCGCAGTTCGTTGTGATCTGTACGACCTGATTCGGATCATCGACTTGGCGAGCGGTTAGAAGTGCCAAGTCTTCTTTGTTGTGGATTAGCGAATCACCAATGTAGCTCTTTACAATTTCAACAATGTCATTCGGGGTTGCCATACTTGGATACGGCAATATGGGTTGGCCGGATGATTGGTCGAAACCAAAAATCTTGCCAAAGCTCGGATGGCTCGGGAAAGCTACACACTCTTCTGACGATTGAAACATTGACACCAAGTTATTTTTACGATACGATATTTAGATGTTGACAAATTCTGCCAAAAGAGTTGCTGACACAATTGTTCACACCCTTATTTCATCTAATATAAATCACTTCTTTGGAGTTCCAGGAGGCCCAATCTCTCCCATATTCGATGCCATTCTGGGCAACACCACTGCGACACTCATCGAATCGCGGCAAGAAACAGGCGCTGCCTTTGCCGCTGGGGGCTACAATCGCATCAGTGGACACGTTCCATGCGTCATGGTCACAGCTGGACCTGGAGCTACCAATGTAGTGACTGGTGTGACAGCGGCTTACCTAGAGCATACCCCAATGATCGTGCTGGCTGGAGACGTTTCATGGACGAAGGGGGGCCGGATGCTTCAAGACTCTGGACCGCAGGGCATTGATATGGAAGGAATGTTTCGCGGAGTTACCAAAGCTACTATTCGCATTCGACAAGCCAAGTCTGCTGCAGCTCATGTGATGGCTGCGATCCAAATTGCAACCAATCCTAATAACCCTGGCCCGGTTTTGATTGTTATTGCAATTGAAGTAGCATCTGAATTGGAAGTCACACCAGAAACTCAAATGATGGCATGCTACTTGGACTACCGAATCAGTCAGGCAACTGTAGAAATGATTCGAGACAAGATAATCAATGCAGAGCGACCATTGCTAGTATTGGGAGCTGGGTGTCGGCCATTTGCGCAATCTTTAGAGACGCTGCTATCTATCTTCAAAGTTCCGTTCGTTACTACGCCGAGAGGTAAAGGAGTTGTCAGCGAGTCCCACTCTTGTTCTTTGAGGCACGGTGGGCTGGCTGCTTCAATGTGGGCGCGTGAGTATTGTCAAAGGGGTGTTGACTTCGCATTGGTTTTGGGAACTGATCTTGACGATTGTTCTATAGGCCCTACCAAGTACATCCGAGAAGGTGGAGAGTTGGTACATGTGGATTTGGATTCCACGGTCTTCAATCGTAACCTACCAACCACACTGGGATTGGTGACAAATGTTGGTAGTCTTCTCAACCAATTAATTGTGGCTACCTTCGATATGGCTATCAATCTGAAGGATGAGGTGCGAGAGATTAAGTCGCACTCTGCTTTCGACGTTTGGGATTTTGAGACTCAGCCCAGCGTCATCATCACACCATACAGAGCCATCTTTGATCTTCAAACTGCTTGCCCAGATGCACGTTTCGTTACCGATATTGGGGAGCACATGCTTTTTGCACTACACTACCTAACGGCTACGAATCCCCAACAATTCACCATTCATTTAGGATTGGGAAGCATGGGGTCTGGTATTTGCTCAGCGATTGGAATGGCCATTGCTGATAGGGGAACGGGAGTAATTTGCATATGTGGAGATGGTGGAATGCAAATGAATGGTATGGAGGTGATAACCGCAAAGATGCAGCGTCTTCCAATTCTGTTCGCGATATTTAATGACTCTAGATACAATATGGTATATCATGGTTACAAACAAGTCTACGGGAAAGAAACACCAGTCGAAACTCCATTGATTGATTTTCGATCATGGGGGCTATCGATGGGGATTGCCTCTGAGCGCATCAATCATTCTGGTGAAATAACACCAAATTTAATTGGTGCTCTCATGCATGATGGACCGGCAATATTGGACATCAGGATTGACCGAAACTTTCACATTGCTGGCGGTGGAAGAAATGAAGCGCTACAACTAATGAGTCAACCGGAGAAATAAGATGATACAAGCAAAAATCGCAGGTATGGGGCAATGGATTCCGGAAGAAGTTCGCACAAATGATGCGTGGCCATTAGGTTTCGCCGAGTTATCAAAGGCGTCATCTCAACGAGAACTGATCGATATTGAACAAAAAGCATCTTGTTTAGCTGATGAAATCACTTTACGAAACATGAATGCTGAGGCCGGAGATCCTTTTCTTGGGGCTTGTGAACGTCGAATCGCTTCACCCGACATAACTCCCGCCGAGGCTGCAACTCATGCTGCCAGAGCAGCTATCAAAGATGCTGATGTAGACCCAAAAGATATCGATGCGGTACTATCATGGGATGCCGTACCTGAGTTTGTTGGGCCATCATCATCTTCGCGTGTGGCTTATTTAGTAGGTGCTCATAATGCGTATGGTGTGGGTATTGATGTGGCCTGCGCTTCGTTTATTAGCCAACTTGATTTGGCATCGGCGCTCATCAAAGCTGAACATGCTAAGACAATTCTATTGACTCAAACGCACTTTATGACGCGGCCAATCAAGATGATGCATCCTGCATCTCCGACAGTCGGTGATATTGCCACAGCAGCTGTTGTTACAGCACAAACAGATTTAAGCAAGGGCATTTTACCAATGCATGCACGCAGCTATGGAGAAGCTTATTATGCCGTACTGTGGACTCGTGGCCAGAAAGTACAAAATACATGGTATCAAAAAGGTGGCGATTTCTATCTGGGAACAGCAGATTTAGATATAGTTCGAGAGTTGGTGCGAACCACCGTGCGTGGTGCCTCTGAGATGATTCTAGAGACTTTGGCAAAAAGCAATTGTCCTTTGGATGAGGTTAGTGCGCTGATTAGTATTCAACCTCGCAAATGGATTCCAGCGGCTATAGCTGAAGCGGCTGGGATTAAAGCTCCAGCTCCAACCACATTTGATAGGTTCTGTCACATTGGTGGTTGTGGCCTAGTGGCAAATCTTATTAAGGCCCGAGAAATGGGATTACTCACACCACAAGCGAAAACTATATTGTTCGGACAAGGAGCTGGATTTATCAAAGCCGCAATGCTAATTTTGTGGTGATGACTGATTGGCCGGTCAGAATGTTTGATATCCTCTTATACCAAAGGAAGTTTTAGTTGATTTCCATTGCTATGTCGTGCTGAACAGGCCATCTTGATTTTCTGGATTTCTACGTCTAGTACTTCAGTTCTCTTTTCCAGTGCTTCAATTTTCTTTAACGATGTTTCATAGAGCTTTATAGCCCATGGTGGTGGTTCATTAGAGGCGAGTTGAGATTCTATACGCTGCATAGCTCCGACAAGATAAGCTAATACATCATCTTGACTAATCATTGGTCCATTTGGGTTCGTTGGCAGTTCTGAATCGGTCATGATACTTTCTCCTTGTAGCATACGATAATATTATATCGTCTGTAATAATCTAACTAATAAATTTCAATTCTTTCATTGAGAACATAGTAATTAACCTCTGGGGACTTTACAATATTGAAATATAACATTTCAAATATGAACTTACCGTACGGCTGACCGATTGACGTGGATGTAGTCCGTTCTACCTCCAAAGATCGGATCCTTTCTCAATAAACTTGACTACTAAACGCCAGATAGATAACTTGCTCGGCACATTGGGAAATGCGTTCGGAGACCGAATCCGGGGAGACTGCTTGCTTAGGGAGCCGGGTAGATGGTCTGAGGAGGCCGGGTGGATTCGACACTGCTAGTGATCAGCAACTTCGATTTGATAAAATTCGGATGTCCTCATTGCGGGTCTCTGGAGGGTGGAATATTTATCGAGAATGGAACCTGCTCTATTTGGAGTTGTGGGAATTGTGCAAAGGACTGTGCTGTGGTTGGAAAATCTATCGAAGAGGTTGCACAATTCACTCTTCGGAATACTGACATCAAAGATCTGATTGGAAATCATCCGTACCAAAATGGGGATTGCCAAATCAATTCCTATGCTTTGCGGATGAATAATCTTCCAATTGGTTAATTACTTAGGCTCATTGCTAATTGGATGCGGTTCTCGGTTCGAATCCGAGTGGGCCTACTTCACATGCAGTCTTAACTTTTCGCCGAAGGAGACAGGCTGCATGTGATTTTTCTATCCTGTGCTGATATTTATTCATTACCAAAAAGTATTGATATAGATATTGTGCGGGTTGATTCCCGTTCACTAATAACAAGCCCATAAAACGCTCTGTTGGAGCAGCATGGGTTCGTAGAGGTATATCATGGTACAAAAGAAAATTACAAAGACAACTAGCAAAGCAAAGAAAACCGCCTCTGATATCGTGGAAGATGTAACCACGGCAGCCCCAGTCGATGAGAAGGCTCGTAAAGTTCGTGCCCAATATAAAGACCAGGCTGTTGCAGACTCAGCATCGCTAACTGTTGAGAGGGTTACTCAATCACTAACCAAGGCCGGTCTTGATATTACTAAGACCTTACACTCTGTTCGGGAGCTTTTCGAGTCTGAGATTTCTGCACTTCAGACGATCAAGGAAGCAA
>JALOBN010000001.1:158012-209109 GCA_023228245.1 Candidatus Pacearchaeota archaeon
AAGCAAGAGGAATTGGGAGAGCTTTATGACAAGGAAGTTATAGCGGCTTCTTTGACAGAACTGGTTCTTCAATACGAAGCTCGCAAGGCTGACCTATTGAAGGCCGAGGAAGAGGCTCGCAAGGCATGGTCCAAAGAGCAGACTGATCACGCGGCAGCTCTCCGAGAACGCACCGAGCAGGTGTCTAAGGAGCGCACTCGTGAACAAGAAGAGTTCGAATACGCCAAGGGTATTGCTCGCCGAAATGCAGAAGATGCGTGGAAGGCGGAACATTCAAAGCGTGTTCTGGAATTGAAGCAGGTAGAAGAAGCCCATCAAAAGAATTGGAGTGAGCGAGAGCAGGTTATCCAGAAGACGGAAGCTGAAATTGCTGCATCCAAATCTAAGCTCGATAATTTCGACGCCACTGTCAAAGCAGATGTTGATAAGCAAGTTGCAATTATCGGGAATGCAATGAAGTCCAAGTACGAAACCGAAGCCAGAATTAAATCTCTGGAATTCGATGGCGAAAAGAAACTCCTTGAGAGAGACAATGCAACGCTCAAAGAATTGCTTGGAATCAAAGAGATGGAAATGGCTCAGCTGCGAGCTGCTCTAGAGAAGAAGGATTCCGAGGTAAAGGAAGTCGCAGTAGCGGCGCTGAATTCGCAGTCCGGCAAGCAAGCATTGGCTGCCGTGCAAGAAATGAATCAGAACCAAGGCGGCAAAAAGTAAAGATAGGATCGAGGGGCGGAAAAAACACCGCCCCTCGGTTTGTTTGATTGACAGGGACCGTGGCAATGAATAGTATGCACGCTGTGCCGGGGGCGCTCCTAAGACGCCATCGAAGACACGGAGAATACAATGCCAAAACTCAATCAGATAATTGCCATTGAAGATGGTGCGAAGAAGACAGGTTACGCAGATCTAACCAAGACACATCATGTCTTGCAGAAGCCAGATTTGTTTTCTGGGTTTGTGGCAACGTATGCTCCTCACACCGAAGACCCAACGCTGAAACAAGCTGACCAGCGCAAGGTCATCCAGCAAAGCGCTCCGGATATCGTCAAACTGGCTCAAGCTGGCCTGGCCGAGATGTGGAATGTGGTAGCCACCAAGGACATCGGCAACTGCTCTGCTAAGGCAGATGTAGTGGTGGATGGCGTAACGTTGGCTTCACAAGTTCCAGTTACTCATTTGCTTTTCTTGGAGAAGCAATTGGGCGACATGAGAACATTCATTGCCAAACTTCCGGTATTGGATCCGGCAAAGGAATGGGAGTACGATCCTAATAAGGGAATGTACCAAACGAAATTCCACGAGCAGCGCATCAAGACTCGCAAGGTTCACAAGTCCTTGGTGAAGATTGAACCGGGGCCGCACTCTCCTGGACAAGCAGAAATCATTACCGTGGATGAGCCTGAAGGTGTTTGGACTCAGGTGGATATGTCTACAGCTTATCCACAAGATGCCATTCGTCAGATGCTCGATCGAGTTGCCAAACTATCGGCAGCTGTGAAGTCGGCGCGTGAAGAAGCCAACTCCATTGATGTTACGAAAGCTACGATGGCAGAAAAGCTTCTCAGTTTCATTTTTGGGACTTGATCCCAAGGGGAGGTTAGTGCTGATACCACTTTCCTTCCACCAGTTCGCCCACCACGTAGATCCGGAAGTTTTTGTCCGGGTAGGCAAACCCTACTATAATAGGTGGAGTTAGGTCTGTGGGTGAGCACCAATTTCTCTCTCCGGCTGTGAAAGGCTTGAGAGGGACGCCCCCTTGATGGGGGTTTCAGCAGACAAGTTGAATCTCAATCTCAATCTCAATCTGAAAGCACAAGCGCGCGGGAGAAATCCCATTGCAGGTTCGAGTCCTGCCCCGGCTACCGGCCCTTGAGGCCTGCCATAAAGGCAATATAGTCGGGTGCCCAAACTGGCAAAGGGGCGCGTGGGCAAGTCAATCTATTCTGCTAATCTCAGTAAAACAGAGCCGATCTAATCAAGTTGTAGTGTATATGTAGAGGAAATGTTGGTTCGATTCCAACTCTCCCGACAAAGTGTATCAGCAAAGTTATCATCGTTAGTACATTTTGTCGGGAGATAGTATAAGGGAAACACACCTCGCTTCAAAATTAACACTACATTAAACGCCGTAGGTTGGATAGCTGATGGGCGACGAGGGAAAAATGGTTAAAACTCCCAAGTCGCCCTTTCTATTTAAGGACTAATATGATTGGCCTAATCAAAGATCCTGAAGAACTTCGAGATTGGTTAAAGGGAAGGCGCAGGGCCAATCTCCGAGTGTGTTCAAATGCTCATCTTAGAATGCTTGGGTTTGCGGATGTATCAACCGCTGACTACATTACTTGCGACATAACCACATTCATAAAAGCCAGAGACCTATATAAGGTATACATCAAAATCAACAAAGCTAAAGCTGAGGAGAATGATGGGGCTATGCTTCAGCACTGGTTGAAGGTGATTGTGATAAATAGTATCCAAAGATAGTGACACTGGAATTATATATTAGCATAATGTGGCATCTCAATCATCGAGGTGCAAAATGGTTGATGTACTACTGGCATCACTACTTGATGCAATAAGAGCGCAGAGTGATCTTCGAACAGGCAATACAGATCTGAGAGACGTCAATGATGCGTCCGCTCGCTTTATCAAGGCGCTGAACTCATTGATCGATCAGCATATCAACGCCAATATCGAAGAGAGAAAGAAGTTCAGGAGCCAAGAGAAAGCTCAAGAGAAGGGTAGTATACGGCCCCTCACCGCCCTGAATTCTGTACCTCCTCCACTAGAAGAAATAGATTTGGACGACCCTGATTACGTCAGAGAGTGGTTCAAGCAATACAAACATTGGTACGACACAAAAAGAAAGGCAGCCTTAACTAGTGGATAATTATGCCAAATGTCATTCAGAAATATTACTCTGGGGCCATCAGAGACAATGAGCTTCTTGATGCGATTGATGAAGCTGTCCAGGAATGGCATAACAGCGGAGCTGAAATCTCCGAACCCCTACATGTATTCTTAGGGATGTGTTTCCCCGAATATGCGCTCTGGGTAACATCACCAAGTAAGTTTGTTGCGCAGATGCACCACCAGAGTTACTTCCCAATGTTCTGGGGGCTTACTGATTAATCTTGCATCTTGGTATGCGAGACAGCGTAAAGAATATATTCCCAGAGTTCAGTAGAAATTTCGAAGGCTATGTCCACTGGATGTATCAAGATGTCAAAGGCCTAATCACAATAGGTATTGGTAATCTGATTGATCCTGTTAGTTTGGCTGTATATCTTCCATTTACTAAAAAGGATGGGTCGAGAGCTTCGCAGGACGAAATCAAAGCTGAGTGGAAACAAATCAAAGATAGGGCTGAGCTGGCTAAACAGGGCCACAAAGCCGCGATGAAGTATTGTACCCTCAGGCTTTCTGATGATGCGATAGCAAATTTAGTTCGCACTAAGCTAGAACAAAATGAAGACTATCTTATCAAGCATTATTTCCCAGAGTTCAATGACTGGCCAGCAGATGCGCAGTTGGCAGTTCTTAGCATGGCGTGGGCATTAGGATCAAACTTCCCAGCTACATGGACCAAGCTCAAGGCAGCCTGCATAGCTAGAAATTGGGAATTAGCAGCAGTGAGCTGTCATATTAATGAAGTGGGAAATGCCGGAGTCAAACCTCGCAACGAAGCAAATGTCAAGCTATTCAAATCAGCCGCCGCTCCAAAGGCACCTGAAGAGATGATCGATGCCGCCGAGAAGAATAGAATCATGAACCTGGTGGCATTGACAATGTCTCAAAGCATACGTGATGACGAGAATGCGTAAGGAATAATATGATGGACACTCATGATACAGTTCCTTCTCCGCCTCCGATAGAAACAATTCCTCCGGATACTATTCCGCATAATCCACTTCCGGAAATCACAGAGGTAGATAATCCACTTCCAGAAGAGCTTGTATCTACAGCTGTCACAATTACTCCACCAAGCTTTAATGTACCACTTATCATGTTGTTAATTACTGCCGCTGCCACGCTGTTGTCCATGTTTTATTGTTGCCATTAGGCAGGCAATCAGGTACGATACCCGGCACCGGTAGCAGGAGCGCGCGATGCTTAACCGGACAATACAGGTCGGAACAGTCACCCTGACGTTGGGTCTCAATAACGGATTTAATCGCTACGAAGGCGTTACGGAAAATTCTAGGGTACTGGTGCGCCATGACCCCTGGGGAACGTGGAGCGCGTGCGTAGTAAAGAGAAATGGTAAAGGCTCGATGATAACCATCTCTGGTGATTACTTCTCACCAGAAGCTGCTGGAAATGCATTGGTGGAAGCGGCAGCTGGTTTCCATAAAGCTCTCGGCGAATTCATTGGAAAGTAATAGCACATGAACCCTGATACGAATCAACTTGAAGCTCTCAGAGAGGTTTTTGAAAACAAATCTGTCGCAGATCAATTACGTGAACAACTAATAGGAATCTTCGATGGTGATTTTCAATCCGCATTGATACGCCCGGATGGCTCAAAAGTTCCAAAACACTGGGCGATCTTCCAGGTTGGCGAGCTTGTTGTTCTCAAAGACTACACCTTCAAGATTGCTTACATGAATGACGGCACCATTATCTTAGAGCCGGTAGGACCAATTGAAGTGGGTAAGAGCTTCGCTGAAGAGCTTCTCAACAACAAAAAATAACTCTTTGGTAAATGGTTAGTAAAATCATCTTTCATCGAAATAGAAAACTTCCATCAACAGGAAGCGTTGTCGATGATTTCAAAGGAACTATTCTTGTTCACTATCCAGAAACGAAGCTTGATTTTGAGAAGACTGTTTCTGTAAAGGCATCATTCCCCGGATCGATTGAGACTGTAAAAGTCTATGTGTTTGATGCCCATAATCCAGAATGGTTCTTTGATAAGTTCTTCTGTTGGCATAGGCGGGTAGTTGAGTACGGAGAGCATAGATTACTAACCTATACTTTAGCTGGATACTCTTTAGATAACCCTCATGGTCTTGCGCGCAATCCAGAAGAAGCCGTTGAGATGATGGCTAAACTTGATAAGGACTATACCGTTGTCAAAGGTAATTAGAGAATACATCTCGTGTGATGAACAGCTTCGGCGCTGGGTTGATGGAGAATCTGTTCATAGACTCATCTCTAGCGATGAAGATAGCGAATGCTGCCCAGACTTCTCTTGTTGTAAACCGGAATTTCTGCAGCCAGTTGAGGTGAGACAGGCCTTCGCAGCCGCTGATGATGAGAAGCGCCACGAGTTTCTGATGACGTTCCTTGGAGCGGCTATTCAGTGTGCAGCGCAAGAGGGACATAAAAAGGATTTGGAAGTGTATCTGGCGGGCAAAGACCCCACGAAGGAAGTTTGATATGAGCACAGCAGCTGACGAAATCAAGGGCAAATACTTCAGGATCCTAGACCATGGCTTCATCTCCCTAGTTGATTACATGGGAGATGATTCTTCTATTGTTCAAGCCGCCCGTGTTAGTTACGGCGCAGGTACTAAGAACACAGGTACAGACCGCGGGCTCCTTCGTTACATGCTGAAGCACGGCCACACCTCTCCCTTCGAGCAGGTCATCCTCAAGTTCCATGTGAAGCTTCCTGTGTTCGTGGCCCGGCAATTGATCCGTCACCGCACCGCCAGCATCAACGAGTACTCTATGAGATACTCTCTTCCCGTGATGCAGTTCTACATGCCGAATGCCAACGACATGGGAACCCAGTCCAAGAAGAATAAACAGGGTAGAGCTGAACCAGTATCAGCTGAGCAAGCGGCTCTTATCCAAAACAAATGGAAGGAGATGCAGGTCTCCGCCATTGAATTCTACGAGTATCTAACCTCTCAAGAAGTAGATATGGCGCGGGAGATTGCTCGCATTGGGTTGCCGCTCTCCATATATACTGAGTGGTATTGGACCATTGATCTCCACAACCTATTGCACTTCATGGGTCTGCGTAGCGATAGCCATGCACAGTGGGAGATTCAACAGTTCAGCAATGTTAAAGCCGCAATGGTGAAGCGCGTAACTCCAGCAGCCTATGAAGCTTGGATTGATTACAAGTTCCAAGGCTACAAGTTCAGCCGTATGGAGATGATTGTATTGCTAGAATCATTGGCGGGAATCACCACAGCCAACAATATCCAAGAGCGTTGTGTGAATCTTGGAATGACTACAAGAGAAATTTCAGAGTTCACAGAGGTTATAAAAGCAACCTCTCTGGAACGTTTCGAGAAACCCATTGACTTCGATCTTAATCCGGCAGATGGATTGTCTGGAGAGGTATTGTTGGCCGAGGCCCAGCGGTTTATTCCCAGGAGTTTGTGATGGGTGGAGGAATCCCAAAAACACTAGCGGCTCACATGCGGGCTGGAGAGAATCCAAATTGGCCCAAACGATTTGTGTTTGCGTCAACATCCAGACATATAGAAACAGCATCTACGAGTGTTTGGAATGAAGGAGAGCTTTGGAGAGTCGTCGGAGTGCCTGGCGAAGTTCCAACCGGTAAACATTGGAAGGTAACTTTGGAAGAAATTCCATCCGATACTTTATTTACTGCAACGGAAGAGGAAATGGATAAGGCTATTTCCAATTCAAAACAAAAAATTATAGACGAAGAGCTTGCGAAAGATTGATATATACCAATGCATGGTTTGTGTAATTTATGTTATAAGCAACACTATAAATAGTAAGGTATATGTTGGGCAAACTTGGCGCGGTGTGGAAAAGAGATTTACAAACCACAAGAATGATAAAAGATTTTGTATCAAGTTAGTAAGGGCATTTGCTAAGCTAGGTAAAGATAATTTCTCGGCAAAGCACCTGGCTTATTGTGAAACGCAAGCGCAAGCCGACTCATCTGAGATATGGTTTATTAAATATTTTGATAGCATAAAGCAGGGATACAATATTAGGGGAGGCGGTTCTCGCGGCAAGATGTCTGAAGATACTAAACGCAAGATATCGAAAGCACATATTGGGTTGAATACTTGGACAAGAGGCAGTAAAGCTTCACAAGAAACCAAAGATAAGCTTTCAGGCTTACTTATCGGAAATACTAGAAGGTGTGGAAAATTAGCATCTAAAGAGACAAAGTCTAGGATGTCGCTGTCTAGAATTGGAAACAAAAACAGACTTGGAATAAAACACTCAGAAGAAACCAAAGCAAAGATATCAAAAACTTCTAGTGGTGCCAATAATGGAAATTCTAAAACAAACTACGACACCGCTTGTCAAATAAGAGATGATGCTAAAACAATTAAAAGTCAAAGGACTCTGGCATTAAAATATAGATTGTCGAAAACCACAATAGGAAGGATATTGCGTAATGAGTGTTGGACAAAATGAGTTATTCTTTTCATGCGACATAGAATCAGATGGTCCCATCCCTGGCCGTAATTCAATGTTGTCATTTGGCTGCGCTGTATTCACCGGCACAGGTAAGATGATCGATACCTACTATGCAAACCTCGATGTTCTTCCAGAAGCTACACCAGATGCAGATACAATGAACTGGTGGAAGACACAACAAGCGGCGTGGGAAGCTTGCCGACAGAACACTCGTCCAGCCGAAGTTGTCATGCCGGAGTTCGTGCAGTGGGTGAAGAAAGTATCTGGAAAAGACAAACCAGTCTTCGTTGGCTACCCAACAGGATTTGATTTTACCCACATGTATTGGTACATGATAGCTTTTGCTGGAGAAAGCCCATTCTCTTTCTCAGCTCTTGATATCAAGACAATGGCCATGGTTGTCTTGGGTACAGATTTCAGGAATACAACAAAGAGAGCATTCCCAAAATCTTGGTTCGGCAAGAGCCGTCACAGCCACGTTGCTCTTGATGATGCAATTGAACAAGGAGAATTGTTCTGCAACATCTTGGCTGAGACTCGGAAACAGCCAAAGCCACAACCATTTGCTGAACGTGGATATGCGCCAAGAGGCTTAAGTAAGTAGTCATGTTCGTTCATAATGTTCGATACGGGTTCGCTACCAACTCCAGCAGCACCCACTCAATTGTTCTAATCAAAAAGGGAGTGAGGGTACGTGACGATTCCGAGGATCAGGAATTCGGATGGAACTTCTTTACCTGCGCTAGCGAAGAGGCCAAGCGTCAGTACCTAGGTCAAGTCGTAAAGATTAATCTGGCCCATCTTGCCGACCTTGAAGATGAGGATGCGGCCATCATTGCTTCGAAGTGGGCCGGTGTTGAAGTTAATCCTTCTGGATACATCGATCACCAAAGCATCATAGCTATACCAAGCAATGTTAATTGGGGACGTTACCATCTTCGACGTGATTTCTTTGATGATCTGTTGGCATTCATCCTTCGTAAAGATGTAGCTATCCTTGGCGGGAATGATAATGAAGAGGACAGGCATCCGCTTATCCGTGATGGTAAGGCCAGGAATGTTCTCAAGAGATATCAATGGGATGACGAAGAGATTGGCAGCCCAGTCCTCAATCTAATGCTTGAGAGCGGTAGTAAACATCTTCGTGCCAGATATGATAAGGTAGGTAAGTTCTGGTCTTTATTCTGCGGTCGAAGTGGAACAAAGGTTCGTACTTCATTTACAGAAGATGCTAATGCAGATAAGTCTGAAGTGCCTGAGTTGGTAGATGTTAAGATAACAGACTATTGCAAACAAGGCTGCTATTACTGCTACCAAGGATCAACTCCAAAAGGCAAACACGCCAGTAAGGAACTTGTCCGCAACGTTGCTTATGCCTTGAAAGAACTGGAAACTTTCGAGGTGGCCCTGGGTGGTGGTGAGTCAACTGAACACCCAGATCTTTTAGAAATTATAGATGACTTCCATCACATGGGAATTGTTGTCAACTTAACTACAAGAAATGAAGATTGGGTAATTAATAACCTACCAACAATCAAGGATAAGATTGGCGGTATTGGTCTCAGCGTAGACTCAAGCCATGGCCTACTTGATAAGCTGGCAAAATTACGAACGCATCTTCCAAATGTCAATTGTGATTCTGGGTTGAAGTTAACTGTGCAGGTAGTAGTGGGGTCTTGTTCACAGTATGAGATGGAAGACATCTTAGAGACTTGTAAAACATTCCATCTCACCGTACTACTACTAGGCTGGAAGAATACCCATCGAGGAGCTAGGGCGCGAAGAGAAGAAGTAAATCTCATTACACTACTTGATCGCTTCTGGAAAACTCATGAAGAGAAAAGCTTCTGGGATGGCCCCTCTGTTTCTTTTGATACTAGTATTGTGATTGAGATGAGAGAATGGCTTGAGGTTAATGGAGATAGGTGGAGATTCACTACTCGTGAAGGTGCCCACTCAATGTACATCGATTGTGTTAGCGAGACGATGCACAAGTCATCATACGAAGCAGAAGCATCAGGGGCTGTACTTAATCATAATCAGCTGGAAATGTCAGTTAATATCAAAAATTACTTCTCTACTCTGTAGGTTATTATGGAACAATTTTTAGCATGGTACAATTTGATATTCTACCTCCCATTAGCTATCGGAGTGTTGTTCGCTTTGGGGGCTGGTATTGATTTAGGTCATGATGTAGAGTTACATGGTGATGTCGATGTACATGCTGACCATGATGCTGAGCATGACCACGATGGCGATGGTGAGACACACGGTATCTTGGGGTTCTTGGGAATTGGAAAGGTTCCTTTAGCAATATCAATGATGGCTTTGTTCTTGATATTCGCCGGCACTGGTTTGATAGCTAACATCATCTTTGGGTTCCTGATAAAAGCCTGGAGTGGTTTTGCGCTTATATCAGTCGGAGCTGCAGTGGTTGTTTCATTCTTTGGTACGGCCTTTGTTAGCCGTACTGTAGCGCGATGGATGCCAACTACAGAGACTGATTCAGTTACAAAGCATGACTTACTTGGCTGTTCCGGAAAAGTTATACTTGAGTGCTCTCCGAAAGGGATTGCTCAAATTCACAATAGGAAGGGGGATATGTTTCAGATTCAATGTAAGTCTGATCAGCCCCTGGAATATGGAGCCAAGATAATCACAATAGACTACGATTCTGCATCGGATTACTTCACGGTAGAACTTGATCCAACAGTTGGATAAGAAGGGACATTTTCAATGAGTTTGTTTTTCCTATTGCTATTCGCAATTATTCTCATCGCTGCGCCAATTGCCATCAGCGCGTTCACTCACATTCATGTCAGCGGGCTATCATCTGTAATGATGACAGGTGTGGGAATCCTGTTGTTATTGGTGTGTGCAATCCTCATTACCATCACCAAACTCTACGTTCGAACAAAGGCCAGTGAAGCGTTCGTTCGCACTGGTATGGGTGGCCTGAAGGTCATTCGAGATGGCGGCTCTCTGGTGCTCCCAGTGGTTCACCAAATCGTTAAGGTATCTCTGGAAACTATCAAGCTCGAAGTCTTGAGAGTTGCGGCGGATGCACTCATCACCAGCGACAAACTAAGGGCAGATATCAAGGCCGAGTTCTTCGTTCGAATTCAACCAGAAGATACGGCAATCCAAGCCGCAGCACGTTCTCTTGGTGACAAGGTTAGTGAGGAGAACTCAACGAAGGGCAGCAACTACAAGCAGAGTGTCATCGCCTTACTTGAAGACAAGCTCATCTCTGCCCTACGAACAAGCGCAGCATGCAAGACACTTGAGCAACTCAACAGCGAACGCAATGAGTTCCTCAAGGAAGTGACGCAGTTGGTGACAGACGATCTGAAGCACAACGGATTCTTGCTTGAGACGGTTACCATTTCGCGCCTTGACCAAACCGATGTATCAAATCTCAAGGAGAGCAACATCTTCGACGCACAGGGCGCGCGAACCATCGCAGAGATCACGCAGCGTAACTTGACTGAGAAGAACAAGATCCTTCGTGAAGGTGATCAGGCTCGTACTGCTCAGGACGTTCAGACTCGTACAGCTGTTCTTGAGTTGGAACGAAAGCGTGCGGAGGCTGAGGCAACGCAGGCTGCTGCAATTGCTACCATCACAGCCGAACAAGATCGCGTCACCAAAGAGAAGCAGATGGCGGCTCAGCTATCTGTCGATGTTGCAACTGCTGACAACGCAAAGCAAACGGAAGTTGCCCGCATCAACCAGAAGCAGGCAATTGAAGTTTCTCAACGTGCGCAAATAGAAGCAATCGTTGAAGCTGATAAAAAAGTTGAAATCGCCAAGCGAAATCAGCTCAAGGCAATTGCTGATTCAGATGCCGAGAAGGCCCAAGCAGAAGCTAAGTTGGCAGATGCAGAAGCTGACCGCGCGAAGGCTCGACAGAACATTGTCACTGTTGAATTGGTAGCTGCTGCAGATCGTGAGCGGCAGAAGACCATCATCGAAGCTCAAGCTATTGCAGAACGTAACTACGTAACTGCACAGAAGGCAGCTGATGGTGACGCCTATCGAATCAAGGTGGAAGCCGATGCTAAGAAGGCTAGTGCGGATGCTGAGGCAGAAGCCACCACGAAGAAGGCAACTGCAGAGGCCACTGCAAACCAACGCCGAGCCGAAGGTAACAAGGCTCTGTTGGTGGCGGAAGCTGAAGGTGCTCAAGCCAAGGCGCTCGCCGAAGCTGCAGGCCAGAAAGCTTTGGCCATGGTACCGGTCGAAGTCAACGCACGCCAAGTGGAAGTTGATCAGCAACGAGTCCAGGAAGTCTTGGTGCCTGAGTTGAAGGCTCGTGCAGAGAACGGTGAAGCTGCCCAAAACTTCGAGCTTGCCAAGTTCCGCATCGAACAAGAAGCTCGTGTTCGCATCGAAGCCGCTCATGCCACAGCTCAGTTCTATGGCAAGATCCAAGCTAACGTCTATGGTACTCCGGAAGATGTAGCTAAGATGAGCGAGACATTCACGAAGGGTATGGGTCTTTCGCAAATGTTCGGTGGTTTCATGGCTGGGGCTGATGGTTCCACCGTCGAAACCGTGCAGAAGATCATGGGTGCAGTGGATGGTTTGGCCACGGCAGCTGCGAACAAGCTGTCTGGAAAAGGCTCAGCTTCAGACGCAGAATAATCGCGAAACCTATCGATAGCTGCAGCTATTCCAAAGCTGTGGTGCGATTAGGCGAATGAAGAAAAGGAACCGTGTGGCCCCCGAGCGGTTGAGATTCGGGGGCGCTTCTATGACAAAGAAGAAGTGCATAGAAAGATGGCTCGCCAACAACCCTGTCAATCAGCAGGTTATCGTTAAATTGTTGGGTAGCGAAGATGGAAGGTTAACTATTGCGTGTAGTTTATTGAACCCACTTAATAGACGTATTGCATATCTAAGAGATAAGCTTGAGTCTGGAAGATGTTTGTTGGGTTATAAAACTTGTCTAGAAGATATAGCTAGTAACTTGGATAATACAATTTCTTATCTTGAAGAGTTTTTGGCCATACTATATAAAAGAGAATTGAGCCGCCCATTGATAAAGCAACTGCGGTCAATTTTAGAAGAGGCTAAGCAGTTCAAGTCTGGGTTGCCACAATGATAGATAATCACATTCAACTCTGTGCCGAACAACTTCCAGAAAGCTCTCGTCCAGAGTTCATTCGATATGTGAATGATCTATTAGATAAAGACCAATGGTACGGTATAGGCCCTGATTTCTTGGGCTTCATGGATGATTACGTTTCGTTGAGAGATTTGATCGAGCGGCATATTGTCGAGCCCTCTGATGGAATTATCAGCTGGAAAGAGTCGAACTTCATCATCTACGACGTTGGATGCGCCACAGCAATACAACATGTCTTCTTTGGTAAATGTAAAGGCTATGTAGGAATTAGTCCTCCAGGGCCACCTATTCCACAGTTCTTCTTACCAAGATGTAGTTTTTATAGTGGGTATCTATCCGAGGTTGTAGATGAGATGGATATCGATTACGAGAACTCTTTCGGCATAGCCAATATGTCCATCCTGTATGACCGGCGCGAGAGTGATGAACTGGAAATATTCAATAGAGTTTTCAAGCGAAAGTTTATCATATGAAGGGAGCTACAGATGGAACCTGAAGCTTACGTTACTGAGGTTGATGGGAAGTTAGTCTTGGTTGATCCAATGGCCTGTGCTATGATTGACGCTATCACCCAGCACAACAAAAGCCTTTGCCGCAGCACCCTCGAACTACAACTGGATCGGGCTAAGCATTTCGCTCGAAGGGTCCGGGAGTTGGGTCGGCGGCCATCCGAAGTGGTTATCGTGCTGCTCAACGTTGACGATCCTCAGGGCGGCGCAGTGGCAGACATCCTGATGCCCGGCCACGATTGGCAACAGTTCCGTGATCGTGGGGAGGTTCCGTTCGCGCGTGGGCTTGCCGGACGTGAGGGGCTTCAGGGAATCTTGGATGAACTTGACCCGCTGGAAGGCCAGAAGCTACGAGAGGCATGGATGGTCAACACTGTGGTTGTAATGGACCACGGCGCGGTTGAGGTGTTCAAAGAGGGAGAGGATTTTTAGTATGCTAGCTAATTCAGACCACAGACAAGAACTTACAAAACACTGCGTTGGTGCGATGATGTTAGCTATGCATTGCGCCAAGCACCTTGGGATTTCCGATGACGATCTAATCAACGTGATTGGTTTGTCGGCATTCCTTCATGACATTGGGAAGTGTACCGTATATTTTAACAACATTTCCTTGGCTAGTGACTATAGCGAGGAGAATAAACAGAAGCATTATCCTAAATACTCTGGACAGCATGAATATCCAAGGCACAATGAGATTTCATGGGTATATGCGACATTTCATGCAAAGGCCAAGGGTCGTGGTGTTCGGTTCAAAGACATCGGGCCGCAGGCGATCTATTGGCATCACGGTACGTTGCTGAATTCGTACGAGATTTTAGATCAAACCTCTCCTAGAAACACACACACCGTCATTGGCGAGCTGAAACTATTCGATGAAAACGAATGGACGAAGATATCAGAGACAATTGATGGTATTCTGAAGTCTGTTCAGTTCCCATTTGATGTCACCAAGTACCTAGAGGATGACGTTGATGACGAACCTCGCAATATTCCAAGGTTGTTTACCGATGATGGTGATGAAAGTAGCCTGACCAACGCTCATCGCATGATTGCCAGGAGTTGCGTTATCTTCTCCGACCACATTGTATCCAAGCTATCGATAGAAGAGCTGGATGACCTGATTGAAAATAGTGCTGATTCATACTTCCCTAAGGGAAGGGATATAAGGTACGAAAATTTTCAATGTCCAATCACATATGACCAGGAACGATTTCAGATTCAAAAGGACATTGTAAACTCTTGTGAACGAACGACATTAGTAAAAGGTTCTGCGGGATTTGGTAAGTCGCTGGTTGGTTTGATGTGGGGAGCCCAGAAGTCCGGACCGGTGTATTGGGTATGCCCAAGAAATGCAGTTGCTGAAGGTGTATATTTAAATCTATTGAAGGAGATTGATATCCTTGGACTTGGTACAATCTCCATTGAACTGTACCACGCAGGAGAGCGTAAAGCTACCAACTCACCAAGTGTACCAGATTGTGGTTGTGACATTGTGGTAACCAATATTGACAACCTTCTATCGCCAATGGTTGATTCAAAATCGATTGCGAGGTTGTTTGATGTTACAGCTCGCAATGTGGTGCTTGATGAGTTTCATGAATTCCTTAATGATGAGGCTTTGTTTGGGGCGTTTGTCATCTATATGAGGGCGCGCAATCTGGTATGTGCGAACAGTCATACACTGCTACTCTCAGCTACCCCATCGATAATGCATAAATTCTGGGAAGGTGAAGGTAACTCTAGAAGGACAAAAATCCTTCCAAATCCAACTGAACATTATCTAGCACAGCATAAGAAGCTTTACAAGATATCTTTCGATGAAGACTTTGTTGAACACCCAATTGGTGGCTCTTTGACAATGTACTCATCGATCAGAAATGTTCAAGGGTGCTACGGCAACGGATACACTAGCATCGTTCATAGTAACTACGGAGAACCAGATCGCCATGCGATAATGAATGGAATTCTTAAGTCATTTGGGAAGGGTGGTGATAAGAATGGCACTGTGGTTTCAGCGCCGATTCTACAGGCCGCTCTTGACATCAGCTTCAGAGGGCTATTCAAAACCATAGAATCACCAGAATCCGATATACAAACTTTCGGAAGAATCAACCGATGGGGAGAACAAGACGGTGTATGTGAACTCGTCATGCTTAAACTTAGGAGTAATAAAGGTGAGAGGTCGGCCATCAGCGAACGGTACAGCTGTCATCTATCGGATCTTTGGAGCCGTATGTTAGAGGGCGAGGCATCCGAACCAGTTGATTTGGATTTCCTATACCGATTGTATAACAAATTCAATAAGGTTTACAACGATGAGCTAGTTGCGTTTATTAAAAATAAGTATCTGATATCAATTGATAAGTTGAAGACATTCTTCCCAAGGGCGCGCAAACATCAGAGTGGCAAGAGTAAAGTTGTAACTGCCAAGACGCTGAGGAATAGTTCGAGTTCGTGTTTTATTGTGGTGAAAAACAGAACAACTGGAGTTTGGTGCCCTTTCACATTCAATATTCAAGACATCGAACTGAAGGATCTGATTGCTGATAATAGAAGAAGAATAGAATCTTCTACATTGAAAACGGTATGGGAATCGTTAGAGGCCACAGGTGAGTTTGACTATGCCGAACTAACGAAAATGTTCTTTGGTAAGAAGAAACCAAAGAGGCTAACGGTTGAAAACCTGAAGCCATTTGCTCGTTGTGGAGAAACACCACTACCAATCTTTACGTGGTACTACGATGCAACGCTTGGTCTCGTCAAAGCGCGAGTGTGAAGAAAGTAACAGATAGGATAACATGATTAAATCAATTTTCATAAAGGCAGTTATTGAAGGTTCTGGGATTGTCAACTTCGATTCCAACGACCAACGCTTCATTTGGAACCGACAGCGCAATGTAGAAAGCGTTTGGCACAACAACGTGTCCTTTGGCAAAGGTCGTTACTATCCAGAGGTGGGGAGTGACGGTGACGATAGGGAATACCTAAAAAAAGTAGGTGTCATATCAGCGGACTGCATTCGTCACAGTATGTATGAGGATTGTATGTTCATTCATCTTCCGAATGTCATGCATGATGATGGTTTGTTACTCAGCACGGTGGCTCATCCGGCATTTCTGGAGCGCGGGTATATGTTTGCTCGTGACAATCGCTCAAGTTGGAAGCGAAAGTCTGCATTTGCATTATCCTATGCCAGGGCAGTGACTAGTTCGGCCCCGATGCTAGAGACATACTCGAACAGTCAACCAAAAACTGGCGAGAACAAAACGGAAGACGTGGCAGAAACATCATTCTTCAAGCGAGAAGTTCGAGGCGATACTACCTATGAACTTTCCGGGGCTATTGATGTGAGCGAGTTGGCATTCATTTCGCTTAGCGATGTCCATGACCGGTTGAGTTTCGACCTAGACTACGCCGCCAGATATCGCGAGCTTCTGAAAGGGCGGATGGGCTCAGAAATTCCGGAGCCTGCGTTCTTCCAGAAGAATGGTGATGTGTATGATATTCCCGAGTGTGGAATTTTGCTTACGCAGGCACAGGTCAAATTCCTAACCACGAACATTCTTCGGCGATTGGCGCTATTCAATGTAGTTCGAACTGTTACTGGAAGCGCCAAGACGGCGTCGGTGAGCATCAAGATCGTCAGCGACCCTCTGGAGGATTTATTCGGCAATCCAGATGGTTGGGTTGAGATTTTTGATGGTAAAAAATTCGATGTTAGCGCTTTTGATGGCGAGTCTTTTGCAACGGCCTACACCAAAGTGAAGCTGCAGGAAGAGGCATTACAAAAATGCGATAGTTACAAGAAGAAGTTTGGCTACGAGAAGCCGGTGAAGGAAGAGAAACCTGCCAAGCCAGCGGCAAAGAAAAAGTAGATCAGTGCCTCCATCAACCTTAATTCCTTGTTTACATGCAGGGGAAATCATGCCGCCATACGATTACGCATTAGTGCTCAGGTTTGAGAATGCGGGAATCTTTCCAAAGCGTTGGAAGGATGTAGATGGAACGATGACCAGTAGATCGAAGGATGATCGAATATTTATTGGTAAGTCTCGTAATAATAGAGTCCAATCTCAATGGGTTGAGCAACAAGTGAACACGATTCACGCTACATTTATTGAGAATGTGATTAGGGTTTTGTGTGGTATGCGTCCAATCAGCAGGTACCGTCCAACCTGTGTAAATAGTTATGGTAACTTCGTCGCAATTGCCAAGCGTTCTTTTGTTCATATAGACAATGCTACAAAAGAGGATAAGGAAGGGAACGTAGTATATCTAACCGAGAAGATGACTATTAGAAAGTGTATGCATAATAGTTGGTCATATGCTATTCCAAGCTGGATTAGGTTTAAATACCTTTTACCAGATGAGTTATATGTAGAATTGGTCGTGGTTGCTAGCGATATTTGCGGTGGCAATGCCGAGGAGATGCTGTTTGAGAAGGTTGCAAACACTCTCTTGAAGAGCAAGGATGCTAGGGTTAATAAGTTGGTGGTTAAGGCTAGGGAAAGTAGATGTGAGCCATTGGCGAAGCTCTTAGAAGGGAACAAGGATAATGGTTTATATCAGGCTGGCTATCAAGGTCTTGGCCCATACCTCAGGACGCTAGTGACTAAAGGTGTATGCGATGTGATTCGGTTAGACGGGCGGATTTGCATACCAGTTTTCACCAAAGAGTTGGGTCTGTTTGGTAATGGCAATGGGTGCGCCACTATTTTTGATGGTGGTTTGGTCCGAATTGATCGGGTTTGTGACTTGCAGAACACAACGCTTGATATGGTAGTTGCTGGATACCACAAGGCTCAACAATGAAAGTCTACATCATTCATCGGGCGTACGAGGACGGATACAAGAATCATCAAATGGCTAAGGAAATCTTCCCTGGCGATGGTAAGTTGTTGTTCCAAAAGGTTGGCTCTCGGTTGGTAGTGGAAACAGATCTGGAAATTGACCCTAAGTTTGCTGATAACTTTGAAATACAATTCGCCAAGACAACCGATCAGGCGTTATCGAGTCTTTCTGGTGACGTACAGTTTGCGATTCGGCTCAACGCGGTCAAGTCCAACAAGAGACGAAGGTTTCCGGTTTATCGGGACCGGCTTCATGCTTGGGTAGATGGTAAGTTGTCTGGCATTGGGGCAGATATTCGGTCCAAGGTGGTCATTGACGAAGGTATGATGGTGAGTGATCGCAAGGGAATGAAATGTTGTCACTCATCAGTGTTTGTGATGGGCTTTTTGAACGTGACGGATCTTGAAAGATTTGCTAGTGTGGTACATACTGGCATCGGGCACGGGAAGGCTTTTGGTTTTGGTTTGATGAACGTTTTTGGATGATTTATTGCGAGCGGTTGGGTGGTGCAATATCTGCTGCAACCGCTCGCAATTCTCACAACTCACTATAATCACAGAGAAAATCCTAGCTATCGCGGTTGAAGTTTGGTGTATGGATGTGTAGTTCTTTTGGCGAATAAGATAGGCGCTCGCGAAGGCTAGTTCAAGTGATTGAAAAGACAGTGGAGTTGAGGGGTATATTTAAATCCCTTCCGACAAGTGAAGGGGTCGAAACGCGTACAGGGACGCGTTGAGGCTTGCTGGTCTCGGTATTTAAATCCCTTCCGACAAGTGAAGGGGTCGAAACTCTGATGGTACGACATATGAAGCCCCACACCAATATTTAAATCCCTTCCGACAAGTGAAGGGGTCGAAACAGCTTCTTCGGTGCCGTCTTGAAATAGAACTCAAGATTTAAATCCCTTCCGACAAGTGAAGGGGTCGAAACGACTAGACGAACAACTCAAACAACAGCTGGAACGATTTAAATCCCTTCCGACAAGTGAAGGGGTCGAAACGCCAACCCCTTAAGAGCTTGGCGCAAAGGACTTCGGTATTTAAATCCCTTCCGACAAGTGAAGGGGTCGAAACATGGTGGCCGTGGTCAGTGTTCTCCAACCAGCACCAATTTAAATCCCTTCCGACAAGTGAAGGGGTCGAAACTGCATGCTTGGATGCGAGGGTAGGCGTAGGCGCTTAAATTTAAATCCCTTCCGACAAGTGAAGGGGTCGAAACGAGACCATGATGTGGCATAGAACGCTTTGTAGACAGGATTTAAATCCCTTCCGACAAGTGAAGGGGTCGAAACCGACCATAGTGGAAAGTCTTTGATGTTTTTTGCCGAGATTTAAATCCCTTCCGACAAGTGAAGGGGTCGAAACGCCGGTACGAACGCGGCTGCAGAAACGGATCCAGATTCAAGTCCCTTCCAATAAGTGAAGGGGTAGAAACAGTTCAGGGTGTTGTCTCAGAATATTGCTAAAGGTGATTTAAGTCCCTTCCAATAAGTGAAGGGGTAGAAACGAGATTGCGTATCATCACTGCGTTTATGCGTATGGATTCAAGTCCCTTCTAATAAGTGAAGGGGTAGAAATGATTCTATGCCAGGTCGATACGACAGCGTCGAAGACATTCAAGTCCCTTCCAATAAGCCTTCCAAGTGAAGGGGTCGAAAACGTCGAATGGTGTACCAATATACTGGAGCCAATATCAAGTCCCTTCCGATAAGTGAAGGGGTCGAAAAAATGAAGGGTTGAAACGTGATTCAACAGGCGCGCAAAGGAAAGTCTAATCATCCCTTCTAATAGTGAAGGTGTCGAACGAGTGGCCGGTATGCTTACGAATGTTCGGCCAGCATCTTTTGAAGTTCCTGGTGACGGTTCTTCTTCTGATCCTTGCGCCACTCCTTCTGCTTTTCTTGGTAGGCTTTCACGCAGGCCGGACAGCGACAGCGGTGCTTCCGATACATCCAGTATGTACCGTGCGTAGGCTTTGGTGTAGAATAGTCCCAAGCTTCTTTCGTCTTCTCTCTATGGCAATCCTCGCATAAGATCTGGAGGTTCTTGATTTCACTCTCGAATCTCTTATCATTCACCGAGTGAAGGTCTGATGCGCGCATGGTCTTCTTGGACTTGTCTTTGTGGTCGAGGTGGAAGTGCCCCTCTTTACTTCCGCAGCGAGTACATCGGCCGCCCAATCGGTCAATCACTTCCTGGCGCTTCTGGTGATATCGATTGGCCATATACTCCCTCATGTAGTCTGCACGGGGATGATTAGCCGCCTCAGAATACAACTGGGCATACTTCAAAAGACATTCAAAGTCCATAATAGCAATGCGGCATTATGAGCAAGAAAGAGTTGACTGACCCATTTTTCTCAGATACCATTAGATCATCATGACAAAGCCCAGATCCACATTTGGCAGTTCAATTCCTGAGTTGAAGGAAGTAATCACCCAATATGGCTGCGGTCTGGGTCGTGGTGGACCTCCATATGTGGTGGTTGGCCAGTACTTCTCGAAGGCCTCGGGGCCGATTGGTGGAATCCTGGCTGCTGCCCAAAACGAGATCCACGCCCGAATCATCCTGCGCGAAGTCAACAAGAACGGCAGTGCGGTTGTTCACCGAACCGAGCATCATTCCAACCCAACCTTCTCCATTGCGGAATTCAAGAAGCAGCTCAAGGCGAAGATGGAAGCCCAAAAGCTCGCAGATGAGCAAGCTGAAGTTGCGGAGAAGCTTGCTTCCGAAAAGCCAGCCTTCAAACTGGAACTGGTGAAGCCATGAAACCCTACGGCCTAAATCGAATCGAAGCTGGTGACCTTGACGTTGCGGGCTGTGTCAATGGAGGCCGAGCTACGCACGTCTACAGCATTACCCAGCGAGCTTTCCGATCGCTGCGTGAGGGCGCTAAGAACGTTCGCCGCCGCATCCACAAGCGCCGCGCCCGTGCCGAGTCGAAGAAGCTTTGTTCCGAAGTTGATGAGTAGAAAGAATATCCAATGAGTCTCAAATCCCTTCTAGATCAGATTGATACCCACGACACCGCCTATTACAACGAAGGCAAACCTACCATATCTGATCCTGAATACGATGGGCTCAAGGATCGTTTGGGTACTTTGGTCAAGGCATTCACCAAGGCCAACGATTCTGCTACTGAAGAACTCCAGGCGCGTGCAGCTAGGACACTCGTACGTGTCGGCGCTCCCCCACCAGAACACGGCGACTGGCCCAAGTACACGCACGAAGTCCCCATGGACTCGTTGAACAAGGTGAATCTTCCGGCAGAGCTGCTGGGATGGTACGAGAAGTGTGGCAGGCCAGTTGAACTCCTTGAGACTGAAAAGCTTGACGGCATGTCGATCAGCTTGAAGTACGAGAAGGGCCGTCTATTCAGTGCAGCTACTCGTGGCGATGGAGATGTGGGGGAAAATATTACCGCCAACGTCAGTTTGATGGACGTACCGCTGCGGTTGAGCACTCCTTTCTCTGGTCACATTCGCGGTGAAATCGTTCTGCTGAAGAGTGTTTGGAAGAAGCATCTATCGACCATGGCCAACACTCGCAATGCTACAGGACTTGCGAAGCGCCATGATGGAACAGACTGTCAGCACCTTACCATCATTGCCTACACTATCGAGGGCAAGGATTTCAAGAAGGAATCTGAAGCCTACGAATACATCAAGAGCCTGGGATTCCGGATCCCGAACTACCGAATTGGAACAGTCCAAGATGCCAATGTGATGTGGCAAGAGTACATGGACAAGACTCGGGAAACTCTTGATTGGGACATTGACGGCCTTGTGATCTTCATCAATGATCGAGCAGCGCGTTTCGCTCTCGGCGATGAGGGGCGCGGTCCCAAGGGCGCAATCGCTTTCAAGTTCGAAGCTCCCGAAGCAAGAACCAAGGTCACTGACATCGTGCCTCAGGTTGGTGACACCGGCATCATCACTCCGGTTGCTGAATTTGAGGAAGTGGAATTGCTCGGCGCGAAAATCAAGCGGGCCTCATTACACAACTTCTCTTTGGTAAAAGAACTCGGCGTCAACATTGGAGCTGAGATTTTGGTAACTCGCGCCAATGACGTCATTCCGTACGTCAAGGAAGTTACCAAACCAAACAACGGATACTTCCACATTCCAGAGAAGTGCCCAGCTTGCGGTACTAAGACCGTGCGCGTTGGAGAGTACGTTCGCTGCCCGAATAAGCAAACCTGTCCGCCACAAGTCATCGGCAGATTGAATAAGTGGATTGGAGAACTTGGCATCCTAGAATGGGGCGAGTCCATCCTCACCAAGCTTATTGCTTCCGGCAAAGTCAAGGACATTGCTGACATCTATCGCCTCACGGCGGCTGACATCACAAGCCTTGATCGCATGGGGGATAAGGGCGCTGCAGGTTTACTGAAGGAACTCGACAAGTATCGCGCAGTGACTTTAGAGAACTTCGTAGGTGGACTCTGCATTGATGGCGTGGCCACTTCAACGGTCAAGTCAGTCATTGATCAAGGACATGACTCTCTTGACAAGCTTCGAGCACTATCACAGCGGCAGTTGGAAAGTGTCCCGGGGTTTGGTGAGAAGCGAGCCCGAGCACTCTTCGAAGGACTGAAAGAGAATAAGGGAAGAATGGATGACATCCTCAGCGCCGGGGTAATCATCAAAGCAAAGATCAAAGGCGCATTTACCGGCAAGCACTTCTGCTTCACCGGAACAATGGAAACGCCACGCAAGAACCTTCAGCAAATGGTCATTGCTGCCGGCGGAGAAGTTGATAAGTCAGTCAGCAAGAGCACAACTCATCTTGTAATAGATGATGTGGCAAGTACCAGCAGTAAGGCGGTGGCAGCCCGCAAGCTGGGTACCAAGCTGATATCCGAGGCAGAGTTCCTCGCAATGATCAAGTAGGGTGGCGGGGAGCCGCCTCCCCAAGGACCACATGAAACGTTCGAATCGAGCAGCGACCCGCGATTGGGTTAATGAACAACGTGCCCAAGAGCGCGCGAGAAAGCTGCGTCTTGAAGAAGAGGAAGCAAAGAAACTTGCTCTGGTACAAGCGGCAATTGCCAAGAACAACAAGCAGAAATCCCCTCTTGAAGAATGGGATCTGGAATCAAACGAATTCTGGATAACCATTGAGAAGAGGGCTCCAAGGCTTTTTGATTCTGATTACATTGGTCAGTTGCGCCTTGTATCAGTGTTGGAACACCATCGGCCAATTGCTGATTGGGAGCCGCGAGGCAAGGGGAAGACTACTATCTTCAATTCCCTTTGTGATCATTTGCTGGCCAAATTCCCAACCCCGCCATTTATCTGGTCAGCATTTTGGGAGCTGGATGTGATTGATGTGATCCGCCGAATAGGGCGGGCTCGCGAAGGAGAACAGAAACCAGATGCTGAGGGTCGATACGTTGACATCGAGTTCTCACCAATCATCCAAGCAATCGTTCGTATCGCTCGCGGTGATAGCTTCGCCAAAATGTGCAAGTCTGGTGACTTCCCTGTTACACTGACCAATAAGCAGTGCCATCAATTCCTAGCATCTAATTCTGAAAGTACATTCCTCTCTGCCCTGCGCCGTACGCAAATCCAAACTTGGGGTGGTGATAATCGTCTGTTGCGTGTGTTGATGAATCGTGAAAATGGGCGGCGCTTGGCTGGAATTGTTGATGAAACGTTCCTTGATTCCGTGATCGCTTGGTTCTCCAAGAACCCGATGTTGGACTTGGAACAGTTCAGCCCAATCATGGATTTCATCTGGACCAAGCGGTTCGAGGACAAGAAGTTCTCCATGAAGGGCCGCTCGGCAATGGCGATCATGCGCGCCATGGAAGATTGGCACCAGGATCTTGCCAAGCGAAAGATCGTTCACGGCAAAGAGTACAAGTCATCTGGGTTCAAGTCCGGGCACTACGAATTCAATCATCGTGAGCCTTCGGGTAACTACGTACAGTGCATCTACGACATCACAGAAATCCTCAATTCCAAAGAACTGCACGCCGAGGGTAAGGCCCAAAGGCATTGCGTGTTGTCATATTCAGGTTCGATTGAACAAGGCTACTGTTCTATTTGGTCAATGAAAGTTAATGGTGAGCGTGCTATTACTATCGAAGTGCGCTCAAGAAGCATTGTTCAAGCCAGAGGCCATTGCAATCGCAAAGCCTCCTCTGAAGAATTTAAGATCATGCAACGTTGGGCTACGGAAAACGGATTTGAAATTCGGCTGCCAAGTTGGGGATAATATGGGGATTACCAAACAACAGAAGCGCTGTCGTGATTGTCGCCACTATCACGCTACCCATCCAAAGCACTGTGTCCCGGAACGATCACATTGGTGTTGCAAGTACGGAGCTGATGCCAAGAAGGTTCAGGGTCGATGTATTCAGGAGAATGGTAAGGAAGATGATATTAAACCTGTTTGATGCAACTCCAGAAGATTCAGAAACCACAGATCACGGTCCGCTAGGCAATGCACATGCAGCTCGGGTTGAGGTTGATTACCCATATCAAATTGAGCAGTGGGTGATTGAGATGGGGACTGATCATCCTGAAATTATTCGCGCTGAGTATGAAGATCTCCGGCGCAAATGGACGAGAGACTCACCAACCACCTTTGTCGAGGTCCCATGGTAACTAAGAAGGTTCTGAACCGAAAAGGCAAGTACCTAAGTCTCATCCTTCGACATGAGCCGGACCAAGCCGGGATCACTCTCGACAGCGGCGGCTGGACTGACGTGGGGGCTCTGCTCCTTGCAATCAAGTTGTCATTGCCTGAGCTGGAGGAGATTGTTGCGGCGGACGAGAAGGGGCGCTTTGAATTCAGCGATGACCGAACTAAGCTTCGAGCAAGCCAAGGACATTCGGTAGAGGTTGATCTCGGGTATGAGATCAAGATTCCTCCACAGTATTTGTATCACGGGACATCTCGAAACAACTTTGCCGGCATCCGAGATAATGGCCTGATGAAGATGGACAGACATGATGTCCACATGTTCGATAGTCATCAGCAAGCTCTTGAAGTGGCAACTAAGCGCAGACCAAATCCTGCTGTCTTAAAAATCGCGGCACAAGAAATGGCAACGAATGGTTACCAGTTCAAGTTGTCAACCAATAACGTTTGGCTGACTGAGATAGTTCCGCCAAGGTACCTGTGGGTAGATGAGAGTCTTTTGGTCAGTATTGACATCTGAGATGCTTCGAGTATCATCGTCCCATGACCCCAAGGGATCGGCCTCCAACGCATCCTGGCGTTCTGATCCGTGATGCGATTCATGAGCTTGGAATGACTCAGGCAGAGCTAGCTCGGAGGCTCAGGATACCGCTGCAGCGATTGAACACGATTGTGAGGGGCAAGCGCGGGGTGACCGCCGACACTGCTCTGCGGCTGTCCAAAGTCTTCGGAACCACTCCAGAGCTTTGGCTGAACCTGCAAATGGCGGTGCGGCTTTGGAATGCTCGGCAAACCGCCCACCTATCCGGACTAAAGCCTCTGCGCTTGACTTAAGGCATACTCTATGCCAGAATCATGAAGGAACTATGCCATCACCCAGTCAAGGACAAGGACTGTTGTCTTGTAGTATTTGCGGTCATGAACTTGAATTCAGAGGAAAGAACGGTGCGATTCTAAACACCAAGTGTTCCCATTGCGGAATGTCCTCTGATTCTTTGGTTGACAACGCTCCGCCGCCACGAACCAAAGAGATCAAGGTATATTACAGAGGCAAGGCTCCAATGAGTGTCCCGCCCTGAAGGAACTTGGAGCCATAGGAAATTATGGCTCGAACACTACAGCAGAGAATGATATCATATGAGGAATCTACCGATACTAGAATAATTAGTAGAATTCCAGTCATAATCAAAATTGATGGTTTCTCATTTGCGCGAGCAACAAGAAACATACAGAAACCATTTTGTCACAAAACAATGGCAATGCTCAATGGAACAATGCTTTCCCTAGTCAAGCAAATTGATGGGGCGGTATTTGGTCTACAGTATTCCGATAAGATCATTCTCGTTCTCCGAAATGACCGCAGCGAGAACGAAGATCCATGGTTTGGAAATGATGTGCAATCTATGTGCTCGGCTTCAGCTTCCAAAGCGACGTACGAGTTCATGAACCAACTATGGGAAATAGATGAGCCTCCGACACTTGAGGGCAGCATTGCATTCAGGTCAAAGGTATTTGGGATTCCAAGTATCACAGAGGTAATAAACTACATCATCTACCAACAGTACTGCTGTATGCAGTATGCCATCAATGAGGCTGTGTACTCAATCTTGGGTAGAAGATCTGTCATTGATGGAATGGATATCGAGGCGCGCAAAAAGATCCTTGACGATGCCGGTGTTTCGTTTGATGCTTTCCCAGCATCATTCCGTCACGGGTCTGCAGCCTACGTAACGCCAAAGCTAGTCCACACCTCTCACGGCGAAACAACCCATCACAAATGGATGTTGGATTTCAATGTCCCTCTGTTTGTGGATGATAAGGACCGAGAAAGACTTCGAACTATCCTCAAGACTGGCAGCGACATCTTCATACCTGAGCGTGATCTATGATTCCAGAAGATCATCTTCAGATACTTATCTCAGTTCTCCAAGAGAATTGTACTGATGGTAAGGTCGTTGATCGCGGAAAACTGTTCTCTAGGTTTGAGGGCAGAGCCAAGTCTGGAATGGAAATATTCAAGTTCAAGAAGGCACTATCGTTCTTAATTAACAATGGAACGATTACAGGCTACAAGATTAAGATTGGCCGAAATGGCGGAGTGTATAAAGCAGAACCAATGGAGCGCGTATCAATTACTTGTTCCTCTGGTAAATTCATTGGGGAAGTTTCTAGACAAGAACTGTCACGATTAATTTCTGGCCTAAAACAAACCAAGAGGTAATATGGAAACCACACTACTCATTGATCCAGAAGCGAAGACTAGAATTGCACTCATCAAAGTACCAAGGGATGCCGCCGGCAAACCGTTCTTCATCGGCAAGCTGCAATTCCCGGGGACCATGGAATTCGAGCAAGGCGTATCATTCATGGTGTTCGTTGCCGAGGAGGGCGTCGAGGAGTTGCAAATAGCTCCAATCGACCCAGCTAGACGCAACAAGACGAGTAGAGACGGGAGATGTGCATCACTCCTAAACAACGCCCGGTTCTCTATCGACCTGCATCCCATGATCGATCAGCACGGCTCTACCTATTACGTTGGCGAAGCAATCGGTCTTTCAAAGATGGATCTCCGCCCCGGCATCTTCTTCACCATCTTCACTTCGATTTCTGGTCAAGAGCAAATTCAAATCTCAAGACTTCAAGTCAAAGTTCGCCCGAGATACGACGACACTGCACCGCGCAGCAGTCCACGCGCCACCAATACCTTCGACCCAAAACGCTTTAGCGAAACAGGATAATCGGTCGAGAGCCCTAGATGAGCGGGCATGGTTAGCTGAGGCAACCATGCGCACATACCTAATTGCGATATCACTATTAACTGCATGCGGAACTACGCCAGCTAAATCTCCAGAGCAGATTGTAGACGCAACAGAAATCAGGCAGTCAACATTTGATTCCGAAAACACACCACCTGAAAAGGTAGATGATGACGATGACATGGAACCTTTTCAAGATCATTTAATCCAAACTACCTTTGCGAATGGCCTGCTCCAAGAACATATCGATAGAGCAATAGAAATGTTGTTGAAATGAAACTACTCGACATCCCGCAAGACTCAAAGATCAAGTGTCAATGTTCTGACGGTTCAAAGTACTTGATCTTTCGCCACATCGATGGTATGTATAGCTTCTGCGTCACCGAGAAGGGTGGGGTGGCGCATCTATACTGTATGACCGAATTGTCCGAACTGCCGGACGGTTCTTATAAGCTCGAAGAGGACCCGCTCGCGGGATAGAATATGGCCAACGATTACTCAGCAATGAACGTGTATCGCCACGACAACGTGAACCTCATCACGGGCGCGAAGTCTCAGGTGAAGGCCTGGACCGTTGGCGTTCCCGTGGAAGATGGTGCGCTGAAGCAACTCTACAACGTTGCCAACATGCCGTTCATTTTCAAGCACGTTGCCGCAATGCCGGACGTCCACGTGGGCGAGGGCGCAACCATCGGCTCAGTCATTCCAACCACCACGGCGATCATGCCGGCGGCTGTTGGGGTAGATATTGGGTGCGTAGATGCAGATACCGAGTTCCTTACTCTAAATGGGTGGAAGAGAATTGCAGACTATCAAGATGGAGATTCTGTTCTGGTATTCACACCAGGATGTGATCCGTATCGTAGGCTGAATTGTGAAAGTGCATTTTTCGAAACTCCAAAGTATATCAAACTTGAATGTGATGAATTTTGGAAAATCAAAACCAAATATGGAGTAAACCAAGTACTCTCCGATGAACACCGGGTACTATACTACAAGTACACGCGAGCATATGATTTTGTGCAGGATGACGTAATGTCTGCTAAAGATCTTGCAGAAAAGCACAATTCATTAAAGCTTGGGTTTCGCGGCAGGTTTTTGACCACATTTAATTTGGTTAGAAACACATCTGTCAAAATGTCAGATTCGCAAATCAGGGTTATGATCATGGTTTGCGCCGACGGATCTTTCGGATCTTCTGGCCAAGATAGCTCTTTGTGTTATCTTCGCCTGAAAAAGATTAGGAAGATTGAAAGAGCACAACTTCTATTAAAAGATGCGTGTATTGATTTTAAGTTGTCTATTTCCTCTGTAGATGATGTAACTACTATTTCCTTCTACGCTCCAGAAAAATTCAAAAGTCTTGAGAATTTTTGGCAAGCATCTCCAGATCAATTGAGAGTAATTTGTGACGAGGTTTTCCATTGGGACGGAAACTTCAATGATAGTGTGTACTTTACTCGTGACAAAGCCTCGGCTGATTTTATGTCATATGCATTTGCTGCATGCGGTAAGCGCTCTGTAATGAGAGAAGATACAGATGCTAGCGATGGTAAGATTGACTATAGAGTATTTGCTCACACAAATACAAAAGTTGGTATTGCAGCAACTCCAGAGAAGAATGATTTTGAACGTGTAAAATCACCAGATGGATTAAAATATTGCTTCACAACCAGTACTGGTTATTGGGTAATGCGTCGTGGTGGAGTAATCGCTATCACAGGTAATTGTGGAATGATGGCTGTGCAGACCACGCTGAAGGGCTCTCATCTGCCACAATCCAAAGGTTTGCAGAGCTTGTCTGCGATTCGAGCCGAGATTGAAGCTGCAGTTCCGCATGGCCGTACTGATAATGGCGGTCTTCGTGACGTTGGTTCGTGGCGCGGAGAAGTCCCAACTATCGTAGAGATTGCTTGGATGGCTTTAGAACCTGGCTACAAGAAGATCATTGCCAAGCATTCAAAGCTGCAAACGCGCCAACCTCCGGAGAACCAATTGGGAACTTTAGGAACTGGCAACCACTTCATCGAGCTATGCTTGGATGAGGATGATAGCGTTTGGGTGATGTTGCACTCGGGAAGCCGTGGTGTTGGCAACCGCATTGGTTCCTACTTCATTGATCTTGCAAAGCGTGAGGCGGAGAAGTGGTTCTTCAATGATAGTTTGCCGGATATTCACCTTGCGTTTTTACCAGAAGATAGTTTGTATTTTGATGACTTCATTCAGGCAACTCAATGGGCTCAGCAATTCGCGGCCACAAACCGCGAGTTGATGATGCGTACCGTGCTCAAGACTTTGAAGGGATGCAAAGGCATTCCGAAGTTTGAGGTTACGGACATCGAAGTCAACTGCCATCACAACTATGTCGAAAAGGAATTCCATTTCGGCAAGAAAGTCTGGGTTACTCGCAAGGGCGCTATTCGCGCTCAAATGGGCGAGCTTGGAATCATCCCAGGTTCGATGGGAGCTAAGAGCTTCATTGTGCGCGGCCTTGGAAACCGAGAAAGCTTTTGCTCGGCATCTCACGGTGCAGGTCGAAAGATGAGCCGCACTGAAGCTCGCAACACGTTCACTCTGAAGGATCACCGAGCAGCAGTTGAAGGTGTGGAATGCCGCATTGATGCTGATGTGATTGATGAAACTCCAGGGGCTTACAAGGACATTGATGCTGTCATGGAAGCACAGAAAGACCTTGTGGCCATCGAGCATACGCTCAAGCAAGTTCTGTGTATCAAGGGATAGATGGCATACTGTGATTTCTGCCAATGCTCAATGTGCCAAACTGGATGTGGCGAGGTCATCGCTTATCATGGTGATGACCCGCCAACCAGAATAATTGGAGAGTTAGAACTCCATCATACCCAATGTGAAGACGGTAGATGGATTTGTGACACTTGCTATTACTACGAGTGCTGCGTAGATGCCGGTCACGATCCTTGTAGCGGACTTTGTGGAGAGAAGAAGTGCGAGCATAGGCCAAAATTAGTCAATAATGAGTGGACGTTTTGGACATATCATTTAGGAGTACATCATGGAGAACACCCTTATGTTGAACCAGAAAAATGAAACGAATACGGTTGAGCGCGGAGATATCGTTCAGCTGCGTTCGGGCGGTCCTCACATGACGGTAACATCTGTGGCAACCAATCGCGTAATCGGATGCTTGTGGTTCGATGAAAATAACCGCATTTGCCGAGATGGATTCTCTGCAGATTTTCTCTTCATTGTGGATAAGCCTTCATTGCGATACAAGGCACGTGATCAATCTGATGTGTCCTGTGGCGGAGTGGTGTAGTGGAAGACGTTCTCTGTAATATGTGCGGGCAATCCTGCACTCTCGAACCTGGGCCGATTGGCGGTGGCCCTTGTGGTTTGATTGAGGCAGAGGTTCGTGGAGGTTACAATTCCACTCCTGGTAATGGATCTGGAGCGCTTGATGATTGCGTCACGTACAAGTTCTCTCTGTGCGAGTTCTGCTTGGATTGGTTGTTCTGGACATTTGTGATTCCGGTTGAGTTAAAGGATGGAGAATCTCCTCCTATGACTTGGAAACCGGCAATGCAAAGAGTGAGTGAGGATAAGTGGAGACAGCAGAAAGAAAGGTTCCATGCAGCTTTTCGTCTTCACGCGGGCAATCGAAGGGTCTATTCGAACAACAAGTATGACCTTCGTGGTAACGTCATCAAAGACTGGGCAGAGTATCGCCGCACACATGATCTTGATGGCAACCCAATGGACGCTGATGGCAATCTCATAGTTGAAAAAGATCCTGGGCCCGTTTTGATCTAGCCTACAAGCTCGGATCGTTTCTTGGCGATGGCTTGCGTCAACGCGGCGGCGGAGTTGACTTGCAGCCCCTTCTTGTCTTCGAGGTGGGCACAGAGCGCACAGAGCCCGAACAGGATGTCGCCCAAGGCTTCGTTGTATTCGGCTATTGAGTCGGAGTCCGATAGGTTGTCCACGCCGGCCCGGATCTCCTTGAGGATTTCCTTTCGGCCGAGGTCGGTGAAGCTCTTAGCTACGCTTTCCGCTTGGTTCCAGATGGTTTCAAAATGCATGTAGGCCTATATATCCAATGACCGGCCATTCGTTCGCCGCGCTAAATAACGATTGACTAATTGCATCTCTGGTATTAACATCAGATCTAATGGCGAACATGAAATACCTACTCATCTCTCTTGTCTTGCTGGTATCGAGCACATGCCTCGCTGAATCGTTCGATGCATACCTCAGAGACACGCAAGCTCAAGCAAAGTTCGGTGGGGTCAAATACGCTCCGGCCAAACCGGTCAAGTACGCTCCGGCAAAACCAAAGGCGAAGCCGGCACCAACACCAGCTTCTGAGACGACCACGAATGTGCTAGATTGTGGTGTTACGATTGAGGTAGGATCTCTCAAGCACTACCGTGCGCTGAATCAGTTGTGCTCTGATGTGGTTGTAAAATACCGCACGAGTTTTCCTGAATATTCGATTCCAGCAAAGGTGAATATTCCGGTTTCTTTCCTCCCAAGTTCAGTCTTGGTCGAGCACTTCGGAGGTAGCGTAGAGGGAAAGAGTGGTAAGGTGGTGAAGCTAGATGGCTTTACCGATATTGATTACTCCGGAAATCCTAAGCACTTCTACGTTCTATCAAATTGGAACTCGCTCTTCTACTTCAAAACAGTCTTTGCTCATGAGTTGTTTCATGTGTTGAATGCCCTGAGCCATCATGAAGATTCGGAAAAGGGTGCTGCGGCGTTCACAACAAGTCTTGGATTAGGCGTCTGATATTTGAGCCAATGACATCGCATGTACGGTACCCCGAGGGCTGCGGAGTATGTGCTTGTGCAGAAGTACCCATGAACTACAAGTCAAGAGATGTTGTGAAAACGAATTAGACGTTTGATATTCGAGGAGAAATATATGTCGTATAAGTATCTTCTAGCTGACGTTATTTGTCGTACATTCAATAGGGTGTGTGGGAAGTGGCAGTCGAAGAAGGACTCGCCCAAGATGTATGTGGTTGGGTTTTCAATTCCGGTTGATTATGACCATGAGGACGGGTACCGGCACGTGGATATTGGGTTGTACGCTGAGTTCAACTACGTGAGTGTATATGCTCGGGAACGGTGGGATGTCATCGCACTAGAGGATCTTGAAGAGGACGAATGCTTGAAGCCTGGGAAGGATTATGTAAAGGGGGATTCGGGTTGGGAGCTGATTGGATCCCACGACTCGGAGTGGCGGGAGATGGTGGAAAATTTCCTGTATCTATGGCCGGTCAGAACGTTTGATTCGCATGGGGATGATATCTATGAGTTGATTGATGCTCCCGAGAGTTCGGTGTAAAATTGACAGCCGCGAGTGGAAAAGGTTCCGGCTACACAATCCTGGAGATGTCTTTGTTGGAAGTGTGGCTACTCATGATGATGGATATGGACATCATCAATCGATCATTCTTGATCTTCCAAATGCAATTTCGGCATTGGCAATCGCTCATCACTCTTGGCGTCCCGCTGTGATAATTGTTCCTACATATGGATAAGATATGCCTGTTCGCACATACTATTATGGGGTGCGACGAGTCGTAGACCATAAAGAAAAGATAGAACCTTTCGTTATACGAAAGAAGATTCCTAATAAGGGAGTTGTATTTCAACCTCCCGATGCACTCGTTTTAAGAGAGTCAGCACAATCTCCTGATGAACTGAAAAAAGTTGCCAGTGAGATGTTACTTGAATATTACTACGACGAAGCACGGAAGCGCGAGGTAGTTGAACTTCCACAGCTCGGAGATGTCTCTGTGGGAAGTGTGGCTACTCATGATGATGGAGAGGGACATCATCAAGCAATCATTCTTGATCTTCCAAATGCAACTTCGGCATGGGCAATATTCTTTAGTTCAAAACAATATGGAAGAGTTACAAGAGTAGCTACCAAAGATGAAATAGCATTAGCTGGATTTGTGTCATCCAAGACTACCTATTTGAATTTGGTAATGCGCCCTGTAATTGATTTCTTTTCATGTGGCATTACTTTTCCAGATCATAGAATTACAGATCTGCGCCGTGAATATCTGGGAATTTAATCCCTAATTTCGCGCAAACCCAAGTAATTTCCAACCGGCGGCAATTAATTCCATTGCCATTTTTGGAATTCTTTGGTAATTATTCGGTTCCGCTTCGATGAGCTAAAAGCAGCATCGGACGACCATTTTTGCATAACAAGACATATGCATAGTGAACCATATCATCTATTGATGATAAAGTATGTTCAATATGCCATGAATCAAAACCAATAACCGTATTCAGGTGGAAGCGCAAGAAATTCAATGAGAGAATTTCTATGCGTGATGTATGTGATTCGATATACCGAGCAGAACGGTATCAAAGAAGAAAGGATCATGTATTGGAACTTTGGCGTGAGTTCTTAGAACGAAGACGCGAAAAGATTGCTAAGACAGGGGTACCGAATGATGATCGTAGATGTATAGAGTGTTTAGGAATAAAACCAGCTGATGAGTTTCGTTGGACAAATATAGCTTTAGGATATCGGGCACCTAGATGCAAACCATGCGATGCTATATTTAGGTCATATACATACCCAGATCGTAAAGATGATATTATAGCAAGCAATAAGCGCCAATATAAAAAGCTTCGTGAGTTATTAGAGAGCTTAAAGACTGGTCCATGTTGTGATTGTGGTAAAAACTTTCCTGTCGAGGCAATTGACTTTGATCACCTAGATTCAAACACCAAAATAGATAAAGTATCAGCTTTATGGTGTACAAAGGTTCAGAGCCTCTATTATTAGCTGAGATAGCAAAATGTGAATTGGTTTGTTCAAACTGCCACAGAATTAGAACTGCTGCCCGCAGATTGCGGGAGAAAGAATGTAAGAATGACGAATCGAGAAGCCCTAGGGCCTGCTGAAACCCTTCTTAATGCTGTGTTGGCATATGCCGATCACCTTTACCATGGACGTCCAGGCATGGTAGTAGCCGACGCTCGTGCGGTTACCGGCGTTCGATGGGAGCCTGTCACGCACAAGCTTGAAGGCGGGCAGAAGTTGGTCTACAAGCTTACGAAAGTAGGCAAGAAAACCAACAAGACACTGCTTGGCACCTTGCGCGACGACAAGAAGATCGTCACCGCAGCTGGCGCAGTCATTGGCGAATACCGCGAAGCTGGCCTCTTCCCAGAGGTTGCGGCGTGGATGTATGGTCAAGTTGCCGAAGTCTGGAAGCTCGATCACGAGTTCGCTGCCAAGTGGGCTTCGTATGCCTTCTCAGAGGACCACCGTGACCTCAAGGTAGTGCTTGCTGCGTTCATGCTGGTCCAGTCCCGCAAGGGAGATCCGGTCGTGGACAATGGCGCTGTGGCCTTCTACGACGCGGACTACCGTGACGTGGGCGAAGCTATGATGCTCATCTACAGCAAGGGTGGAAAGGACATGAACCCCAAGCTGTTGCTGCGCATGCACGACCTGTTGCGCCTGCCTTCGGTTGCGAAAATCAACCGCGATCTTGGCTTCGGACGCTCTGACCGCAAGCCGTTCATTGGACGTTGGGCAAAGGCCGTGACGAAGTGGTTGGAGTACCGCGAGGAAAACCCCAAGCTGCTTGAAGGTCTGGTCAAGGCTGGCTTCCGAAGCACGGTCATGAACCTGGCGCAGCGCGTGGGATATAAGCCAACTTCTCAGAAATTCTTCGAGCTTCTACGTTGGAAGCAGAAGCAATCTGAGGACGGCCGCCGCGAGCTGGCAATTGGAATGGCTGTTACTCAAGCTGAGTCTTGGGAAGGTCTTTCCGAGCAGCAGATCTGTGAGCGGATTGTGGCGGAGCGTATCGGCCTCAAGCGAGTTGAGGGTATGCTTCCAAAGAACATTGGGCTCACCCGCGCCATAATGGCATCAATCATTGAGTCGAATCTTCTGTCCGATAAGGACTTGATCATTCGAACACCCACTCTCGAAGAGTTGGGTCTTCTCAATGTTCATGACATTAAGGTGCGTTGGGAGCGCGCCATCAAGAACACCGAAGATATGCGAGCAGCAAACATCGCACGCAATGTAACTTCCACCGAACTCAAGGAGAAGCTACAGGACGGCGCGGACAATGCTGTGAAGAAGGCGGCAGAAGAAGTTACTAAGGGACTGATTGTTTACTTCATCGTAGACATCTCTGGTTCTATGCAGGCTTCTTTGGAAATGGCCAAGGAATACATTGCGAAGTTCGCTCAAGGTATTCCGCTTGATCGTATTCGTGCCTGCGTATTCAGCACAACCGCTCGCACGGTTACACTTCAAGTTGGTAGCAAGGCCGGCATCGACAACGCCTTCAGTGGTTTCCGAGCTGGCGGTGGTACTGACTACGGTTGTGGTGTTCGTCAAATGGCGAACTTCAAGCCGAAGGATGACGAGGATTCAATCATCATCTTCGTTGGTGATGAAGGTCAGCGCCCAACCTTCGAGCAAGACATTCGCAACTCCGGTCTTCGCCCAATGGCATTCGGTTTGATTAAGGTGCCTGGTGAACATGGAACGTGTGTCACTGATACGGCGGCAAGGCTTAACATCCCTTGCTTCCATATTGACAACCGAACCTTCGATGATGTGTATGCAATTCCGCGTACACTGCGTAACTTGATTGCGGCAACTCCGGTTCGACAAGCGCCGGCAGCTGCATACTCGTTCGTTCGAGAAACTTTGGTGGACAAGATCATCAAGGTGGATTTGCTACACAAACCTGCGTGGGCGAGTTGATTGCGAAATTTAGTTTGGCAAATTCACCGAACTTAATCGCTTGTTGATCATAAGCTTTTGCGGCTTCAATTTCACTATCAAAATTACCTAAATACATTTTGCAGTGACGGCCATCCCGCAGAGGCTTACCGACCCTAATTGAGGCTTCCCACTTTTGGTGTGATTTATTCCAATAAACACCCTTGTATTTACTAGAACAGCCCGTATTCTTTTTACGATTTCTGTTGTTCTCAAGTGAAGAAGCCTCTCTTAGATTTTCTTTTTGATTGTTGCAACCGTTTCCATCAGCATGGTCTATTTGAACGTTACGCCCAAATACAGCATGGTGCATTTTAATCCTTATATGTTTTCTTTCTGGTCCAAAATTGTATACATTACAACAAGTATAATAAGTGTTTCCACACTTATCGGCGTACCATTTCCACTGATTAAGATACTCAAACATATCATCATCAACAAACGCCACTTGATCTCGTGTTAGTGGAATTACTTTCATACAATCTTATCTAAGTGAATAACAATCCTCGACTGTAGGTAACAAATGGGATGGAGAGATCTTCTAGAGACTGAAGGCAACAGCATTACTTTGCCTTGGACTGGCGGGAGATCTCTCTGCCTCAACGGACAAGTCTGGAATATTGAGAACAGACTACCAATCGAACATGGTTGGTATTCTTTTGTAATTTCTGGACGGAAGGCTACGCGCTACGAGATCTCGGCAGCTGGAGCCAATCCAAACATCCTGACCAACATAGTCACTGGGTACTTGGTAGGTAACCGCTTGGTACCCGATGATGCGCGGGTTGACCCAGATCCAAAGACGATTGCAGCCAATTCCGAGCAGGTTTTTCTGGTTGATGACGGCCTTGACCGGTTCGCCCGAGTCTCTGCCGGCCGTACCTGCGATGATGGCCCCCTGATCTTCAGGCAGCAAGAGATGCCGCTGGGTCCGGAGGATGAAGTTCTCCAAGCTTTTTTTGAAGATTCTTTGAATATCTATCAATGTAGGGATATAAAAGGAGTAGTACCGGCGTTAGATGCAGCTTTCCGCATGGAGATTTGGCAAAAGATAGAAGCCGAACGAAGACGCCAGGAGCTTGAACGTCTTAGACGTGAAGAAGAGGAACGTCGTGCTCGTGAAGAGCGGCGACAAGCATTGATTGCTAACCTTGGAAATGCAGAGACGCGACGAGAGCTTGCAAAGATTGACTTTGGCGAAGCTGCTCGGGCGGCTTTAGCGGTAGGAAATGCACAATATTTAGACCATCGCAAAGCCCCGAGACGTGGGGAGATGGTGGTTAGATACAGATTAGACAGAAGACGTTTTGAATGTGTCTGTGATGAACGGACTTTACGCATTATTGACGCAGGTATATGTCTTACATCACATACCACCGGAGTCAAAGGAGATACATTATTTACTCTTGAAAGTTTACCATCTGTTGTATCCGAGGCAATAAGGGAAGATGTATTAGTTGTATATAGACATGTTGATTAATCTTTATTAACAAAGGATTTATTTATGATGGAAGCTGGAGTATTGCTAGGGCCGAATAATTCTGTTATTCATTGGCATACACCTAATGCTCGAAGCGGTGGATCTTTACCAGACAGTGTTGATCTTTGGCAAATTATTTGGGAAAATTGTGCTATAGTTAGCGGGTTTGCTCATACCCACCCTGGTAGTGGAGTTCCTGGACCGTCACATACTGATATTACGACTTTCATTGCAGTTGAAAAAGGATTAGGGAAACATTTAAATTGGTTTATTCTAAGTTCAGACTCACAAGCATTATGTCTCTTCGATAATGAAATGGGCGAATTGCCAAGCGGAATCATCACCGTTGAACTTTATGTCGAGAACACGACCAAGATGACCTGGATGAGTAAGCTAAGAGAACTCTCACACTATTAAGGATAATGACATGGTAAACATCGCAGCTAATGAAGCAATTGTAAACGTTACTTGGGCAGGAAACAACGGAGACCTTCGAGATCCCGTTTCTTTCGATGCTACCGATGAGGAAATAAGGGCCTGGGTAACTGAGGCTGTTCGTACTGGTGGTGTAGCAAATATTCCAGCAGATCCAAATGCTGATTTCACTGATTTTGTTATTGATCGGTATGCAGCAACTGAAGAGACACCTTTCTGTAGGTTGTTCGCCCGTCCGAAAACACCATTCGGACTTGATATATAGTCGTATGTGAATAAAATTAACATAGATATATAAACGAACTTTCCGAGAAATATAAATCTGAAAAATTCTTCTCACTTAAGGTGAGATACAGACTCGGGTACGGTTGGGTGAGTAAGCCAGTTGAAACTTTTCCATTCATGTAATACAGCTCTGACTCCGGTGAAACTGTACGTGTATGAGTAGGATCAGCTGGCCTTGAGTAGGAGGTAATGGTGCTTCCTCTCTTGTGTAAATAAAGATAATCAATACAGGACTAACACCGATAATGATACTACAATTAGCGGTTAGCTGTTAGATTTGTCAGGATTAAGCAATCAGCCATAAGTCATTAGACTTTAGCAATCAGCCAACTTGTATTTACGTTATGAACCCTTCCGTACCCGTTATATTAAAGGTAATCAAACCTACTTTGACTTATAGGGTTGTAGAGACGGATAATCTCGGAAGGGATTATCCAGATGAAAAATTTAAGTGTTTCGGTATTCCTAATAAAGAAATGGCTGACGTCATTTGTGAGGCCATTAATAAACGATATAGTTGTTCATTTAGATACCATATTGTGGTTGATAGTAATTATCAATTAGCACCTGGATTTGAACCATGAATTACATCAACTCAATTAACTATGAATCCGTTGATGCTCAGACGATTGGTATTATTATTGTAATTCCAGTTACCGGAATGGAGAAGCGGCCTTTTATAGCCACATATCATAAATGTGAGGGTTGCGAGCGCCAAGCGCAATATGAGAATTTCTGTTCTAAGTGTGGTGGTAAGATTATTGAAGTTACGGAAAAAGTAAAATACCATAATAGTTATCAAATGGAAGATGTCCCAATTCCTGATGTTCGTCAAGAAATGAACGATCTTGGAATTGAAAATCATCTACCATTTAATGAAGACCAAGAAGATATGGTTTGGAAATTTGTCTTTAAATGTTATGCAACTATTGGTGATCGAAGCTACCACGTTCCATTTATTGAAGAGTTGGATCTTAAACAGATTCATAGCGACCTAGAAGAAGCAAAAGAGAAATTTAAGGAAGTACTCGAAAAGTACAATGGTAAAGTTGTGTTCGGTATTGCTGGTGATTTCGCAGATTGGTAATAATGGCAGCTCAACGCCATACAAATTGAGACGTAAATATGTCAAAGAGAGCAGTTATCGTTGGCGTTGGAGCCCTTGGATCTCACGTTGCTCAGCTATTGAGGAATGTAGCAGATCTTCGCCTTGTAGATTTTGATCGTATTGAAACCAGAAATATTCTATCCCAATTCCATGCCAAAACTAATATTGGTAGGGCAAAGGCAATTTCATTACAACAGACCATGAATTTCCTATTCGGCACCAAAGTTTCCATCATCTGCAATAAGCTGGTCGAGAATAACGCCGAACAACTTCTTGGGGAAGTAGATCTTATCATCGATTGCTTAGATAATGCCGAGGCGCGCAGGATCGTCCAGAACTACGCCCGCAAGGAGAAGGTCCCGTGCCTTCATGGTGGATTAGCTGCCGATGGACAATTCGGAATTTCCATCTGGGATGAGAACTACGAGATTCAAGACGGCCCGGTTGGAGCGCCTACATGTGAGAATGGAGACCAGCTTCCGTTCATTGCGGTGGTATCTTCTTACATCACCATTTCTGCGCAGGAATTTCTTGTCAGGAATAAGAGATATGGATTCATGATCTCTCCACAGAATGCGACAAGAGTATGATAGTACGAGAATTGATTGAAAAACTTTCATCTCTGGACCCAGAACTTCCTGTAATTATGGTTCATAGAGAAACTGCCCAAGACACTTTATTACTCGATGTTGTGATTGTAAGTGTCGGAAAGCACTCTAAGGGCCTCGGAATACCACAAGGCACACCAGCTGCTTTTCTAAATGAAACTAAAGAACCTTATATCAATTCAAAGGTTATGAAAAGCATACTATTAATAATCCTAATATCTCTTGTTGGTTGCACTGAAAACGCTCGTGCTCGTGCAGGCGGCGGCCATATGAACGTCAACCTTCCAATGTGTAGAAGGCTTGTCACAGCTACATGGAAGGAAGCTGACCTTTGGTATCTCACAGAACCAATGGGCGCGAACAAGCCAAGAACAACTACCTTCAACGAAATTTCCAATTACGGTATTAACCAAGGATCAGTTTCGTTTATTGAGAAATGTGACGAGGATAGATAGTGATTCAGAACTTCATCTTTGATATGGAGACCGCAGACCCTGATGATGTGTTTACGCTAGCTTTTCTAGCAACGCATCCTAGGTCGAATCTAGTGGCGGTCACCATTCATCCTGGTGGCAAAGATCAAGTTGGCCTCGTCAAACATGTATTGAATCTTCTTGGTAAAAAGATTCCGGTTGGGGTAGGAACTCCAAAAGGGAATAAGCCAAGAGTGTCTCAATTCCATTATGATTGGTTTGGTAGAGTCCCAGATCAAGATCCTGATGGAACGGCAATTGAAGTAATTCATGACGTCATAACCCCACCGCGCGGAATATCTTTCGAGCCACGAGAGTTTCACTTGGTGACCGGAGCTGCTCTAACCAATATTGCAGATTCGGCTCACGCCCTGACAAACATTCCTGAAGGTGGGCGAGTATCTCCTGGGTTTTTTACCAAATGGACTTGTCAAGGTGGCTTTGCTGGAGATAATATTGTCCCTCCTGAATTGCGCCTTCCTAAGTTTGATGGGCGTCTTACCTGTCCAACCTTCAATCTTGGTGGCGATTGGCGAGCAGCCGAGTATCTAACCAGAGGTGGTGGTCCACCAATTGAAGTTAGGAATTTCGTCCCCAAGAATGTTTGCCACGGAATCATCCACGGCCCAGAGGCTAATGAGCAGATCCCAAATGGCGCGCACCCAGGTCTTGATTTCATTAAGGCTGGGATGAATCATTACTTCAAGAAACATCCAGGCGGAAAAGCTTTGCACGATGTGATTGCAGCCGCAGCGGCAATCGAACCAGCCATCGGAACTTGGAAATCGGTATCTCTTTACAGAACCCATAACAATGAATGGGGCTGTAAAGAATATTCTAAATATCAATCTAATGTGCAATTTGGCTCTGAGATAATGATTAAGCTTGATATTTCTGCGTTCAATAAAGTTCTAGTGGCTTAATGAAAGAAATTCAATTAACACAAGGACAGGTTGCGCTTGTAGATGACGATGATTTTGAATCGGTAAATAAGTATAAATGGTACGCTTATTATGATAAGCGCTGGGATGTGTATTACGCTCAACGCAAAGAGAGTAAGAAAACTATAAGAATGCACAGAGCGATCTTTGGTATCACAAATTCCAAAGTGCATATTGACCACATAGACCATAATGGAACTAATAATCAAAGATATAATCTTAGAATATGTCTAGGATCAGAAAATCAGATTAATAGAAGAAAATGGGCCGGATCCTCTAAATATAAAGGGGTGTGTTTTTTTAGAAGAGATTTAAAGTGGTTCGCTTACATAACATCAGAAGGACAGCAAATCCATCTTGGTAGTTTTGACAACGAAATAGATGCTGCGTTCGCTTATGATAACGCAGCTAAAAGATTGCACGGCAAATGCGCATTGTTAAATTTCACTTCATGCTCATCATTAGATAATAATTGCACTGATAATACTTTATGTTGACTATCCATTTGCAGTCGAGAGGCCTTAGCCTCACTCCAATAAATCCCAGAAGAAGAGAAACGGACTTGACAGCGGCTGGGATTCGGATAGAATGCTCACCCGGTTCGAAAAAAAATCGAATCGTATACTAATAAGTTCGTATATTTTCTCAATGGCGCTTCACAGAGGGTTGGTCCCTCACCTACTACATAAGTTGGAAAACTCAGCTTTATGCCTCGCGTCCGGTAAAATGGATTCACTTTTGTGAAGCTTACACGCCGTGGTTCGACTCCACAAAGCGCCACGATCCTTTGACACTACTCCCCCGTAATCAAAGGATAAGTGATCAGGGCCTTGAACAGTTCTGGTTGCACTAAAGCTATCAACATACCGTGCTTACACGCTCATAACGTACGTCCGGACAGAGTTCCGGACAACCCAAAAGCACTGTTACTCGATAGCTTAAATTCTTGGGGTTATATCGAGGTTTGGTACCTCAACTGACAGTTAATCAGAATATAATTTCGCATTAGCACTCGCGTCCTTCAGAAGATGCATAAGTTAAAGCGTACAAGCTCGTGGTTCGATTCCACGTAACCCCGCCAACGCAGTCAAATTCGAGATGCATACACGCAATTATGCCAAATGGTTAGGCATTTCTCTTGAAAAGAAAAAATAGTAGGTTCAATTCCTGCATTTGCAACAAAAACAAGCATTTCTCCTCGACTGCGTAAACATTACAAATTGGTTCAAGTTGAAAATTTGCGATAAGTGCCATAAAGAATTAGAAGTAGAAAAGTTTGAATGGACAAATAAATGTAAGAAGTACAGGCGAAATACATGTATGGCTTGTCGCAGACTCAGGCCTTGTCGCGCCAATCATAAACAAAAAGTGAACGCATATCAGCGAAGATATAGATCAACTCACCCAGCTTGGGCTATATTAAGAGACTCACAACAATCAGATAAAAAGAAGAGTTTGTCTAATGATTTAGATCTGGAGTATGTAGGTTTGCAAATTAATCAGCCATGCTCATATTGTGGAGAAACAAAACTAAGAATGACCCTTGACCGAATTGATAATTCAATAGGTCACTTGAAATCAAATGTTATACCTGCCTGTATTCGTTGTAATTATACAAGAGGAAGTATGCCATACGATGCTTGGTTGTTTTTAGTAGATGGAATGCGACAAGCAAGAGAACGCGGCGCATTTTATAATTGGACTGGTAGTGTTTGGAAATAACAACCAGCCCACCAAAAACAGTCAATTCGAAGTGCTTACACGCAATTGTACAACGGTAGTACATTAGTCTGCAACACTAAATGTTGTTGGTTCAAATCCAACTTGCTAATCAAAATAGCCCTTCACCTCGACTGTTTATTTACTTCGGCCATATACAGAGGATCGGTTCCTCACCACCCTTCCACGGTGGAGCTTAACGCTCTTTCAGATTTACCACTCGCGCTCGCAAGAATGCACAAGGTAGTTCTTACACGCAATTTGGGTTCAACTCCCAATATGGCCTCTAGGGTAGTCAAATTCGAGATGCTTACACGCAATTCGCTCAATGGTTGAGCATTTTCCTTATAAGAAAACAGCATAGGTTCAATTCCTATATTACGTACCAAAACAAGCGTTTCTCCTCGACTATCCAAACTTTTTACCAATGACGACAAACTGGGCTGAGAACGACGAATTATTCTTCTCACAACTAAAAGAAGGTTTCGAATGGCAGAAATTGCCGAAACTCTTCTTCGAGTTGCACGGTTTGAAAGTTGAGATGCCCGAACTAACTATTCGGGACTCCATCGCTGATGCCGGCGCGTACATGTCTTCCAAAGACCTAATCGTCAATGGGCAGACTATTGAAACCAAAAGCCGCAACGAAGCATTCACATATCCATTATCCTTTCCGTACAAAACTCTATTTGTAGATACGGTTTCTGGATTTGATGGAAAGAAAAAGAAGCCATTAGCATATGTGTTCATCTCCAGACCAACTGGAAGTTTGATCTGCTTAATGACTTCCACAATTAGTTCATGGACTATTGAAGAGAAATTCGATAGAGTGCGGAAAATCACCGACAGGTTCTACCTTGCCGATAGAAAGCTCTGCACCACGCTAGACGAACTGGTTGAAGCTCTTAAAGCCGAACCAGTAGCCTGATGGAAACTATTGACTAATTTTCACGTTTGCATTATCGTCCCGCCGATCTATGCGCTAAGCGCAGGAATATTGAAAGAAAGTACAAGAAAATGAAAAGAACACTCCTCGTATCCCTCTGCCTAATCCTAGTCAATTGCGGCGGCTCTACCTGTCCCGCAGGATCCCACGCACCAGCAACTTCAGTTTCCACTGAGATTACTTCGGTGACCATCATTCAACCAACAGCAGGTGCTCCTTCCACAGCAGGTGCTCCTTCCACAGCAGGTGCTCCTTCCACAGCCGCAGCAGGTGCTCCAGCCACTGCCCCAGCCCAACTCATGTAGTCTTCATGTCTGTCAATCACCAGCACGAAAATATTCGACGCCGTTTTTGGGCTGAAAGAGAAGCGATCATCAAGGGTCTTCGGACCTTTGATGATTCGACGGATAGCCTGACTAGAATGCTAGCACTTTTGTCTAGTTGTTCTAGAACCATTATTCGATTGTTACAGCTCCCTGCAAAAGGGTTCTATGATATCGTCATCGTGCCTAAGGACCTAACAACTATTGATATCACCTTTGAATGGAAAGGTCCTAATGCTCTAGAAGGGAAGGTATATCTTGGCTTCATTTCACTTCAAGGCAATGAGGCTACTCTTCATTGGGAAAAGATTTCAGGAGCAACTGGGGCCGTCTCTGGCACTACCACATCCAAACTAGAATTCAATGAGGCCTCTGTATTGGGGGCTCTGGCTGATGTCATAGTAGATCGCCGTATTATGTCTTCCCTGGCTCTAATTATCAAGGATCCTGTGTGAAGATTAGCTGTAGAGAGAAGGGCCGTCATGAAAGTGGCGGCTTTTCTCATTTAAGCTCATGCCAATAAATCAACATTGATACATGGACGTTGCAAGTATACTTAAAAAGATCGTAGCTCTCAATAATCATATTCAGAATTCTTTGGTAAAAAAAGGTTCACAGCCAACTTCATTGGTGGCGAAACTTGTTGATCATATCAATTCTGGGAAAATGATTTATGATTCAATTCGTGGATATGAAAAACCAGATCTTAATTGGAATCAAGCCACCTTGATGTTGCAAAAGTGCAAGGACACTCTAAGCCCAGAAATATTCAACGCCATAATTGCTGATGTCCAGAAGTTTACTAAGCCTCATAAGCTTGAACGTTTTGCTGTAGAATGGGAAAAATGGCTCAAGAGAGATAGTGAAATCTCATTAGATCCAGAAGTTGTTGAAGAATCATCGATTGTCAACAGTTCAACCAACATCCAAAACCTGTTAAATGCAGCTGCCCACCTTGAAAAATCTGCTGACAATATGAATGTGGCTAAGGCACGGTTGGCGCAATTGATTAATAGTCACGTTAATCATATAGCTGGACTGATCGATAGGGGCCAATCTGATGAAGCTAAAGAATATCTTGATGTGATTCGTCCACAGGGTTGGGAAAAGAATACTGAGAGAAATATCGATAAATTATATGAGCAGGTAGTTAAGGGATTGGCCGAAAAACTTAATCCAGAGGCATTTCAAGCTCTTGGTTTGTAAGTAATTATTTAGCATTAATACATGCTGGATAGGTTTTGTCTATTAAATAATTTGCTTGAAAGTGTATTCACTGGAATTCCTAAACGGGCTTCTGAAGAGGATGACTTTGATTTCGACCTTCCTTTGTACGAAGGGTCTGCTATAGTTAAACCTAAAGTCCCAACACCGCCAGCAATAGTTTCAATACCTCCAATACCATCAGCCCCAGCTCCGGTAACGTCTCCGACTCCAGTTCCGGTAACGCTTCCTGTACCTAAAGCGTTTCCGTCATGGGTTGATCCTACTTGGAAGCCAATTCCTAAATTTAAGGGACAGGCTGAGAAGTTCGATACTTCACAGTGGGGAAATCTTGATGAATGGATTGATGAAGAGCCTAAAGAAGTGCCGAAGTCACCAGAGGTCATTGAGCCAACTGTTGAGGAATTTGATCCTGATGAATTATTAGTATCAAAGCCAGTTCCCCAAGGCATGTCTGTGCAAGAGGCTCAGAGTTATCTGGAATCTCTGCCAGATAATGATCGTTTAGCGAAGGCTTTGGTTGCCTTGGATATGGCAGATGAAGAGATTAGATTACACCCAAAAGACAAGAAACTTGCTTCAAGTGTTTTAGCCTTATTGACCGCCCATTTCATGGGGTTGGTTGAAAATGCAGATGAGGTATTTGGTAAGAACAAGGATTTGGGAATATCTGCCGCTAAAACTATGATGGAAAGCTTCAGCGAAAAAATCAAGGCTCTTCCTAAAAGACTATTGGAGCGTACACAGAATGAAATTAATAAACTCACAGGTGCTGTTCCGAAGAAGCTTCGTCCACTAACCAGTCAATTTTATGGGCCTGAATTAATCTTCATCAACAACAGAGCCATCAAACTTATGACTGCTGGAGAGGTTTCTATTGATGAAGCAGAACAAACCGCAAACGAGGAATGGCTTGCGCTTAAACAATTAGCCGAGGGATTAATTCCTGATAATTCTTCTGCACAGAATGAATTGTTGAAGATAGGATCGCAAGAACTATTAGCTTCTAGTGAATTTTCAGATGCTAAAAAGAAAATGGTACTATATTCCGAAGCTTTTGAATCAGGAAACCTACAAAGTCTATCCGTATCAAATTCTAGCGAGCTATTTCCTGATGTGAAAGTTGATCCATCTGAACCATGGGAAAAGTCTGCCGAGGTACTTGCTGCCGAAGACTTCTTGCTTGATGAAATTCCAGAGGAGGCTCAAGAGCAGCTAACAAACCTTTTGGGAAGATTCGGAAGGCGCGCGGTAGAATTCTGGAAATTAACAGATTTCATTCGAAAGAATAGGGGTAGGGATGAAAATAAAATTGCAGAAGCAGAGCTTCTTTTACAAACTGTATACGATCGCATCAGAGCTTTGTCTATAGATATATTTACACTCAATCGCAAATACATAGATCTTGCCTATAACGAATTTAAAGAAGCCTATATTATAAGTAGAAGTATAGAAACTATTGCAGAAGAGTATGGGCTTGAATCTATTCAATCTGCATCTGAGATTTCGGTAGGACAAAGTGCTGAGGAAGGTTTACATGTTTCAGATCAATCTGGTCCAAGAGATCCAAATGCAATAAATCCAAGACTCAAGAGAGAGAGTGAGAGTCCAGAAGACTATGCAATTAGACAGTCACATGAAAAGGAACTAGCCGACGCTTCTCGACACCGTTATCTTCAAAGAATATTAGCTCAAGGAGACGCTCAAGGGTATCTGGAACGTAAAAATCAATACCAATTAGCTCAGCGTCCAAAAGAATCGACAGAAGATTATCGTACTCGAAGAAAGACTGAAATTGAAATAAACCGTATTAGAAATCCTGAGTACAAGAGAAATAAGACTGAAATGGTTAAGTGGAGAAAACTAGCCACTCTAAAAGATGTTGATCCATCTGAACTTAGAAAACAAGTAGAGAACCTAATTAAGCACCAGGAATTTAGAACATATGATTTATTTCAACGCATCAATGAATCATGGCTTCCGGCAGATAAATTGTTAGAGATAGAAACTTCTTTAATTGAAATTAGAGTTCAATATTTCAAGAGAGAGTATGAAGCTATCAAGGATTTTGATGGGATGAATAAGACTGTTCTAAAGGCATTTATATATATGATTGATCAAATACCTAGATACTTTGAAGAAGCAAAGAAGAAGGCACATGCCGAGAAGGTTAGTTCTGCTAGAATCACTTTGGACATGGCCTCGACGTTAGCGAAATATGCTAGCTCATCCAGGAGCCGCTCTAACGGCCTTTGATCCACCGACGATGCCTACCACGCAGAAAGTCCAATCGCGTGTCTGAGGCAATCCTGAGCGGAGCAATGGGCATGTTTTACCAACCGGATCGAGATCGGCTAGCGAAGTACCTCTAACTCAAGATCAAGTAGCTTTAATTGATGATGAATATTTTGATTACATCAATCAATGAAAATGGTTTGCTACAAAAGACAGAAAAACATATTATGCTTGCAGAGTGATTTCTATTGGGACCGATAATCAGTCAAGTAATTTAAGAGAAGCAAAATCATTACATAATAATAGGAACAAATCAAAATGTGAGAATTGTTCTTCTAAATATAAGGGAGTTTCTTTTTGTAGAGCCCGTAGAAAGTGGTTGATTAGAATTATGGACATCACAAAGATATATGCCTTGGATATTTTGATGACGAGATTGAAGCAGCTCATATATACGATAAAGCAGCTAAGATGTATTTCTTAGAGTTAGCGAAACTAAACTTTCCAATATGAAGTGACAAGAAAACTTCCGGTCGAGAACCCTTAAAAATCCAAGATCTGTGAAGGGGAATTGGAGAGGGGATCTTTAATTAAGATCTTTAATTAATTAATTAATTAAGATTAAAGATCATATTACCGAAGGTAATATGGCACGTGGTTTTTAGTGGTTTTCAATTGATGTTACCAAAGAATTCAAAGTTTGATTTAGGTGCAAATGGAATTTCAAGGACTACCAGGAATAGAAGAGTATTTAGAATCTCGTGCTAATGGGTGTCCAATAGATGTATCTGAATTAGATCATGTATCCGAATCTCTAGTTGCTTATTGTGGTCTAACAAAGGAACAAGCAAAAAGAATTTTAGCTCAGTTCTTTCAAGTAATTAGATCTACAATGCTCAATGGTAATGTTGTTGATATTAGAGGGTTCGGATCATTTTTTATATCGAGCCCATCTGTGTCGTCGAATTCAAAGAAAGTATTTCCGAAATTCAAGGCGAAGAGATCATTGTCGAGAAGACTCAATGGATAAAACAACATCAGAATCATTAGCTGCCATTGTAATTAGTAATAGAATTCTTGGTCTATATTCGGATGAGGCTAAAGTTTGTATGAGTGAATTGCTCCGTCGTAGGGAAGATGATGGAGATTCATTTGAATTCGAAAAATATATCAATGATCAGATAGAAATAGTAAACGGACTTAATGATAAATCTAGAGAAGGTAATGGCCTTATAAATCTGATTTCAAGCTTATCATCTATAGGAAGAATGATATGAGAGAGTTTGATCTTTGCAAAGAACTATCACTAAAGCTGGCTAAGGATCTTGGTGTAACACCATTTTCAATTGGAAAGACTAGTCTGACACATCCTGATCTGTTGACAAAGTTGACACTAAATGTTTCAGATGAAAATGGGGGAGATGTTCGGAAGGTGCCGATTTGGTACGGGGAAGCTGTTGGGGCAGAGGGGATTTCGTGCGGTGTTTTAGCCGGTCTTGACACTGATCCGGACAAATTGGAGTTTGCATTTGTTCTTGGATTCAAAGACTTTGATGGAGAATTTCAAACTGATGGAGTTAGGCTTTCGTTCCATTACGACTGGGCAAATGAGGAAGATCCAGGTACAATAGTAATGAAAGCTGGAGATAAATGGTTGCCGATCAGTTTGGCCCAGCGGCTGCAGCTAATTCTCGGATTCGAAACTATGGTTCAGGATGGTGTGCTGTGGCAGGCGTCCCCGAATCTTCCAGAAGAACTTAGGAAAGATCTGGCTGAGATAATCGAGGTTGACTAAAAAAATAGCTGATGGTACCATGCCCGTACGCTGCTAAATGGCCGGACACTCCATTCCTCTATCTGATATGGTATTCTACATATTGACGCCATATAAGATTGAGGCATTCGAACATAGCTTGTCTGACTTCTTAGCGGATGATATTTTTCAAACCATTCAGTTAGAAAGCACCAAAATAGCTACCGATAAAGTGTGCTTACAAAATCTTCAAAAGGAATACCCTTCCTATTACATATATGAAATCAAGGTAGGAAAGATGTAAATGTCTGCTGAATTTATCGTTAAATACATTGCTGAAGCGGCAAGTAAGGATGAAAATCCTGCTGATGCTGCGAAGGCCGAGATAAAAACAATAGACGAAACTCTCAATATTGCTGAGAAATTGAAGATTCGTCGCATGCAGTTGGTTTCCGTATTAGATCATTTAGGGGATGATACTTATAAACGGAGACGAGCCAACTCAACACCATCTTCTGATGATATTGATGTATCATCAGAAGATAATCAAGAGTTGTTGCAAAAGATACGCACAGCTATTTCTGAGTTTGGTCCGATGTTAGTGAGAGACTTAATTCGAGAAGTCGGAGGATATGATCAAGATTCTCTAATTATGCGTGCTGTCAAGTGGCTTGGAGAACAAGAGATCGTATCACGGGATTCTGAAGGACGAGTACAACCAGGTAAGTTTTGGGAAAAGGACATCTAATGGAAAAGATTATTATTGGTAATATTGATTGGCTTCGAAACGACTACAAGCAGGATATTCGCATTGGGGGCATAATCTATCCTTCTTTAGAACATGCCTATCAGGCGGCGAAGACCAAGGATCGTTCAATCAAACAGCAGATCGCGGATACCGATAGTGTACGCGAGGCCCGAAAGATCGGTAGAGGTCTAAAACAAAGTGATTCATTTAATCGAGACCAAGTAATGGAAGCTTTGCTGCGGAGCAAGTTTTCATCTGAGACGGGGAACTTCGGCGGGGAGAAGCTGGCTAAAACCGGTTCTGCACCCATCGTAATGGAAGGATATGATGATTATTGGGGCACTGGAGAGAGTGGAAATGGAGACAATGTACTGGGGGAAATGCTACAAACAATTCGTAGCGAGTTGCAAATCATCTATGATATTGATCTGGATGAGTGCGATGGTGATTGTGATGGTGATTGTGATGATTGCCATTGTCATTGTCACGAAGATGTCCCAACTCTAAAGGAAGCTCTAATCAATAATCCGGATGAGGCATTAGCCAAAACTTGTCAGGAATTGTTCGACGGAGCTAAGACAATTGTGTCATTGCTCGATGCTAATGACTTCAATGCTACATACATCTCACAGAAGACCGGCGCACCGCTTGCACAGATCGAGAATGCTATCAAGCAGGTTCAGGCTTTCCAGGCTACACTGACTGCGCTAGAAGACCTTCTGGAAACTCCAAGTAATTTAGGTTCGCCAGACGATGATGAATCGGAAGATGATGAATCGGAAGATGATGA